>JALCBJ010000095.1 GCA_028066595.1 Thermoanaerobaculia bacterium
TGGAGCTGAAGGCGTTTGGTGGCGGTCCCTGGCCGAAGACGCTCGCACTTCGGGTCTCCAGTTGGGCCGCGAATCGGGAGGAGGTGCTTTCTCGCCTCCAGCCGCAACTAGAGGCCGCCTTGGATCGCCTCCTGGCCATCGTCGGCCCTTGAGGGGGACCTACTTCGGTACGCCCACTGTCACCCGGAGGAGATCGGGCCGGATCCAGCGTCGCACAGCCGACTCGACATCGTCCTTCGTCAAAGCCTCGATCTGCGCCTCCCTCCACCCCGGACGATCGATGGGGATCCCGTAGATCTGGGCCACAGCCATGGCGTCTGCACGCTGCCGAAGAGTCTCCCTACGAAACGGCTCACGGCCCAGCAGGAAGGAGCGAGCTTCTTCTAGCTCGCCGGGTTCCAGACCTCGATCGACCAATCTCTCGATCTCCTCGCGCGCCGATTGCTCAGCCTTCGCGACACGCCTGGGGCCGGTGCCGACGTAGATCTGAAACCTACCGGCGACCGATCCGGCACCCGAAACCGTACCGGCTCCGGCATGGTACGCGAGGCCTTCCTGCTCCCGCAGCCGCCGTGGGATCCGTCCGGCCAGGTCACCTCCTGACCCGAGGACGATACCGGCGACCTCGAGCGCCAGAAAGTCGGGATGCCGGCGTGGAACCGTCAGGTGGCCCAAGAAGAGATGGCATTGCTCCGATTCTCCAGCGGCGACTTCCCTACGGGTCTCTGGTAGTCCGAGGATCGGCGGCACTTCGGGCCAGGTCTCGACCACCGGACGTCCTTCGAATGCTTCTCCCAGCACTGCTATGACCTCGTCCTCATCCACGTCTCCGGCCACGGTAAGGCAGCCGCCCCATCCGAGAGCGCGGCGATGCAGGTCGAAACAGTCCTCGGGCCGTATCGCCTGCAAACTCCCCTCGGTTCCTTGCAGGGGTCGTCCGAGTGGATGAGGATGGTACAGCTGCTCCAGAAAAGCGCGGCCGGTTCGGACGTCGGGCTGATCCAGCAGAGAGGCCAATTCCGCAGCCACTTGCCGTTTGGTAAAGGCCAAGCGGTCTTCGTCGAAAGCGGGCTCCAGAACCATTTCCGCTAGAGAGTCGAGCGCGACTCCCCAGTCCCAAGACATGGCGTCGAGCGAGACGCCGAGAGATTCGGCCGTACCGAAGGCCTGCGGATACATTCCTCGATCTTCGAGATCTACGGCCAGTTGCCGCCAGTCGCGACGTTTCGTGCCCTCCGCCAGCATACGTCCCGTGACCAACGACAAACCAGGGATCGCCTCGGCCATCACGCCTGCCCGAAGGATCACGCGGGCAGAGACCAGGGGCAGCCCCGGAACGCTGCAGACCCGCACTGCGAGCCGTCCGAGATCGACGTGATGTGCCGCGGCCGAAGCGATCGACTCTTCGAGCTCTGAGACCTTGGTCTGCTCCACGGACATCGCGTCACGCTCCGTTCCGCGGTAGAGACCACGCGATGACAGAACCGGCCTCGACGTCCAGATAGCGCCCAGCCACTCTCAGCAAGTCCTCGGATCCCGCATCTTGGAGACGCTGCAGGTATTGCCGAGGATGGTCGATACTCCACAGAGCTTGGGACGACGCGAACAGAAACGCGAGTTGATCCACCCTCTCGTGCCCGGAGACCCAATCGGAGAGAACGATCTGACGCGCCCGCTCGATCTCAGCTTGCGTGGGTGGCTCGTGCCGTAGCTCATCCAGCATGCGGAGCATCTCCAGCTCGACGCGGTGGCGATCGGCTCCCGGCAAAACTTCACATGCAAGCTGAAGACTGCTACCTGCCAGTGTCTCGTTCGCATCGGCAGACACCCAAACACAGAGTGCGCCTTCATCCACCAACGCACGATGCAGACGACTGGAGCGGCCCGACGCCAATATCGTCGTCAGTAGCTTCAACACCGGGTGGTCGAGATCGTCTCCTGGCGGTGCCGGCAGGGACACGAGAAGGCGCTCCATGTCACCGTGGCGCCGCTCAACTCGACGGATCCCTGTCGGGACAACGGTTTGCGGCCGGTTCCGAGGCTCGGGCGCAGCCGACGGTAGTGAGTCGAACCAGCGTGAGACGTCATCGAAGGCGGACTCCACATCCACGTCACCCACCACGGTAAGGACGGCGTTCGACGGGATGTAGCGGGCTCGATAGAAGCTGCCCAAGACTCCGGCATCGATCCGGGCCAAGGATTCCCGGTCGCCGAGCACCGGACAGCCGTATGGATGCAGTCCTCCTTGCCGGAGTTTGAAAAACTCGTTGCCGGAGGCCCGGTCGAGGGCGTCCCAAGGCTCCCCCTCGTACATCGCCAGCTCTTCCAGGATCACCCCGCGTTCCGAGTCCACCTCGGCGGGATCGAGGCGCAAAAATTCCATGCGGTCGCGCTCCAGCTCGAGCGCGTTCTGCCAGCGGTCCGCAGCCAACGTGAAGTAGTAGAGCGTGAGGTCGTGACTGGTATACGCGTTGTTGCTCCCGCCCAAGGCACGGGTCAGGCGGTCGAGCTCGCCCGGTCCCCGCGACACGGTGCCTTTGAACATCATGTGCTCTAGGAAATGGGCCGTCCCGCCGTGCTCGACAGCCTCGTCCATGGTTCCGGCGCGATAGACCAAGGCCGTCGCCACCACTGGCGCACGACGCCAGGGAAGAATGCAGACGTCGAGCCCGTTGGTCAGCCGTCGCGACTCGGGTCGCGGAATCACCTGGCTCGTTCCGGGCCAGACCGGCGTAGGACTCTCGCTGACTGTTGGCGACGTGGAACCGATCAACGAAAGTCCAGTGCGATGGTCGTGGTCTGGGCCTTGGCGGCGCTGGCGTGGATCAAAATCGAACGCTGGACCTCGCCGTTGATCAACAGCTGTAGCAGGTGATCACCCGATCCAGGCAGCGTCATGTCGCGGCCCTTCCGGCCAGTCTTGAAGGCCTCGGTTGCGCCCTTGACGATGCTGCCCTCACCCTCCGGCCACACCCGCACGATGACGTACAGATCTTTGGGCTTGATGTCGAAGCGGAAGTGCAAGCCCGTGCTCATCTCCTGATCCGCGCGGTTCGCCGCCGCTTGCCAGCGCTGCAGCTCACGATCATTGGATTCGGGCTCGGGGGTCGGTACCTCTTCTTCGGAGCTGGGTGGTTCGGACGGCTGAGCCGGTGGCGTCGCACGAGGCTCGACCGGAGCCGGCGGTGGCGGCGCTGGCTCCGGTTCTCGTCGGGTAACAGGTTCGGTGGGAGGAGGCGGGTCCTGCGGCGCCACCTCGTCATGCACCACGGACGGTGGGGGCGGGTCGTCGTGGACCGCGGGAGGTTCGCGCTCTGCGTCTGCCACCTCCTCCAGCAGGTCGTCGAGCGCGGCCGCCTCGTCCTCCGGGATTTCTTCCGGCGTGCCGGACACCTCGGCCGGCTCCGCCGCGGCTACTTCACTGGCCGCTTCCTCAGGATCCGGATCGTCGGATGCGGTCTCCGGCGGCTGTCCCTCGGAGCCTTCGCTTTCGGCGACAGGCTCCTCTCCACCCAAGGCTTGTGGCAGGCTGGCCGGGGAGAGCGATTTCACGACGAACCAAAGCCCGACCACGGCAACGACACCGAGCACGGCCAGAACTCCTAAACCGAGAAGAACGTTCCGCAGAGTATTCGAGCGTTGTCCCGCGGCCCCGCCGTGCATCGGTAGCCCGGTGGAAATGGCGGGCGCAGCCGGGGCCGTGGCGGTAGGCGGAGGTGCGGCCGGCCCAGATGCGACCGGCCCAGGGGCGGCCGAAGGCATGACGGGAGGGGTCGGCGGTACAGATTCGGGTGCCGCCAGCGTGGCGTCGGCGGTTTTCGCGGCGCCGGGCGGCGGCGGTGGCAATACGTGGGGTGAGGCAGGTCGGGCCGACGACTGTACGGTCGGAGATTCGGCACTCTGCGCGTCGATCTGCGCCGAGATCTCGGTGGCGATACGACGCGTTTCGTCTACGTCGGACGGCGCCGCCGAGCCATCGAGCATGTGGCTCGGAGTCGTCGTCTCCAACGTGCGAATCGCCTCCACTACCTCCGTTGCCGATGCGCAACGATGATTCCTGTCCTTGGCGAGCATGCGATGCGCCAGGGCTACCAGGTCGCCGGGCAGAGACGGGCGAAGCGAACCTACGGGTGGCGGTTCTTTCGACAGTATCTCGAAGACCAGAGTCGAGAGCGTCTCACCGCCGAAGGGTCGAATACCGCAGAGAAGCTCGTAGAACACGACGCCGAGGGAGAAGACGTCGGACCGCCCGTCGAGGGGCTCACCACGTACCTGCTCAGGCGACATGTACTGCGGAGAGCCCACCACCGACCCGGTCCGGGTCAGCTCGGTACCGGGTCCCAACAGCTTGGCAATCCCGAAATCCGCCACTTTGGCGGTACCGTCCTCGGCGATCAGGACGTTCGATGGCTTGATGTCGCGGTGGACGATCTCGCGTTCATGGGCGAACTGCAGGGCCTGGGCGATCTCCCGCACCCAGCGGAGAGCCTGGCGAAGAGTGAGCGGCTGACCCGTGGTCGCACCCTGGGTCATCCGCTGTGCCAGATCGATGCCCGGCGGTACGTACTCGAAGGCCAGATATAGAGTCCCGTCCACCTCGTCGGCGTCGAAGAGTGTCACCACGTTGGGATGGACGAACTTTCCTGCTGCCCGTGCCTCTCGCAATAGTCGCTGTTTGCGGTCGGCGACGTCGTCGGGCGTTCCACCGACCACGCGGACCGTCTTCACTGCCAGCTCGCGACCGATGTTCGGATCCTCGGCCAGGTAGACATCGCCCATGGCACCTGAACCGAGCAGGCGTACGATGCGATAGCGGCCGATGGATTGCGGTTGGCTCATAGTGATCGAAGACTAGCGGAAGACCTCGGCTCACACGCGATGCTAGACGACGGGATCATCCAGCGCCAAACCGAGATCGAACGGCCGAATGTGTCGCCGTGGATAGTGGTGGCGGCTCCACTCCAGAAACCCTCGCTCCACCGGATGCCAGAGCAGATGGCTGATGGTGACTGCATCGTGGTCGATTCGGATCCAGTTCGCGCTGTTCCGCTTCTTCTCCCAACCGCGTCCGCGCGCCGAAGTACTGGTTCCTGAGTTCACCAGGAGAACCGGCCGATGTCCCTGCGGATAGAACTCTTCGGAGGTACCGATCCAGGTCTGGTGGACATGTCCCGAGAGCACCATCTCCACCTCCATGTGTGCGAAGAGATGTAGCGCCTCCAGCGATCGCCTGGCGACGCGACGGCTGTCGAAGCGCGGCGGTGGGATGGTCGGATGGTGTGCCACGACGATCTTGGCTGCGTCCGCGGGAGCCGATTCGAGGCGTTCCTTCACCCGCCGCAACGATTCGATCGTGAATCGTCCGTCCTTGATCGTCCAAGGGTAGGCCGTATTGATCCCGACCACGAACAGGCCGGCACATTCGAACAACGGCTCCATTTCGTCGGAGAAGTTCTTCTTGTACGCGCCGTAGGGTACGAAGAGGCGCTCCCAGACCCGGTACATCGGTATGTCGTGATTTCCGGGTACGGCGATCCACGGCGCCTGCAATGCGTCGACCCAGCGGCGCGCATCCCGGAACTGAACGATCTTCGCGCGCTGCGTCAGGTCGCCTGAGACAACCACCAGGTCGGGTCGCTTGCGGTCGACCAGGTCGGTAACGCCATCGGCGACGTCGGACAGGAAATGGGGTCCGAAGTGAATATCCGAGACGTGCAGGATCTGTCGCGCCTCGCCCGCCCGCGCAGAAGGGAGACCCTCGCCGGTGCGGCTCACTCCCTCCAATCCGCCAGGAATTCCTCCACGTTCTGTCCCACCTGATGCATCAAGAAGCCGGTGAATGCACCGAGAAGAGCCAGACCTCGATTGCGGCCCAGCAGGTAGCCGCCCACGGCCGCCGCTGCCAACGAAGCTCGGGGATAGGACCGAACCATACGGCGCCACTCCAGGCCGTCCGGCATCAATTCGTCGATGAACCGGTCGACGGGATCACCCGAGTCGACGAACGGCTCGGCTTCTTCGATGGGTTCGTCGTCGGATTCGTAGGTGGAAGACATCAGATCGGATTCCTTTTCGTCAGATGGCGTTCGAGCTCAGTCCCTTGAGCCCATACCACGGGATATCAATCCGAGGACGAAGCCCGCAGCGACGGCCAGCAGGACGGCTCGCGCCGGGCTGTCTTCGACGAAGGCGGTGAAATCATCGGCCGCGTGACGCACGTTCTCCTCCACCCGCTCGTAGCCTCGGCGCAGCTGCTCCGCGCGTTCGTCGACCTGCTCGCGTGCCTTGCCGGCGGCCTCCCGGGCCTTTTGGACCGTTTCTTCGACTTTGTCTTTGGTGCTCATCTCGGGGGGTCTCCTGGGTGATTCGTGCGCACCACCACGTTGCGTGGCGAGCCTCGATCATACTGGATCGGTGGGCTGCGGAGATCTCTTCGTGGCGCGATAAACTGCACTCACGAACGGCTCATCGGGAAGGGTATGGACCGGTACGAAGAAGGATCGGTACGTGAAGCTGCGGGCGGGCTCCCCGACGGCGGACAGATGGCGGGTCTGAACGACGACACCGTCCGACGCGCCGTCGAGTTGCGCGATCAATTTCGTTCCACCCATCGCAGCTCGAGCCCGGGTCTGTTCTTCCATCCACTGCGCTTTCTTCGTTTCCTGGGACTCTCGTTGTCCAAGGCCAGGGACGACGAGATTCCGATCCAGAGTGCTGCCCTGGCGTACATCACGCTGCTGGCCCTCGTGCCGCTCCTGGCTGGTCTGTCCTACTTCAGTGCCGGGTTCTTCGCCGATCGGCACGACGAGCTCGTGCAGCTGCTGGCTCAGGTGCTGCCGTACACCGAGCAGACGATCACGGACCGCCTCGCGGACTTCCTGGTGCAGTCTCGGGATCTTCGCGGGCTGGCCTTCTTCGCGTTCTTGATCACGGCGCTCTCGGCCTTCATTGCGATCGAACGGAGCATCAACAACATCTGGAACGTCACGGCGCACAGGTCGTTTCGCAGCCGGGTCTCGTCCTTCGTGCAACTTCTGCTCTTCGGACCGATCCTCATCGTGGGCACGTACTCCTTCGTCTTTTACCTGGGAAAACAGCCTGCCGTCCAGCTGCTCAAGGAGAGCTTCCTGGTCGGCCTGGCCCTCAAGTTGGTGCCAACGGTGGTCACGGCTGTTGGCCTGACGGTCCTCTACTGGCAGGTCCCGAATACCCGGGTTCGTTTTCGGAGCGCCCTCACCGGCGGTGTCCTCGCAGCGTTGTTGATCGAGGCCTTGCGATATGGATTCCGCGCCTATGTCGACGTGACACAGAACATCTCGGCGGTCTACGGCAGCTTCGGGCTCGTGCTCCTCTTCATCATCTCGGTGCAGCTGACCTGGGCCATCGTGCTTCTCGGAGCCGAGGTGGCTTACTGCACACAGAACTACAGCTATATGGCCAATCGACCGCGCGACACCGGTGTGCTGGAGGGGTCCTGGCTCGGACTTTCCACCCTGGTCGTGGTGATCGAGCGCTTCCGCACCAAGCAGCCGATCACCCCGCACGAGACCCTGGCACAACGTCTCGCACTGTCGGTGGCTGACCTGAGGCGAGCGATCCAGCCGTTGGTCACAGGAGAGCTGCTGCGTGAGAACCTCGGGGAAAACAACGGCTACCTCCTCTCTTGCGACCCGTACCAGGTGAAAGTCCGCGAGGTCCTGGATCTCTACGAGTCTCATCAATGGCACCTTCTGGACGCGCTGCCACAGGAGAGTGCGGAACACCTCGAGGATCTGCGGGCCAGGCTGGCTGAGCATCGGACACGCGTCGTGGCGGAAGTCACCCTTTCGGATCTGATGGCGAGCCAAGCCACGGAACAGAACGACGAGCCCCAACGGGAGGAGAACGATGAGGCGGCCGTGGAGAGCTCGGCATGAACGAACGAGCCGGTGGCTCGTAGGTCTGGGCATGACGTGGGCAATGATCCTGGCGGCCTCGTGTGCCGGTGGCCCCGCGGCCGAAGCAGGCCCTGAGGAAGCCTGGACTCGTCCGTCGACCCTCGACGAGTTTTTCGACGGCTCGTGGCCTAGGGTGATCGCACATCGAGGGTTCTCCGCCGAAGCGCCCGAGAATACGATGGTGGCCATCGAGAAGGCCATCGAGGCGCGCGCCGACATGGTGGAGTTCGACGTTCTGCTGTCCCGCGACGGCGAAGTGGTTCTGATTCACGACGAAACGCTGGACCGCACGACCGACGGCAGGGGCCGGGTGGCCGATCGCGACCTGGCGTCGTTGCGCGAGCTGGACGCTGGCGCGTGGTTTGGTGCCAACTCGAGCGGAGAGCGCTTTGCCGGAGAGAGGATCCCGACACTGGGAGACGTGCTGGACGCCACCGCGGGGCGGATCTTGATCAACGTGGAGATCAAGACCGAAGCGATCTTCGATCTACCGAACGACTCGACAGTCGACGAGATCTCGGCGCTGCTCGCGACGAGCCTGCCGGGCCGGGTCGCCGAGGAGATTCGTCAACGCGGCTTGGTGGATCAGGTGATCGTCTCGTCATTCGATCCCCGGGCACTCGATCAGCTCCGCCGCATCGCCCCCGAGATCCGCCGCGCCTCGCTCTTCGACCCGGAGCTTCACGCGGGTCGGCTTCCCAGGCAGGTGACACGGGAAGTCGACGCCTTCGGATTCAATGTCGGCAGCAGGCATCTGACCGAAGCCATGCTCGCCGACGCAGCCACCGCAGGGCTGCCGGTATCGGTCTACACCGTCGACGATCGGCGCGAGATGAGGCGCCTGCTAGAACGCGGTGTTAGGGCGATCTTCACCAACCGTCCCGACGTCATGAGGCGGTTGGTCCGTCCCGAGTCCGCATCACCGCCGCCGTGATATACCTCATGATGCCGAGACATCCCAACCGCCCCTTCTGAGGTCCGGCTTTGTCGTTTCTCGTACCCGTCCGGATTCGAGGCAGCACGTTCGCATCGTCAGGTCATTCACCCCAGTCCCCTAACCGAGGTCAAGGAGGCCAGGATGGGTCAGAAGATCCGAGTCGAGGTCAATGGCACGAGCCATGACCATGAGGTCGAACCGCGCCAGCTCCTCGTGCACTATCTGCGCGAAACTTTGGGGTTGACCGGCACGAACATCGGTTGTGAGACGAGTTTGTGTGGCGCGTGCACCGTGCTGGTCGATGGGCGGGCCGTGCGCTCGTGCACTCAGCTGGCGGTGCAGGCCGATGGCTCCAGCATCACGACGATCGAGGGCCTTGGTCAGAACGGCCGACTCCATCCTCTTCAGGAGGCCTTTCACGAGGAACACGGGTTGCAGTGCGGCTTCTGCACTCCAGGGATGATCATGGCGAGCGCCGGTTTCCTCGACGATCAGCCCAACCCGACGGAGCCCGAGATCCGCGAAGCCCTCAAGGGCAATATCTGCCGATGCACGGGGTACCACAACATCGTCAAGGCCGTGCGCCGTGCCGCGGAACAGATGGGAGGTGAGTCGTGAGCCCCACGGCAAAGCAGGATCCTTTTGGAGCCTCGCTCCGGCGTCGAGAAGATGCCGCCCTGGTCACCGGCCGAGGAAAGTACACCGACGACTTCTCCCGCCCCGGCCTGCTGCACGCCGTCATTGTCCGCAGCCCGTACGCACACGCGGAGATCCTCGACATCGATACGGTGGCAGCGCTCGCGTTCGAAGGAGTCGTGGCGGTCTACACGGGCGAGGACCTGGTGGACAACCCGGACGCTGGCGTCGTACCCACTTGCTGGCTACTGCCAGACATCAAGACTCCGCCCCACCCCATCCTGGCGAAGGAACGAGTTCGGCATGTGGGCGACGGAGTTGCCGTGGTGGTCGCCACGGACCGCTACATCGCACGCGATGCCGCCGATGCGGTCGTCGTCGACTACCAACCCCTCGAAGCGACGGTCGATGCCAAGGCGACCACCGGAGATGATGCGCCGCAGATCCATGACGAAGCCCCGAACAACATTTCTTTCGACTGGAATCTAGGAGACCAGGAGAAGACTGACGCTGTCTTCGCCGGGGCGCCCCACGTTGTGTCGGTCGACCTGCGCAACAGTCGGCTGATTCCCCATGCCATCGAGCCCAGGTCGGCTCTGGCCGAGTGGGACGAGATCAGCGGTGAGCTGACGCTCACCATGACCTCGCAGAATCCGCACGTCCACCGCCTGCTGATGACCTTGGCTTCGGTTGGACTACCGGAGCACAAGATCCGAGTCATCGCTCCGGAGGTCGGGGGCGGGTTCGGCTCGAAGATCCACCACTACCCGGACGAGGCCATCGTCTCCTGGTGCTCGATGAAGTTGCACCGGCCGGTGAAGTGGACCGCCACCCGCAGCGAAACCAATCTCACGGACGCCCACGGGCGAGACCACGTGACCCATGCCGAGCTGGCGATGGACGACCACGGCAAGATCTTGGGGCTTCGTGCCGAGACCTTCGCGTCGATGGGCGCCTACCTTTCGACCTTCGCGCCGGCGATACCTACCTGGCTTCACGGGACTCTTCTATCGGGTCAATACGACATTCCCGCGATCTTCACGCGGGTGGTGGGCACGTTTACCAACACCGCTCCGGTCGATGCCTATCGCGGTGCGGGTAGGCCTGAAGCAACGTTCATCGTCGAGCGGCTCGTAGATCTGGCCGCCGCCGAGCTGAGCATCGATCCCGTCGAGATGCGGCGGCGTAACTTCGTCGCCCCCGAGGCCTTCCCTTATGCCACGCAGGTAGCGCTCGAGTACGACTCGGGTAACTACATCGGCGCATTGGAGAAAGCTGTAGCGAACTCAGACTATGCCCAGCTTCGCATGGAGCAGAAGCGCCGACGCGAAGAGGTCCTTTCCCGCGGCGAAGGCAAACTGCTCGGAATCGGCGTCTGTTCCTTTATCGAGGCGTGCGGCATCGCACCGTCGCAAGTGGTCGGAGCGCTCGGTGCGCAGGCTGGTCTGTGGGAAAGCGCCAAGGTGCAGATACACCCCACCGGTACCGTGACTGTCTTCTCCGGCTCTTCGGGACACGGCCAGGGCCACGAAACGACGTTCGCCCAGATCGTGGCATCGAAGTTCGGCATCGATGTCGACCAGGTGGACGTCGTTCAGGGCGATACCGGCAAGGTTCAGTTCGGCATGGGTACCTACGGCAGCCGTTCGGCAGCAGTGGGTGGCAGCGCCATCGCGAACGCCGCAGACAAGGTCATCACCAAGGGCCGGAAGATTGCAGCGCACCTCCTGGAAGCCAACGAGGACGACGTCGTCTTCGACGACGGCGCGTTTGACGTGCGCGGCGTCCCCGACAAAGCTCTAGCCTGGGGAGACGTGGTGCTGCAGGCCTATCTCGCACACGATCTACCCGACAACGTCGAGCCGGGATTGGAGGAGAGCAGCTTCTACAATCCCGCCAACTTCACCTATCCGTTCGGTACCCACATCGCCGTCGTCGAAGTGGATCGGGAAACAGGAGACACCGATCTGGTGCGCTACATCTGCGTCGACGACGTGGGGAACGTCATCAATCCGATGATCGTCGACGGCCAGGTCCATGGCGGCCTGGCCCAGGGTATCGGCCAAGCGTTGTGGGAGAACACGGTATACGACGACAACGGTCAGCTGATCACCGCCACTCTCATGGACTACGCCTTGCCCAAGGCTCACCGGCTGCCCAGCTACGAGACCGACCGCACCGTCACACCGTGTCCTCACAACCCGCTGGGCGTGAAAGGAGTCGGCGAGGCCGGCACCATCGCCTCCCCTGCCGCCGTGGCCAACGCTGTCATCGACGCGCTGGCTCCCTTCGGGATTCGGCACATGGACATGCCGATGACTCCCGAGAAGGTGTGGAGAGCGATGCAATGACACGGTATCAAGCAAAAGCCGGCCGGCCGGCTCGCCTGCGCGCGCGCCTCAAAACTCGCTGCGCTCAAACAGTTTCGGCCGTGCTCGCTCGAGTCGGCCGGCCTACGCGCGACGAATGTGGATCTGGCTTCTTATTCAGATGGCTCGGATGGAGCCAATGAACCGACGCGACGAAACGCACAGTTCCCCGGCGGGGCCGTTGCGGGGTGCGGGCTTCGGACGCCGGTATCCGACGAACACTGATCGAAACGAACGGCGGAACGCAGATCTCAGTGGCGAACCTTCTGGAAACACCATACCGGGTCACGGGAGTTGAAATAGATGTACCCAGCAGAATTCGACTACGTACGAGTCGAGACCTTAGACCAGGCTGTGTCATTGCTGGCGCAGCATGGTGGCGACGCCAAGCTCCTGGCGGGCGGTCACAGCTTGATTCCGATGTTGAAGCTGCGCCTCGCCATGGCCGAGACGGTCATCGATATCGGCAGACTCGCCGAACTCCGCGGTATCGAGTCCGCCGGTGGCACGATCCGCATCGGTTCCCTCACGACTCATCATGAGGTGGCAACGTCCGACGCGATCCGTGACCACGCACCGCTTCTGGCGCAGGCGGCATCGAAGATCGCCGATCCGGCCGTCCGGAACAAGGGCACCGTCGGTGGCAATTTAGCCCATGCGGACCCGGCCTCCGATCTGCCAGCTGTCTTCCTCGCGCTCGACGCGACGATCCAGCTTCGGGGGCCCGACGGCAGTCGGGACGTGGCGGCCCGGGACTTCTTCACCGGCCTGCTGGAGACGGCCAAGAGCGACGACGAGCTGCTGGTCGGAGTGACCGTGCCCGGCCTGGGCTCAGCGGACGGGTCGTCCTATCAGAAGGTAGAGCATCCGGCCTCGGGCTACGCGATCTGCGGTGCTGCTGCTGTGATCCGAGGCAGGCAGGTCAGCCTCGCCTACAACGGCATCGCCGACCATGCCTTTGTAGCCCGTACCACGAGTGAGGCGCTGTCCACTTCGGATCTGTCGGACGATGCCATCTCCTCCGCGCTCGATGGTCTGACGGTCGATGATCCGATGCAGGACATCCAGGCATCGGGCGAGTACCGTTTGCACCTGGCCAAGGTGCACGGCAAGCGAGCCGTGCGAGCTGCCCGCGATGCCCGCACCAGCTAGCGATCGGCAGGTCGCGATTTCGGCCTGACGACCAGCGCGTGACAGCCAGTAGTACAGCCAGCGAGCTCATCGCTTCCTCTCACGAGGTCGCCGAACGTCTGGCGAAGGTCGATTACTACGCGGACGCGGATCTCGCGACCGCCATCTTTCTCGCTCTGCGGCTAGGCAAACCCCTCCTGCTGGAAGGCGAAGCTGGAGTCGGCAAAACCGAGGTCGCCAAGGCGATCGCCAGAATCCTCGACACCCAGCTGATACGGCTCCAATGCTACGAGGGCCTAGACGTCCACACCGCACTTTACGAGTGGGACTACAGCCGTCAACTCCTGCACGTTCGCCTCCTGGAAGCTGCGGGTGCCGCCATCGACGTAGACGATGTCGAGTCCGGTCTATTTCGCCGACAGTTTCTGCTGGCCAGACCACTGTTGCGGTCTCTCGAAGCCGCGCGCAAAGGCGACACGCCGGCCGTTCTCCTGATCGACGAGCTGGACCGCGCCGACGAGGAGTTCGAGGCGTTTCTGCTCGAACTGCTGTCCGATTTCCAGGTATCCATTCCGGAGCTGGGTACGGTTCGGGCCGAGGTACGCCCGATCGTCGTCCTGACCTCCAACCGCACCAGAGAAGTGCGCGACGCGTTGCGCCGTCGCTGCCTCTATCAATGGATCGAATATCCGGACGCAGACAAGGAATTCCGCATCTTACGAGCCAAGGTCCCCGAGGCGGGTGAACGCCTCACCCGCCAGATCGTCGCGTTCGTCGAAGAGCTTCGACGCGGAGATCTCTACAAACGGCCGGGCGTCGCAGAGAGCCTCGATTGGGCCTTGGCCCTTCATGTGCTCGACGCGCAGGAACTGACACTCGACAACGTCAACCGAACGCTGGGAGCTCTGCTCAAATACCAAGACGACCTCGAGCTGGTGCGGAGCAACAAGCTCGAGGAACTCATGGAAACGTCAGCCGTCTGACGCCGGTTCGGTCTTCGGGTAGGCCTGCCAGATCACGTTCATGATCGTCCAGCGGCCGTCTTTCCTGGCGAGGTGGAAGTAGTCGACGCCCCACTCGGCATCGAGGCGAGCCAACGCGATCTTGTCGAGGCGATCCAAGACCTCGACCTCGGCCTTTGCGGTCGCCGGATCGAAGCGGCGGTTGTCGACGTTCCACCGCTCCACCAACTGCTGGAGCTCGGTGAAGTTCATCCACCGCTCGCGATACCCGTCACCTTCCCTCTGATGCACGTAGCCGACTTTCTGCACATGAGGATGGACGCTACGGGCGATCAGCTCGGGAGCTACCTGATAGGCCGAGTTGGCGTAGTCCAGTGCAGCTTGACGAATGCCGTCGACGTCGGCTTTCGCATCCCGTTCGGACTGGCTTGCGAACGACTCGGGTGGGTAGCCCTGCCAGATCACGTTCATGATCGTCCACTTGCCGTTCTTCTTCGCTAAATGGAAAAAGTCGATGCCCCACTGCGCATCGACCCTCGCCACTGCAGTGGTGTCGAGGCGGTCGATGATCCGGATCTCGCGAGGCGCCGTCTTGGAGTCGATGTGGCCGTCCGCGTTGTAGCCCGCGGCGAGCTCTAGGAACTCGTAGTAGTTCATCCACACCTCGAAGTAATCCGAGGCGTCGTCCGGGATGTAGTAACCCATCTTCTGCAATCGCGGATGCACTCGTTGCTCGACGAGGGAAGGATCCACCTGGTACACCGAGTCGACGTAGGCGGCGACGGCGGCACGGATACCGGCCTCGTCCGATCGATCCTTCGCGGATACCAGGCCAGCCGTGACGAGGAATAGAGCTAGGGAACACGCGAGGACGCTGGCAGAACGCTTCATGGGAACTCCTGGTCCGTGGTTGTTCCCCTCGATACGAGTCACCAAACCCTGCGTTGCCGGGCATCGTCGATGCGCGACAGAGCTTTACAGTCGTGTTACCTCACGTGGGCCCCGTGAGCCCTCCTAACCCGGACGCAACCACGATCTCATCCAGCTCTTGCACGGCTCCTTGACGAAGAGAGCGCCACTCCTCTTCGGCTGCATCGAAGCGTTTCTTCAGCACTCCGAAGACCTCCACTTGCGAATCCGTCGGACGTTCGTCGCTCGAGCCGACGAGCCACGCAAGATAGCCAAGACGAGAGTAGAGCCGGCGCTGCCAGCGGAGGGTATCTTGGCGGGCTCCGGTGAGCCGCAAATCGAAGAACCTGCCCTCCAAGGCCCTCAGCTGCTCGTCGACCTTCTCCGCGGCCTCCAGCATCTCCGCAGCCGAAGAGTCGCTGTCGAAGCGTTCCTCGAGCTGGTCGATGCGCAAGCGCATCCACTCGATCTCATTGATCATCTGGGCCGCTCGGTCGGCCATTCGCCAGAGCTCCTTCTGAAGCTCGAGCTGCTCCGCCAGTGCCCGGAGATCGCCGCCGGACGTCGGGTCCTTGCGAACCTCCAATGGCTGCTCCCCGACGACCTCTTCGCCGAGGCGGAGCCGAACAGTGTACGTCCCGGGCAAAGCGAGGAGGCTGACAGGCCCGCCGTCGGACAGCGGGCGCCAGCCCTTCTCGGGAATCGCGACATGAGGGTTCTCGTCCGGTTGGGTACGCAGCTTCACCTCAGTGGACTCGTCGGACCATAGGTCCCAGACGACCCGATGGACACCAGCACCCTTGGGCAACGCATCGTCTTCGTTTCCGCCCAGCGTGCGGAATACCCGGCCGTCCTGCGCGACCACTTCGATGGCCGGCGACTCATTCTGCTCTTCCGCCAGGTAGATATGGAGGATCGCTCCGCCGGGTGGGTTGGACCCGGCAGCTGGAACGTCGGGCTGGGACAGGATCCCCTCTTTGGCCCGGAACCGGTACGCGGGGCGTGGCGTGAAGAGCATGGAAGAGGTGAGGTCGGCAGCACCTGATGCCACCGCTCGCAGAGCCGAAAGGTCGTCGAGAATCTGAATTCCTCGGCCATAGGTAGCAAGCACGAGGTCGCCGAAGGGTTCCTGGATCTCGATCCAGTGCACCGGAGCAGGAGGAAGATCCGACTTGCTTCGTTGCCAGGTTCCGCCATCGTCGAGAGACACGTAGAGCCCGTCTTCGGTGCCGACGTAGAGCAAACCAGGCACCACCGGATCCTCTCGAACACAGTGGGCGTAAGAAAATGTGCTTGGCTCGACTCCGTCGACGATCTTGGTCCAAGAGGCTCCCCGGTCTTGGGTGCGGTAGACATAAGGTGCCGTATCGCCTTCCTGATGAGCATCGATGGTCAGATACGCGACGCCATCTCGATGATGGGAGGGCTCGATGTTCGAGATCGTCCCGAGCTCCGGGGCACCATCGAGATTCGCCGACACATTGATCCACTCCGAACCGTCAGCTCGTTTTACTTGGACCTGGCCGTCGTTGGTCCCCACCCAGATTTCGCCTTCGGTTCTCGGCGACTCGGCGATGGCAAAAATCGAAGGCCCCAGCGTCGGCCCTGCGTCGTCGAGGGTCAGGCCGCCTGTACGCCGCATCAACTCCGGATCTGCGGTCGTCAAATCGGGGCTGATCTGTTCCCACGATTGTCCTCGATTCGTCGTCCTGTGGACATACTGGCTACCGACGTAGACCGTCTCGCCGTCGTGGGGTGAGATCTCCAACGGGAAGGACCAATGGAAGCGGTAGGTCAGCTCGTCTCCCGCCCAGCTCTCTACCGCTTCCGGCCAGACACTGACGTCTCGCGCCATTCCCGTGTACCCGTCGAAGAACGAAAGGAGGCCGTCGTAGCAGCCCGCCCACACCAACTCGGAATCCTCGGGGTGCGGCACTGTGAAGCCGACTTCGCAGCCACCGACAGTCTGCCAAGCTCCCAACGGAATCTCGCCGGACCCCGGTATGCGCGAGGGTCCGCGGGCGGCGAAACCATCTTGACGATTGCCATAGACGCGATAGGGAATCTGTCGGTCGACAGCGACGTGGTACATCTGAGCGATGGGCAGTTGGGGTCGATACCAGTTCTGGCCACTATCGGTGGTAACGGATACGCCACCGTCATGCGCGGTGATCCTGCGATCGGTGTTCGTCGGGTCGATCCAGATATCGTGATGGTCCCAGCCCGAGTTGTTCACTTCGACGGTTCGCCCCCCGTCGATCGACACGGTTTGGTCCACCGCCATGAAATGCACCTCGTCTGCATCGTCAGGTGCAGCCAACATGCGCGAGTAGTACAGAGGTCGTTGGTGCAGCGTGTTGTCGGCGTTCACCATCTCCCAGCCGCCGCCGCCGTCGTCGGACCGCCAGAGAGTGCCCGGGTATGGGTCCGACGGCGCGAAATCACGATTCGAGCTGGTCTCGATCAGAGCGTAGACGCGCCGCGAATCGTCGGCCGACATGGTCAGCGCCACCTTGCCCCAGGGCGGCTCCGGCAGACCGCCCCCTTGGAGCTGCACCCACGTCGCACCCGCGTCCGTCGATTTCCACAAGCCGGAACCGGGGCCGCCACTCTGTCTACGGTGAGTGCGGACTTCGATCTGCCACATTCCGGCGAACAGGACACGTGGATTGTTGGGGTCGATCACCAGATCCGAAGCGCCGGTGTTCTCGTCCACGAAGAGGGTCTGCTCCCATGTCTCGCCACCGTCGCGGGTGCGGAAGACTCCACGCTCCTGCTGCGGCCCGTAGACGTGCCCCAAGGCCGCGACGTAGGTAATATCGGGATTCCCGGGATCGATCACGATTCGACTGATCCGTCCTGTCTCGGCCAGACCGCGGTGTTCCCACGTCTCGCCGCCGTCGGTCGAGCGATAGATACCGTTGCCGATGGACACGTTCGAGCGCAGGAACGCCTCCCCCGTCCCTGCCCACACCACGTTGGCATCCGACGGTGCGACCGCCAGGGCGCCGATGGACGCGGCGCCGGTGTCATCGAAGGTCGGACGCCAGGTGTGGCCACCATCGGTGGACTTCCAGACGCCACCCGATGCTGCACCAGCGAGGTACAGGTTCGCATCGCCAGGTACTCCGACCACGGCAGTCACGCGGTTCCCCACCGGGCCTACATGGCGGAACGTGGCAGCGCCCAACACATCCTCTACCGGGTCCACGGCGTTGCTTTCACCTTGCGCAGTACCCGTAGTCGCCCCAGCCGAGAGGCAAACGCAGACGACGAGACAGAGGACGATCGGGAACCGGTGCATCGGCATCTCCTGCAGAGAATGTTCGGTGTCGAGAAGGCGGCGTCCGATGATAGCCCTTCACAGGGCGAATAGATGGCTACATCCGCACTTCTCTATTCGCTAGGCTCTCGCACGATGAAATCTGTTCGACGAGCTCTCTCCGCTCCTGTCCTTACCGGCCTGGTCTGTTTGCTTACCGGTTCCACCATCGCGGCAGAACCCGATGAAGAAACCCGGCGCCATCTCGTCTTGTTCGTGACGTCGGGTCTTTCCGGGCACTACGCGGGCGATGACGGCACCATTGCCGGGCTGGTGGCAACGCTGCGTCTAGAGGCCGACGCGGCCCGCGCGGCCGGTCACGACGTGGCCATCCTCGACGCTGGAAGGACTTTGGTTCCCTATGCCGAGTCGCGATCCGACGAGGGCGTCACGATGGTCAAGGTCCTGAACGCTCTTCCCTGTGACGCTTTCGTCCCAGCGCCCATGGACTTGACGTTGGAGCTGCGGCGGGTCGCTGACGTCGCACGAGCCCTAGAAGACTGTCCCAGTGTTCGCGCCTTCGACAGCGAACATCCGCACAGTCAGGACTTCGTACCGACGGCCCGTATCGAGCTAGGGGGCGAGAGGCCCTTACGGCTCGAGATCCGAAGTGCCTTCGACCCGGTCTTCTTCGGTGATCTGACGGCGCTCGGTGTCGACGCGGATCGATTCCCTCTCGAGGCTCTCGCCGCAGATCTGAGCGCCGATAGTGTGCAGATTCTGGTCGCGCACTCCCGCGGCTTCGGTGACACGCTGGTGGATCGAGCTCTGACTTGGAAGGCGGTCCGGGAACCCCTCGGCTTCGACCTCGTCATCGACCCAGACCTGGGTCATGACATTGACTTAGAGCGGCGCATCCGAGACGAGGGTTCCGAAGACGGCAGTGTCTTCCTGGTCGGCCGATCCCTCGATACCGCCACGCCCTGGACCTACGCCCGCATCGACATGCCACTGCGTTGGATGGACAGCAGGACCGATGTCGGGCGTTGGCGGCCTACGGACGTAGAGCTCACGGTTCGCATCCCGGACCCCGACGTCGCGCTCGAAACGACCCTCGCGACAGAGCTCGAGGCCGCCTTCGGCGAGTTCCGGCGGGTGTGGGATGAAGATCTGATCGCCGGAGCACCGACCGACCGGGAGGAGCTGATCGAGTTCACCCTCGACGCGCTACGAGAGCGGGCCCGGGCCGAGATTGCCATCGTCAATCGGGGTGTTCTCAGGCCCGTTGCCGAGCCCTACTGGACGCCACCGCTGACCCGAGAAACCGTTTTGCGTTTGCTGACCCTTGACCAGCAACTCGCCGTCGGAGAGCTGACCGGCCGGCAGCTGCGCGATTTGTGGACGGCCAGCCATCGGCGGCGCAAGCCGAGCGGCGAGCCCACCGCCTCGGCGTTGCGTTTCCGTGGCCTGAGCCGGTCCATCGAGTCCACAGGCCAGGTTAGGTTTCACGTCAACGGACGCCCGCTACGAGACACCGATCCCTATCGCGTCGTCACCAACACGTTCTTGACCTCCGGGGGTGACGACTATTCGATCCTCGCTGGAATGGACGCTACTCGGTTGGAGCAAGACGGAGAGCCGATGGAGGCCCGCGATGATGTGGTCCTGCCCCGGCTCGGCACGGCCATACAGCCGTTATGGAATCCGTCGGATCGGCCTCTGTGGCGTCTCGGTATCGAGAAGCTATCCTTCGATGCCAATAGCGTCTCGGTAAGTGCGGATCCGGCCTATGCCGAGGTCGCTGACTCCCGAGCCAGCGGCTCGGACGCCAGCCAGGCAAAACTCGCCCTGACTCTGTTCGCCGACCAGGACTGGCCCATCGCACGATGGGAGAACCGGCTGCGGGTCCGATACGGAGTCGTCGAAACCGACGTCGTGGGGGAACTGGCCGACGATCTCAGGCTGGAGGTCGCCTGGGTCTTTCAACGAGGACCCTGGGAACGAGCCGAGCCCTACCTTGCCTACCTGCTCGATTCCGAGCTGCGACGGAACCGAGGAGAGGACGGATCGCGCCTGCCGCGGCAGCACGAACAGAGTCTGGCGCTGGGCCTTTCATGGCAAGCAGAGCGTTGGCCACGGATCCGGTTGGGCGTCACGGCACGACAGCAGGACGATGTGGACCGAGCAGACCGTTTCGGCATGACGGGCGAGACTTGGTACCGCAAGCCGGTGAAGGGTCGGCGCCCGGGGCTCGAATTCGATGCTCTAGCCGAGTACGTGGAAGGAGACGAGGCCGCCATCGGGCGCTTCGATCTGGATCTTCGACTGGTATTCAAGCTACCGGGTGGTCTGGAGCTGACCCCCGGGCTCGAGTACTACGTCTATGATGACAGTCGGCTCCAGGGATCTGCCGAGTATCGAAGCCTGACCCTCGGCCTGCGGTGGGCGTGGTTGCGCAAGATCCAACGCTGAGCGCCAGAAGTCAGGCGTCGTAACCCGCGACGGCCGCATCAAACGTCGCCGACCGTCCTGGACTACCCAAGACCTTCCTGGTAGCACCCGAATCGTGCAGTGAGCCGGTCGGTGATGCTTTGCCCGACTGGTTGCTGCGAGTGCCGTATCGCGCGACGTATCCGACCAGATGCCGAATCGTCGAACGATCTCGCAGAATGCGCCGGTGCCCTAGTCCTGCGGTCTCGTGAAGCGACGCGCCAGGCCAAACCGCTGCCAGCTCCCTACCTTGCTCGATCGGGATTTCCCGATCGTCGACGCAATGTGCTACCCACACAGGCCGAGCGATCCGAGGCGCCAATTGGGATACCTGGAGCTCGTGCCACTCGATGCCGAATCTCTTCTCGATACGCCGCCGCATCTCTTGTAAGACCGGCATCGAAAGACCGGTCATCTGGCTGAACCTACGGATCAGACCGTGAACCTCCGAAGGCGGCGCCACGAAGGCCAATGCTCCAACGTCCAGATCCGAATCGAGCCCAGGATAACCGGCGAGGGCCGCGGCCGTCGCCGTGGCGCCGAGGGAATGCGCGATCACGGCATCCGCGCCGCGGAGGTTGCGCAACATGGCCGCCACCGCGCCGGCCATCTCGGGTAAGGAAGATCGTCGGCCGGACGAGCGCCCGTGGCCTGGGCCGTCGAACGCAACCACCCGGAACCCTTGGGCTACCAAGGGCGCCGCAAGAGATCCCAGCTGGCTGCCACGACCAGCCCAACCGTGTACCAGGAGCGCAGTTCGCGAGCCACCATCTCCCCATGCCCAGGCCCGCAGCTCTTTGTTTCCGAACGGAACGGTGAACTCCCTGGCGTCGGAAAGCCACTTCATCTCGTGCCGCGGAGGGCGGTTCCTCTGCGGGGTCAAGAAGACCCGTTCCGCCAAACGCGTCGCGACACAAGGTAGCCAACGACTCAGCCGAGGAGTCACCCAGCGAAAGGTTCGATACCCGATCTTCCGGAGACGCGTCCCTTTTCTTCGCTTCTGGCGATTTCGCATCGGGTCCGCGGGTTTACTGGACGGAATATCAACACGAACGATCGTGCTGTTTTTTGGCGAATCGACACCATGCTCGTGATCGCGGTTTTGCATCTGGAACTCCGAGGTTGAAAGCGAGAGATGTTTCGGAGACTCAGGCCGGCCTGGCGCCGGCCATGAGCTCCTCGAACGACGCGCGCGCACGCTCTTCTGCTTCAGGGTCGCGTAGCAAACGTTCGCAATGATGATGGGCCAGCAAAATACCGTTGAGATGGTATCCAAACTGCTCAGCTTCCAGATCTGAACGGAAGTGTCCCTCCTCCATACAAATCCGCGCCGCCTGTGCCAGCACCCCAAGCCAATCCTTCTGCGATGAAGCCAAGAACTCGCGGAGAGGACCCGGCCTATCGTCGACTTCTGCCGCAGCGGCAATGAAAGGACAGCCGCCCGGCAAGTACTCCGACCAAGTCAGCCAATTCTCGAAGAGAGCCCGAACCCGCGGCTCTCCCCGCGGCTGCCGCAATGCCGGTGTGACCACTTTTCGGATGAAGTGATCTACACCGGTCTCCAGCACCTTGAGCTGGAGATCTTCCTTCGACTCGAAATGAGCGAAGAGACCGCTCTTGGACATTCCCACCTGCTTGGCCACCGTGCCAATCGACAGTCCGTCGAGGCCGAGGCGTGAAGCCATGGCCAAGCTGCTGTGGAGAATGTTGCGACGGGTCTCTTCACCCTTCGTCGTCGTCATCGGTAGAAAATAGCACGACCGTTCTCTTTCTGCAAATGCCTCATCCTCCGCAGTGTACCTTGGATCCGCTACCATTCCGGCATGCCCGGCCCAGCCTCTGAGCCTCGCCCTGCCACGGTCGAGGAAAGGATCGCCTCGGTAGCTCACTGGGTTACGCTCGTCGTGGTCGGTTGGATGCTTGCTTCGACCGCCTGGATCTGCGACGACGCGTTTATCACCTTCCGTAGCGTCGAGCAGTTGCTGGAAGGCAACGGGCCGCGTTGGAACCCTCACGAACGGGTACAGGCATTCACGCATCCGCTCTGGTTTGGCTCCGTCGCTCTGGTGCGTTCGTTCGTAGGGGACCCGGCACTCGCCGCCCAGGTTCTCTCGTGGGTCCTCGCCATGGCACTGGTCTGGACCCTGGGCCGCCGCGCACAGCCGACCTTGGATCGCGTCGTGCTCCTCCTGGTTCTCGTGTTGGGATCCCGAGCCTTCGTCGACTTCTCCAGCTCTGGCCTGGAAGATCCCCTGAGCCACTTCCTGCTGGTGCTCTTCGCGTCGAGGCTGCTGAGGCCTGTGGACTCCGCGCGACTACAACAACTCCGCCAGATCTCGTGGCCTGCCGGTTTGCTCCTGCTGTGCCGACACGACAACCTCTGGTTGGTTGGGCCTGGCGTGCTGTGGCTCGCCTGGAATGCTTGGAAGCAGGACGGTGCCAGCGTACGCAGAATCGCCAAGGCTGGCCTGCCCGGATTCGCACCGTTCCTTGCCTGGACCATCTTCGCGACCGGCTACTACGGTTTTCCGTTTCCCAATACCGCGTACGCCAAACTCAACACAGGAGTCGAAGGACACGAGCTATGGTGGCACGGCGTGCGGTACCTGATTCATACCGCCGCCTGGGATCCGGTGACGGTGATCGTCCTCGTCGTCGGCGCATGCCTCGCCTTTCGGGCGGGTGGAGCCGGAGCGATGCTCGCCTCGGGTGTTGGCCTCCACGTGCTCTACGTGACCCGAATCGGTGGCGACTTCATGGCTGGGCGATTCCTCACGGAACCCTTCGTCGTCGGCCTGGTCGCGGTGGTGCTACTGGCCAAGAGACCAACCCTGCGACCGGCCTGGGCACTCGCCACCGCTTTCGTCGTGTTCTGGCCGCTGTCTCCTTTCAAGATCGACGACGCCTATCAGAGTTACCGGCCCGAAGATCACGCCGGCATTGCCGACGAACGCTCGTTCTATACCGGACGCACCGGCTTTCATGGCTTCGAACGTCGCTGGCCGATCCCACTCTGGCGTTCGATCCCAGGACCGCAGGAGCACTTCGAGGTCGGGTTCTCGGGCTTCTCGACGGGCACGGAGGAAATCGTCATCGACCGGTTCGCGCTCGCGGATCCCCTCCTCGCACGACTTCCCGCCGACGAGGACTGGAAGCGGATCGGCCACTTCCGCCGCAGTCTTCCCGCCGGATACGAGGACAGCCTGAAGAGCGACTCGAATCAGATCCAGAATCCCTTCGTTCACCGGCTCTACGACGATCTGCGCCTGGTGACGCAGGGTTCGCTGTGGGCACCAGGTAGGTGGAGCGCGATCCTGCGGCTCAACCTATTTCCCCAACGGCCGGGCTGCCCCGCCCCACCGTGCCGGAAGCTCGTCACCCATGTCCTGCCCACAAGGCTCTTCTCGCCGCTCCTTGCACCGGTCGATCCAGCCGAGGGTGGAATCGATCGAGTGGTGCCGGCGGTCGCTTCCGGTTCGACCCCGACAGTCTCGATCGAAGGCCGGGTTCCCTTCGACCTGCTCGCAGACGATCAGCTCGTCCGGCTGTTCCTACCAGAGCACCCGGCAGAGCAGACACTGCAACTGCTTCCCGACCAGGACCCTTCAGGAGCCTTCCAGGGGTTTCGTGCGGTATTGGAGTACCCGGATCCTTCGACCGCTCGGCGCGTGGCATCGCAGCTGTGCGCCGCCGCGGCAGCGCACGGCGGCGCATGGCAACTGCTGCCCAGACTCGATGCTTCCACTCCGGTTTGCTCTGGTCTCACTCTCGAGCCCTAGCAGCCCGCGGTGCAAGCGAGGCGGACCTATTCTGGTCCGCCCCGCGAGGTTCAGCAGGGCCTTCATGGGAGCCAGAACTCCTAGACTGCCCGGAGAGAACTCATCCCGGCACACGATGGCAAGGCGTCCTCGTCATCGCGGATCATCATCGAGAATCCAAGGCTCAGGCCCTTCTCCATCTCCGTAGTCGATCCATGGGGTGCCGATCAACCACCCGCCCCCAGGCGCAGGGAACAGGGGTGAAGGTATCGGTATCTCGGGACATTCATGGCATTTGCACGACACAGACCTGAGTCCCAGTACGCAGGTAGTGTCGATCTCTTTGACGCCACATGCGCCACACGTGTCGCGACAGTACACATGCGCTCCTCCTTCACTCGCAGCACAGGTCAGCTGGTTCACGAAGGTTCCGACGGCAATACCGATGGGGATACACCAGGGGCACTTCAACTGGGTGTCGTAGTCCGCGCTTTCCAGGACCGAGAAGATGCTGGTCAGATCGAGCACGGCTACGGACTCGTTCTTCCGGTCGATGTAGGCCATCCCGTCATGGATCGAATATTGATACTCGACGCCCTCGATGACCATGGATCTCCCTCGAGTGAGCGCTGCATCGTTGCCTCGGTTGGAGTCCAGTATGCGTAGCCCAAGTTCCTCCAAAAAAACCGCAGTGCATCCATCTCGAAAAGAGTGAGTGAAAGGCTCTCGCCATTGGTAGATCTCAAGGTGATGCTGCCATCGATCGAAGTAGGGGTACGGGCCAGGGTCTGAGGCACAAGCACCCCGCAGACCATCAGGACGGGGGCCTGCTCTGAGAATTTCGGACCACCTATGACTTGAGAGAATGGCCTCAGC
>JALCBJ010000096.1 GCA_028066595.1 Thermoanaerobaculia bacterium
CGATGAGACTTATCGTAGGTGTAGGTCTCCGAGACGCCTTCCGGACGCGTCAGACCCGTCATACGGCTCAGAAGGTCATAGGAATACGTCGTGGTGAAACCACCGGCATCCGTCGTCCTACGAGCCAGTCCATCCGCTCCCAGGTGATACGTCCATACATGGCCCAAGGCGTTTCGCCGCTCCGTCATTCGGCCCAGAGCGTCGCGCCCGAAGGTCGTCGGCACATTGTGCTGTGCACCGTCTCCGTCCATCTCCTCCATCGTCGACTGGACCACATTGGAACCGGTGTCGTACATCAAGCGCTGCAGGTTGCCCATCGAATCGAGCACCGTCTCCATGCGATGCATCGAATCGTAGGTGAAGATCCGGTCTCGACCTTTGGGGTCGGTCACCTTTGTTACGTTGCCGAGGTCGTCGTAGTCGAATCTCGTCACCAGATCGCCCGAGGGGCTGGTCTTGCCCGAGGGAAGGCCTTCGGGCTGCAGCATCTTTTGGGTCATCGACGTCATCCGGCTCCTGGCATCGTAGACATAGCCTATCTCCGACAGCAGGGTCTCGCCCTCAAAGGCCTGAATCTTCATCGCCTGGCCATGGTTGTCATATTCCCACTGCGTCTTGTTGCCCAACGGATCCCGTGACTCTCGGACTCGTCCGTAGCCATCGTACTCACGTGTCCAGGCGTTGGATCTACCGTCGGTGAAGACCTTGAATCGGCGACTATCGTCGAACAGTAGCTGTTCCACGATGGGCTGCACCAGTGCGTTGGCTCCGAGGCCCCGACGCATCGCTTCTGGAAGGTTCCTCTCGTCGTAGTCGGTTTCCGAGATCTGCCCTTCGCCGTCGGTATGGCGAATCGGATTGTAGTTCTCGTCGTAGTCCCAGGTCTCAACGATCTCCTGGTTCGCACCGGCTTGCTGTTTCGTTTCCTTGACCTCGTCGAGGAGGCCGTATGTGATCTCGCTCGTTGCAGTCTCTCCGCTTGCACCGACCGGAACCTGCGAACGGGCCACGTTACCGTTGGCGTCGTACTCCACCGTCGTGACGTAGTTCAGCGGCGGCGCTCCATCGTTGGAACCCGTGACGGCGGTTCGAGTCTCGACGTGCCAACCGAGATCATTAAAATCAAACTCCGTTCGTACCCCGCGCGCATCGACGACCGCGACTCGCCGTCCCAAGTCATCGACCTCGAAGCTCGTTTGCAGCGCGAAGCTCGTGACGTCTTCCACGATGTGCTTCGCGTACCCTTCGTACTCCTCGGGATCGCCGGCCTCGGCGTCGTAATACTCGAACTTCGTCACCGTGCCCAACGGGTCCGTGATTTCCCGGACCTGGCCATAGTCGTTGTACGAGAAGGACTCTGTGCTCTCCTCCTCCGTGCCCTTGGCGCGGGTGATGGCTCGCGCAAGGCCCGTATCAGGGTCTCGGTCAATCTCCGTCACGGTGCCCTTGGGAGAGATGACCTCGATGGCCCGGTTGGTCTTCGGGTGGTACTCCATCCTGGTGACCAGGCTCTGCTCGGATCCGTTCTCACCTCCGGCGCCTGGATTCACCGTGATCGTCTTGGTATTCCCACGCGCACGCCGACCTCCAGTGGTATCAAACGTTGTCTCTGTCGACCTGCCATCGGGTTCTGTTCGCTTCTTCAGCAGACCTTCGTCGTCGTACTCGAAGATCCAGGCGGCCTGCTTCGGATCGGTGACGCGGGTCGTCTGACCGTCGCTGTTGAACTGATACTCATTGACATTGCCCCGGCGATCGGTCACCTGGGTCGTATGGCCGTCTGTGTCGATGGAAAGCGTCAGCGTATGCTCGCCCCAGGTCTGCGTCTTGATCTCGTCGTCCAGGCCGTCGCCATCCGCGTCGTCCCACACCAGCTCCAGCCACTCCTGACCCTTCGGATCTGTCACCTTCGCGAGGTTGTCTCGGGTACCCAGGCGATCCCGCAGAGCCGAGCCTCCGGAAGAGTAGGAATAGGTCGTTCGAAGCGGCTGGACGCTCTTGGCCATCGAACCGCTCTTGTTGTCGAGGGTCGCAACGGCTGGTGCATCGAACGTTTCGAGGAGGCCATCCGAGTCGTATCCGTAGCTCCACTGGCGATCCGTGAAATCTCGAAGTGACGTCAGCTTGCCATCGTCGTCATATTCGAAGTGAATCGCACGTTCGAGAGCGTCGTCGACGCGCTGAAGTCGAGACCGGCTGTCGTAGTGAAACCTCATCTGGTTTCCGCGGTCTTCGTCGGTTCTGAGCGGATCCGAAATGGATACGAGGCGGCCCCAGCGATCGAAGCGAAGGAGATTCCGTCCTGGGTCCGTCAGCGTCCAACCTGCCGAGGTGCGCTGTAGATCGACGAACCAACCCTGCGGCGCCTCTAGCTCACCGTCGTCCTGCAGCTCGAACCGATCGCGCCGGCCCTGACCATCGAAGACTTCCACGCTGCCGTCTGGCAACTCGCGAAGACGCATCCGATAGGAATGATCCCACCCCGGCCCGAGGGGACCAGAGCCCACAGTCTGGTTTCGGTAGGTTCGATGAAACGCGAAGTGGAGTCCACGACCCGCGATACTGACGTCGGTGGACGACAATGTCATCTCGCCGGAATGCAGGAGCGTGCCCGGCGCCACATCGCCTTGGCCGGTCGCCGGATGATGCCGGGGCTCCTGGCGGATCGATGGGCTGATGTCCCAAGGCACGCTGGCAACTCGCGAGACGGAGCGCTGGAACGGAGAGTCTTCGTAGAACCGCTCGATGTCCTGTTCCATATCGCGGTCGGTGAATGCAGCCAGAATCTTGTGGCCCGAGAGCATCTCGTCGTACCGATCGTCTGCAGCCAACGGCCGCTCGGTGTAGACCTCCTCCTCTACGAGATCGCATCGTGTACAGACATCCAACTCGTCTTCGTGCTCCTCGTAGGCCGCAGAAGCCCGTAGGTCGGACAGCAAGACGACCGGCTCTGAGATGTACAAACGGTAGCCCTCTTCCCAGGGATCGTCGGCCTGCCTTTCGAGGAGCATCGCATCTTGTCCGAGAAAGGACACGGGTGGAACATCGGTACCCTCGCCTGCGCCATCGATCGGCTCCTCCTCGGGCCCGACACCTGCCACGTCCAGATAGATATGCGAGCGCGGAAGAGAGGAGCTACTGGCATCGTCCGACAGGCCAGGCATCTGGACCTGGAAGCGAACGAGACCGGGAAACTCGGCGCTCCCCGCCTGCTCGGACTCGGGTGCAGTCGAGACGCCGTAGGGAGCAGCTCTCGAGACGAACCGTAGGGGATGCCGGTCCGCGGAAACCGTCTCGACTCTTGGTGGTCCGACCAACAAGCTGGTCAAGCCTCGCTGTCGTCCGGCCGCGAACGCGATCCCGAAGTCGGGCATCAGCAGGAGCTCGGTAACCTCCTCGGAGGTGACTTCGATCGTCTCGAGCACCCGATCGTCCACACCATTCTGATCCACATCGATACGACCCAGCGAGCCCGCGCCTATCGTGTTGAAGTCGACGACGTAAAGACCCTCGCCGAAAGCTGCTGCCAAGATTCGACGATGCCTTCGGTCGACGCTGAGCGAGGCCAGCCGAACCTCTTCGCCTGCTTTGCCCAGGGGAATTTGGGCGACCTTGATCGGCGCGTGACGCTGCGTAATATCGAAGATCAAGATATGGCCCGCGGAATGACCAAGAATCGCGTAGTCGGCCTTCTCGTTCGAGCCGAACTGCCCGTCACCGTCGAAGTCCATCGGGTAGTTTTGCGCAACCTCCAACGCGCTGAGGACCGCGGCGCCGTCCACTGCACCGCAAGCGGCGGACACCGCACCTAGAACACCCGGCTCCGAAGGCGACGCGGCTTGAATTCCCATCCCGTAGCCGGTGTAAAGCGTCAGAATCGAAAGTTGAGGACTCTTGTCCGCATCGTAAAGAACCTCGATATCCACAGGCTGATTGGAGATATCGACCCGATTCGGATCGCAGGTGTGTTCTGCGTTGATCGCCGACACCGGAAGGCCATCGGCGACCTGAACGATCGAGGCAGCGATGTTGGGATCAGAATGGTCCTCATCGACGATGGAGGCCACGTCCACTACGGCAATCCCTCCGCCGTCGATCGTGGCGTAGGCCCACACGTCGGAATTCCGCCGTAGCTCGATCTCGTCCCCGACGCGCAGGCTCGCCGTCACACTCCAGTCGCCGTTGCTATCGGCCTCCCCCCGATCCCAGCGCCCTCGCGTGATGTTGTGTACCGACACGGGGTGCTCGGGTTCGACCCCCGAACCAGAGAACTGGACCTGCACTTCGGCAAGACCGACACCTGACGGTTTGGTCGCCGGCTGGATCGTCACGCCCGCCGGAGGTGCGTCCGCCCAAATCCTCCAGGCATCGACCGTATCGTTCGAGGCGACCGCCACCCGCCGTGGCGTGCCGTCGCGCAGGGCCGTCTGGATCGTCCCCGTCAGGGAATCGGATATCAGTGTCGACCCCCGGAACGCTTCGCCAGCAGCCGTACTCGGGTTGCTCGCGTTCGTGGCGGCCTGCCAGTCCACGGCCAGGAGATCGATCAACTTGAGCTGGCCGAAATTGACTTCGCCGCCACCCACGACCACGGCGCGACCGTGACTGTCGATGTCGACTCCTCGGACGGCCCCACCATTGGGGAACGGGAATCCATAGGGATCGCCGTTCTCGTCCGTCAGCATGGGCCGCGGCGCCTTGGGATGGGTCACGTCCCACACCACCAACCCATCGCCCAGCGCGGCCATGTAGAGCAGACTTCCAAGCTGCGCCATGTCGCCGACGTTGTCGAGCTCCAGTGTCTCGAGATAGGAGCTACCTTCGACCGTAAGCCCGATCTCGAACTCGCGTGGTTCTCCGTCATCTGTCGTGCCGAGGAGCTCTTCGGAGAACCGAAGCTCGTAGCGGCCCTTCTTCCAACCCGTATTCGGACGGATGCGCAACAGCGTGCCGTCTTGCCGGAGCGTTTTTGAGGAGCCCACCGGGTTCGGCGAAACGCTGCCTCCTGCTTCCGCATGGAGCTCGATGCCGGGGGCACCTTGTTGGATCGCTTCGGAGAAGCGGATCTCCAAGGTCTCACCCGGCCCGACCTTGGCCGAGACGGCCAGAACGACGGGTTGGTGGGCCTCTACGCCTTGAAGCGTCAAGCTGAACCCGCCGGTAGCGCCTGAGACGGTCGAGTCCCTTTCACCGGACTCCGCCGAGTAGAGAGTGATCTCGACGTCCTCTGGGACCGAGTCCGGAGCGCCGAGAACGGAGAAGGTCTCGTGGTCGTAGTCGTAGGTAATACCCTCGGCGATCTCCTGCCCCTGTGCACCGTCAGCAGGATTCAACAGGTAGAAACGAATCGGGTTTCCGCCGACGGGCAGCGGCGGCGCATCGTCTGCGTACACATCCTCCGGATAGAGGGTCAGCTCCTGCGTCGGCGCGGCCTGCACACTGCGCCCCAGCACGTAGCCGGTGGTCAAGTCCCGAACCTCCAACGTGAACTCTTCATTCCAGCGCGTCGGGATGATCACCCAGGGCCCTGTCATCACAGTCAAGATGTGCGTCGTCAGCTGGGTGACATAGGGCGCGCCGCCAAACGAGTCGGACGAGATGAGCAGGTCGGGCCGGTCCACCGGGATCGCGGCCCACGCGATCGGCTGCTGCGCCTGCAACTGGCTGCCTTGGTAGGTACCCGGGTCTACGAGGCCGAGGGCTGAGTCGTGGGGATTCGTGATGGGCTGGCTCTTGCCTTGAGATACCAACGGTTGGTGCTGATAGATGGCGCGGCGCCTCTCCACCTGCTGCTGAGTGACTCGGCTGATTCGAACTGGCGCAGCAAACTGCACACTTCCTGGAGCTTCGCGCTCGAGCCGAGCATTTGCGAGACTCCAAACTCCCTGTCGCTCTGGGGCGGCGTAGACACTGACCTCACCCGTGGCTAGTGAGAAGCTGGCTTTGGTCGAGTTGCCGGCCTCCGGATCGAGCGGTGCATTGGTCAGAAGGTTCCCTTCCAGACGCAAGAAGTCCATGAACATCCAACCGCGGACTCCCAAGACATCTACGAAGCGGTTGAGCAGGATCTCGCGGTTTGGATCGACAGAGGCAGCCGTCGGAACTCGGACGTAGACACTCTTCGACGGGAGTAGTCCATCGAACGTGATGTTGAAGTCGAAGAGCGCATCGAAACCCTCTGGGGTCTCGATCGGCCCTTCCGCGCGGGTCTCGGCACGCACCCAAGTAGGCCGAGCAAAGGTGTCCGGCTGGACTTCGATGCCCAGCCCCTCGACGGTGGTCCACTCGGCACCGTCTTCGGGCACATAGGCGGACTTGCGGTCTGCCGAGAGGAACGGTCCGAGGGTCATCAGGTCTTCGGAGCTGCCCTCGATCAACACGTGGAGCAGTAGGCGATCGTCCAGCGATGCGCCGATGGTGAGCTGGAAGGAGCCGTCCAAGCCGGCGGTGATGCTCTCGGTGGTCGAGTAACTGGTGAGGTTCTCGACATAGACCAGCGACTCGCCGGGAACGGCGCCAGCCTCGCCGACTACGGTGGCGAGCCCGCCGTGATCCGGTGCGATCGTGCGGATCTTGCTGCGATCGAGCCGATCGGACGTCGTAGGATCCGCCTCGGTGCGGAAACTGGTGGTGAGGATGCCGTTGAGGGTGTAGCCGTCGAGATCGCGGATCTCGGCTCCGATGCGCAGCTCGTAGAGATGCCCTGGCACCAGGGTCGCCTGGGGCAGGATGCGCACCAGGTCGCCCTGGTGATCGAATTCCACCGACACGGCGACGCCGCCGAGCAGCAGCTCGAGACCGGCCGCCAGACTGGTGCGGTCGATGGGCTCGGAGAAGCGCACCGTGGGCTCGACGCCCACCGGGATGCCCTCGGCGCCGTCGGCCGGCGTCACTTCCTGAATCCAGGGAGCCACGACCTGCAAGGTGGGATCGAGATCGATCCGCTCGTCGTCACCGGCTACCGTCACGGCCACCTCTACCGCGTTGCCGGTCTGCGGGCTACGCGACGAGACCACGTGATTTCCCAGCGGCAGAGGCAGTACGTAGCGACCTTCGGCGTCGGTGATCTGTAGCCAGTCGACGGACGCGGAGGAGACCACGGCGTCGGCCACGAATCCGCCACCGCTGGCCACCACCTGACCTCGGACGAATCCGTGGGGTTCGGTGAGTCGCACAGCCGCCAGCTGGCCGCCCGAACGAACGCCAGGCCAGGCCAGATCTAGGGGATCGATGACGTCGGTCTCCCAGCCACCGGACGTCGGCAGGAGCTCCGCCAGCACGCGGAAGCGAGTCTCGGAACCTTGATCCGCCTCGACCTCGACCACCTGCAGGAGGAGCCCTTTGGCGTCGGTCGGCGGCGCGGGCGACAGGGAGATGGACAGACCGGCCGGAGCCTCCAGTCGCGCGCCACCGAGGTCTAGATCGAGGACGGCGTCGACAACTGCACCACGCGGCGTGGCGAGGGGCAGGTCGGCGGGGGTCTGGCGTTCCAGGACGATGGCCGCGGGCCCTGCGAGAGCACCGGCCGGCACGTCGAGCTGATCGCCGTCGTCGCTCAAGACGATGCCGCCCTCAGGGCCGAGTACGTTGCCGCGCACGCTCTCGTCGCCATAGGGCAGGACCGTGACATCTTCCCCGCCGAGCTGCAGTGGCTCACGCCGCGCGGTGTCGGACGGACGCAGCCAGAACTCCGAGCTAGGGTCTCCCAGGCCGTCGCGGTAGACGACGAGGTCGGTGCGATACGGCGCCTCGCGCAGGATCGAACCGTCCAGCAGCTCCAGCTCCTCCTCGATCACCAAGGTCAAGGGCAATCCGGACGGCGCGTCTTCGGCACCGGCAGCCAGGGTGTAGCCCGCGGTGGCACGGGCTCTCTGGGTAGGCAGAACCACCTCGGGGTCGAAGCTCAAGTGAGCCGCGGCGACCTCGCCGCCGACCGGCGACGGTGAGGAGCCCAGCACCTGACCGACGACAGCGGCCGGAGGCGCCATGGGCCCGGTATCCGCCTCGACCGCCACGTAGGCGCCGATCGCCGGCACAGTGACCTGGACCCGGCCATTGGCCACGGTGGCCTGTCCGATGACGTCCCATTGCAGCGACGCGAGGTCGAGGGTGACCAGGTGCAGCAGCGTGCCGGCGGGGGTGGTGCCCAAGGACGAGCGCACCGGCAAGCTGAGAGTACCGGCGGTCTGGAAGTCCTCGGTGCTCTCGATCCACGCCGCGCCACGAGGCGACCAGCCGTAGGGAAGGAGCGCCGTCAGCGCCTGTTCGCTGAGCTGCGTCACGGTGACGGCGGCTGCCTGATTCAGAGCGCCGGACGGCAGGGTCAGCTGAGCTGCCGGCGCGCCCGACTCAGGTGCCGTGTCGGCCTGCACGACGCCACCCGAGGTGGGCACCGTAGACGAAGCCGACAAGGGTGCCAGGCGAGGATCGAAGACGTCGGTGCCCTCCCCCGCCGTGCTGGTGACGATGCGGAAGACCGGTGAGTAGTCGGGACGCGCAGCCGTCAGATCGTGGGTCCCGGCGGCTACCGGGATAAGGAATCGTCCGTCGGCCCCCGTGGTCTGTTGCGGCAGCGGCTCGCCCAACGGAGAGCCGTTGGTGGAGGTAACCTGCACGGTGGCACCCGCCAAGGGCCTACCGGTAGCGTCATCGATCACGGTACCGGAGACGAAGCTCTCGGCGCCTGCGGCGTCGCCGAAGACCCGGCGATAGGGATAGGCCAAGGCATTGGCCGCGAGATCGCGGACACCTACCGTCACGTCGAGGAGAACCGAGCCGGCCGGTGCCGAGGCCAAGCTCAGCGTCGCCGAATCGCCGCTCGCCGAGATGGTGAACGCCAGCTCTCCGGCAGCGTCGCGGACACTGAGGCTACCGCCGGCACCGCTCGTCAGCGTCGTCTCGTCCATCGCCTCGGTGAAACCGATCGTCAGGGTCTGGCCCTGGAGCTGGGACGAGACGACTTCCGGACCGGTGCAGTCGTGGACCACCTCCACAACCGTGGGAACCGACACGTTGCCCTCGAAATCGGTGGCTGTCAGCTCCAGGCGGTTCAGGCGCTCCGTCAGGAGCTCCACCGTCAACAAGAACGTGCCGGTGTCGCCGGCGCGCACCCAGGTCGATGAGGCACCTCCGTCTGCCTCCACCCGTGCACCGGGCTCGGCGGATCCGGACAAGACCACATCGGGCGAGCAGAGAAAGCGCGCCGGGTCGAAATCGAGAACCACGGCATCCGGTGCACCGGCGTCGACGACGTCGTAGACCAGCGGCGCCGGTGGATTGGCGAGGAAGTTGCCGGCTCGATCGGTGAGCGCGGAGCTCAAGGTCAAGACCACCTGAGCTTCCGACGGCAGCGGCGCTTGGGGTGTGATGCGCAGATCGGAGCCATCGACCACGGCGGTGGCCACCAAGGGGTTCCCGGCAGCGGTCAGGGTCCAGCTCCCCTCGTTCGGCTCTGCCAGGGGTTCGGAGAACTCCAGTCGGAAGACGGCATCTACGGGCAAGGCCAGCGCACCACTCGCAGGATCGGCCGACAGGAACGTAGGAGGCTCCTGATCGAGGTGGACGATGCGCGTGTGAATCCCCTCGTTGCCCTGGGCATCGGTGGCTCGGGCCAACAGCCGGTTCTCACCCGGCGACAGATCGACGCCGGCAACCGTCCAGGCACCCTGGTCGATCAGAGCCACGAGACCGTTGACCCGGACTGTGATGCCGTCTTCGTTGTTCACGGTGCCCCGGACTTCGAGGCTCGAGTTGCTCACGGACTCGCCGTCGCCCGGCACGACGATGCGCACCTGAGGCGCGTCGGCGTCTCGTTCGATCGAAGCGGAATCAGTCGACGTGGCACCAAGGCGGTCGCGGGCGGTCACGGTGATCTGGTTCGTGCCGTCGGCCAGCGGAACGTCGACGAAGAACGTCGATCCATCCACGGAGGCCCGTACCGTCGACGTGTCGCCGGTCGAAACGGCCGTGACCGATACGTCAATCCGGTCGAGATGCTCTTCGATCACCGTCCCGCGCACTTCATAGGTGGCGTCGGGTACCAGGGTGCCGGCCACGGGATCGGTGATCGTGACCTGCGGCGCTTCGGTGTCGAGAATCACGGTACGCGTAGCTTCGGCCACATTGCCGGCCAGGTCCTCGGCACGCGCCGTGAGGGTGGTCGAGCCTTCCCGCAACGGCACGCCCTGGGCGTTCCAGGTAGACGCCGAAACCACAGAGGGTGTCTCGTTCACTGTCACCGTCGACAGATTCGGATCGATCGCGGTACCCGAAACCGTGATCGCCACGTCACCCACCAACGCTCCGTCTGCCGGCGAACCGATCGCCACCTGAGGCGGCGTGCTGTCGCGCTCCACCGTATGCTGCCGCGTCGTCTCGATGCCGTTGGCGCCCGTGGCGATGATCGCGAAGGTCCGAACACCTTCCGTCAGCGTGAAGGGTCCGGCGGAGAAGCTGCCCTGGTACAGGACGGCAGGCTGACCGTCCACCGTCACGACCTGGGCGCCGGTAACGGTACCCGAGAGACGGACTTCGGCGCCTTGCTGCAGGTGCCCATCGGCGGGCAACACCTCAGAGATCGTAGGAGCCTGCTGGTCGATGACGAAGACCAGGAGCTTCGAGGACGACACCCCGCCGCTCGATGTGACAGTGACGGACAGCTCGTGACTTCCATCGGCCGCGACCTCGGTACCCGAGGTGAAGGGCGAGCCATCCAGCGTCGCGGCGACGGTCGCACCAGGAAACTGCACGTCGTCGACCTGGATGACCGGCGAGACCGGCCCCGAGAACGTGGTTCCCGAGACCAGCTCGACACCGTTCACCAAGACCTGGAAGATCGGCGCAGCGGTATCTCGCTGCACGGTCACGGTGTCGGAAGTCTGATTACCGACAGCGTCGGTCGCCACCACGGTCAGCACGTTGGCTCCGTCGGCCAGAGGGACGTCGGCGACACTCCACCCTTCGCCCACCAGGTTGGCCAGCTGGCCATTGACCGTCACCGAATCGAGTCGGGCATCCTGCGCCAATCCTCGAGCCGGCACCGTGGCCGTCGAGACCACGTCACCGTCCGACGGCGCGGTCACCGTCAGAACCGGTGGCGTGGTGTCTCGCACCAGCCGGTGGGTCCGCGTAGAGCGGTTGCCTGCGTCGTCGAAGGCCTCGATCGAGAGATCCACTTCACCTTCGACCAGCGCGACAGGTCCCACGGTGAACAGGCCGGAGCCCGTGGTCTCGACGGCTCCACCGGGTCCCGTGACGCGCACTCGGTCGGCGCCATCTGCCTCGATCTGCAGAGTCGTGTCCACGGTCGCTAGCACCGTTCCCGCGGCGGGCGTCACCACGCCCAAGGTCGGTGGCGTGGTGTCGATGACGAAGTCGATCTGAACCGAGGTGACGTTGCCGCCGGCATCGGTAGCGATCGCATCGAGTTGGTGATTGCCCTCCTCGGACACTGTGGTGCCCGACACGAAGGGTGCACCGTCGAGCACCAGCTCCACGGAGAGTGCCGTGGCGTCGGAGGCCGAGATCACCGGCGTGACCGGGCGATGGTAGAGACCACCGGTGAACGGTACGCCCGACTCTGTAACCGACAGCGAAGGGGCTACGGTGTCGAGGGTCAAGGTGACGGGCAAGGAGAACGTATGTCCGAGGGAATCCTGTGCCGCCACGGTCAGGGTCTGGGCGCCCTCCACCAGGGGCACCGACGCGTTCCAGGTGCCACCGGAAGCCATCGCTGGAACCCCAGCCACGGTCAACGACATCAGATGTGGTTCGAAGTAGGTACCCGCGACCTCCACCGGCGTCGAGCCGACGACCGAGCTGGACGGCTGGGTCACCGTGACCTGTGGATCCGAGGTATCTACCACGAGCTGATGGACGAGGGAGGCCGGCTGACCGCCGGCGTCTTCGGCGTAGAGCTGGATATTGCTCGGTCCCTCCGGCAGATCGTAGGTCCACGAGAACGCACCACCGGTGCCCATCGCCACGTCTTCGCCACCGATCGAGAGGCTCGTGGCGCCCGTTACGGTGCCTGTGAGGGTGCCCTGACCCGATGGCAGCACGGTGCCGTCGGCCGGCTGCAAATCGCTGAAGATCGGCTGGGCCGACACCGAGGCGGAGGCGAAGATCAGAAGGGCGAAGGCCATCAGACCTCCGGCCAGGAGACGACGTGAAAAACGCGGTGTACACATGCGAGGGATCCTCAGAAAAGAAGAGATGGATCGGAGCTGATGATCGGTCCGGTCGAGAAAGGAAGGTTCGTTGTGTGTCACGGCACGATCTCCGTGCCGGATTCGAAGATGGCGTCTGACGACGAGAGAGTCGCGTCATCCACCGTCACGGAGTCGAAGCGGTAGACACCGCGCCAGGTGTCGGTTTCCGCGACGGACGGCGGCACACCATCGTCGTCGGCGAGGGTTAGCGTGGCGCCGTCGATGCTCTGGATGGGGAAGGTCCCCTTTACCGTGCCGGCGGCCGTCGAGATCTCCACGAAATGACCGAGGAAGTAGTCGGGGATCGGCCCGGGTAACCCGGTGACCAGCGTCGCTCCCGAGGAGCCCACGCCGGCCGATCCCTGACCCAGGGAGGGCAAGACCGTGTCTCGCCCGGCGGACCCGGCGCTCCGCACGATCAGGTCGCCCTCGGTCGAGGTGGGTCCGTGGACGTAGAGGGTGCCGGCTCCTCCGATGTCCGGGGTCACGCCGCCCCAGGCGGCCGCCAAGCTCAGCGCGGTACCCGAGCTCCCTTGGTGGTAGATCGCGACCGCACCACCGCCGCCGGAACCGTAGCCCGAAGCACCGGCGTCGCCGCCCGCGGCTTCGATGGCGCCGTCGCCTGTGAGCAAGCCCGAGAGGTCGATCCAGATCGACCCGCCGGCGCCTCCGCGCGTGTTGACGTGAACCGTCGACAGTCCGTTGGCGCGAATGGCCGAGGTGGAGTCGACGAAGGTCAGATCGGTAGCGACGATGCGTACCCGTCCGCCGCCGAAGCCGCCATACGTGGTGCTGTTCTCTCCACCTCCACCGTGCTCCCACGGCTCGGTGACGCTGCCATAACTCGTTCCGGGCGCATGGCCACCGAGACCGAGGTGACTACCGCCACCTCCGGCACCTGGCAGCGTGGCAGCGCCATGGGTCGAGCTGTTGGCATACCCCTGCCCTGACACATCGATGGCAGCGCCGCTCGCCAGCGTGAGGTCACCGGTGAGCCGGATGTCCAGGCCCCTCGACGCACCGTCTTCCAGCGGATGGGTCAGGAGTGCGTCGGTGTCCAGCGTCAGGTCGCCACCGACGATCCGCTCGGTCGTCACCGCGCCACGGATCGTCTGAGTTCCCGTGGCGATCACCGGATCGTCGCTGGTGAATCCCAGCGCGTCACCGGTCAACAGCAGGTCGTCGAAGAGATAGACACCTTGCCAGAGATCGTCCGGGTCCACCGCGGGGGTATCGGGTCCGTTCGCTGCCAAGCGGACGGACAGCCCTCCCGGCAGGATCTCGGCGATGCGGTAGGTGCCTTCGAGAGCTCCTGTTGCACCGTCGTAGATCTCTACCCAATGCCCGACGAAGTAGGTCTGTACCGGAGTCGCCAGGTCGGTCACCAGGACGTCCGCGCCACTTCCGACCTGCGCCGCACCGGCACCGAGGGCCGGTAGCTCGGTCCAGTTGCCCACGACGTCGGCGCTGTCGACGATCAGATCGCCGTAGGTCGAGGTCGGACCGAAGAGGTAGACCACACCGGCACCCGCTCCGTATTTCTCGGCGCCACCCAAGGTCATGAGACGGGATGTCAACCCGGTGTCGATTCCGCCGTGGTACACCGCGACGGCACCGCCACCGCCTGCACCATAGCCACCGGGTACCTCACCGCCGTTGGCCTCGATCGATCCTGCCCCGCTGACCTGACCGGTGACATCGAGCCAAATCGAGCCACCGGCGCCCCCGCGGTAGCCGCCCGTGGGCTGGGAGTCGCCATTCGCAAGGATCGCACCGTCGACGACCAGCTCTCCGGCTTCCACGAGCACCACGCCACCACCAGCCAGGCCGACGCCTCCATTCTGGCCGCCTGCCCCCGGTTCCGTCGGGTAGTAGACACTGCCGTAGGTAGAACCCGGCAGGCTGGTCGCGAACTGCCCACCGCGGCCGAGATGGCTGCCACCAGAACCGTTCGCCGACGTCGTCTCGCCGGGGTGTGTTTGGTTGGGGCGATAGCCCTTGCCCGACACGTCGATCGCGGCGCCGCTCTCGATCATCAGGCGGCCGGTGAGCAAGATCTCCAGGCGCTGAGCATTCGACGAGTCCGTCGTCGCTCGATGGGTCAACGTCGATCCAGAGCGCAGCAGCAGGTCGTGGCCGGTGATCCGGTCCGTCTCCACCGTGCCGTCGATCGCCTGCTCGCCGCTGACCCGGATCGGATCAGCGCTGCGGAGCTCGAGGTCACCCAGCACTTCCATGTCGTCGAAGCGATACACGCCCTGCCAGCCGTCCCCGGCATCCACCGTGGCTCCAGACTCCAACACCACCGCGCTGCCGTCGATGGACTCCACGCGCCAGGTGCCTTCCAGGGCACCCGAGGCGTTGTAGATCTCCACCCAATGGCCGACGAAGTACGGCTGAATCGAGGAGAGATCCGTCTCGAGGCGAGTTCCCGAGGAGCCCGCCTGTGCCGTACCGGTGCCCAGGGACGGAAGGTCGGTGATGCCGTCCACCACCGCTCCCGCATCGAGGATCAGGTCGCCGTAGGTGGAAGAAGGTCCGTGGAGATACACCGCTCCGACGCCGCCCGCGTAGTTGGCGGCACCGCCCCGCGCCAGGAGTTCCGAGACCAGACTGGGACCCGAGGAGCCATGGTAGACGGCGATACCGCCGCCGCCACCCGCGCCATAACCACCGGGGACTTCTCCACCATTGGCCTCGATCGATCCGGTGCCGCTCACGTCACCGCTCACATCGAGCCAGACCGAGCCACCGGCACCGCCACGGTAGCCGCCCGTGGGCCGGGAGTCGCCATTGGCACGGATCGCGCCGTCGACGACCAGCTCCGCAGCTTCCACGAGGACGACGCCACCACCGGCCAGACCGACACCACTGTTCTGTCCACCTGCGCCCGGTTCTGACGGGAAGTAGACACTGCCATAGGTCGAGCCCGGCAGACTGCTCGCGAACTGTCCGCCCAGGCCGAGATGGCTTCCGCCGGAGCCGTTCGCGGATCCCGTCTCACCCGGGTACGTCTGGTTCGGACGATAACCCTTGGCGGAGACGTCGATGGCCGCACCGCTCTCGATCGTCAAGCGTCCGCTCAGCGAGATCTCCAGACGCTGGACGCTCGACGAATCGGTGGTGGGACGATGGGTCAACGTCGAACCGGACCGGAGGACCAGATCGTGGCCGTTGATGAGGTCCGCCTCCACCGTGCCATGGATCACGTGCTCGTCGCTGACCCTGATCGGATCGTCGCTGCGTAGCTCGAGATCGCCCAGCATCTCGATTCGGTCGAAGCGATACACGCCCTGCCAAGTATCCCCGACGTCCACCGTGGCGCCGGTCTCCAGCAGCACCGCCGCGGCCCCGTCGATCGACTCCACGCGCCACGTTCCTTCCCAAGCACCCGAGGCGTCGTAGATCTCCACCCAATGGCCCACGAAGTAGGGCTGAATCGAAGGCAGATCCGTCTCCAGACGGGTTCCGGAGGAGCCGGTCTGTGCCGTACCGGAACCCAAGGACGGAAGGTCGGTGATGCCATCCACCGAACCCACATCGAGGGTCAATTCGCCGTAGGTGGAGCCAGGTCCGTGCGCGTACACCGTGCCGGCTCCGCCCGCGTACTTCGCGCCTCCACCCCGCGCCAGGAGATCCGAGACCGGATCGGACTCCGAAGAGCCGTGATAAACGGCCACGGTACCCCCGCCTCCCGCACCATAGCCACCAGGCACCTCTCCACCGTTCGCTTCAATGGATCCTGCGCCGCTCAGGTCTCCGCTCACGTCGAGCCAGATCGAGCCGCCCGCACCAGCGCGATAACCGCCGGTAGGTCGGGAGTCACCGTTGGCGCGGATCGCACCGTCGATGACCATCTCTGAGGCTTCCACGAGGACGACACCACCGCCGGCAAGACCCCAGCCTGCGTGGTCGCCGCCGGCACCCGGCTCCGTCGGATAGTAGACGCTGCCGTAGGTGGAACCCGGCGGGCTATTCGCGAACTGCCCGCCAACGCCGAGATGGCTACCGCCAGAACCGTTCGCGGACGTCGTCTCGCCGGGATACGTCTCGTTCGGGCGATAGCCCATGGCGGTAACGTCGAGCGCAGCGCCGCAGGCGACGTAGACGGAACCACCGACCGACAGATCGAGTGCAGTCTCGGCCCCGACCGAAGCCGGTGGATGGGTGACGGTGGCACCATCCAGGACGATCAAACCTCCGAGGGTTCGCGGCTGATCGATTTCCAGGATGCCACTGCGCAACACTCCGACGGCGCTGGCGAGAGCCGCCCAGTCGTTCGAACCGTCGGTGGCCAGATCCACCGCCTCCACGACCTCCACGGTGATCTCGGAGGTCGTGCTGTTGGCAGCAGCGTCGGTGACCACGGCGCGAAGCCGGACGGTCTGCGGCGCACCGGACACGGTCGGAAGAGTCGCGGTCTCGCTGACGTCGAAGCTGAGGGTTCCGGCCGAGCTTGGCGTGGCGACGGCGAACGGCGTCGTATCGTCGTCGAAAAAGAGCTCGACCTGCCTGACACCTTCGTCGTCGGTGGCGGTGAGCTGCAACGGCAAGTCGTAGGCGGAAGGCAGCATCGCGCCGTCTGTCGGACAGCTGAACGCCACCTCCGGCGGAATGCCATTGCTGGAGGGATCGACCTGCAGGTTCAACGTCTCCGTCGAGCTGTTGCCGTTGTTGTCGGTGGCGGTCGCCGTGACGACGACCGGAGTCGACTGGGACACGGAAGGAGCGGTCCAGTCGACTGTCAGCGGTGAGGTACCGGCGGTCACCTGACCGTCGACGTCGATCGTCAGCGACGACACGCTCACGTTGTCGGTCGCTTCGGCGACGAAGGTCAAGCCTTCGCCAGCGACATATCGCCCGTCGATCCGCTCCGGTGTCACCGTCAGGGTCAGATCGGGCGGTAGATCGACGCCCAGGAGAACACTCTGGCTGTAGGTCGTCGAGGCGTTGCCGGAGTAGTCGTAGGCTACGACTTCGAGCGCCGTATCACGCGGGGTCGTCACCGTCGGATCGACTTGCGTCTGATAGACGAACACGGGGCCGCCGTCGGTCAAGACTGTGATGGCGCCATCGAAGGTCACCTCCACGCGCTCCACACCGACCGCATCCGTCGTCGTGATGGTTGCGGTGAGCGTCTCGCCCGCCGAGTAGGAGGAGTTGACTCCGGCCACTGACACGGTGGGCGGCACAGAGTCGGCCGAGGAGACCTGGGTGATCGCACACGAGCTGTCACTGCTGTCGTCGACGACACAGACCTGGACGTCGTAGACCCCTCCGGTCGCGTAGGCATGGTCTCCGAGGACCTGGCCTTGACCTGGCCCCGTCACTACGACGGTACCCACCGTGACCGCAGTACCGTCCGCCCAGTCGATCGTGGCGGAGTGCGTGTCGTTGGTACCGCCGTCAGCGTAGGTGGCCAGTTCCTTCTCGGAGACTCCGTCGAGGGCCACGGTGCCCGCGGCCGCAATGACCTGCGGAGCCACGTTGCCGACCGTCACAGCGATGGTGTCGCAACCCTCGGCACCCTCGTCGTCGCGCACGCAGACTTCGATCTGGTAGTTGCCGTCGTCGGAATAGACGTGGCTGACACCAGGCACCGTTCCTACGCCGCCATCGAAGGCCACGGACGCCGCATCAGACGTGCTGTCGCCCCAATCGACACTGGCCGTATGGACGTCGCCCGCACCGTCGGTGAATGACGAGTCGGCGAGGACCAGAGTCAGGCCTTCGTCGGTCGCGAGCGCGGCTTCCGCGACGGTCACGACCGGAACGGCGTTGGACACCGTGACATCGAGGGAATCGCAGCCCTCGCGCCCGTCGTCGTCACGGACACAGACCACGACCGTGTAGGTGCCGTCGTCAGCCCAGATGTGTCCGCCGGACACCGATCCGGAGTCGCCATCCACGACCGACAGCGGGTCGACGACCCCGTCGCCCCAGTCCGCCGTCGCTGTATGGACCTGTCCCGTCTCTTGATCGGTGAAAGTAGCCGACAGCGAATAGCTGACGCCTTCCGTCGCCGAGCCGGCTCCACTGACCACGACATCGAGGGCGAGGCTCGATGCCTCGACCGCGGAATGTTCGTCCACCGACCAGACACCGACCTCCGACTCGTCGTCGATGCGCAGGTAACTCCCGAGCCGCACCGTCGCCGAGTCGAATCGATAGAGGCCGCTGTAGCTATCGCCCACCTGGATGAGGCCAGCGCCGTCTTCGAGGAGGATCCGTCGCCGGGAGCCGTCCTCGGCCAGGATGCGAAAATCCCCGCCGGCGGTACGCAGCCACATGCCCTCGACCCCAAGGTCGAAGACCAGACCTGTTGCAGAAGGCTCGATCCAGACATTCGACGGATCGTCGGCATCTACTTCGACGACACCGACCGTTCCGGCGCCGACTCGAGGCAGATAGGTGTAGGGCTGATTGTGTTGGTGGGTCAGGCCGGCCTGCTCGTTGTCGAGCAGCAGGTCGCCCCACACCGAGTTGGGACCGTGGACGTAGATCGTCCCGACACCACCTCGAACGGAAGAGTTATAAGGACCTCCTGCGGCACTGGCCTGTGTCGAGGGGTCGAACGTGAGAGTCGTAGTCGCGCGGAGGGCCACCCGACCGCCACCAGAATTGGTCGGCCCGGACGCCAGAATCTGTCCTGAGCCTAGAAGATGGTCGGCATCGATCGCTACGGTTCCAGCCGCCGAGCGTGAAATCGTAGAGCTAGCATCCACCAGCCCGTCGATCTGCACCGTCGGAGCCACCAAGCGGATCACACCGCCACCCCGGCTCCAACCGGATCCAGAACCGCCACCGTAGCGCGGGAAGTAGACGCTGCCGTACAGCTCACCGTCAGCGTCGCCACTGAAGCCGCCGTGAGCGCCGTAGTTGGTGCTCCCCGGGGCAACATTTTCTGGTGCGCGACTCGGAGCGCCCACATGCCCGTCATAGAGGCTTCGGCCCACCGCGGACAGGACGGCACCGTCCTCGACGGTGATCGAGGTGTCGGCCCGAAGCTCGATGGGTTCGTAGTCCACCGGCCAGATTTGCGCATCGCGCCGGATGATGTACTCGCCCGCGGTCCAGGGTCCGCCGAATTCCACGTCGCCCGCCAGGTCGACGAGGTCGGCGTGGGTCGGGTCGAAGCTCTGTAGTCCCGCGCCGCCTCGAACGTCGACCCGATCGAACCGGTAGGTTCCGCGATAGCGAGCGACCGACGCCGCAAAGCTGGCAGCTCCGTTCACGCGGAGAGAATTCCCTTCGAGAGCACCGACCTGGAAAACGCCGAGCGACGAGTCTGAGTCGTCGAGAAGCTCGATCCAGGCCTTGTGCCAACGAAGTTTCGGCGCTGCACCCAGATCGACCAGCAGGTCGGCACCATTCGCGACAGCAGCGGCGGGCGTGCCCTCACCGAGGGCCGGCAGCTCTGTCTGGAATGCCTTGCGCAGGTCGATGCCGACGGCGTTCCGCTCTTCGAGAGGTCGATTGTCGACGATCAAGCGACCGTTCGTAGATGAGGCATCGCGGACGAAGATTGTTCCTGTCGCACCGGTCGGAAGGAAGTTGTCGGTGTTAAGAGCCGCGGTCGCTTCGACCTGCGTCTCCGGATCAAAGCCCACCAGTTGGTCGACCAGAAGAGCGACCCGCCCTCCTCCGGCCGCTCGCTGATAGGAATCATGGTCCGCGCTCGCGTCGACACGACCGGATCCGGAGAGGATTCCCGCTTCGATCCGCACGGAACCACCAGCACCCTGCCAGTTGTGAGGGCTTCCAACCGCCAGCAGCGTGCCGTCGAGCTGGACGGACGGCGCATCGAGCACGATCACACCGCCTCCATGAGCATTCCTGGTCCCGGATCCGCCAGCCTGGGACGGATAGTAGACACTCCCGAAGACTTCACCTGGCTCGTTGCCGAGGCCTCGGCCACCGTGACTGCCTGCAGAGTCCACCCCCGCTGCCAAGATGTCCACCGGAGCGGTACCGTGTTGCAGGAAGCCCTCGAAGCCCATCAGGGATACGTCGATGACGGCACCGGCCTCGATGACGATCGATTCATCAGCGCGTAGCTCGATGGGATGGCGTCCAGAGGGCCGTAGGACGGCATCGCTCGTCAGACGGATCGATCGCGCCTCGATCGGCGCCGAGATCAAGGTCTCGGACCCGATCACCATCTCGTCCAGCGATGTCGCATCGGGCCAATCGAGTTGGGCACCGCGCAGAAGGTCGATGCGATCGAATCGATAGACACCCCGATAGGACGCGACCTGAGAAGCCAAGCTGCCCGCGTCGGCCACCAAGATCGTGTTGCCATCCGGCTCGATGACCCGGAACTCGCCGAGCAACGCGCCCCCAGTATCTAGAAGCTCCACGTAGGCGCCAGCCCAACGCCAACGCGCTGGAGTCCCCAGATCGAGTCGTAGGTCAAGCCCTTCCGCCACAGCGGCCATGGTCGGGCCGGAACCCAGGACGGGCAACACCGTGGGAGTCGGTGTGAATCGCGTCTGCCCGGTCTCGTAGACGCCGTTGTCGATGATCAAACGCCCATGGCTGGACTCCGCCGTGTGGACCAATACCGTTCCCGCCGCAGCGTGGGCTGCACCGTTCTGGTCGGTGCTGGTTCCACCACCCCAAGCTCGGCTCTGGTGGACCGGGTCGAAACCCATCAGATGATCCGCCCAGATCGCGATACGACCACCGCCTCCATGACGCGCACCCTCGGGAGGGCCGGCATGGAGCATTCCAGACCCACTCAGCAACCGCGAATGCAACCGGATCGTGCCACCAGCGCCCTCGACCACGTGACGCCGGCTTCGGGCTGTGACCTCTCCGTCGAGAGTCATTTCATCGGCCTGGAGAACCACCACACCACCACCCTCGCTCTGCAAAAGAACATAGCCGTTGTCGCTTCCGCCGCCGATGCCCGGCAGATTGGGCAGATACACGCTGTCGTACACATCGGGCATCGTGCTGTCCCATGGATGCCCGCCATGGCTGCCTCCCCCGGTGCCACTGGAATTCGGTTCGACTCCCTCGGGAGCCTCATTGCTGAGGTAGCCCCGAGCGTCGACATCGATCCACGCATCTGCCTCCAGGTCGAGTCGTCCGCCGGCCGTGATCTCCACCGACTCCCGATCGTTCGGTCGAATCACGGCACCCGATCGGATGAGGACGTCTCCCGACACGTTCCAAGGTGCGTAGTAAGTGATCTGAGCCTCGGCGCCTACGGTCAGCGAACCGACGTCCAGGGCCTCCCGCACGTCGATCTCGCCGGACAAGGAGAGCTCGCCGCTGATACGGAGCGGGTCGGAATGATGCAAGTCCGCTGAGGTGGAATGTAGCTCGTCGAAGAGATACATGCCCTGGAACGTCGAAGCTCCCGAAGCCGGAGCTCCGCCCTCCAGCAGAACCCGGAGGCCGTCGAGCTGAAGCACCCGGTACGTCCCCAGGTCGGCGCCTGCGCCGTCTTCGAGCTGCATCCAGGCACCGAGCCAGGCGACGTCGAACTCCTCACTACCGAAGATCCAACGGTTCGCCCCCTCGACCTGACTCGCGGCCACGGCCCCGGTACCGAGCTCTGGAAAGTCGATACGTCCTGTCGCGAGGATCTCACCAGCCTCGGTTCGGTTCTGAATCCACAGACGGCCGTAGGTTGATTGGTCCGTGCGGACGAAGATCGTGCCGGGGCCCGCGTACGCCCTACCGGCGAGGAGATCCCGATACCCACCATGGGCATTGGTTTGTTGCGCGGGATCGAAGCCGTTCAGCTGTTCTGCATGAATTGCGATCCGTCCACCGCCAGCACCGGATCCGCCCGCCCCGTCGCCACCTGCGGCGCCGATCCAACCCACACCAGAGAGCTCGGCCGTGTCGAGCAGTACACTTCCGCCGGCACCACCGCTTCCCGGGTGGAGGAACTCCGTTTCGGTCTCGCCGCCATGATGTCCGCGAACGTCGACGCGACCGTCGAGAATCACCCGATCGGAGCGGACGTCCAAAGCGCCACCGCCGTTACCGCCGCGTCCGGCGTGCGTAGAATTGGATCGGTAGCCGCCGGCGCCCGCCAGAGCAGGTACATACACACTTCCGTAGGTCGGCTGATTGGAATCGTTTCCTTCCCGACCGCCTCGCCCACCATGGCTGGCACCGTCGAGAATCGCCTGTTCTACCCCTGGAGGTGCATACTGCGGGTCTGGAGCGTAGAGCTCGCGGTGGCCGTAGTAGCCCCGACCTGCTCCATCCACCAGACCGTCTTCTTCGACCTCGAAGAGCTCGGCCGTGATTCGCAGCGGCTCGATCCGCGGCGTCCGCAGAACACCACCCCGCTCGACGCGCACCGTCGGAGCGTCGACCTCCGCGAGTGTGGCCACACCGCCACACTGAATCTCGACCCGGGTCGTCGCAGAAAGGAAGTCGGTCGCTTCGGTGGTCCAGCTCGCACCGTCGAGCACCACCACTTCGTCCACATAGAGGTCACCTGCAGAAACGTGCTCTCCGGCCGCCAGATACAGCGCACTGCCGGCCAAGGGATCTCCGGCAAGAGTCACCGGTGCGCCCGGCACCTGCGCGGTCAGCTGACGAGAGGTCACGTTGCCGGCGAAGTCGCGCGCGAAGAACTCAAGTGAGAACACCTGCCCTGCTGTCGCCTGAACGTCGGGTGTCCAGGAGAGGTCGACCGTCGTGTCGGCCACTGGAGAATCGGCCACCAGCACCGGCGCGACGACGTCGACCAGCTGTCCATCGACCTCTAGCCAGGCACTCTCCAATCCCAGATCGTCCACCACCGCCAGTGTCGTGGTGAGCGGCTGCCCTGGTACGACGAAATCGGCATCTGCCGGACAGCTGGCGCCGACGGTCGGGGCGACCTGGTTCGACAGGGGCTCGAGGCGAAGCGTCTGTTCGGACTGCGCCACGTTGCCCCACACGTCCTCCGCAACGGTACGAACCACGACATCGCCGCCGGCATGTCGGATCGGCGCCGGCAGCTGCGCCGTGAAGATCTCTTCGGTCGGCTGCCCCGGCGACCCCGGGTCGACCTCGGCGGGAAGCCAGTCCGAGGTCCATTCGTCGAATTCGAAACGGACCCGTGCCGTTCCCTGGTTGTCGGTCACGCGAACCTCGAAGTCGACGACGTCACCCGAGGTGAAGGTTTGGTGGATCGACGGCCGGAGCCACTGGATCTCGGGCACCGTGACGTCGGGTGTCCAGAAGGTCATGACGAAGGGCTCGGCCTCGACGTTGCCGGCGGGATCAGCAACGCCCGTGACTCGAACCTCGATCTCGCGATCGAGCTCGAAATCGCTCACCGGTGTCAGCACCACACCGGTCTCGTCGAGACGGACCAACGTCGTGACGGTGATCGGCTGACCCGTCGTTAGATCCGTCACCTGAAACGCCCCGGACAGCGAGTCGACGTCGACCGGCTCCGAGAACTGAATCGTGATCCCCGAGGTGACCGGGACCTGCACTGCGTCGGGCTGAGGCTCGGTATCGATCACCCGTGGAGGAACCACGTCCGCTGTCGTCAACCCGCCGACGAACAGAGGATCGACGATCCGGCCAGCTCGATCGACGGCGTCCGGCCTCAGCCGCACTCGATAGGTCGTGGCGCTGGCCAGCGGCTGATTCGGAATCAGCGTCGCCACCGAATCGTCTTCCGACCAGATGACCTGGAACGACACGTTACCGCCCTGGACGCGTTCGAAGGCAAACCAAGAGTTGCAATGGGTACAGGCCGCCATCGGCTCGTTGAACCGCAGAACCACCTGGGTGTCGAGAGGCAGATCGCGACTCATGCTCTCCGGCGTCATCGATACGACGAAGGGATCCTCGTCGTCGAGCACGATCGTGTAGTCCTGGACCTCCTGATCGCTTTGTAGCGCGTTCGAGGTGGCGAACGAGCCGGGCCCCGTCGGATCCTGGGCCTCGAGATCGAACGCGAGGAGCGGCACCGAGGTGAATTCGAAGAATCCCGATTCGTCGGTCTCGATGAGCTGCCAGGCGTGACCCAATCGAAGCGCCACGGCGATTCCGACGCCAGGCGTGGTCCCATCCGAAAGGAAAACCGTGCCTCGAATCGTGCCGCTGGGTTGGAGCGCGACCTCGATGGCCACCTCCTGACCCTCGTACGTCAGTAGCTCGCCGGCGGAACCGCGCAGCCCGGTAGACGGGTCCTCGACCGTCGCGTAGAGGCCACCTTCCAGAAGCCCCTCGAAGGAAGCCCTGCCGTTCTCGTCGGCTGTCTTGTCGAAGTGGCGTCTCTTGCCACCGGCCGTACTGGCTACTGCATCGGTATCCGTCTTGAAGTTGTTCGTCAGCCGGATCTGAGCATAGGGGACAGGATCTCCGGTGCTCGACTCGACCTGTACGGTGGCCGAGCCCATGGCACGCATCACCAGCTCGACTTCGTGCTCCGCACCTTCTTCGATCCGAACTCTGTCGGTCACCGAACGCTCGACGCCTTCTTCTGTGGCCTCCACCACAGCGATCCCCGGTAGCATGCGATCGAAGGCGAAGGGGTTCTCGGTCCCTGCGGCCACCACGGTGGAGCCCCGCTCGACCGTGATGTTGACGTTGTCCATCGGCGGCCCCGGCGACCCATCCGCAGCCTTGGGGCCGAGGACGATGCCCTGAATCGTCGCGAAGGCCTGCAGATAGAGATCGCGGGTCACGACCTCGTCCTCTTCTACGATCTCACCGGAGTTCTCGGCTTTCCGTCCATCGACCACCGACGAAACGCGGAACGGTCCCTCGGGAATGCCCTCGAAGGTGAAGTAGCCGTCGACACTGGCACTCGAGTACACCGTGAACCACTTGAGCCCCTGGCTCTTGAGGCGGATCGTCGCTCCTGGCACCGGCACATTCGACGGCGGGTCGTAGATATGGCCGTCGACCGTGCCCCGGACCTCGAGGGTGACGTCTCCGAGCCGCTCGTGACCATGATGGGTCACCTCGACGTCTTCACCGCGTCCACGGCGCCCGGTGGTCGGGTCGAAGACGGAGACCCGGTAGAAACCCAGCGGCAGCTGATCGA
>JALCBJ010000097.1:0-16936 GCA_028066595.1 Thermoanaerobaculia bacterium
TCTCCGGCGATTCGACATACCTGCGCATGCAAGCGTCCGGCTGCTCGACCACGCCTTCCGGCACATCCGGGTGCCGCACGATCGAGTCGCCGGACGGCTCGCGGTACGAGTTTCACCGCTACGGCTCAGGCGCGCTCGACTGGAAGCTGACCACGTACTCCGATGCGTTCGGTAACGATCTGACCGTGACCTACTCCGGTGGCGACTGGACCCTGACCGACAGCCACGGTCGCAGCCACATGGTGGACTTCGATGCCCAGGGCCGCGTGGACGAGGTACGGATGGAAGGAGTCGGTACCGGCACCGTAACCTACGACTTGCAGTACGGCTCCGCCACGCTGATCGACCGGCAGGAGTACGCGCGCCCTGCGTTCTGCGTTCCGGCCGCGCCGGGCGACGAGGTCGGTGTGACGTTCCTCGATCGCTTGGTGATGCCGGACGGTTCGTTCTACGGGTTCTCGTATTTCGACAACGACCTGGTGGCGCAGGACACTCTTTCAGGTGGCCTGGCGACCTTGCGTCTACCGACGGGCGGTGAGGTCGCTACACCTATCGGCGAGATTTCTTCCTCGGCGAGTCCCCACCGGGCGGCGGCGATCCTCGGGTGCGCGCCAACGGCGTGGCCACGCGCAGCCTGTTCGAGGATCCGAGCGCTTCGGCCACGGGTACCTGGACCTACGATCTGATCACCGATGACAACCCAGACTCGCCGAACCACACGGGCAGCGGCCAAGCCCCTCCGTGCTACCACACGCGGGTGGTGACGGATCCGCTGGGGAACGTGACCGAGAACTTCTTCTCCACGATCCGGGTCGGCAAAGGCTGGGCCTATGGTCTGCCGTTCACGTACTGCGATCCGGACACCGGGGCCGACGAGACCGGTGCCAGTGGGCCCTGGGTGTCGCAGCGGCTCTACGAGGGCGCGGCGACTGCCTCGAACCTGGTTCGCGAGATCCAGGTGAAGTACACCGCCGACGGCAAGGATCCCAACAGCCTACAAGTCCAAGGGTGGAACACCCGGATGACGGAGCGCGTCGAGATCTACAAGGATGACGACGACCACAGCCGGACGACCACGTTCTCCGATTTCGACGGCATGGGGAACTGGCGCACGATCACCACGAGCGGCAGCTTCGGCCCCTCGAAGACCGTGACCACCCACTGGAACGACAGCCTTGGCACTCTGACCACGAACCCCGACAACACCACGGCTTCGGGTTTCAACATGCCGGCCACCTCGGCCCCGTGGGTTTGGGGCCGCTACACCGAGCGTGAGGTGACGCAGGGATCGGACACATCCAAGACCGAGGCGTCCTTCGACGCGACCACCGGAGGCCTGCTCCGCCAGAGGACCTTGGCCGGTACTTCCCGTGGCAACACGGACGTTCTGAGCGTCGTGGAGCGCAATGCCTCGGGTTTCGTGACCAAGGAGAAGCTGTGGGGCGGTGACGAGAACGCCGTGACGTTCGACAACACCTATCCCGCGCTCGCCGACATGAGCCTGCCGGCTTCCGACACGGAGGAGTACCGTGTGGTTCACACCTACAGTACCGGTGTAGCTCAGACCTCGAAGTACGTGATCCGTGCGACGAAAGCGAGGTCTATCTGACGGTACTCGACCAGGACATCGATGCCAGCTCCGGCCTCCCCACGGCCGTCCGCGATGCCTCCGGCTTCGAAACCGATCTGGTGTACGACGGCAGCCTCCGTCTACTGCGGGAAGAGCCTCAGGAAGGCGGCTGGATGACCTACACCTATCGCCTTCCCACGGTGAGTAGCCCGAGCCAGACACCCCAATACGAGATCAAAGCCTGCCAGGCCGGGATCACCACGAACCCTTGCCCTTCGGGCAACACCCTGGCGAGCGAGTTCAACCAGTACGACGGCCTGGGCCGGCGCATCCGCTATGCCACCAACGTCCCCAAGCAGGGCAACCCCACCGCGTCCGAAGACCGCACGTTCACCTACAACCCGATGGGATGGCTCCTGGAAGAGACCACCTGGGGACAGCAGAAGAAGACCACCTACTCGAACCACGACCGCTTCGGCCGGCCCGGCCTGATCGTGCCGCCAGGCCAACCGGCCATCGAGCTGGCCTATGCCGGGGATCGGATCTCAGGCCGGCGGTCTCAAGTGCGCACCCTGAGCGGTGCGCAGCAAGCATGCCATCAGGAGCGGTTCGACCATTTCGGCCGCCTAGTGGATGTACGGGAGAACTTCACCGAGGCGGGACAGGACTGCCTACGTGTAGCGGGCGATCTGACGAAGTACACCTACGACGAAAGGGATCGCCTGACCCAGGTCTGCCAGAACCTGACCGCCAGCTGCGGCCAGACGCGGACGTTTCACTACGACGGCCGTGGTGTGTTGACCTCCGAGGTGCAGCCCGAGATCGGGCCGAGCGGCAACGGCACGAGGTATTTGCGAATGTTAAACTTTCGGTTATACCTCTGCTTGAGTTCCTGCACCTCAGATGTACTCAGACCTCCGTATTTCTTCCGCCGACGATAGAACGTCTGCTCACCGATGCCGTACTTGCGTACCAGATCCTGGATCGGCACGGCCTGCTTCAAGACCACGACGATCTGCTTCTCCGTCAACCGCGACTTGCGCATTCTGAACCTTCTTCGGATTCTGAGAGTTTCTCAAAATCGTGGTCCAGTTTTCGGGGACTGGGTCACTTGAGCACCCGCAATCCGGCGTTGAAACGTTGCTCCGCCACGGCGAGGTCCGAGAGCAAGGCCGTCATGAATTTCCGCGCGGCGTCGGGGTGCTCAGACACCTTTCCAGCACCGTACATATCGAGGGCAAACGCCGTGAACCCTTCCGCCGCCAGTTGCTTCGCCCGCTGCTGGGCATAGTCGTTGTGGCCCCACCATTCATGGACCACCAGGACGCCCGGCCTCTTTCCTTCGACAGAGCTGTCCCACGCGATCAGACCGCGGAGTATGGTATCGCCGAATCGTGAGGGCCCACAAATTGGTCTATTATCAGACCATAACTCAGGCTCATTCAGAGGCATCCATGAAACCCATGCAAATCTCCCGCGACATCGTCCCCTTGGCCAAATTCAAGAGCCAGGCATCCCAGATCTTCCGCCAACTGCGTGATGAAAAGCGACCGGTCGTGGTCACGCAACACGGGCAACCGGCGGCCGTGCTGATCACGCCCGAGGAGTTCGATCGCTTGCAAGAGCATGATCGCTTCCTGGCTGCCGTACAGGAAGGGCTGGCCGATTCCGAGGCCGGCCGGCTCATCGAAGACGAAGACCTCGCTGCCGACCTGGACGCAGAATTCGGGCCCTGATGCCCAGGCTTCGCTGGACCCACAGGTCGCGCCGGGACCTGCTCGAGATCGGCCGATTTATTGCCCGTGACAAGCCGGGGGCCGCGCGGCGATGGGTGGCTCGCCTGCGGCGGCGAGCGCAGCAGGCCGCGGAGTATCCCGACTCCGGGCGTATTGTGCCGGAGCTTGGGCGCGACGACCTCCGCGAAGTTGTCGAGCGGGGATACCGGATCATCTACCGGATCAGCGACCGGGAGATTCACGTCCTCACCGTCTTCGAAAGCCATCGCCTGCTTCGGACCCGTGAGTTGGAGGAGTCCGATTCGTGATTCCCTCAGCCATCACCCGCCAGCTCTAGCAGGGCCTGTCGGACTTCCTGTGATTCTCCTTCTGGTCCTCGACGCCCGGCATGGAGAACGTCGTCGAGCACCTGCTCCGGGACGAGGGCACGCTCTTCAAAGGGCCCTACCTGTCGGTCAAGATGCCCAGGCCATCAACTGGTTACTGCACCGTGACCGACCAGACCGAGACATCCCCTGACTCGAAGCCATCCGCGAAGATGGCAGGCTCACCGGTTCTGAAGACGCAGGTGATCGCTTCCCCGAGGTCGAGATCGACTGTCGCCTGCCGGTCGGGACGTCGACGGTGCTGCCGGCACCGGGATCGGTGCAGACGATACCCATCACTTCAGACGCGCCGGCCTCCTCTGCGTGCCCGCTGCGTCAGTGAGCCCCTCTCCGACGCGACACCACCAAGTACCTAGCGAGAGGCCAGACGGTGACGCAGGAAGTCCAGGGTTCGGCGCCACGAGTCAGCGTCGGCTTCGGCGTCGTAGGCGAACGGCATGCCCAACTTCTGACCGCGCTCTGTGGCTTCGGGCACGGTGAAGCTGTGCTGGGCCTGCGGATAGCTGGTGACGTGTACTTCCGCTTGGACCTTCAGCATCGCTCCGAGGAACTCCGACACCTGGTCGCCGGGAATCATCGGGTCGGCACCGCCGGTGAAAACGAACATCGCCGGCAGCGCGTCGCCACTCGCCTCACCTTCCGCCTGGGTCACGAGCTGGAGGCTACCGTGGAAGCTGAAGACGGCGTCGAGATCGGCGCCTTGGCGGCCCATGTAGAGAGCAAGACTGCCGCCCAGGCAATAGCCGATGGCGGCGGTACGCTCCGCATCCACGCTCGGATGCTCCTTGAGCACTTGCAATCCGGCGTTGAAACGTTGCTCCGCCACGGCGAGGTCCGAGAGCAAGGCCATCATGAATTTCCGCGCGTCGTCGGGGTGCTCAGACACCTTTCCAGCACCGTACATATCGAGGGCGAACGCCGTGAACCCTTCCGCCGCCAGTTGCTTCGCGCGCTGCTGGGCATAGTCGTTGTGGCCCCACCATTCATGGACCACCAGGACGCCCGGCCTCTTGCCTTCGACAGAGCTGTCCCACGCGATCAGACCGCGGAGTGTGGTGTCGCCGACCTGGTATTCGCGAGTTTCGGTTTGGACTTCCGCTTGCAGCGGCGATCCCAGGCCGATCGTGACCATGAGCGCGACGAGTACTGAGCGGCCGAGCCATTGCACTACGGTTGAATCGGGCATGCTTTCTCCTTGCATCGGGTGCGTACGGATCCGCGGTTCGCCGACCTGCGAGGGCATCGGAAGCCCGCAGATTGTCGTCGCGGGCCGGGTGTGTGGACGAACTATAGCGAGCTGAGCCGGCCAGGTCTCTGCGATCGGCATGGCTCTACCGGCGTGCCATCAAACGACGCCCTCGTTTGTCTTCAACATGGGACCGTCCATACTCGCCGCAAGAGCCCGTGCCGCCAGCAGACCTTACCGCCATCAGACTCTACCGGCCCCTTGGCCGGCGGGCGACGACCCTCTGAAGATCAGGATGTCCTGTTGGGCGATGTAGCCGCAGCCGGCTGGCGGCCGGTCTGCCGTCTGGAGCTTACGTAGTCATTCGATCGGGTGGTCGGCGAAGGACATCGCCGCTACAACCAGCAAAGAAGAGGTCGGGGAATCTCGGTCTTGTCGACGTCGTCGCGACGACCAGAGCGAGCCCAGGCTAGGCAGGCCTGATCCAGGAGGTCGAGACCTGCTTCGAATTCCCCCAGAATCAGCTCTGCCTCAGCGGCCATCGTGAGCAACTCTACCGACTCGGGTTCGGCGCTCAGGCTCCGGCGTAGCGTTTCCCGTGCGTTCTGTGCGTCGCCCAAAGCCAGGTGAGCCCGAACCAGCTCGAGAAGTGCCGGCCGGTAGCCCGGATCCGCCTCGAGCACGGCCTTCAGAGCTTCCAGGCTCCGTGCGTAGCTGCCGTCCAGCCGATGGCGTCTCGCCTTCTCTACCTGCATCTGAAGACGATCTTCCGCGGTCGAGAAAACCGTTCCCTCGCCGACCCCGGTCCCATCCAGGGCTGTACGGTTCTCGACGATGGCCTCCCGCGCCAAAGCTGCTAGATCCTGTCGAGAGGACCGGTCCGCACCAGCGGACATGGCGGAGTGGTATAGATCAAGGGCGGTGCGCAACCGGCCGCGGGCATGCAACGCATGGGCGAGTCTGGCCAGGGCCTCCGCAGGGTCCTCATCGTCGCTGCCGCTGCGGACCAAGGCGTCGAAAGCCACGGGGGTTATGCCCGCGTCGGGACCTGGTACCTCACGGGAGTTGCGAAGTGCGAGCGCTTCTTCCGTAAGCTGGAGGACCCGCACCATGACCTCTTCGGTGTGGCTCGCCGAAGGGAGTCTCTCCACGCCGGAACTCGGATCCGTGGCCAGGACGCGATGTCCAACCACGGATAGGCAGAGCAAGGTCATCAGCCCTATCATCCCCCAGGCGAAGACCGGCCACCTCGACGATTTCGGCGGCCGTACCGCCGCTTCGGTTGGCTCCGCGCTGCCTCCGTTGTGGCTACTCCCGAGGTCCCCACCCGTGCCCTGTCCCGAATCGAGTCGCGAAACCGGGACGAGCAGCCGGTAGCCACGCCGCGGGAGCGTCTCCACCAACGACGTCACGCCACCGTCCTCGAACGCGGACCGTAGCTCAGACATGGAGCGCCAGAGGGCATCGTCACTGACGATGGTGTCGGGCCACACCCGGGAAATGAGCTGATCCTTGGTCAGCACCTCGCCCTCCGCCTCCACGAGGGCCAGCAAGAGATCGGCGATCTTGGGGGACAGGCGAGTGGTCGTTGTGCCGAAGTCGACGTCGCCGGTAGCGGAGTCGAACTTGGTCCCGGAGAGCTCGACGATCCCCGGCGACCTTGCCCCGCGATCGAAAGCATCCTGTGGTCCTGCGTCCATGGTTCCTCCCGAGACTCGGCGAAATATCAGGCGTACCGAAGGCCTCCCGAAGCTCCTCTGGTCGTCACTTTCTCACGATGGAAGCGCTACGTCGCTACGGAGGGCCGAACCGACGCTCTCACTTGTTCAACGCCCGCGGACCCGCGGTCACGCCAGCCCGATGACCTCCAAAGGAGACAGGTGACACCATGAAATCCACCCCCACTCGACTTCGACGCATCCTGATCCTCGCGGCCTTGCTCGCGTCCCCAATCCACCTACTCGGCGAGGAGGAACCCCGCGGTACGGCTCCAGAGGTTCGCCCGGCCGCCCTCTCGGTCACGGCCAGGACCCCTTCCACGATCGACACGCTGAGCTTCGCATCGGATCGCGACGGCGACGTGCTCGACGTATCGCTGGTCTACGACAACTGTCTCGGGCAGGTGACCGACCGTGCCGACGGCACCTTTGTTTTCACCCCCATGTCCGACACGGCGGAAACCTGCGAAATCCACTACCAAGTCTCCGACCGCGAGATGCAAACCAACGGCACGATCGACCTCCGGGTCCTGGCGGCCGGCTCGGGAACGCCGGTTGGGTCGCCGCCGACGGGCAACGGCGCCGTACCTGGGTATGACCCAGAGAACGAACCCCGCCGCTTCCGCCGCCAGGGTCAGCTTCTCGACGTGGTGGGCTACTACCCGGGTCTGCACGCCCTGACGCGGGGTCACAACATCGACGATTTCAACCATCCCGCGGCGAGTTCCTACTACGTCCACCTATTCGACACCCTGGCGGACGCCGAAGTGAACTACATGCGTACCGTCCTGACCATCAACATGGCCATGGAGGTGGAACCCTGGATGATGTCCGCGCCTGCGCACGACGTCTTCCTCCATCCCTACCGACGGGCGACTGGCGCCGGAACCTGCTGTACAGAGGATGCCACGATCAACGGGCTGAGCCGCCACCGCTTCGATCTCGATCAGTTTGCTCCAGAGTTCTTCTCGTATTGGGACGCCGTGATCCAACAGGCCGAGGCCCGCGGCATCGTTCTTCAGCTCGCCTTCTTCGAGGCCCGACACACCTGGGGCAACGACAGCCAAGGCGGTTGGGAAGGCGGGTACCATGTCGATGGAATCTTCTACCGGTCCGGGCGGCGCTACGACTACTTCGCCGGCGGCAACAACGTCAATGGTGTCGACAGCGAAGGAGGACAGCCTCCTGTCAGCGCCCAGGGCTGGTACGCCCCGGGCCCGGTGCGGGAGCGGCAGAAGGCCTTTGTCCGCGAGGCCGTGCGCCGGCTCGGACACCACACCAACATCGTGTGGGAAATCGCCAACGAGCCTTGGCAACCAGCCTCCGGCTACCAAGCCTGGCTCGATGATCTCGCGGCCACGGTGCGCACTGCCGAGGCAGACCACGAGCATCCGCACCACCTCGTCATGCCCATCGATCTGCCGGAGCATCGCGACGTCAAGGGGCACATGGTCCCTGGTGACAACGAGGGGTCCATCGGCGACTTCCGGAACTTCCACCACGCCATGGTCACCCAATATGCCTCCGCGGCCACACCGCTGATCAGCGACAACGATTGCTGTCAGAACAATGGCAACCGCGACCAGAAACGATGGAAGGCCTGGACCACCGTCGTTTCCGGAGGCGATCCTCTGCTGTTCGACTTCAAGGCCGATGAGGTGGTCGCCCAAATCAACCAGCGTCTGGACGATATCGGCGACGTTGGGCGGGTGGCGACCATCCTCCGCGCCACCGGTATCGATCGTAGCCAGGTCGTGCCCGACGACGGTGCAGTGGTGCCCGGGGCCGACATGGATGCCTGGGCCCTAGCGGACCGCGGAGAGGAGTACCTCGTCTATCTCATCGAGCGCACGCCAGTGCGCATTCCGGACCTGCCCCCGCACTACCGCGCCACCTGGTACGACCCCCGCACCGGCGACGCGACCATGGCGGAGCTGGACGAGAACGGAACGTTCATGGCGGAGCGTTCCGGGGATTGGGTCCTGCACGTGAAACGCACGACACCACCCGCTCCGCAGGTGCAGAGCGCATATCCAGACGGAGTACCCCACGGGATCAATGTCCGGATCGAAGCCGAGCATTACGACCGTGGTGGCGAAGGACTGGCCTACCACGACTCCGATCCGGGGAACGAAGTTCCTACCGACCCGTTTCGGCCGGACGAAGGGGTCGAAGCCCAAATCCTGTCCTGGGCCACCGTCGTCAAGAAGACCGCCGACGGTGAGTGGCTGGCCTACACGGTCGACGTGCCCTCCGCGGGTCGATACGTCATGCGCTTCTCGTACTCCACGAGGAGAGACGAGGGGCAGCTTCAACCACCAGGGGAGATGCGCGTGGAGACCCGCCCTGCCGGCTCGTCCACGGCCTATGTGCCCTTGACGACCTTTGACGTGCCCGTGTCCGAGAGCTGGGAACAATTCCAGAGTCCGGCCTTCGACATGGAGGCGGGGCTCCAATCCGTGCGCCTCTACTTCAACGAGGCGACCTACAACCTCAACTGGTTCCGGTTGAACCTGCTCGACGCCCTGACTCCGGATCCAGAAACCCTGACGGCAGAGAGCTGCACGGAGCCGGCGTCGATCACCGTCGCCGAGCTGCTGGAGGGAGATCAGCCGGCCGGCCAGGTGGAGATCTCCTGGATCGGCGACGGAAGCCACGGCACCACCACCGCCGACGGCGACTTGCTGTCACCCACGACCCACGTCCTCTACCAGCCCGGAGCCAACTTCTGCGCCGAGGGCTCGGACTCCTTCCGCTACCGGATCCGGCACGTCGACGATGGGGGCCTGGACGCCGAAGGCACCGTGACGGTCCTCGCGCCGATCCACGCCGCCGACGACGTGATCGACGCTCCCGCGGGCAGCACCTGCGACCAAACGCCGCGCATCATCCCGATCTCGGCCCTGCTCGCCAACGACATCCCGAGGGACGAGCTCGAGATAGTGACGGCCGGCGCACCGTTGAACGGCACCCTGACCCTGCCGCCGGATCTCGGCGCCGACGGTGCCGAGCTGACGTTCACGCCGTCCAGCGGCTTCTGCGCCGCCGGAAGCGGCAGTTTCGAGTACACCGTCGCTCGCATCGACGACCCGACGGTCCAGGACAGCGCGTCGGTCAGCGTGCTGGCGCCGGTCCTGCCGCCGCCGGAGGCGAACGACGACGAATGGACCGTGTGGTCCTGCTCAGCTCCCGACTCCATCCGTTTCTCCGAGCTACTTCAAAACGACCTCCCGCCTGGCGCTCTGGAGATTTGGCTGGTTCGGCCAGTCGCTCCCGGGGGCAGCACTCTTGGAACGGTCACCGCCACCATCGGGCCCAACCGGATCACCTTCGAGCCTAGCCCCGGCTTCTGTGAGCAAGGTCACACTTGGTTCCGGTACTACGTCCGCCACCGCGGTGTGACCGGAGGAGACAACGGCATCGCGTTCGTCAAGGTATGGGCACCTCCTCGACCGCCGGTGGCCGACGACGGTCCGTTCTTCACCTTCCAGGATCGGTCGGTGCGTATAGAGATCGCCGACCTGCTGGCCAACGACGCCGTGGGCGCCGTGTTCGACGGTATCGAGACCGTGGTCCTTGGACAGGCGGTCTTGACCACGGACGGGCAGGCCATCCTCTACACGCCTCCGATCAGCGGTGCACCCACGACCGACACCTTCACCTATGCGGTGAGGGACGGCGTAAGTGGACGGCGCTCGCAGGCGGCGACGGTGACGGTCACCCTCGGCGGTCCGGGGCCTTTGGCGCAGGACGACCAGTTCCGGCTACCGGCGGCAGACGCGGCCACGATCCGTGTCGACGCGCTGGTCGCCAATGACTCCGGCCAACGGCTGAGGCTGGTCAGGACGAGCGCACCGTCCCAAGGTGCCTTGACGGTGGAGGCGGGCAGTCTCACCTACGTGCCAGACCCGGGCTTTGGCACTGTCGGCGGGGACACCTTCACCTATACGGTGGAGCCGGCGGACCATCCCGGCTTCGAGACCACCGCCACGGTCATGCTCGACGCCGAGGCGCCCTGCACGACGTTGCGGACGGATGACTTCGAAACCCTCCCCTTCTCGGGATGGGATGGTGCCACCGGTGTCGACGTGACCACTTCCGCCGCCGCAACCGGAGCCCTGGGACTGGAGGCCGCCATCAGCGCCGACCTGCCCAAGTCGTTCGTGATCGACGGCGTTTCGGAACGAGAGGATCATGCCTTCGTCCGTTTCGTGCTCGATCCCGCCGGTCTCGAGTTGGAGCCGCACCGTCTGGAAACCTTGCTGGCCCTCGACGACACGCAAGCCACGGTCTTTTCGCTTCGTCTCCAGCGAGAGGCGGGCGTTCCCCAGATCCAACTGGTGGCCGCCGGAGGCAGTGAGTCCGTAATGACGTCGTCCTGGGTACCCCTTCGGGACTTTGGTCAGACGGTGGAGGTCGAATGGCTTGCTGCCGAGACCCCCACAACCATGGACGGCACGGCCCGCCTGTGGCTCGACCGGCGCCTGGTGGCAGAAATCGAAGGGCTCGACACCGCTGGTAGCACCGTCGACGCCCTCTGGTTGGGAGCCATCGGTGGCCGGACCAACGCCGGCAGTGTCTTGACCTTCGACGACTACCGGTCCTGTCGCGGCGACCGATCCCACGATCTGCGTCTGCTCGAGGACTTCGAATCGGACCTCTCGCAGTGGGCCGCAGTGGGCACAGTGGCGATCACTCCCGATGCGGCTTTGGCTGGCGACAGCGGTCTGGAGGTCGAAGCGGTGCCGGGGGCACGGCACTACGTCGAGACAACCTTGGGCAGCCCGTTAGCGGGTCTGCGCCTGGACTTCGGTCTCGACCTCGACCGGTTGTCCATGCCCGACGGTGCGATGCAGGTTCTGTTGGAAGCCGACCACGGGTCGACGGAGGTGGCTCACGTGAAGCTCCGCTTCCAGGACGGGCGGTACCGAGCCCGCCTGGTAGCTAGGCGAGACGACGGCTCTCTCAAGGCACCCAACCCTTCGTGGATCGACCTCGAAGGAGGCGCTGGTCAACTGTTCTTCGAGTGGCGGGCAGGTGGGAAGGACTCGGCCGACGGCACAGCCAGGCTCGTCTTCACTCACCCCGTCCTGGGCGACACCATACAGTCCGTGACCGGCCTCGACAACGACACCCTCTTGTTCGACACGCTGCGTCTCGGCGCCCTCGGCACGGTGGACGCCGGGGTTGCGGGCCAGCTGGCCATCGATCGGGTCCGGGGCTGGAGGATTGCCGACAGCCCGGACTTCTTTGTGGTGGACGACTTCGAGACCAGCGACCTGGACCGGTGGTCCGCGAGCCTTGGTGACATCACCGTAGCGCCGGAAGCCGCCTTTGGCGGCAGCGCGCTCCGAATCGGGGTCTCCGGCGCCAACGCCTGGGTGCGAGATGACTCGCCGTCGGAAGCCACCACGTACCGCGCAGATCTTACCCTGGATCCGCGACTGGGCATGAGCGCCGGCGACAACTTCAACCTCGTTCGAGCGGTTGACACCCAGGGCCGCGCACTCCTGGTGGTCCGCGCGAGACCACAATCCCACAGCGTCGCCTTGCGGCTCCAGGCCTACGAGGCGGCTGCGGGCGGCGGTTTGGCCCAGCAAGGGACCCATTGGATCCTGCCCAACGCCTACCCGGCTCGACTCGGTCTGCGCTGGTCGGCCGAGGCGGGAACGGCACAATTGCTGCTCGATGGTGTCGTGGTCGGGACCCTGACAGGGCTCGCGATCGACGGTCTCGCCATCGACCGGGTGTCCTTCGGCGCCGCCGCCAGCACCGATCCTGGGACCGTCGGCGAGGTATGGATTGACGACGTCGTCACCGGACGGGACTGACGATCCCCGGGGGACCGCTCGACGGGGTCCCCCGCTTTTGCGCCCTGCGATGCCTGGCCCGAATGCCAGCCCTAGGACTCGGATCCGATCGTCACGCCTCTAGACGGCTTCCAACAAGTGCTCCGTCCAATCGGCTATGGGTCCGCGCCGAGATTTACCCAGCAGCTTGAGAATAGCCAAGCGAATAGCAGGACCCAAGAAGTCGACCTGTTTCCGAGCAAGAGCCGAAGAATGCCTCTTGGACATTGATCTTTATGCTACATTAGCCTAATCACATCCAAGGAGATCGTACTCATGAAGCCCCGAGCCGGGTCCCAGTTCAGCTCTTGCCTGCTGCTCGCCATGCTCCTCGGCAGTCCTACACTCGCTCAGAGTGCCCTGGTCGCCGAGGGCATGGTCACGCCTACGGACGCCACGACGGCGGCGGAAATCGTGGTCGTCCAGATGCGAACGGCCACCGAAGTCCCGGGGCCGCCGTTCGTGGTTTCGCTCGATCCACCGCGGCTCGCTCTTTCGAGTCAGGCCAAGGCCTCGGACGCTCCGCTCGAAGAGCCCTACTCCCACAGCCTCGGCCGGCTCGCCGCTCGAGCCTGGGAGGTGCACGGCTATGGAATGGACTGGCGCGCGCCGGGATCCGGCCCTCAGTTCGAGGGCTTTTCACTACCCGCGACGTTCCACGTCGCTACGGGTGAGGTTCACCCGAAGACGATTCACCCTGTGGCGGGTGATCCGCTGGCACTGCGGCTGGTGGGCCCGGGCAGCGCCGCGTGCGCACCGGTGGTCGACAGCGTGGCGGTCGAAGGACAGCCGGGGAAGATCGTAGTCCACGCCCAGAAGCCGAATTGTCCATCGCCGCAGGTTGGAGGACCGGGATTCGGCATCGACGTCGCGGTGCCGCCGTTGGCCGCGGGACGTTATCGAGTCGAGGTCCGGGCGGCAGGGTCAGAAGGCACCGAGGTCTACGCGGGCGCGTCGTTCCGCGTCGTGCCGCCGGGCGAGCCTCGCATCCTCGATTTGGCGGTGGAGCACGATTCCGCGCGGGACGGTCACAACCTGGTGGCCCGCATCGAGACCCCGAAAGTCGCTGCGGCGCAAGGATGCACTTCGTGGGACGTCTCTCCTCAGAGCGCCTGGGCCCACGGCCGAGACCTCTACGCCTCCTTCGAGTTGGCGCCCGTGGCGGTCGCCTGCGGCGCCGCGGACGTCACCACCCATCGATTTCCACTGCCGGGTCTCGAGACCGGCCTCTACCGCATCCTGGCCCATCGGCGACAGGCTGCGGGCACCTCCGAGTACTGGGCGCAGTCCAAGACCCTGGTGAACGTCGAGAAACTCGGACACCTGATCCACGACCGCTTTCGGGTCACGGTCGACTGGCGCGATCATCAGGGCCAGACCGGTCGTGGCGTACCGGTGCCACTGGGCGACGAGGCCGATTCGGCCATCTTCTACTTCTTCGGCGAGAACAACTGGGAGCTCCTCATCAAGGTGCTCGACGGCTGCAGCTTCAACGACCGCTACTGGGTCTTCGCCTCCGCCAGCACCGACGTGGAGTACACCCTGAAAGTTGAGGACCTTGCCACCGGGGCGCAAGCCACCTACCAGAACCAGCTCGGCCAGGCGTCTCCGGCCATCACAGACACTGCGGCATTCGCCACCTGCGAGTAGCACCATGCTGAACCCAACCCTCCCCACTCGACCCATCGTGAATTCATCCGCGGCTTCCTCTGTTGTCGGATGCGCTCTGACGAGCCTGTTGCTGAGCCTGTGTCTGAGCTTGCCCGTCGCCACTCCGTCAGGTGCGCAGTCATACGGAAACCGGTGCCCCACCGGGGTGCTCGACGGCGAGAGGGCCTACTTCGGGTCCATGCTGGAGCCGAACACCTGCGACTCATCGGGACAACTATGTGGGGAGGTCCTCTTCTTCTCCGAACAGCGCCGCGAGACGGCGATCTGTAGTAGCGGCCTCTGGCAGATGCGGGACGAGGCGAGCTCCGGGCAGGAATCGTGTCCTCAGTTCGTCTTCGCCGACGGCCAGATCTGGCGCCATGGCTCCTTCGTCGCCAACACCTGCGATTCGGCGTCGACGCAGTCTGTGCAAACCTGCGACCGGGTCTACTTCTACCGACTGCCCGAGGGTGGCGCCGGATATAGCGCGGCCGCCTGCCTGGATGGTGCATGGCGGGCTACGGACCAGCCTCAACCGGGCGACGACGACCCGTTCCGCCTCCGGCGGGTGCACTCGGACAGCGAGCTGGCAGCCTATCTGAGACAAGGCTTGACCGCGACGTACGGCAGCGGGTCTTCCTTTCTCTTCGGACCGGGAGGAGGGGGCGGAGTCACCTCGCCGCCGTCACCGGGCGGCACACTGACCCTCTCGCAGACCAACGTCCAGGAAGAGGGGGTCGACGAAGAGGACCGCGTCAAGAGCGATGGCGACCATCTCTTCGTCCTGAGCAACTTCCAGACCCTTCGCGAGCCTCCGCCCGATCCGGTGGGGCGCAACGTGGTCCGTGTTCTCGACATCGATGCCGGGCAGCCGTCGGCGACCTCGGTCGTGGATTTCGAGGTGGTGATCGACGACGATCAATCAGCCGAGGGCCTCTACCTGCGCGCCGATGCGAGTCAACTGATCGTCACCGCTTCGAGTATCGATGCAGGCTGGCCCTTCTGGTATAGCCCATTCGCGTGGCTCGATGCGGAATCCACGGTGGTCAGCGTCGACGTCAGCGACCCGGCGGATCCCGAACAGAACGCGACACTCGAGCTGGAGGGCGAGATCATCTCGAGCCGGCGCATCGGCGACTTCGTCTATCTCGCGACACGGTTCCAACCCCGTGTCCAGGGACTCGACCCATACGACCCAAACAGTCCCGACTCGGCCCAAGCGATCGAAGCCGCGCAACTGGACGAGCTCACTCCGCACTATCGATCCACGGCGAATCCCCAGTGGCGGCCGCTGGTCAGCCCCTCGAACTGCTACCTGCCGACAGAGGACGCGCCGGTCGTGGCCGCGGACATCATCAGCTTGGTCGCGGTCGATCTCGACACACTGGAGGTGGCCTCCTCGAAGTGCTTCGTTGGCGCTACCGAGACGCTGTATGTCTCGCCGGAGGCAATGTACGTTGCCAGCACGCGTTACGAATACGCCTTGATCGAAGGCCCCGACGGCGCTCCCTGGACCAATTGGGGGCAACTCGAGATCGAGACCGATGTCCACAAGTTCTCGCTGACCAGCGGGCTAATCTCGTACCGAGCTTCGGGAGTGGTCGACGGACACCTGGGTTGGAACATCCTCCGCAAGCCGTTCCGATTGAGCGAGAGCGGCGACGACCTGCGGGTGATCACCTATACCGCTGAGATCACCGACGACCAGAGTCCGGTGGCCATCACCGTCCTCCGGGATACCGGCGACGACGAGCTCCAGGTTCTTTCTCGCCTGCCCAATGCGCTGCGCCCCGAGCCCATCGGCAAACCGGGTGAGCGGCTCTATGCGACCCGGTTCGTGGGTGACCGGGCCTACCTGGTGACGTTCCTGCTCACCGATCCGCTCTACGTGGTCGATCTCAGTCACCCCGAAGATCCCTTCGTGGCCGGCGAGCTCGAGATCACCGGCTACTCGGACTACTTACACCCGATCGAGGGCGACTACGTCCTCGGCATCGGCAAGGACGCGATCCCCGATCCCGACGGCGACTTCCGAGGAGCGTGGTACCAAGGCCTCAAGGTCTCCCTCTACGACGTCAGCGATCCGAGTGAACCGTTCGAGACCGATGCGGTGATCCTCGGCAAACGAGGCAGCGAGGCAGCGGTCCTCCAGGACCATCGCGCGCTCACGTTCCTCCAACCGGCGGACGGTAACCCGCGCGTGGCGATCGGCACCAGGATCCACGAGCGGCTTCAGCCCGGAACGGTCGTCCAACCCTGGACCTCCTTCGGCTGGTCCTACAGCGGCCTGCAGCTCTTCGAGATCGACACGTCAGTCGGCCGCATCATCCGGCGAGGTGAGATGCGGGTCGAAGAGTACGAACCGACGCCCGACGGAAGCGGCAATTGGCCGCAAGTCTTCGCTGGCGATCGCTCCGTCCTGGCCGGCGATGCGGTCTTCTTCGTGCACGGTGACGACATCTTCACCAGTTTCTGGAGCACTCCGGGGGTGTTCGAAGGTCCGAAATGAACGACTGACCTGAGACTCGATGGGTGGTGTTCAACCCGACGGCCACTGTTCGGGTGCATGCGGCCCAAGAGGGGGATTCCTAAACAAGGAAACGCGGAGACGGAAAATAACTATTTTCTGAACTCCCCCTCCAGCTCCCACTCTTCGAAGAGGGGGAGAGACGAGGCTACTCCGCGATCCGAGATCGATGCAACGGGAACGGATCCACCTGCAACCAGCCGCACCGACGACACGAGAACCAAGTGCCCCCCTTTCAGAAAGGGGGGTTAGGGGGGATTTCCTAAACAAGGAAACGCGGAGACGGAAAATAACTATTTTCTGAACTCCCCCTC
>JALCBJ010000097.1:17036-25159 GCA_028066595.1 Thermoanaerobaculia bacterium
CTCCCACTCTTCGAAGAGGGGGAGAGACGAGGCTACTCCGCGATCCGAGATCGATACAACGGGAACGGATCCACCTGCAACCAGCCGCACCGACGACAAGGCTCGAGCTCTGGGAGCACTGCCGAGAACGACGCTAGTGGCAGCGCCACACTCAGAGCTGGCGCGGCCGATCGTCCGCCCGGACAAGATCCGCAACCTATCGAGACCCCTTCCGTAGATACTTCGCCACGCGTAATATCACGTGGCGAAGTATCTGGAGCGCACCTACGTGAAGGGACTCAAACGATGTTCAGTGCAGACCTGAAGCGCGGCAGCATGGAGCTGCTCATCCTCACCGTCTTGGATGGTCCACCCCGTCACGGCTACGAGATCGGGAAATCTCTCGAGGCGAGGTCTGAAGGCAAGCTGGAGTTCAAGGCCTCCACGCTCTACTCCGTTCTCTACCGTATGGAGAAGCGAGGGTGGATTGCGGGGCGGTGGGTGGAGAAAGAGGGCGAGAGGCGTCGCTGCCGCTACTCCTTGACCGCCGAGGGGCGCGAGGCGCTCGCCAAACAACGTTCAGATTGGCGTTCCTTCGTGGACACGGTAGACCTCGTGGTCGAGGGTGGTCATGCCTGATTGGGCGCCGCTCCTACGTCGAGCACTGCGGAAGTCGGCAACCGACGGCGCGAGCGACGAGAGAGTGATCGGCGAGCTCTCCGACCATCTCGAGGACGTCTACCAGGAGGCGCTGCGTTCAGGAAGCACATCGGCCGAAGCCCAAGAGGTCGCCTGGGCGACCCTCGGCGACCCCAAAGCCGCGGCCGACGCGTTGGCACCAGCAAAGCGAGACAACCTGAGCGAACGAGAATCGCGATGGGCGGAGGATCGCGAAGAGCCGACGCGACAGCGCGGCAGTCACATCACCTCTCTTTTCGCAGGCCTGGTGAACGACCTTCGGCTGGGAATCCGCGGTCTCGCGCGGCGACCTCTCTTCTCTTCGACCGTGATCGCGGTGTTGTCTCTCGGCATCGGCGCCACGGCCGCGATCTTCACGCTCATCGACGCGATCCTTCTGGCGCCGCTACCGTTCGAGAACGAGGAGCGCCTGGTGAGCCTGCACCACACCGCTCCCGGCGTGGGTTTCGAAGACGCCGGACAGTGCGCAGCCTGGCACACGCTGTACGAGGAGAGCAGCACGACGCTCGACCATGTCGGCATGTTTACGCCTGAGCTGGTCGCGGTGCAGGGAAACGGAAGGCCAGAAGCACTGCGTGCTCTTCGCGCGACACATGGCACGTTGCGCGCCCTCGAACTGCGCCCGATCGTCGGGCGCACCTTGGATCCTGCCGATGAGGCGCCTGGTGCTGCGAAGGTCGTCCTTCTCAGCCACGACTACTGGCAGAGCCGCTTCGCTGGTGAGGCCTCAGCGGTCGGCCAGCAGCTCAGGATCGAAGGCGCGACACATGAGATCGTCGGCGTGGTGCCGCCACAGCTCCAGGGCCTCGGCCTTCCGAGCGATCTCGTTCTGCCGTTCGAGATCGAACGCAGCAGCCTGTATGTGGGGAACATCGGTTTCGGGTCCGTGGCACGACTCCGCGAGACGGTGTCCCTGGAACAGGCCCGCGCCGAGCTCCAGCAGCTGCTACCGACCGCCTGGACTCGTTTTCCCGGAGGCCCGATCGCAACGAAGGAGCACATCGAGGCCTTCTCCGTTCAGGTCATCCCCTACAAGGATCGGCTCGTGGGCGACACCGCGAGTGTTCTCTGGGTGCTCCTCGGAGGGGTCGGGCTCGTGCTCCTGGTGGCCTGCGCCAACGTCGCCAACCTCCTGTTCGTACGGGCTTCCGAACAACGCAACGACATGGCGGTTCGAGCCGCGATCGGTGCGAGCGTGGCCCGCGTGCGCTGGGAGATGTTCAAGGAGGTTCTGCTGCTGAGCCTCGCTGGGGGCTTGGGCGGTATCGTTCTGGCAGCTGCTGGGCTCCGAGGTCTCACCGCACTGGCGCCCGCAGACGTTCCGCGTCTCGGCGAGGCAGCGCTCAGCCCGAGAGTGCTTCTGTTCGTCTTGGCTCTGGCACTGGCCAGTGCGGCAATCGCCGGCGTCGTACCGATGTTGCGGATGAGGTCCGTCGGCCGAGCCCTTCGCCAAGCGGGTACTCGCGTCGCCTCGAGCAAGGGCTCACAGGCTTTTCGCAGCAGTGTGGCCGTCCTTCAGATCGCCGTCGTCCTCGTGCTGCTCGTTGCCTCGTTACTGATGCTCCGGAGCTTCCTGGAGCTGCGCGGAGTCGAGCCCGGCTTCGGTGCCCCTGAGGACGTGCTGACTCTGCAGCTGCACATCCCGGCAGAGCAGGTTCCGGATCACGAGAGCGTGGCCCGTCAATTCGAGACCATCGCACATCGACTCGAAGAGATTCCCGGGGTCGATGAGGTCACCGTAGGCACGGCGATCCCTTTGGATGGCAACAACAACGTCAACACGCTCTATACGGAGAGCTCCGGGGGTGCCGAACGGGGTGAGATCGAGAGGCACAAATGGATCGGCGGCGGCTTCTTTCGGACGCTGCAGATCCCGCTGCTCGCCGGGGAAGAGCTCTCCTGGCAAGACGCCCGTTCTGGCCGGCCGGCGGTCGTAGTCTCCGCGAGCCTGGCTCGCAAGTATTGGGGCTCCACCGCTGCCGCGCTCGGGCAGAAGGTCGCCGCGCGCCCGGAGCCGCCCTTCTACTACGAGATCGTCGGCGTAGCCGCGGACGTGCGCGACGACGGTGTTCGTCAGGAGAGTCCGGCGATGGTCTATTGGCCACTGGCACCGCGCGCCTTCTGGAGGGGAACCGGCGAAGAGGATCGCTTCGTCTGGCGGACCCAGAGCTTTGCCATACGTAACAGCCGCTCGCAGGATCCCTACTTCCTCCGGCAGGTCCAGAACGCCATCTGGGAGATCAACCCCCGCCTGGCCCTGTTCCAAACGGCTTCTCTCGAGCGGCTCGCGCAGAGTGACCCGTCGGTGGCAGGCACGCTCTTCATCAGCTCGATAGCCGATGACGACGTTGCCGGAGCCCGAAGGCACGGAGCCATAGGCGAGTCTGCCGATGATCACGTTTTGATTGCCGTCGAGACTCACCGCCGCGTCCGTGCCGACGGCGACGTTCTCGGCGCCTTCTCCCAGGGAAAGAGCGGCCCGGCCGATCGCGACATTGCCGCCGCCGAGAAGGTTGTCCCTGAGCGCGTAGGCGCCGACCGCGGTATTGCTGTTTCCGGTCGTATTGTTCTCCATCGCCCAGGCGCCGAGCGCCGTGTTGTACCCGCCGGACGAGCCGCCGGAGCTGCCGTCGCCATTGGTCATCTGCAGGGCCCGGTAGCCAACCGCGACATTCCTGGTTCCCTGGGTATTGAACTGCATGGCATCGGTGCCCACTGCCGCGTTCTCACTCACGAGGTTGTCACGGAGTGCCCGCGGGCCAACGCCCACCGAGCCCTGTTGTCCGAGGGCCTTGCTGGCTTCGCCTGCGGACTCCCCGATGAACACACTGTTCATCTCGAGCTGGTTGACCAGTAGCTCGACCTTGTCCGGGTGGAATTCGCCTACCTGGGTGCCGTCTGCAGTGAGCCTGATGAAATCGGGGTCTGCTCCGCCGGTGGGTTCGGTTTCTACCTTGGTATCACCGTCGGCGTCCTCGATCTGACTCTGGGCCTGGACTGAGCTATCGAGGCCCATCATCAGCAAGCAACCTACGGCGAAGAATGCGTACTGAACTCGCGGTGGTGTCATGGTCGTCTCCTGTTTGGCCTATCGGCGGCGGTCGTTGCGAGGAGGCATGCGTGTCGACCCGTATCGACCCGAAACCGTCCCTTGCCTAGCAACGCGAGAAAGCGCCGCGCGACTTGTCAGGCGGAGGCAGATCGGTCTGTGAGAGTCGTTCGCACCGTCGGGTAGCCTGCCCAGCCCCCACCACGAACCGGGGCCCGTTTCTCAATCACTCCAGGAGCGGACCGACCAACAACCCTTCGATCTCCTCATATGCGCTTCGCCTGCGGTCGAGCTGACTTCGCTGTCGCTAGACGAGCCTCATGGCCTGCGGAGTGAGTCTCCTGCCGAAGTCGCCGCCAGCGTGCCCAAGGCTAACCTGCGCCGACGAATGGCACTGAGAACTGCAGCACTGGTCACGGCCTGATCTCCTCATGGCTCCTCCCAGGTCAGATCGAGCAACCCGTCCGGTTGCAGGAATCCACCAACGCAGCCCCGCGGCCCGGCCGACAGTTCATCTACGCGGAGGTCTTGCAGGCCTACCTGCGATACTAGGCACGCCTGATAGAAACCAGGAGCCATGGCCGGAAGCGTCCAGAGATTCATTTCGGTATTTCGTTCGCCGTTGGCGAAAGCCCAACTTCGAAGAACGGCAGAAATCATGATCTTGCCGTCTTGAATCAGGATGGGGCTACCGGAAAGCGAATCCGCCTCTCGATTTGCCGCTTTGAGGTCGAGTCTGATGACACCTGCCCGACGGCTGACCTCAAGAACCGCAGTCTGCTCGAACGGCTCCAGAATCGAAAACACCTGCAGCCCGTGACCCGGTGCGAGCACGATGAAGTCGGCATGTTCGGTGCGTTCCGGCACGAGAAGTTCAAACCGGCCCTGAACATCGGTCAACGCCTCGGGAAACGAGTGGCTTACCGTCATTCCTCCTGCGAGCGGATTTCCCAATACCTTGGCCAGGGGCACCGGGCCGTGGGAAGATCGGACTAGCCCGCGCGCGGTCTTGAGAAACGACACGACGAGCTCGGCAGCAGAGGAGCCGAAGTCCCGCACCGCTCTGACGCTGACGGTCTCCGAGACTACGGGTCGCCCGTCCAGACTACCTTCCGCGGTCACTCGGTAGAGTCCATCTTCCAATCCGTGAACCTCGAAGGTGCCCTCGTCGCTCGTCACGTCTTGGAAGATGTGCGTCCTTTCGTCGCCGACCTTCCACAGAGTCAGAAACAGGCGACTTCGGACCCGTCTGCCCTCGGCGTCGATGATCCGTCCAGAGATCGAGTAGTCGGATAGCAATAGGTCGAGCCGTACGGGGTCCTCGCCGTCCTTCTCGACCAGAACGGCGTCGAGTCGCCTGTTGACCTTGGGAAACTCCGCACGGACATCGATCGTCCAAGATCCAGAACGGGGCAGCACCGATTCAAACCAACCTACTTCATTGGACCTTGCAAGCACCCGCTGCGGTCCATGTCGTCCGCCAAACCACAACTCAGCCAGAAGTGGTTCGTCATCGAGAGTAACCTCGCCTTCGACTGCAACGAGGTCCAGCTCCAGATCGATCAACTGACCATCGTTCGCTACTTCTACTTCCTGAGACGCAATTCGGGAACCCTCGGCGTCGTACAGACGGATGTAGTGGATCCCCGGACGAACTTCGGCGATCGTCAAGATTCCCGAGTCAGGAACCGGGGTTCGCGGCTTCACCGTCTCCCGATGCCCCGGGTACGCTCCCTCTGTCAGCACCTCGACCTGCCACGGCTCGTTGTCGGCAGACGCGGCAGGTCGGACTTCGATCTGTACGGATATCGGTCTGAACAACGTCAACGGTCTCGCGATCTCGGACTCTGTATTGGCCAGGAGCGCTATCGGACCGAGAGTACTCGGTGCATAGCCCGGTTGCGATGCCTGCAACTTGTAGCTGCCGGGAGACAGACCTACCAGGTGAAAGAAGCCGCTCGAATCGATCGGATGAGATGTCGCCAGCAGCGCTGCCCTTCCCCGCCGATCGCCTACGAGCGGCTGGCCTACAACAGGTATCAGCTCCACCTTTGCAGTGTCGAGAACCGGTGCGCCATCGTGGGTCTCCACGGTTCCTACGATCGATGCGCCTCGTTCGAGCGAGAGCACCCCGAGGTCGAGTTTCTCCACAGTTCGGGCGTCGACATCCCATACGAACTTGGAGGCGAAACCCGGCATACGAACTCGAAGATCCAACTTGACTCTCGGCACCCTACATTTGAAACGACCGTCTCCGCCCAGCTCACAGTCCTCCGTGTTCTCACCGATTCTCGATCCTTCGCTTCCATGGCCTCGAAAGCGAATCGACAACTCTGTACCAATCTCATCCGGTGCTGCCACGCCTACCTTGCCCTCGAGGCTGGCAGCCTGAAACATGTCGAGGGTGATTCGTGGCGCCTCTTCCGTCACGAAAAGGGCCACGCCCGGGCTCCAAAGCCCTGGCGAGTCGGCAGCCAGCTCCCAGAGCCTTCCCGGCTCCAGCGGTAGCTGGACGAGCCCGGGCGCATCGACGGATTTCGATACCGGGGCATGGTCGCCGGACGCCGCCTGGGCTCTGACCACGATCCGATCCTGATGGCGGGCCCCATCACCATGAACCCGCAGCTCAACTTCGAGGGCACCCGCCTGCCCAGGTGGGCCCGCGACGGTCAAGACTACGATTGCCCAAAGAAGGCCGGGGCCTCTTCCTGCCACGGTCTTGCTCACTACGCTGTGGTCGGTGTGCCTGCGACGGAATCGCAGACAACCTATCCGACCACGATGATCATGCCGCAGAACTCACCCTCAACGGCGCAGGCCCAATATCCTCCGGGTACCGGGACTTGTTCACACTCACAGTGCCCGACCGTTCCGTCGAAGGTCACGATGCCACAGTAGGTCGACCAACTCCCGATGAAGAAGCTCTTGCACTCCCAACACTCGGGATTGGTCTCATCGACGCACCCGCCACCAAAGGACGCAGCGGCGAACACTATGGCCAGGACCACGGCAATTGCCACACCCACTACGTTCTGTTTCATGACTTGATCTTCCATCCGGTCAAAGGTCCTTGATGGCCGCTTGTTTTGTCTACACGGCCTTTGTGACTACCCAGCTCGACCAGAGAGTACCGCAGAGAGAACTGATATGTCGAGCTAGCAAGGCCAGCGATTAAGTAGGAAGAGTGCGCCAGCGGCCAAGCGTTCCGATGGCTCTTGCCGACGCCGATCGAATCCACCACGTATCTTCCCAAGTCCCCGGGTCAGTCCTCGGAGGTAACGCAGGCTTGCTCAGGTGGAGGTCGAAATGCTCAGCGACCTGCGCCAGACTCATGTTTTCGACCTCGCCGATTCATCGGTAATGGACAGCCGCCGCTGATCTTCGAGGCGCGTCAGTCAGGCTACCGGGGTGAATACGCAGATCGGATCGTCATCGGCGAGGACGACACGTTCCACCTGCACGATGGATGGCACTACCTGGAGTTCAGCGACCGGGCGTTCCGCTGGACCGATCGGGCCGCCGAGTTCACCTTGAATCCAGGCATGCAACGGGAGCTCTGGCTCGAGCTGGCCACGCTGAGACCAGACTCTCTCTCGGACCCGCCCGAGGTACGGATCTGGCTGGCCGACAAGCTGGTCGGCACCTTGCGGCCTGCGGATTCCGAATGGCATACCTTTCGCTTCGACATCGACCCGCAAATCGAGATCGGATCGCGAGGGGTCCGCGGCAGGATCGAAGTCGATCCCACCGTTCGCCCCATCGACCTCGGCGAAGGCCGGGATACGCGCGACCTCGGCGTCGCCATCAGCCGCATCTGGACGGCGAGCGACGACGGTCTGGTTTCCTCCATCGAGATGGGGGTCAACGAGGACGCCCATCTCGGCGACGGCTGGTTCCCGCTCGAGGAATCTGATCGCGCCTTTCGCTGGACCGGACCCGACGCCCGATTCCGCATCCGCTTGAACGGCGGCCGACGGCTTCATCTCGAGGCCACGAGCTTCAGACCGGATCCGCAGGGATCCGATGGAGTTCTCTGGCTCGGCCCGACTCCACTCGGTCCGATTCGACTCGACAACAACGCCTGGCAAGTGACGACCTTCGACCTACCCGGCGGTGACGAGCAGATCGTCGAATGCCGAATCCAGGTGAGGAACCCATTCCGCCCGTCTGACCGGCGGTCCGCGGACGACCGACTTCTCGGCGCCGCCGTCAGCCGACTGTGGATCGAGTGACTTGGCCGAGGCGCGGATGCTCTCAGTCCTGACGCAGCAACGCGGCGAGCGGCAGTCGAACCGCACGGTAGGCCGGTGCCCAGGCCGCAGCCAGCACTGCGAGCAGGACGGGTGGAGTCGAGAGGTGGCGCGGTGGTTTAGGTGCAGCATCGTCTGTTTCCGAC
>JALCBJ010000098.1 GCA_028066595.1 Thermoanaerobaculia bacterium
CTAGGGCGCTTTTCGAAGGTTCCCGTCCGCTTGTTGGGGTCTTCGAGGTCCTGAGCGGCTTTCCTTCTCCTTAGAATAGCGCTGCCGTTTCTTGTCGAGGCGCCTCGTCCAGACCACGAATTGCTCGAAACAAGCAGGAGGCACTCATCAACCGGTGTACTGGCCGGGCGACCGTCCTCAGACTCTGGCTGGAATCCGCAGTGCCGTGCGTCTGGCGGTCGCCATCCGAGTCTGGTATATCTGGAGTTCCCCGAAGGGTGTCGGGCCGATTCATCGTGTCGCAACCTTCGGGTCCGACTTCGCTCTTCTTTCCGACCTCCCGTTCGCCCGCGATCCGACGTCTCCGCCGTAGCCTTCCGCGATGAAAAGTCAGCGAGTTTCCTTTCCGGGATCCCTTGGCCACGAGCTGGCCGCACGCCTCGATACCGCCACCGATCGACCTGCGGCCTGGGCGCTCTTCGCCCACTGCTTCACCTGTTCCAAAGACCTGAAAGCCGTCGGTCGCTTGTCGAAGGCGCTCGTGGGCCGTGGCTTCGGAGTCCTGCGTTTCGACTTTACGGGACTCGGTGAGAGTGGTGGCGACTTCGGGGCCACCAGCTTTACCAGCAACCTCGAAGATCTGCGGATTGCGGTCGACTGGCTGCGTCGTGAACATGCGGCACCTTCCCTCCTCGTGGGACATAGCTTGGGTGGTGCCGCCATCCTGTCGATGGCAGGAGAGGTCGAGGAGTGTCGAGCGGTCGCGACTCTCGGCGCGCCGTCCACTACCCGACACATACTAGAGACCCTGCGCGCGCAGGTGCCGGAGATCGAGGGGGACGGTACCCAGGCGGTGCAGGTGACGTTGGCGGGGCGGAGCTTCCAGATCCAGAAACAGATGCTCGACGATTTGGAGAGCCATCGGGTGGTAGATGCCGTCCGACGGCTCGGCAAACCGCTTCTGGTGTGTCACTCGCCGCGGGACGAGACCGTGGGTATCGATCACGCGAAGGAGATCTTCCTCGCCGCCAAGCATCCCAAGAGTTTTTTCTCTTTGGGTGAGGCCGACCATCTGTTGATGAAGGATCCGGCCGACGCCCGATGGGTCGCCGACATGCTCGCGTCCTGGGCTTCGCGCTACCTGGACGCAGAGCCACTGGATCCGTCAAAAGCAGAACCGGATTCTCCGTTCGACCAGCCTCTCGAAGCCGGTGAGGTGCAGGTCGTGGGGAGGGCGGGATTCGTCCAAGACGTGACGACGGCGGATGGGCATCGGCTGCGAGCCGACGAGCCGACTTCCCTGGGCGGCACCGACACCGGGCCCAATCCCTACGACTTCCTGCTCACCGCGCTCGGAACCTGCACCAACATGACCCTGCGAATGTACGCCGACCGGAAGGGCTGGCCGCTCGAAGGCGTCGCGTCTCGCCTGTCTCATCGACGGGTCCACGCGAGGGACTGCGAAGACTGCGAGTCCGAAGACGGCATGGTCGCCGAGATCCGGCGTGTGCTCGCGATCGAGGGCGACGCATTGGACGACGACCAGCGGCAGCGGCTGATGGAGATCGCCGATCGCTGTCCGGTCCACCGAACGCTGACATCGGAGATCAAGATCCGCACGGAGCCCGGTTGATGGGACCCAGCGGCCAAGGACCGCGCAGGATACATCGTTCTCGTTCCCGCACCGGCGATCGGCCGCGAAGGTCGCGCGATCGGCCGGAAGAAGAAGTGTCGATACGAGAAGCAAGCGTCGAGCCCAGCGAGGAGGTCCTGAGGCTGCGCGAGGCCGCCGTGCGCGGAGAGCGCAAGCCGAAGGGTGTGGAGCCGCGACTCATCGCCCGTGCCGATCACTCCGTGTCGCGCAAGCTCGTGTCAGGCGCGACGCTCAAGGTGCTCTACCGTCTCAAGAAGAGCGGCTTCAAGGCCTATCTCTGTGGCGGTGCAGTACGGGATCTCATGCTCGGTCGCCGGCCCAAGGACTTCGACGTCGCCACGAATGCAACTCCTCGTGAGGTCAAGCGCCTGTTTCGTAACGGTCGCATCATCGGCCGTCGGTTCCGTCTCGTCCACGTGATCTTCGAGGGTGAGATCGTCGAGGTGTCGACGTTTCGGCGAACTCCCGATCCAAAGTACCAACGCAGCGCGCCTGACGAGAACCTGATCACCGACGACAATACATGGGGTAGTCCGAGGGAAGACGCGTTCCGCCGGGACTTCACGGTCAATGCGCTTTTCTACAGCATCGCCGACTTCTCGGTGATCGACTACTGCGGTGGTGTCGACGATCTAGGCCGGAGCTTGGTCCGCGTCATCGGCGATCCGGACCTCCGTTTTCAAGAGGATCCCGTACGCATGCTCAGGGCCTGCGAATTCGCGGGACGCCTCGGTTTCGAGATCGAAGCGACGACGCGGGATGGAATTCGACGCAACGCCGCCGAGATGCGCAAGGCAGCGCCGCCGCGGATGACCGAGGAGCTCCTTCAGCTGCTGCGTTGCGGCCACGCCGCCGCCGCCATGCAGTGGATGCTCGATCTGGAGCTGTTGCGCGTCGTGCTTCCCCAAGCTCTGGCCATGATCAAGGCGGATCGCCAAGGAGCCGGTGGATTTACCAACATTCTGCCGACGCTGGACAGTCTGGCCGGAGGAGATCGCGAGCTACCCGACGCGGTCCTCTTGGGCGCCGTGCTGTTGCCCGAGGTGCTACTTCGACGCTTCGAGTTCGAGACCAAGAAGAAGCAAGCAATGCCGTTGAAGAACTTCCGCAGGGTGGTGGAGGAGACGCTCGAGTCGTTCCTGCAGCGTTTCACCGTGCCGAAGATCAAGACACAGATGCTGCAACTCGCATTCGAGGGCTTTCATCGTATGTGTGGCACCCAGTGGACGCCTGCCCAGCGCTCCCGCTTCGCTTCGAAGAGCTATTTCGACGATGCGCTCCTTCTCTTCGAGATTCTGGTTCTGGCGACGGGCGAAGGCCACGAAGCGTTGGAGCATTGGCAGACTGCCCAGCGCCAACGCAAACACCGCCCTCAACCTCACGTCGACCGGAAACGACGGAGTCGGCATCGCAGCGGAATGCGCAGACGAACTTAGACCCATCCGCTGCGCTAGGATGTTCGAAATACCTCAATGAGACGTTACTTCGGCGCACGGCAGCCCGGTCACGACCCTGCCGTCGAGTCATACACCTCAACGCCCACAACCACGCCAAACCACTGAAGAAAGGTCGAGAATGGGCTGGATCCTAGATCTCTACCGCTCCGCCGTGTTCAAGAAATACGTCATGGCCGTCACTGGCATGATGCTCTTCGGCTTCGTGCTGAGCCATATGACCGGCAATCTCAAAGCCTATGCCGGTCCCGAGGAATTCAACCACTACGCCGAGGGCTTGCGCGAGCTGGGTAAGCCGATCTTTGGCCACGGACAGTTTCTTTGGGTCATGCGAACCGGTCTGCTGATTGCGGTGGGGCTCCACATCTGGAGTGCCTTCGCGCTGTCGAAGCACAACCGCGAGGCCCGGCCGGAACGCTACGTCCGCGAGCGGCATCAGAAATCTACCTATGCCTCGCGCACGATGATCTGGGGAGGCGTCATCGTGCTGCTCTTCGTGGTGTATCACCTGTTGCATCTGACGTTCGGCACGGTACACGCGGATTTCATTCCGGGCGACGTGTACCACAACTTCGTGGTCGGGTTTCAGAGCCCTGTGATCTCCGGCTTCTACATCCTGGCCAACGTTGCATTGGGCTTCCACCTTTACCACGGTCTGTGGAGCATGTTTCAGAGCCTCGGCTGGAACGGCTCGCGCTTCAACGACCTGCGAAAGAAATTCGCCGTAGCGTTCGCCCTCGTCATTTCGGTGGCGAATATTTCGTTCCCTATCGCCGTCCTCACCGGCGCCATCGGCTAAGGACCATCAGGAGCAAGACATGGCACTCGATTCGAAGGTTCCTGTCGGCGATATCGAGACGAAGTGGGATGACTACCGCTTCGATCTCAAGCTGGTGAATCCCGCGAACAAGCGCAAGTTCGACGTCATCATGGTGGGTACCGGGCTGGCCGGCGGATCGGCTGCCGCCACACTGGCGGAACTGGGCTACAACGTCAAGGCCTTCTGTTTTCAGGACAGCGCACGCCGAGCCCATTCCATCGCAGCTCAAGGTGGAATCAACGCGGCCAAGAACTACCAGAACGACGGCGATAGCGTGTTTCGGCTGTTCTACGACACGGTCAAGGGTGGCGACTTCCGGTCCCGCGAAGCGAACGTCTACCGACTGGCACAGGTCTCCGTGAACATCATCGACCAGTGCGCCGCGCAAGGGGTGCCGTTTGCCCGAGAGTACGGAGGTACTCTGGCCAACCGCTCCTTTGGTGGAGCACAGGTGTCACGTACGTTCTACGCGCGGGGTCAGACCGGGCAGCAGTTGCTGCTGGGCTGCTATTCGGCGCTGTCCCGCCAGGTGCAGCGGGGCAAGGTGAAGATGTATCCGCGTACCGAGATGCTGGACGTCGTGATCGTCGACGGCAGGGCACGCGGAATCGTCGTGCGCGACCTCATCACCGGACGGGTCACGTCTCACGCTGCCGACGCTGTGGTGCTGGCCACCGGCGGCTACGGCAACGTCTTCTACCTGTCCACCAACGCCAAGGGATCCAATGTCACGGCGGCTTGGCGCGCCCACAAACGTGGCGCACTGTTCGCAAACCCCTGCTACACGCAGATTCACCCGACCTGTATCCCGGTTTCTGGCGACTACCAGTCGAAGCTGACCTTGATGTCGGAGTCACTGCGCAACGATGGCCGTATCTGGGTTCCCAAGAAGGCGGGCGACGAACGGCCTCCGAATCAGATTCCCGAAGACGAGCGCGACTACTACCTAGAGCGTAAGTACCCCAGCTTCGGCAACCTGGTGCCCCGCGACGTCGCATCGCGTAACGCCAAGGACGTTTGCGATGAAGGGCGCGGTGTCGGGCCGGGCGGCCTCGGGGTCTATCTCGACTTCAAGGATGCCATCGGCCGCATGGGTCGCAAGGCGATCGAGGAGCGTTACGGCAATCTCTTCCAGATGTACGAGAAGATCACTGGCGAGGACCCGTATGAAGTGCCGATGCGAATCTACCCGGCAGTTCACTACACCATGGGCGGGTTGTGGGTCGACTACAACCTGATGACCAACGTGCCTGGCCTGTACGCCATCGGCGAGGCGAACTTCTCCGACCACGGAGCCAACCGGCTGGGCGCCTCGGCACTGATGCAGGGTTTGGCAGACGGGTATTTCGTGCTGCCTTACACCATCGGTGATTACGTTTCGAAGCATATGGGCGACAAAATCGGTACCGACCATGCCGCGTTCCGCGACGCCGAAGCAGCCGTTGCGGAACGTGTCGACAAGTTGTTGTCGATTCAGGGAGAACGCACCGTCGACTCGTTTCATCGTGAGCTGGGCCGATTGGTGTGGGAATACTGCGGCATGGCTCGTAGCGAATCGGGCCTCGAGACGGCGCTCGAGAAGATTCCCGCCCTGCGAGAGGAGTTCTGGTCGAACCTCAAGGTGCTGGGTACCGGCGACTCGCTGAACCAGAGTCTGGAGAAGGCTGGCAGGGTCGCAGACTTCTTCGAGCTTGCGGAGCTGATGTGCCGCGACGCGCTCGACCGCGACGAGAGCTGCGGCGGCCACTTCCGCGACGAGCACCAGACCGACGAAGGCGAGGCCAAGAGGAACGATGAGGACTATCAGTACGTGTCCGCCTGGGAAATGGGCGGTGACGCCTCGAGTCCGACGTGGAAGCTGCACAAGGAACCGCTGGAATTCGACTACGTGAAGCCGAGTCAGAGGAGCTACAAGTAATGGGTGGCACAAGCAGCGCGACGATGAACCTCAAACTGCACGTGTGGCGGCAGAGCGGTCCCCAGTCCGGTGGCGAGATGGTCACCTACGAAGCGAGAGACGTCAGCCCAGACATGTCATTCCTGGAGATGCTCGACGTCGTCAACGAGCGCTTGATCGAGGCCGGCAACGAGCCCATCGCGTTCGATCACGATTGTCGAGAAGGCATCTGTGGCATGTGCGGCATGATGATCAACGGCGTTGCTCACGGACCGGAGGGTGGTACCACCACCTGTCAGCTGCACATGCGGCATTTCGAGGACGGTGACGAAGTGTGGATCGAACCGTGGCGATCGGCGGCCTTTCCCGTGGTCAAGGACCTCGTCGTCGACCGGTCGGCTTTCGACCGCATCGTTTCCGCCGGGGGCTATATCTCGGTCAACACCGGTTCGGCGCCAGACGCCAACGAGATTCCCGTGCCTAAAGTCGATGCGGATCAGGCGTTCGACGCGGCAGCTTGTATCGGTTGCGGCGCTTGCGTGGCTCAATGCCCAAACGGTGCCGCGCAGCTGTTTACTTCGGCCAAGGTGGCGCATCTCGGCGTGCTGCCTCAGGGGCAACCGGAGCGCTGGCAGCGGGTGATGGACATGGTCACCCAGATGGAAGCGGAGGGCTTCGGAGGGTGTTCGAACCACTACGAGTGCGAGGCGGTTTGCCCGAAAGAGATCTCCACCGACTTCATCGCGCGTATGAACCGGGACTATCTGAAGGCCACGGCCAAAGGAAGAAAGGCGAGCCCCGGAACCGGGCAGAGCATCGGGAACGGCTGAGGTGGCGAAAGCGCTGCGTCCGCGCCGCCTGGTCCGCGACTCGAAAGGACGCCAGGCGATCACCCTCGAGCTTCAGCGGGGCGCCGGTAGCCCGTTCACCACACGGCGCTGGAAAGTCATGCGTCTCGCGGGCGGCACCGACATCGAGTCGGAAGAATCACTGACCGAGTTGGGGACAGTGACCCAAGAAAACTTCCTCGAGGCCATCGATTCGAATCGCCAGGGTCGTCGGGAGCTGGCTGCGTTGTTTCCTGAACACGTGAAGACAGTTCTAGGCGGCTGAGCCGCATAGGGCTCGGCCTTGACGAGGCTGCGTCCAAGATCGCTGGCTGCGGCACCTTGTCAACGGAAGGCCGGAGGCATTCGCAGCCATCAATCGAAGGCGGCGGTCGAAGACGAGGTCGTTGTCAGCTAAAGAGGTTTCGGTCACGGGTCTTCCGCCCGATGGCGTCTATCTGCGACGTTTTCCGATTGCTTTGACAGGCGCCGTGAGCGTCTCTTGGAACATGGTCGGGAGATCGCTGGATGAATGGTCGAGGTCGAACGAGGAGAGTATCCACTACGCGGTGCTGGAGTCGCACGTCTCTCGGGCAGCATCGACATCGAGTCGGAAGCGTTGCTGGCGAGTTGGGGAAAGTGCCCCATGACGACTTCCTCGAGGCCATCGACTCGGACCGGCAGGGTCGTGGCGCTGTTCCGAGTTCAAGAATCGATTTCAACATCCGAGTTCTCGAGGTACACGATGAGACGTTCTTTCTTCGCCTCCGCAGCATCCATGATCCTGACGATCAGCTCGCTCGCGTCCCCAGCTGCCGCCCAGCCGCTGGGGGAGGGCTGCCAGGTCGGTCGGAGCTTCGGCTCGACGCTCCTCTTTCCTTACTTCGAGACCGATCTGAGCGACTTCGATGGACCCGCCACGTTGATCTCCTTCAACAACCGCAGTCTTTTTCCGACGATGGTCCGGGTCGTTCTCTGGACCGATTGGGGCAACCCCACGCTGGCGTTCGATGTCTACATGCGCCGCCTGTCGGTACAGACGCTGAATCTCCGCGACACGCTCAATGGCGGAGTCCCGTCGACCGGAGAAGGAGAAGACTTGAGTGCGTTCTCTGGGTGTAACGTCAACCCGCCATTTCACCGGAATCCAGCGCTTACTGCGGACGAAATCGTGCAGCTGAAGGCGGATCATACGGGCCAGCTGGGCCCGCTCGCTGAGGATTGCGCCGGTTCTCCGCACGCAGATGGTGTCGCCAGGGGATACATTACGGTGGATGTCGTCGACGAGTGCAACGGCATCGAAGGCTTCGATCCGAAGATCACTCCGGCCAACACCACCCGCCCCTATTTCTCCAATGGTGACGGAACCGGCGTGGCGATCGATGACAATGTTCTCTGGGGCGACATCTTCTATCTCTCGAGCGCCAACGCGTCTGCCCACGGCTCCGCGGCCGTTGCCCTGTGGGCTGACGAAACGGCCTTCTCGAGCGACGGTATCTTCACTTTTTACGGTAGGTATTCGAACTGGGACGGCCGTGACAACCGTGTGCCCCTTCCCAACCTCTGGAATCAGCGATTTATCAATGGCGGCCCGTTCGCCGGCGGAGCCGACGTGATCGTGTATCAGGACACCGGCCGCCGGCCAGCCTATGCCAGTTGTGGCAACAGCCCGGCACACTTCCCGCTACAGGGTACCGTGTTCGCGATCAACGATCCCGGGGACGACATCATCGACCTGAGCACCGCGTTCGGGGACATCGCGGGTCTGGCTACCCAGCGTGGCTCCGTCGGTTCACTGCCGGTTCCTTTCGTCTTCGGTTGGACCGAGCTCGGCTCGGAAGGTTCTCAGGTTTGGGTCCAGCCGACGCTCTCGGCTGCCGGGATCTACAGCGCGTCTCTCGACGGTATGCCGGTCGAATTCCTTTGTGACGACGAACCGATCGTCGAAACCGAGCTCCGCATGGTCGGGTGGGCGAATCGATCGAATGAGCAAGAGAACGCCCACCACGCTCCAGAGCGGAGAAGGTTCCGACCCCATGAGGGCAGGCCTGGAATCATCGGAGCCGATGGAAACGGCGCGGTTGGTATCATCGGTCGATGCAGTGGAATGCAGGAGGCTGGTTCGGAGGACAGATCGGTTCGACGTGTTGGATGCTCGTCGCCGGCGTCCTGACGATCTTCCGTGACGTCCCTACAGGCCTGCTGGTCGTGGCACTCTTCGCAGTCCCGAACATCGTTGGCTGGATGCTCTGGAAGACGCGCCGATTCTCTTGCTACGCATCGACCCAGATCGTGATCGCCATGGCAGGCGTATTTGGCCTCTTGTCGATCTACCTCCTGACGGCTGCCGGTGTCTGGTATGAGATCCAGTCGGGTCCACCGGCGTCTCCGTTCGAGACGTACGGAATCATCGTCCTGGTCTTCGGTGGGTTGATGGTGATGTTCTACCTACGTTTCGGTAGGCGCGGAGCCGAAACCAGCATCGACTGATTCGGCGTGCCCTGGAACCAGGGATGCGTGACCTCGAGGACATGCTGGAGCGCGTTCGGTGGTCGTACTCTCGGTGAATGCCAGCAAACGCTATATTGTCCTCAGAACGTACCCGCACAGTTCCCTCGACGATTCGTGAGGCTCTTCGATGATGAGACACCTTGTATGTTTGTTGATGATCGTCACGTTTCTCCAACTAACTTTGGCTCCGGACAGTTCGGCTCAACCGGCAGGTGACGGGTGTATGCCCGGGGGACTCGGTGCGTCGCTGCTCTTTCCGTACTTCGAGTCCGACCTGAACAGCTTCGACGGGCCCGCGACGTTGATTTCCATCGGCAATGGCAGTGCTGGACCGGTGCTGGTCCGTGTCGTGCTATGGACCGATTGGGGCAATCCGACCCTAGCCTTCGACGTGTACCTTCGCGGTTTCTCCATCCAGACGCTCAATTTGAGGGACACTCTCAATGGCGGCATCCCGTCGACAGGTGAAGGTGCGAACCTGAGTGCCTTTTCTGGCTGCGACGTGGATCCGCCGTCTCACAGTAACCCCGCATTGACAGCAGACGAAGTGGCACAACTGAAGGCGGACCATACGGGCCAAGAGGGTCCTTTGGTGAACACCTGCGCAGGCTCCGTGCATACCGACGGCATCGCTCGCGGCTACATCACGGTCGATGTGGTCGACGAATGTTCCGGAATCGAGGGCTTCGATCCGAAGATCACGCCTGCCAATGCCGGGCTGCCGTATTTCGCCGATGGCGACAGCTCCGGTGTGGGTATCAACTCCAACAGCTTGTGGGGAGATATCTTCTATCTGTCGACTGACAGTGCTTCGGCCCACGGATCTACCGCGGTGTCTCTTTGGGCCGATGCGACAAAGTTCTCGGGTGACGACGTCAATACCTTCTATGGCCGTCACTCCAACTGGGACGGGCGCGACAATCGTGTTCCGCTTCCCTCCGCATGGAATCAGCGGTTCATCAACGGCGGCCCTTTTGCCGGCGGTGCCGATGTGATCTTGTATCAAGATACAGGCGTCGGTCCGAGGTTCGCAGCCTGTGGCTCGACGCCGGACGAGTTCCCGCTCGCTGGGCACATTGCAGTGGTTCGCGACTCCGGGGAAGATACCCTAGTCCTGAATTCGGACTTTGCGGACCTGGGAGGACTCGCGGCGCAACGTGGGTCGATTGGCTCGCTACCGATACCTTACGCGTTCGGCTGGACTCAGATAGGTTCCTTCGGGAGCGGAGCTCCTCAGTACTGGGTCCAACCCACATTGTCGGCAGCGGGCCTATACAGCGCGTCGCTGCATGGTGTACCGGTCAATTTTCTGTGCGACATGGTTCCGCCCGCATTTAGGACGACAAGCTCTGAGAAGTCGTACAACGGTCGGCCGGGAATTACGGCCGACTGAACCCTCGAGCTGAGCAGGCTACCGGAAGGACCTGGCTCGAAAGGAGCGCCGTGCCTGGGCCAGCTACCTGGTCGCGGCGTCCCTCACCCAACCATGCAGCGCCACGGCAGACGGTAGCCCGACCGTCGATGCGGTGAGCGCCACCAGCTGCTCGATCTCGGTGAGAGTGATGCCTGCTGCCAGTGCCTTGCGCACACCCGAGCTCACCACGCCCTGGCGCATGGCACCCATGGCCACGGCGAGCTTCAGGAGGCGTCTCTCCCGCTCGCCGAGTGGGCCGTCCTGTTCTGCCTCGCGAATGGACTTCCAGGCCTTGCCCAGGTCTGGATAGCGGCTGACGAAGTCCTTGTAGGCGCCCGGTGGGGGAGCGAGTTTGTCGTTCGAATCGCGATGAGAGTCAGACATGAGCGGCCTCCGTTGTGTCTCCCGATTCTTACGTCGGATGGCCGTCGCGGCAAGTTGGTTCTACGTCCAGAAACACGTACTCCAGAGTCACGCCGAGTCGAGCACGGCTGAGACTGTCTGAGCTGAGAGACCGATTCAGCCTTCGTTGGCCTCAATCAAGGAAGACCGTTCGCGATCTGGACCACCCTCAGGCGAGTTTCGAAGGCCGCGGGCAGACCGGCATGACGGCCGATGCCGAGCCGTCTGGGACGCGATCACGTTAAACTCTGGCGGTGCCGAGCGAATCGCGATCCGTTGACGGGACCCGGGCCGAGCCAGGTTGGGCGCTTCTTTTCGCAGCCTGGCTGCTGACGGCCGTTGCCGCGGCAGGCAGTCTGTTCTTCAGCTACGTCATGGGCTTCGCGCCGTGCGTGCTGTGCTGGTACCAGCGCATCTGCCTGTTTCCTTTGGTCTTGATTTTGGCCCGGGGACTGTTCCCGTTGGATCGATCGGTCGTCAAATACGCCCTGCCGTTGACGGTGGTCGGCTGGCTGTTCGCTGGCTATCACAACCTGATCTACTTCCGATTCGTGCCGGAGAGCCTCTCGCCCTGTGCTCAGGGGGTGTCGTGTAGCGAAGAGTACGTAAAGCTGCTCGGCTTCCTCTCGATTCCGATGATGTCGTGGCTCGCCTTCACGATAACCGCCCTGCTTTTGGTCCTGGTTCAACGGAGACCCTCTTCATGAAGCGCGCACTCTTCGTCGCCACCAGCCTCGTGCTGGTGGGTGGATTTTTCTTCGCCGCCCAACAGTTTCGCGAGAATCGGACCGAGGCGCTCGGCTTTCTTTCGCAGGAGCAGGCACAGACCTTCGTACGGCCTCACTCGCCACGGTATGGACCTTCCGACGCGAAGGTCTTTCTCGTGGAGTTCACCGACCCGGCCTGCGAGACCTGTGCGGCCTTCGGGCCGATCCTCAAGAAACTGATGGAGCCCCATGCGGACAAAATCCAGCTGGTGATCCGCTATGCACCATTCCACGAAGGTGCGGTCGACGTGGTGCGCCTGTTGGAAGCGGCGCGAATGCAAGGCAAGTATTGGGAGACCCTCGACCTCGTGTATCGCAGTCAATCGGCTTGGACGGAGCATCATCGCGTGCAGGCCGGCAACCTCTGGCAGATCCTCTCGCAGCACGGCGACCTCGACATGGAGTTGCTCAGTCAGGACGTCGACGATCCCGCGATCCGAGACATCATCGAGCAAGACATGGCGGATGTGCAGACTCTGGGTGTACGCAAGACACCCGGTATTTTCGTCAACGGCCGACCCTTAGAACCATTCGGTGTCGAGAGGTTGCAGCAGTTGATCGAGGAAGAGGTAGCCGCGAGCTACTGAGCTGAGCTAACGAACTAGGTATCGGTTCCGTGACCGGCCTGTTCACTCCAATCGGCGAGAAGGGTGAACGAAAGGGGAAGGGCGCTGGACTCTTTCGGAGTGGCTGGTCGCCAGCCCGGTCGCTGACGGAGGTAGATCGCCTCGAGGTCCGGTGGGGGTACCATACGCCTTCTCGACTTTTAGGAGCCCCCCATGCCTCAGATCGACCGCAGATCAGCAGCGAATCGTGTCTTGTCCGTTCTCGTACTCGCAACGGCTCTGGTCGTTCCACCGGTCGACGGGCAGGTGATCAACGAGTTCATCGTCAATCATCTCGGCTCAGACCAATACGAATTTCTGGAAATCTCCGGAGCGCCATCCACGGACTATTCCGACCTCGTGATCCTCGAGCTGGACGGTGACTCGGCCGGTAATCCCGGACTCGTCGAGTCGGCCCATCCCGTCGGTTCAACCGACGCCGAGGGCATCTGGTGGAGCGGTTTTCTCGGCGATATTTTCCCGACCAACGACAGCCTGAGCTTCGTTCTCGTGAGCCAGTGGAGCGGATTCGTCGGCCAGGATCTGGACAGCAACGACGACGGAGTATTCGATGTCACCCCGTGGACCAACCTGTTCGACGCGGTGGGTGTGGACGACGACGACCCGTCGGATCGCTGGTACGGTGGCGCGACCGTTCTGTCGCCGAATTTCGACGGTGTGAGTTTCGTCCCGGCGGGTGCCTCGCGTATTCCGAACGGTACGGATTCTGAGTCCGTCGCCGACTGGTTGCGAAACGACTTCGACGGAGCAGGCTTGCCTCTGGGCGGCGTGGCCGATCCTGGCGAGGCAGTCAACACGCCGGGGACCGAGAACTCAGCCTCCGCTGCGCCACCCACGGCACCGGCTCTGCTCAGTGAGGTGGTCGCAGACCACTCGGGGCCTGATTCGGAGGAGTTTGTCGAGATCTTCGGCGAGCCTCAGACGGACTACTCAACTCTCACGATCCTCGTCGTCGAAGGTGATGTCGGTGAGGGTCCCGGAGATATCGAGAATGTGTTCCCCTGTGGCGTCACCAATGTCGCCGGCTTCTGGACTACCGGTCCGCTGACCGAAGAGATCGAAGATCTGACGGACAAGTCGGTGCTCCTGGTAGAAGGCTTTTCGGGTGCTGTCGGAGATGACCTCGATGCGAACGATGACGGGGTGATCGACGGTACGCCGTGGACGAGCTTGCACGACTCGGTTGCTCTCTCGGGCGGAGGCGGCATCGCCTACTCGACCGCCGTCATCTCGGCGGCGTCGGGAGCATCGCGTGTTCCTTGGTTCGTCGATACAGACTCTGCGAGCGACTGGTGGATCAACGACTTCGATGGCGCCGGCTTCGACGGTTTCCCGGGCAGCATCGAGTCAGGTGAGGCATACAACACTCCGGAGCGCGCCAACCGGATCCACTTGGCCGACTACTATTCGTCGGCCGACGACTCGTCGGCTGCTCAGTTGCGAGCTACGGTGCACGACATCATCGACGACCACATCAAGCATCCGTACTCCTCGTCTTCGTTTCCCGATACCTGGGACATTCTCGAGGCCGCTGACGAGGATCCGAACGACCCGAATTCGATCCTCGACGTGTACAAGAACGAGTCGTATGCAAAGTTCGGCGGTGGAGTGGGGGACTACAACCGCGAACATAGCTGGCCTCGCACGTACGGCTTCCCGAACGACGGTGCGACCGTCATGCCGTTCACGGACTGCCACCATCTCTTCCTTTCCGACGTCGACTACAACTCCGACCGCAGCTCGCGGGCCTTCGACAACTGCCCGCTGGGCTGTACCGAGGACTGGACCATCGAGAACGATGGTGTCGGTGGGTCTCCGGGCACCGGATATCCCGGCTGGTCGAATTGGTACGGTGGCAGTTTCAACGCCGACGGAAGCTGGGAGACCTGGTTAGACCGACGGGGAGACGTTGCGCGAGCGCAGTTCTACATGGACGTCCGCTACGAAGGCGGAACCCATGGCGAGACCGGTAGCCCCGAGCCGGATCTGATCCTCACTGACCAACGGCAGTTGATCGTCAGCACCACCTCGTCACCAGCCTACATGGGCATGCTCTCAGTGCTTCTGGACTGGCACGAGCAGGATCCGGTCGATGCGAAGGAGCTCCGTCGAAACGACGAGATCTGGAAGCATCAGGGCAACCGCAATCCATTCATCGATCATCCCGAGTGGGTGGCCTGTATCTTCGCAGACGTCTGCGATTTCGAGATCTTTGCCGACGGATTCGAGTCGGGTACGACATCCTCGTGGGATGTCGTTGCGCCCTAGCAGCCCGTTGTTTACTACGGGCTACTCGACGCCATCAGGGTGTGTTGGTGGCGTCGAGGGCTATTCGCCGACCGACACCCGCGCCACGGCGGTGGAGGCCTGCTGGCCGAAGATGTCCCACATCGACACCCCGATGCGTTGCGAACCTGGCCGCACGCGCAGATCGAGCTCGTGCACGTAGTGTTGGTTGCGACCCTTCTCGTACGCGCCCGCAGGGATCGTCACCGGCAGCTCGAGGCTCTGTGGCGGACTGTCCTTGCCGTCAGCGTCTTGCACGGCCAGTACCGCCTGGAGACGCCCGACCAGTTGGTCGTCTCTGGCGACCAACTGCATGGCGTCGAGCGGAACCACCAGCTCGACGGCGATCACCCGCGTGCCGCGGTCCGATGGGTCTCCTTCGGCTGAGCCGGCTCCGGAGACCCGGACCTGCAGGCCGAGTGGGTTCTTGTGCGTGTTCCAGCGCAGTCCCGCCTTGACCAAATCCGCGAGCTGGGCGTCGAGTGGCTCGTCCCGATAGCCGTTGCGATGCCGCACGGTGACGCCCTTGCGCTGAACACGGATCTTGATGTCGTGGAATCTTCCGTCCCGAGCGTGGGGCGGGTGAAAGCCCAAGGAGTAGTAGGCCCCGGCGTCTAGAGCTAGCCGCTCCAGCTTGGTGTCGACGCGGTTGCTGTTGAGGATAGCGACGCCACCCGTCTCACCGGCCAGTTTGCGCAACGGTGCCTGCAGGTTGGCCGTGCGCACCGAACCGACCGTCGACCGTAGGTTGTCGACGCCGGACCCGATGACTTCGGCGCTGCCGGCGAGCGGAGCTGTCAACCCGGTGGCGTCGAGTGTATAGAAGGTGACACCTGCCGCGCTCGCTGCCATCGAGAGGTTCTCCCATTCCGACACGGCGGTGTAGTGAACGATTCCCGACAGCAGGCTCACGTCTTCGAAGCGGAGCTGGAGGCCGTTGAAGAGCTCCTCGCCCGGGTTCAGTGGCACACCGTCGCTGATGTACAGCAAGGCCTTGTGGCCGTCGAGGCCGGCGATGGAGTCGATCAGGTCGCGCATTGGAACCAGTGCCCGCCGGAGCTCGTTTTGTCGCTGCTGAGCGTACGCTTCGACGCGATGAGTAACCCATCCGCGCGGAAGATCTTGGTCTTCGAGCTCGCGGATGAGCTCGTAGAGCTCGTCGTGCTCGGTATCGCCAAACGACTGCAGGTCCGCGACTTCTAGTAGGGCTTGGGAGACGAGCTCCGGGTCTCGGGTGAACGGCTGGCGAATGTGCAGACTTCCTTCGAAGGAAGCTACCAGGATCTGGTCGAAGTCCCGATCGTGCTTGCGGAGAAAGACCCGAATGTCGCGCAGCACCCGCGTGCGATGCAGAGCCTTGATATTTGCATTGTCGACATAGATGACGAGCCAGGTGGGCTGGGGCGCCGGGATGGGCTCCGCGGCCTCGGGTACCTTCGGCTCCGGCGCGGCAGGTTCGCCTGCCGCCGGCTCGTTCGTGGGCTCCACCACAGGTCTCGGCTCGAAGCGTCGTCCGCCTCGCTTGTCGACTGGATAGAAGTTGCTGATCTCGATCGTGTTGCCGTCGACCCGGACCTCGAAGTCGTCGTGGGTGAGGCCGGTCACAGGGTTGCCGTCGCGATCGTTTACAAAGACATCGACGTTGACGAGACGGACATCGACCACCTCGCTGAAGTCTTGGCGCGACTCCTGGGGCGTCACGGGCAGTACGGCAAAGGCCAGGGCCAGAACGACGGCAAACTTGGTATTTCGTTTCATTGCAGGGCCAAATCTTAGTCGAGCACCCCGCCCGGACGCAAAGAGGAGGGGCCGGAGCCCCTCCTCTCGCGTACCCGTAAGGGTGTCGGGAACTTAGAAGGTCAGCTTCACGCCCAGGCGGGCGGTCCGACGACCCTGGAAGTTCTCGGCCAGACCGTACGACTCATCGCGAGGCGTGCCGAGCACCTCCGGCACCGTATCCGGATCGAATCCGCCGAAGAAGAATTCTTGGTCGTTCAGATCCAGCTCGCCCCGGAGGGCCGTCTCGTCGATGTCGGTCACTGCGTCTTCGTCGAAGAGATTGAACACTTCGAGGGAGACCTTCAGGCCGACGTCGCCGCTGATCCGGAACTCGTGGGTCAGGCTGAGGTCGGTCTGGGTGAACGTATCGGTCCGACCCAGGTCGCCACGGCCGTACGGGAAGAACGGCAGACCCGGGAACGTCTCGTAGACGGTGGACATCGGGATGCCACTGGCGATCCGCTGGTCCACGCCGAGGAAGGTGCCCCAGGGCAGCTGATAGATCAGCTGAGCCTTGAACTGATGAGGCCGGTCAGTGCCCAACGGTCCGCTCACGGGATTGCCCGAGAGGTCGTAGAGGCTCTGGAGACCGTCGAAGAAGCGGTTCACGTTGGGAGACGTGCGTCCGTCCTCGTCCGAGCTCGCGAGACCCGAGTAGTTGCCTTCCAGCTCACTGTAGGTGTAGTTGGCGTTCAGAGCCCAGTTGTTGGAGAAGTTCTTGCGCAGCGTCAGAGTCACCGCGTCGTAGTCCCGCTCCGCCTTGGGCAACGCCGGGAAGTCAGGTCCGAGGATGAACTCGGCCCGGCCCTCGCCAGGGTTCGAGATGATGAAGACCTCGGCGTTGTCTTCGAGCACACCGGAATCCTCGACCGTACGCACGAGGCGCTTGCGCACGTAGCGGGCGCCCAACACCATGTTGTTGCCGAGCAGGTGCTCGACACCCAGCGTGATCTCGTTGGACTCCATCGGCTTCAGGTTCTCGTCGATGAGCGGATCGTTGGGATCGTTCGCCGGATGCCGCCGATCGAGCGGGCCGGATATCAGGCGTCCGGGGCAGCCGGTCGGCGGGTTGAACGAAGTGTTACCTTCACCAATGAGGCAGTTGTCACCGATCGTGGTCCAGTCCGTCGTATCGAGCGAGTAGAACCAGTCGACCCAGCGGTCACCGCCGAAGAGGCCGCGGGGCATCTCCAGCTTCATCACGTCGTAGAACACGCCGTAACTGCCGTACGCCTTCCAGCGACCGTCACCCTTGACGTCGTAGGCGAAGCCCAGACGCGGTGCCAGCTTGTCGTCGTAGTCGAAAGCGATCGCCGGATCGGGAATCGTCGGATCGTCGGAATAGGAGGGGACTCCCTCTTTCTCCGCCCGGACGCCGATGTTGAACGTCAAGCGATCGTTCGGCCGCCAGGAATCCTGCAGGAAGAGCGCCTCGTTGGTCGCAGAGATCTCTCCGAAGGTCTGAATCTGCAGCACACGGTACACGCCGAATTCACCCCGGTCCCCGATGCCCAGATCGGTGTCCCAGTAGTAGAGGATGCGGGTGTTGCTGTAGCCGTCCGCGACCGAGTTGCTCGGCGTCTCGTGGAGGTAGCCGAACTTGAACTCGTGGTCGCCACCGAACCCGTCTAGGAAGTACGAGCCGGATGCTTGGATGTAGTCGCGTTCCTGAATGTCGAAGAGCGTGCCACTGTTGTCGGGCGTGATGTTACCGAGCGGCTGTTCGATCGCGGGGTTGCACTGGTCCGGAAAACGCTGACAGGGAGTACCCAGGCTCGAGGTCGAGAAGCCGAGCCATACGCCGGTCGGGAAGCCGCCTTCCCGCGTGTCGTATTCGAAGTGGCCGCCGCGTAGCGAGACCTGGAACGAATCGGTGGGCAGCCAGTTGAGTGTCCCGGTATAGCTCTCGCCCGGGACTTCACGTGAAGAGTTGATGAAATCTTCGGGATCGGAGGAACCGGTCGTGGGATGGCCCGGACCGCTCTCAACCGGCAGATCTCCCCTGCGCTCGAAGTCGTCGATGTTGGCGCCGACGCGGTAGTGCACACGGCCGGCCGAGCCCGACAGGTTGGCGACGATGAAGTCCTCGGTGCTCTTCTGGTCGAAGGTGCCCTGATCGCCGTTCGAGAAATCCACGAGACGGGTCGTGTCCTGCTGCTCCTGCGAGTAGCCGACGAAGAACCAGAGGTGATCGCGTACCAGCGGTCCGCCCAGCGTGAAGCCCGGCTCGGTGTAGGTGTAGTCGTCCTCATCGAACACCACGTACTCAGGAAGCTGAGTGTCTCGGTTGTCTACGAGAGCGGGCCTTTTGTCGCCGTAGTAGTCGTTGTCTGCATGGAAGACATGTGCGGTGCCTTCGAAGGAGTCGCCGCCAGTCTTGGTCACCGCGTTGATGACGCCGCCGGTCGAAGCGCGGAACTCCGGCATGTATCCGCCGTACTTGACCTGGACTTCTTCGACGAAATCGGTCAGTAGCTCTTTCTGCTGCGTACCGGTCTGCAGGTTGGTGGTGTCGATGCCGTCGATGATCCAGGTGTTCTCGGATCCCGACGAGCCGTCGATCGAGATGCCGCCGAGCTTGTCGGTTTCGCCGTTGGCACCGGCGGCCTGGGTGACGAGCGAGCCGAAATCACGGCCCACCGGCAGGTTCTCGATCCACTTTCCGCTGATCGTGGACGAGGTGTCGCTGCCGGTGAGGGAGATCAGCGGCGGATCGCCGGTGACGACGATCTCCTCGCCGAGCTGCAGCTGCAGCGGAATGTCCACCGTCAGCTGAGCGCCCAGGCTTACGCGGAATTCCGGCGTCTCGGTGGCCTGGAAGCCTTCGAGTGCCGACGAGATGGTGTAGTCACCCGCAGGAACGCTCGGGAACCGGAAACGGCCTCGCTCGTTGGTCACGACCATTTGACCGGCAGGTAGACCGGATCCTTTGATCGTGATGGTGACACCTGGTAGGGCCCCGCCTTCGGGGCCGGTGACGGTTCCGGAAACGGAACCCGTGGTCTCCTGCGCGAACGCCGCCGGTACGGCGATCAGCAGACAGGTGACTGCTGCGACTAAAAGTCGTGGTCCATGAATACGTGGATTCATCTCTTCCCCTCGCTTCTTGGTTCTCACGCAGGAGGCGCCTTCTGCACCCGCCTGCGCTCCTCTTGCACTTGGCTATCAATTAGCATAATCGATTGAATGATCTGTGTCTAGTGGTTGGGTAAACGGGTTTCTCAAACGAGTGAGTCGGGACGAGCTGGTGCTGTCACGGGACATCACCGAGCAGGGGACCAGATCGGCTCGTTGGCCCGATCTTCCCTGAGTCCGGGCCAACGAGAGACCCGCAGAACGTCTCCCTGACGAGATCTGTTTCATCGTCTATCTGACGTCGGCCGACCTGAACTAGATGCGCGGAGTTCGTAGCCTCGGGTGCCGACTTTTGGATCTCGAGTGCCTTCGGATTCCAGGAGGCGATGTGTCGGACGACGTCTTCTCGAACTGCTCGACTCAGACTTGTCGAGAGGGTGGCGACCAGGGGATCGAGCCAGTGAAATCCACCCGGTACCAAGGGCCGTTAGCGCGTGATGCGTCGCGCCCGCTCGGCAGCCTCCCGCGCACGCCGGAGACTCGGCTCGTCGTCTTCGACACGGCCTTCCAGGAGGGAAAGCGCACGTTCGGCGAAGGCCAGCGCTTCCGCCGTCCGGCCCTGATGGCTCCGAATCTCGCTGAGATAGACGCAGACGTAGGCGACCTGGAGATGGTCCGGTCCGAGGGCGTGCTCGAACCTCGAGAGGACGTCGGCCAACAGCGCTTCCGCCTCTTCGAGCCGCCCGGAACGCAGGAGAACGTCTCCCAGATTGCTCTCCGTCGCCAAGGTGGCGGAGTGCTCTGGGCCCAAGGCGGCCGTCCGGATTCGTAGCGCATTGCGGAATGCCGACTCGGCCGCTTCGTAGTTTCCGAGGTCGTTCTGGGCGTCCCCGATGTTGTTCTGTACCACGGCCAGATGGGGATGGTCGGCTCCCAGGAGTGCCTCGAAGATGGTCCCGGCGCGACGGTAAAGAGCGATGGCGTCGTCGTCTCGACCGAGCTGATTCCAGACGTTGCCGAGGTTGAGGGCTGCGATTCCGACGTCGCGGTGCTCCGGCCCGTAGGCCTTCTCCCAAGTGCCCAGCGCCCTCTCCAAAGCCTCCGCGGCGGTCTCGTACTGCCCGAGATTCTGCCGAACGTTACCCAGGTTGTTCAGCAGGCCGCCGATCTTGGGATGGTTGGGACCCAGTCCCTCCTCCCAGAGCTCCAAGGCACGAATCAGCCGAGCTTCGGCATCTCTGTAGTTGCCGACGTTGCGATCCAGGACGGCAAGGTGGTTCAGAGTCTGGCCGAGTCGGTACGGATCGGGATCAGCGGTCGCTTCCCACAGCTCGAGAGCACCCTCCAGGTGCTCCCGAGACTGCTCGTAGTCGCCGACGACCCGGTAAATGTCGCCCAGCGTCGACATCAACCTCGCCTGAATTTCCGGCTCGTCGTCTAAACCCTTACGGATCCTGGCCGTTCCGCGCTCCAAGAGCTCGCCGACGTCCATCGTCGTGCTCGTGCCGCCCTGGCTGGGATCGGCGACGGCGAAAAGGCCCACCAGGACGTCGGACACCCTGGTGGCGGTCCGCGCTTCGCGGCTGGCCCGCAGCGCCTCCCTCCGCGCCTGGGACTCGGCGACCTGGGCCAGTTCCTGGGCCTCGCGGGCATGGAGCATGCCCGGCACAACGGCCACTACAGCCTCTCGATTCTTGCGCCGAAGGGCGTTGGCCTCCCGTACGGCCGCTACCTGCGCCTCGTCCTCGCCTACTTCAACACCGAGGCGGTCAAGAGGAAGACGCGAGCTCGACCACCACTTCTCGCACTTCTGCGCCGCCCTCGGGATCCCGCCTACCACCGGACCTCGTGGCTCGCTCCCCCAGCTTCGCGAGCAGATGCAGCGACTCTTCGCCTCGACCTTCCAGTGCGTCTTCCACGACGAGGAGAAGGGCCGGCACGCGGGCGACGGGTTTCTGATCGCCGAGAAGCGGGCGCTCTGGTGGGACCCGCGACGTGGTCCTCTCGGAGCGCTTCTTCCGCGAGGCGACGGAGGCGCCGGTGCCGCTCGACCTCCGGGTCCTGCGCGCCCTGCGATCCCCGTTCGAGATCGACATCGACGTCTGGCTGACCTGGCGCTTCTTCCGGCCGCGGAAGCCAGTCACGATCCCCTGGGACTCACTGCAGCTCCAGTTCGGGTGCGGGTACAAGAACCCACGGCACTTCAAGCGCCGGTTTCTCAAGTACCTGAAGAGTGTCATCAGCTACTACCCGGAGATCCGGCTCGCGAACACGGATGCAGGGCTCCTCCTGAGGCCTTCGTCGACCCATGTCGCATCGCGTAGCTCACCGATGAAACTGTGACGGGGTCCACCTCGCACCTGCCGGCGGCGGCGTTTTGATGGGTTCTCAGCTGCGTTCGGTGTGGGGCGCGAAGCGCTCTACAGGCTAGAATCTTCGGCACCGATGACCGAAGAGCCCATGGCGACTGACTCCGCAACGCATCAGATGCGGATGGACCTCCAGGGCCGCCTGCGCAACACGAAGGTGGCGGCCCTGGACGCCTTCTTGCCCGTCTTTGAGGCCATCGTGAACAGCATCCACTCGATCGAGGACCGTTTCGGGATGGACGATGCTGCGTCGCAGGGCCGCATTCAGGTGCACGTGCATCGAGTCCAGCAGCTCCAAGTACCCGGGATGGCTGGTCGGCCCCCCGTGGAACCAGTCGAGAGCTTCACTGTCGTCGACAACGGGCTCGGATTCACCGACCCAAACCTGGAGTCCTTCGAGACCGCCGACAGCACAGCCAAGATCGTTCGAGGGGGTAAGGGAATCGGGCGACTTACTTGGCTGGTCGTGTTCGAGAGGGCAGAGATCGAGAGTCGATTCCGTGGCGACGATGGCGATCTCCGCCGCAGGTCTTTCACCTTCTCACCGACTGAAACGGGCATCTCGGGCTTCTCGGACGAAGCAATCGACTCCGATGAGAAGGTCGAGACGCGTGTTCGTTTGGTTGGGGTACGTAGACGCTACGAGGAGCCTCTGAGGAGAGGGCTGGAGGTCTTCGCCGAGCGAGTTTTCGAGCACTGCTTCAACTACTTCGTGGTCGGTAACTGCCCGCGAGTCACTGTCGTCGAGCATCGCGCCGATGGCACCACGGAGCTCGTCGTGAACGAGCGTATTCAGGAACTCGATATCAGCCAACTCGAATCACTGCGGGTTGGCGAGCACGATCTGGATCTTCGCCACGTGCAGCAACGATACGCCACGGGCAGGAAGCACCTCGGCCACCTCTTGGCCAATGACCGGGTTGTCTCTTCATTCCCGCTGGCTGAGGTATCGGATCTTGGAGCGGAGCCCATTCGCGGGGAGGAAGGCGAGTCGCTCATTCACCATGCCTTCGTAGCTGGGGCTGCATTGGACTCAGCAGCCGATGCTACTCGGACGTACTTCGTCCTCCCCGACGGGGAGCCGATTCAGGAAGCAAGTGGCCTCCTTGATCTGAAGACGCTTCGTGACGAGGTTGGGCGAGTCGTCAACGAGCGGCTCAAAGAAGTCTTGGAGGCAGAGAGGAAGGCCAACCTCGAGAAGGTGGAACGCCATATCCGAACGCAGCAACCTGAGTACGCTCGGCTGTTGGAGCAGAAGCCGGAAGAACTCGCACGAATCAAGTGGACCGACAACACACGCCTCATTGACGAAGCTCTGTACCGGGTGAAGCAGGAGTGGGAACTCGAGATTCGGCAGGAACAGTCCGCGGTCGAGCAGAAGCTCGTCGAGAGCACAACGGACGTCGACGAGTTGGCAGAGCAGCTCTACAGGGTCGTTTCAGAGACGAACCTCGCGGGCCAGGACGACCTCGTGCGTTACGTCGTCAAGCGACGAGCTGTGCTGCAGCTTCTCCACAAGCTGATCTCTCGACAGGAAGCGGCGCTGGAGGAGCACATCCACAGGATCGTCTTCCCGCTCAAGAGGACGAACGGGGAGATCGACTACGAGGATCACAACCTCTGGCTGGTCGATGACACCCTGTCGTTCTACGAGTTTATCAGCTCGGAACTCCCGCTGGCGCAGAGCTCTGCGGCCCCGAGCGACAGCATGGAGAGGCCAGACATCTTGGCCTTCAAGACGGGCGACCCCTTTCAACACGTTTCGCTCGTTGAGTTCAAGCGACCCGACCGGAAGGACAGCGAGAATCCAGTCGCTCAGCTGGCTCGCTATGCGAGAAGGCTGCGGGATGGCGGCTCTATGGACGCCAACGGCGTGACTCTGCCAGGCATCGGGATGAACATCCGGATTGACGGCTACGCGATCGTCACTCTCAATCCGAAGATGGAATCCGTGCTTAGCGACGGCCCGGGAGAGATGAAGAGGGTCGAGGGAGAGTGGCGCTGGTACGGAGCACTCGGCAACCTCAACATGAACGTCGAGGTGCTCGACTTCCGCGCTTTCGTCAGTCGAGCCCAGCAGAGGAACCAGGCTTTCTTCAAGGCTCTCAGCCTGAAGTAGGAGACCGCCTCACCACCCGCCCCGCTGCTTCAACGACACGAAAGCCGGCGCCTCGCCCACGATGATGTGGTCGAGGACTCGCACCCCGAAGATCTCGCCGGCCTCGGCCATTCGGCGGGAACTACCTTCGGACAACTTCAACGAGAAGACGAATCGGTCGATAAGCAGACACAAGCTCCCTTCATGCCTCGAACATTCAAAGCACTCATCCTCGCAGTCGTTCTGGTAGCTGTCGCCCCGGTCGCCTGGGCGGTTAGCAGGGAGATCCGAAACGGCTTCTGCGAAGCCAACGCGGCGATCAACGGCATCTCTCTAGGCAATGAAGGCGGAAACGGGTTCTATTCAGGGTGCCGTTTGCGACCATGAAGACGTGTTTCCGGACTCGAAACCGTCTTCAAACACCACACCTGAGTCGATCGGAGTCGACTCCTGCGCGAGGTCGTTTCCTGGATTCGGGTCAGGGCCGTTGTCCCCATCGTCAGATACCCGAACCAGGTTGAAGATCTCTTCGACGCCCAGTAGTGGGCTGTCTACTGTGACGACGAACGTGGCTTGCACAGGTGGCCCACCGGCAGACAAAGAACCGACTGACAGCAGACACTCAGATCCCGCGACGATGTCAACACAGTTCCAGCCAGGATCACTTGCAGAGGCATTGAAGGTCGTGAAGTCGGGTACCGTCTCCTCAATCTCGACTCCGGTTGCATCGACATCTGAACCGACGTTGGAGACCTCCAGCGTGTAGACGATGTCGCCACCCGGCAGAACCTCCACGTCACCATCACTCTTGGTGATGGCCAGGTCAAGAGCTGAACCAAAGAACCAAGACAGATCAGAGTTGAGCTCAACCGCGTCCGGTACCGCCCAATAGTGATCCGTAGAACCTGGAATCGGTCCGTCGTTCTCCACAGAACACCGCCCGGCGATCGCCGTGCCGAGTGGAACTAGGGCGTGTTAACGCTAATTAGCATATCTGCGATCAGCGCGAAGTTGATGAA
>JALCBJ010000099.1 GCA_028066595.1 Thermoanaerobaculia bacterium
AGCGACTCTGGCACCATGATGCCGAACAAAGTCGCGGGGGAGTCCATCCCACCAGCTTGGAAAGTTCTTTGGTGTTTGATCCGGCTCGTCGGCGCGCCACCGGCGTTGCTTCTCCTCGAAACGGCTCTGCTATTCCTCGTCGGCGCGCCTTGGTGGCACGTCGAATCCCACGGCCGAACCCTCACAGAACGTTCAGCACGAGACACTAGCACTCAATATTCAACCACATGGTTGACAATGCCGACTTGGATCCGTATATTCAACTTCGTGGTTGAATTTGTGGAGAGCGAAGAACTCTCGAACATCCTCAAGGCCGTCAGCGACCCCACCCGCAGATCCATTCTCACGATCCTCGTGCAGGAGGGCCCCACCCGAGTCACCGACCTGGCAGCTCACTACGCCATGAGCCTGAACGCTGTGTCGAAGCACATCAAGGCTCTCGAACGGGTCGGCCTGGTGAGACGAACGACGCTCGGGCGAACGCATTTGATCGAAGCGAACATGGAGCCGGTTTCGACCATCGATCGCTGGTTCAGAGAGCTTCGTTCGACCTGGGAGATCCGGTTGGAGGCGCTGGAGACCCTGTTGACCCAGAAGGAAGACTCAGATGGCTGACTTGAAAGTCGAAGTGTCACGCATCATCGATGCCCCGATCGAAGACGTCTTCAACGCCTGGCTCGATCCGGGCCAGCTAGCACGGTTCATGGTTCCCGGAGAGGGAATGACAGTTCCGGAATCGGAGGCGGATGCCCGGGAGGGAGGACGCTTCCGCATCGTCATGCAGGCGGGTGAGGACAAGTTGCCACACGGCGGCACCTACTTGAAGATCGAGCGGCATTCGCAGCTGGTGTTCACCTGGGAATCACCCTTCTCCGTCGACGGCAGCACCGTGACACTCGACTTCTCCGAGGTCGACGGCGGCACGGAAATCCAGCTGACCCATGTCAAGTTCCGTGACGAAGAAGCACGCAGCAACCATCGGGGCGGCTGGCAGCAGATCCTAGCCGCACTCGACGGCATCCTGTCCTGATCCGCATTTCCGACCAGGAGAAGACGATGGAAGAACTCACCGCGAATGTGAACTGGCTGGCCGTCGGAGTGGGAACCGTGGCTGCGTACGGTCTCGGCATGCTCTGGTTCAGCCCGATGCTCTTCGGCAAAGTCTGGGCCAAGGGGTCCCACGACATCACTCCGCCGGAATCGCTACCGATCGCTGCCATGCTCTGGCAGCTCCTGGGAACCTTCCTCCTGGCCTGGTTGGTGGGAGTCACCGCGAAGAACGAGGCTTTACTGACGATCGTCCTGGCGTTGATCTGCTTCGCCATCCTCCAAGCTGCGGGTGGCCTCTTCAGCCAGAAGAGCAAGGGTGCAGCGTCGGTCGATGCCGGCTACGTCGTCGCCATGGGGGTCATCATGATCGTCGCACAGGGAGTATTCTGACGATCGATCCGGCGATTCGCTGGGCGGGTTGGTGATGGCCGTGCGGATTCATTTGCATCAGTCTATAATCGGGGGACCCCTTCGCTCCGTCGGACGATTCTGCGAACCACCCCGAGGACAGCTCCATGTTTCCTTCTCGCCCACGCGTCGCCCTCCTTCTCACCGCATCTCTGATTCTGACCCTGCTGCTGGCCGGCTGCGTCGCCAAGGGCGAGCACGAGGCTCTGCAGGGAGAGCTTGCCCAGTGCGAGGAGCAGCTCGCGCAGTCCAAGGCGGAGAACATCTCTTGGCAGAACCGATTCGACCGCGAATCGCAGCGCTGGGAGCAGGTGGGAGCCTCGATCGAAGAGGCCGTTCCGCGGGCGCTGAACGAGCTCGACGAAGAGCGCGAGCGCATCATCCAGGCGGTCCCGGAGCAGGTGCAAGAGGAAGTGTCGCGCTACCTCGACGGCTACTTCAACACGGTCATGCGGGGTTTCGACGCCCTCAACGAGCAGAACGAGCGCACCCGCATCGAGCTGGAGACCACCAACAAGGTTCTCGCTTCCCTCGGTGCCGATACCAAGCAGATCGGCCAGGCCATCGACAGCTCGCTCACCGAGTCGAAGGCCAAGCGCGAGCAGATCGCTTCGCACCTGACCGACATGATCGACCACATCGTCGAGTACGACCAGACCCGCCTCAACTGCAAGCGCTGTCCCGAGAGGCTGAAGATGCGCGATCGCTCGAGGGAAGAGCTCCTCGCCTTCCATGCCGAGCTGATGGCCGATCTGGCCGAGCTACAGACGTTCGCTTCTCTAGCCGGCTCCTCCCCACCGGCCGAGCTGGGAGGGGAGGCAGGCAACGAGAGCGAAGCCGACGCTGCGACGGACGAGACCGAGGCCGACGGCGAGGCCACAGAGGGCTGATCTCTTCGTCCTCCTTCGGAGGGGGGCAAATATGCCGACCACCTCGAGTTCCGAGGAGATCTCCAGCCGGAGATCCTTCGGACGGTCGGCGCCGGCTGCTGGAGTCCGGGTCGTCCCCGCCTGAGGACGATCGTCTCTTCGAACCTGCATGGCCTGAGCCGCGTACCTGGTGATATCAGTGCAAGCCACCGGCAGGTGACTTGCATACATACCACGTCAGGACGAGTCGTGACCTCCATGAATGACCTCACGACGGCTCGATATACCATGCAAGGAACGACAGCATTCTCACTGAAAGGTACCCTCCCTGCAGGCCCACGAAGAAACGATGCCGAACGACGCGCCGTGGGCGCCGAATCGGCAGATGCTACGCGATGGGACGGCGGGCAGGCCGATGACCTCCTCGACATGATCTCCCCCGGTGGCGACCTGCCTCCCGGTTTTGGATCGAGTGGCGACGCACCACAGCCCGAAGATCGGAACGACGAAAGCGCTCCCGACGAGGCGGGTGACGTAGCGCCCGAGCTACTGACACCAAGCGCCATGATCCTGGCGGATCTGGAGCATCAGGGCGCGGCGGACCGCAAGCGTCTGCGCTGGACGATCGTCGCTGCCACGATATTCCACGCTGTGCTTCTCCTGGTCACCATGCCGACTTGGGACTACGAGCCCAAGCGCGTGGGACAGAAGAGCAAGATCTTCGTGATGGAACAGGTTCGCTTCCAGAAGCCGCCCCAGCAGATCCAGCAGCGCCAAGAGATCCCGGATCCAAAGAAGAAACGCATCCCGATTCCGGATCCGACTCCGGACGATCCTGAACCGCTACGGGTCGAGGATCTCGAGGTGCCGGATCTTCCGCCCACCAACACCGATGAGTTCTTCTTCGGTATTCCCGAAGGTCCCGATCCCGGATTCTTCGCGAAGAACGCCGGATTCACGGGCCAAGCGGTACAGGTGGGCGACGGCATCCTCAAACCCGAGGGGATCCTCCAGCCGCAGCCTCGCTATACCGAATCAGCTCGCCAGGCCCGCATCCAAGGTGTGGTAATCCTCTCGTGCGTGATCGACGAAGAAGGAAACGTGCGCAACTTGAAAGCGGTGAAGGGCCTGTCCATGGGCCTCACGGAATCGGCTCTCGAGACCGTGGCCACTTGGAAGTACAAGCCGGCCCACACCCCGGACGGCCAGCCCGTGGCGGTGTACTACCACATCACTGTCGGCTTCTGGCTGCAGTAACTGACGCCAACGCTTCGGCCAACGGCTCCTCGGCCGCGCTGCCCCGTCGCACCGCGACACCCAACACCGTGCCCAAGGCTTCCGCCGTCCACAGTCGGTACCGGGCCTGCAAAGTCGGATGTCGCAGAAGCTCCTGGAGCATGGGTTGGTAGTGCGGATGGGGTAGGTAGATGACGTCGGGCGGAGGTGCAACGTCGGTCCCCGGCCCATCACTCCCCGCGAAGAGGCGCTCGGCGGAGAATCCTTCGAGCGCGAAACGCGGATCGTGCAGCCCCGCCATGTCGACAATGGTCTTCCGAGGATTCAAAGCTCCCGGCAGACCCACTTCGGTAGCCGCGATCACCGTCTCAGGTGGCAGCCGGCCCACCACCTCGAGAGCCGGCCAGTAGCCGCTGGCTCGCTGTTCGTAGGAAACCTGGAGATCGAGCGTCGGCCACGGCTCGCGATCGAGTGTCGAACCGAGACGCTGGCCTTCCTCCAACAACGCCGATCCTAGCGAGAGCAGACCGAGCACAGCAGCCAGCGCCAGCCCCGTCGCCCATCCCGCGTGCCATCGGCCTCCACGAGGACCCACACCACGGGCAGCCAAGCGATCGCGCCACCGATTCATGCTTCCCCACGATAGCCACAGCAGGCACGGTAGCAACGGCTGAAAAAAGCGTTGGTCCCCGCCCATGATCGGCGCTACCTGCGTCAGGTGGTAGGCACTGAAGACGACGACGGCTGCCGCCAGCCCCTTGTCGGTCAGCTGCGACTGGCGCCACCAGCGCCTGGGTGACGACAAGACATCGAGCGCTACAACGAGAATCAGTGGCCAGAAGGCCAACGCGAACAGCCCCAGCTCCCGCACCGCCACACCCTCGTAATGGATCGCGAAGGCGTCGCCATAGTGGCCGGTGCCACCCACTCCTCCACTCTTGACGTAGGACGGCAGCGGCAGCCAAGTACCGAAATAGGCGCGCGCCGATAGCCACAACACACCGCCCAGGGCGGCTGCCCCACCGAGCGCCTCCCATGCCCGACGGGACCCGCGCACCCCGACCGCCAGCGCCGCCAACACGAACACCGGAAAAACCGCTGCGTCGGGTCGGACGAAGAATGTCAGGCTGGCGGTCGCAGCTGTCAAGACGACCAACTTGCGGCCTGAAAGACACTCGAGGCGGCGAGCCATCATCAAAAAGAACGTGAGCCAGGCTGCAGCGGTCATGGTGTCCATTCCCGTACCGAAGTGAGCACCCACGGACCTGAATCCCATGGCCAGAACGGCGGCCGTCCAGGTCAAGGTGCCCAACTTTGCACCGACACTGGATCGCGGATCGTGGCTCCAAGCGGCCCGCAGTACCAGGCCGAGGAACACCCAACCCGCCAGCCAACTCGAGACCACGGCCCACGACAGCGCGTCGCCGCCGATCGGGCGCAGTACCGTCCGCGCAACCACCACGACGACGAGGTGACCCAGAGAGGTAAGCCCCCAGCTCGGCTGGGCTTCTCCCAGCTCTGTCGCAGGATTCCACGCCACCACCCCTTCCCGCGCGACGTTCTCCGCATAGCGCGAAAACATGAGACCGTCGTCCCACACCTCGAAGCCCGACAACCGCGCCACCGCGCCGAGGCAGAAAACCGAGCCGGCCGTCGCCAGGATGAGCCAGGCGAGCCATCGAGGGTCGATGCGGTTCACGGGAGTCTTGTAGTGCGGTGCTCTGTTCCGGAGCCGCGGCTCCGGAACAGAGCGATCATGGGGTCTATTGACTTCGAAAATCCACTACCGGGGCGACCCGTTCACGATCCTCCGGTCACCGACGACCAAGCGGACGTGCTCCCCGACTCGAAGCCGTCGAAGAAGATCGGACACTCGATGGCCGTACCTCCGCACACACCGCACGCGTCGACATAGGCGGCCGAGTCGTCGTCCGGAGCGCAGTCGATGTCGTCACATACGAGGTCGCCGTCGGAGTCGCCGGTCGCATCGTCACCATCGCAGGCGTCGCAAGCGTCCGGCACAGCGTCTCCGTCGTCGTCCAGATTGTCGTCGCCCGCAGCACACACATCCAGGTCGTCGCACACCTGATCGCCGTCGGAGTCGCCGGTCAAGTCGTCGCCGAAACAATCGTCACAGCCGTCCGGCACGGTGTCTCCATCCGCGTCGATCCCGTCGTCGAATCCGGCGCAAACGTCCAGGTCGTCGCAGACGGCGTCCGTGTCGCTGTCGCCCGTGGCATCGTCGCCCTCGCAGACGTCGCATCCGTCGGCCACGTTGTCCCCGTCAGCATCCAGGCCGTCGTCGAAGCCCGGGCAGGTGTCGGTGTCGTCGCAGACCATGTCGGCGTCGCTATCGCCCGTGGCGTCGTTGCCCTCGCACGCATCGCAAGCGTCGGGCACCGTGTCTCCGTCGTCATCCAACGAGTCGTCACCACCCGGGCAGATATCGAGATCGTCGCAGACCGCGTCAGAGTCCTCGTCGCCGAGGAAATCGTCCCCTAAGCACGAGTCGAGGTCGTCACAAATGGCGTCTGCATCCGAGTCGCCCAATCCTTCGTCTCCCTCACAGAGAGCGACGTAGACGCCCGCCACACCGTCGTCGGCGTAGGCCGCAGCGTAGACGATGATGCCGTCATGGGTGGCGAGCGAACGGGCACCACGCAAGCCGTCTGGCGGCAGCAATGCATCGAGGAACACCAAGTCTCCGCTCGCCGGATCACGCCGAAACAGCGCCAGTCCATTATCGTTCGGCGAGGCGGCCACGACCCGATCGCCGGCTGGATTGACCAGGACGTCCGCGGCTCCATCGAGACCGTCGACACCGTCCTGGCCGTCATAGATGGCATCCTGGAAAGTCAGGGTACCGGTGAACGGGTTTCGCAAAAACGTGACCATCGAGTCGTCGACGGCTCCAACCACATAGACGTGCTGACCGTCGGGACTCACCGTTACGGATGCAGCGCCTCTCAGGCCCTCTACGTCGCTGACACCGTCGAAATAGGTCGCGACTTCCGCCAACCCTCCACCAGGCAGGCGATCGAAGACGGTCACCGCGTTGTCGGCACGCCCCGTGACGTAGACGTGCTGGCTGTCCGGGCTCACCGCCACGCCGCTGGCTCCGTTCAATCCATCCGCGCTGAAGCCGTCGAACTCGGCTTCGACGAACGTGAGGGTGTCGGTCGTAGCATCGCGGCGGAACGCAGCGACGGAGTCGTCCAAGGCAGCGGTTACATAGACCGACTCGCCGTCGCCGCTGACCGCCACCGAGGTCGGCAGGTCGAGCCCCACCACGCCTCCCACTAAGTTCTGTTTCACCTGCGACGCCACGAAAACCAGCTCATCCAATGTCGCGTCCCGCCGATACACGAGCAAGGTGTCGTCCACCGCTCCGGTGACATACACGTGCCGTCCATCCGGCGAGCCCACGACGGACGACGGTGCGAGGAGTCCGAAGACCCCGCCCTCGCTGTCGACCGAAACTTCGTCGAAGGTCAGCGAACCGAAAATCGGCGTGCGCTCGAACTCCGTGACGGCATGCTCGAATTCGGAGGTCGCATAGACACACAGACCATCGCCACTCAAGGCGACGTCGGAAGTTCCTGCGAGCCGATCCACGACACCCAGGTCGTCAGCCTGGAACTCCACCAAGAACAGGTGCTCGGCACTGACGCCCAGTCCCGCGACGCCCAAGAACAGAAGCACCATTCCAAGGTATGGCCTGACGAGACTCCTCGATCTGACACGACGAGCAGCAGCCTTCATTCGAATCCCTCCGTAAGATGGTTCGACCAGTGTGATCGTATCTTACTGCAAGGCAGCGCGATGATCTCACTCGGACTCGTCGAAAGTGAGGCCGCAGACCGGGTATCTTCCCTCGAAGCCCCTTGTCGCCTCGTCCGAGACATGGTCGCGCGCTCCCCTCCAGCGCGTGGCACAAGGCTCCGACGTGATTCTCGCCATCATGTCGAGCGCATCGATCGAATACGGGTGAAGCCGCGTCGCCCGGCGGGCGGCACCCAGCGCCTCGTCGGACTTACCTGCAAGGTGCGCGACGTGGGCCATCACGAGGTATGTTCGGTACGCGGTTTTATCGACGCCCGGCCAACGCTCATGCTGCACACCGAGCGTTCGGATGGCTTCGAGTCGCGACCGCTCGACACGCCCCAGCTTCTGCAGTTCACCGACGACCAAACCGTAGCGTCTCTCCATCTCGGCCGCGATCTGGCTTCGTCTCAAGTGCATCCACTGGGAAGCGAAAACCAAGGTCGCGAGAACAACGACCAGGAAGGCGAGCACGCGGACCCTACCTGGACCCGGCCTTCGGGTTTCCACATGACTCCGGCTGGATACCGAGAGGGCCAGGGTAGCGAGAAGGAAGAGCTGGAATTTGCCATACGGCCATTCGACGAAGTAGTCGGTCGCCATGGCTGTGGCCAGCACCACGATCTGGCCCGCCAGAAAAAGGTGTGCCGGCTCCCGGCTTCGGTGGAACCGCCGAAACGGTGAGATCACCAACGTTCCGAGCCAGGCCAGCCACAGTGTCAGACCGACCCAACCCGTCTCACCAAGGACCTGGACGTGGTCGCTGTGTGCTCGGCGAACCTCGAAGGATTCATCGAAGGAAACGGTCCGTCCGAAACGTCTAAACACTGGATAGGTCGTCTGCCAATCACCGAGGCCGACACCCCACGGCTCGATGCGGGCCATATGCACGGTGTTGCGCAGATAGGTACCGCGATCCGAGTCGAGGTAGTCGGCCGGCGAAGCGAAGTACCGCAGCATCGAGCCGATGCGGTCTCGAGCCTCGGGACGGGCTGCCGCGACGGCTAGGAGGAAGACGACGAAAACCAATGCCGAACCAAGCACGATTCGCGTCGCTTTCGCTCTTCCGGCATCGCGCCGGTACGTCCATAGGGCGCCCGCGAGACAGACCGCCAAGCCGGTGCCAAGCGCCAAGATCGCAGTGCGGCTTCCCAACGAAGCGACGTACAGCAGCTCCAGAGCCACGAGGCCACCTAGCGCAGCCCGTTGCCAGGTCTGCTGTGTTCGGGATGCTAGCCCCACGAGAACCAGAACCTGTCCTGTGACCGCCAGAGCTGCTGGATTCTTGTATCCCATGAGCGACGGATGAAGCGCGCCGAGCTCCGGACGAATCGGTGGCAGCACCATCGGAAGCGGCAGGCCCGCCCACTGCCACAAACCGATCGCGGTCACGATACCCAGACTCGCGACCAAGGCCCACTGGATGGTCGCCGCTACATCTGGATCATCGCGAGACCAGGTACCCAACACGAGAAACAGGCCGCCGAAGGTGACGTACTGAGCCAACTCGTACAGCCAGTTTTCCGGTACCCGGGCCCAGAGACCGGTTGTCGCAAACCAAACACCCAGCACGACGCCGAGCCATGCGGCGGGCTGCCGCATGGTCGCTGCCAGACGATGGAAACGAAACACCTCGGGCCGTCGCCAGGCCAACACCCCCAGCAACAACCAGATGCCGCACATCGCGACGACGAGCTTCGGCTCTCGGTAGAGCACGAAGACCGCACGGCCTTCCACCCGACCTACCGATAGGGCAAGGGCCGGAAGAGCGACCACAAAGAACAACAGCACTCGTGGGAACACGTCTCGATTTTCCCAAATCCGCCATACTTCGGCCATGGCTTCGTTTCCGACGAAACGCCAGACATATGACGATATCGGCCACGGCTATGGTGGATTTCGCATTCCGGATCGTAGATTGATGGCGGCGCTCGGCCGTCAACTCGGTGCTGCTGTCTCCGTGCTCAACGTCGGTGCCGGCACTGGCTCGTATGAGCCCCGAGACCGCCCGGTGGTCGCGGCAGAGCCCTCGTGGACGATGATCCGCCAGCGGCCTCGAGGGAGTGCGCCAGCGGTTCGCGCTTTGGGAGAAGCGCTGCCATTCGCGGATCGAACGTTCGATGCCGCGCTCGCGATCCTGACCCTTCACCACTGGAGCGACTGGCGAGCGGGAGTGGCCGAGATGCGCCGCGTCTCCCCTCGGGTCGTCATTCAGACCTGGGATCCGAGCCACACGGGTTTTTGGCTGACGACCGACTACTTCCCCGACCTCTTGGAGGTCGACCGCGGGATCTTCCCGCCCATCGACGACCTGGTCAAGGCACTAGGCGGCACCGTGAGCGTCGAGCCCCTTCCCATCCCGGCGGACTGCACCGACGGCTTTCTCGGAGCCTACTGGTGTCGCCCGAAGGTGTATCTCGACAACGAGGCCGGCCGATCCATATCAACGTTTTCTCGAATTCGCGACGTCGAGAAACGCATCGGACGCCTCGCCCGCGATCTCGAGACCGGGCGCTGGCACGACCGCAACGGTGCGCTCCTGGAACGCGACAATCTGGATCTCGGCTATCGGCTCGTGACGCGAGCGGCCGATATCTAGCGAATGCGTCTGACAACGCAGAGGAAGCCGGTGGCCCGGGATCGCGGATCTCCACTCGCTCTCGAGATTCCTGCGATCGACCACGAGCAATGATCAGAAGTCTGAGGCCAGGAACAAAGGACTGAAGATCATGGTGCGACCATCACCACGGTCGCTGGGCCCGGCGTGCTACGGTCTTGGTGCCTTCTTCAAACTGCCGCTCTCAACCAACCAGGATCTTCATGTCTCAGCGCCTGACCTACGTGTTCCTTACGCTTCCGGTCTTCATCCTGGGCAGCTGCTCGACCCCTGGCGCGGATGCTCCTGCTGGTGCGGACGGTGTCTGGACGCTTCCACCCGACGCAGAGATTCGCGCTCTCGTCGAAGAGAGTGTCGAGGCAAACGGCGTGGGCATGGTGGTTGGCGTCGTCGACGCCAATGGCCGGCGCGTGTTCATGCACGGACGAAGTGGCGCGGCGAGCGACCGTCCACTAGACGGCGAGACAGTCTTCCAGCTCGGATCAGTGACGAAGCCGATCACCGGCCTCCTTCTCTCGGACATAGTAGCGCGCGGAGAGGTCAGTCTCGATGATCCGGCGGCAGAGTACCTGCCCGTCGGCGTGACGATGCCCGAGGCGAGCCAAGCGATCACCCTACGTGCCTTAGCGACACACATGTCTGGCCTACCTTCGATGCCCAACAACTTCGATGTCGCAGGCCAGCCCAGTCCTTACGAGGACTACACCGTAGCCGAGCTGTGGGACTTCCTGTCGACCCATGAGCTCTCGCGCGAGGTAGGCACTGAGTACGGATACTCGAACCTCGGGGTCTCCCTCCTGGGAATTCTTCTTGGACTCGAGAAGGGGATGAGCTACGAAGCCCTCGTTACCGAGCGGGTGCTGCAACCACTCGCTATGACGAGCACCTCGATCACGCTGAGCGAGGACCAAATGGAGCGCCTTGCTCCCGGTCACGGGCCGTACCGCACCCCTGTTCGCACATGGGAGATGGCAACCTTGCAAGCGTCGGGCTCCTTGCGCTCGACAGCGAACGACATGCTCAATCTGCTCGAGGCGTATCTGGGCTATCGCGACACGCCGCTGGCCGAGGCCATGGCCCTTCAACTGACTTCCGGCGCCGTGCGCGGCGGCCGTCAGGGCGCTGTCTAGTGGGGCATCCGAGAAGACGGTACCGTGCGTCACTCAGGTGGCAAGGCCGGCTACCGATCGGGCGCCGCATTCAACCAAGAAACCGGGATTGGTGCCATCGTCTTGGCGAACACTAGGACGTACGCGTCGGTGCCCATTGCTCTGGCGACCTATCTGGTCTCGGGCGCTCCTCTGCCGGCGCTGGAGCCCGCGCCGGCTCCAAAGCAGACGACGGTGCTTCTGCCGGATGAGCTCGATCGATTCGTGGGCCGCTATCAGCTGGAGAACGGCGATCTGATTGAGTTCGCGCGGAACGGAGAGTTCCTCGTGGCCAGATATGAGGACTCCGGGATGTGGGAATTCTCGCCGACCACCGAGACTGACTTCTTCTTGACTTCCGGCAATGACGACCTCACGTTTGACCTCGACGAGGCTGGACAGGTGGTCGGAGTCACGCGTTACGGAGACGGACGGGCCGAAGGAGGAGCGGAATACGCTCGACGCGTAGAAGGCTAGTAATCGGCCACGTTCAGCTCCAGTGCTTCGGGCGCGATCTGTCCGGAATCGAACTGACACTGCACAACGTAGAGCCCGAACGACACAGCAAAGAAAAGGGGCGGCCGAAGCCGCCCCGAAACGAATCCTTGGATTCGCAGCGAAAGCTCGATCAGAAGCGGAAGCCGACCGTGAACCGATACTCGAACGGATCCACGAAGTCGCCGTTGTTCCGGGCCGTACCGAAGTTGGCCGGCTCGGTGAACGTGGTCGGCAGACCCAGGGAGTCGAGCGGCCCGTTGGCGTCGCCGTCGACCGCGGTGTTGCCGGCGATCTGCGCGTCTTCATCGAAGATGTTGAAGACGTCGGCCTTCAGCCAGAGCTGGAAGTCCTTGACGATCGGAATCCGATAGTTGATCGACAGGTCGAAGGTGACGGCATCCTCGAACTCGACGTCGCCGCGGCCATTGAAGAACAGCGTCTGCGTCGACGGTCCGCTGGCATAGCCCAGAGAGTTCAGGATGCCCTGTTGCGTGGACGTGATGGATACACCATCGGTACGCGAGAAGGTCCGGCCCTTGTCGTAGTTCGCCAGGAGGCCGAAGTTGATGCCACCGGCCCGATTGAGATCGAGGTTGTAGTTGGTCCAGAGACGGACCTTGTCCTCGGCAAAGTCGTTCAGTGGTCCCACCGGGAAGTGACGCTCGCGATCAAGGATCTCCGGGAAATCGCCGATGATCGACGAAATACCCGGTGTGTTCGTACCCTCGCCCTCGAAGTTCCCGTCGTTCTCGAACTGATGCGTCCAGTTTCCGTCGACGGTCCAGTTGTCCGTCAAGCGGTAGCGGCCGATCACCTGGAGAGCCCGGTAGTCGCGCTGAGGCTGGTCGCTGTTGCGATAGAACGCATTGGCAAACGTGCCGGCCGACACGCCTTCGACCACGACCTCGGTGGAGCCCGTCTCCGTCGTGAGGAAATCCTCTACGAACTCGGAATAGGAACGATCCGTGTAGATCGCCTTGAGGAAACCGCCTCGGGCGAGCTCCATCCCGGCCGAGAGGGTGAACTCGTCCACCACGGGAGAATTGATATCGCTGTCGACGAAGACGTTCTGCGTGCCGTCGTCGGCATCGACCGGCACCCAGTTGTTGGCAATGTCGTAGGCCGGAGCGAAGTCGAGACCCTGGCCGGCCGGCCCGGTGTATTGGTAGACGATGAGCGCAGGATTGCCGACGTTGGTGTTCTCGGCGAACTGCGCCTCACTGTACTTCCCAGCGTACTGAGAGAACGTGACGTCGAAGCGATACTTGCCGTCGCCACGCACGTCGTACGACGCGCCGAGGCGCGGCACGAGAGCGTCGGTGTCGACCGTGACGATATTGGTGTTGGTCTCGCCGGTGATCTCCTCGTAGCGAGCGCCGAGATTGAACGACCAATGGTCGTTCAGCTGCCAGCGATCGTTGACGTAGAAACTCTGGGTGTTGAGCTCGACGTTGGCACCGCGTTCCGCGAGCCATTGGGCTGCCAGTTGGCCATTGGTCCGCCAAGTCGGGATCAGCTTGTTGTTCGCGTCCAGGACGAGGTCGCCATTCGCATCGGTGAGCGGCTGGGCGCCGATCGTCCAATCCGTGGGGCTCTGGGAATTACCGCCGGTGTTGAAGCTCGAGAAATCCTCGAACCCGAACTTCAGGTCGTGGCTGCCGATAGACGCGGAGTCCAGAAAGAGCGAGAGACTCGCCGAGATCTGCTCATTGTCACGATCCTCAGGATCCGTGCCGTCGAAGTACGGCGCGTTGTAGTGGCCGTTGAAGTTGCCGAGGAAGTCACGGAACGGCGTATTGTCGATGAACGCCTGTGTTCCAGGAACATTCGAAGAGCCCCCTCCATGACCGTACAGAAACCTGAAGGTCTTTTCCGAGTACTGGAGCTCGCCGAACAACGTCTCGGTGAGCACGCCGCTGTAGCGAGCCACCTTGAGCTCACTCGGATCGGTACGAGTACGCAGCGTGTCCGGCGTGGCGCTGAAGCCGAAGGACGCACGGGTTCCGGTCGCTTCCCGATCGGTATAGGCCACCTGAGCCTGGTGTCGATCTTGGATGTTCACCGTGCCTTTGATACCCAGGCGCTCTTCCTCGACGCTTTCCGTGACCGACAGCGGGGTCTGAAACAGCGCTTCGGACGCACTGACACTCTCGTCGCGTCCGGACGCGAAGAACCAGAGCTTGTCCTTCATGACATAGCCACCCAGCGTGGCGGAGTAGATCTCCGACAGCTCGTCTTCGAGCTCCGTGTCGGACTCTTCTTCCAAAGGAGTGCGATTGCGCCAGTCGTCGTTCTCGAGATCGGCACGCAGGGTACCGCTGAACTCATTGCCTCCGGACTTGGTGATCACGTTGACCACGCCGCCGCTGAAGCGCCCATACTCAGCAGAGATACCGGAAGTCAGTACCTGGACGTCGGCGATGGCGTCTTCGATGTACACCTGGCTCGAAGTGCCAAAAAGATTGTCATTGGCGTCGACGCCATCGATCAGAAAGATGTTGTCATACGCAAAGGCACCGGAAATGGTCACCTGGCCCGCATTGGGCGTATTGGTGGTAAGACCAGGCGACAGCGAAGCGATGTCATCGGGCTCACGGCCGATCGGTAGGTTGTTCACTTCCTGGAAGCTATAGGTGGTACTCACCTCGGACGAAGCGAGCACGCTGGGTAGCTCCCCTGAAACCACGATGGTCTCGGCCTGGGCTTCGACGCCCATGGTCACGTTGACCGGGGTCTCCTGCCCCAGCTCGACCGATGCGGCCGACTGCACGGTCGCCATGCCTTCGAGCTCGAAGGTGACGGTGTATTGACCCGGCGGCAGGTTGCGCAGGATCCACTGACCCGTGGCCGTGCTCGTGGTCGTGCGGGAGCCTTGTAGCGACGGCGAAGCCGCCGTCACGAGGGCACCGGGCACCGCCGTCCCGTCGGCGAGACGAACAGTCCCCCGCAGGTCGCCGGTCAGTTCTTGAGCTGCAACTGGCAGCGCGGTAACGAGCAGCGCCAGCCCCAGCACGAACGCGAGCCGCGAGCTGAATGCCCGTGGCCCGCCAAATTGAGATTGGACTCTGATTTTCATCGAGGTACTCCTGAGTGAGTCGAGAATGGGTGCCGTCCACGGGGACGGCGTCCACAGGAGTACCCGAGCAATCCACATACCGAAATAATGTTTTGGTACGAAACCGGGTTTTCGAGCTCCGATCCTCCAGGTAAAACATTTCATCCCGGGACGAACGGTCATCGTCACAAACCTTCACCCACTTGGATTCAGACCCTTGAAAATCCATGAGGTTGAAGCGGCAGAACCCTCACTTGGTGATGGGGCCGAGCGAGGCCAATCCGAGGCTGGAGCTAGGACCCGAGGGATGGCTGACACGTTCGGACCGAGGCCTCATGGCGCCCGTTTCCCAGTGGATCGCAACTAGCCGTGAGCTGGGCACCCGTACCGGAGCGGTCACATCGGCTTGGAGAGGTCCGAGCTCATCGTCCCCCACTTGAGCTGATCCAGCCCTTCTCACTCTCTCGAGCCGACGCAGGCTGAGACGGTGACCAGAAGCAGGCGCGGAGGGTCGGTAGAAGAACACGACGCCGGGCCCGTCATACGGACCCGGCGTCCAAGAACGTCGGCCTTCACACTCCGACTCAAGTTACTCCAGCCCTTTCCCGAAGGAGAAAGGGCCGGAGCATCAATACCCCGTCAGCGTCGGTGTAGGACCTGAATCGCCGCGGTCATCAGCAGCAGCAAGAGCGCCACCTGACCGAAGGCACCCAAGGTCGGAACCTCGAAGGGCGGAGCCGGGAAGATCACCACGGTCGGGACATCGTTGTTGCCCGGATCGTCGTCACCATCGGGATCGCTGTCGTCTCCGTCCTGAGACTCGTCTTCCACCACCTCACCGCCTGGGTCCTCGGCCGTGACGATGCCCGAGCAGAAGTACGGCCCGAGCTGCGAGCCGGGACGCACGATCACCTCGAGGGTGAGGAATCCGATGCTTCCGACAGCCAGCGAGTCGGTACCGAGAAGTAGCTCGATCACGGTGTCGCCGTCGAATGCCGGGTTCACCGCGAAGTATGTGCTGTCGAGGACCCCGACGTCCCATCCACCCTCGGCATCGGCAAACGCGGTCGCCAGATCGGCGAGGATCTGGATGTTCGACAACGGTACGTCACCGAGGTTCTCCACGTTCATGGCGAAGATCACGGAGAACTCGCCGCCACCGAGATCATCGACAGCGATGACCTCCTTGGCCATGCCGATCTCGGGATCCGACATGCCGATCTCCACTCCGTAGTCCTCGATCTCGCCGTCCATCGCCAAACCGGTCGGGCCGTCGCCTCCGGCGGTCGAGATTCGAACGCGCAAGCACGTTGCCCCGAGCGTCGCGCTGGCTGGCGCCGTCACGTCCAGATCGAAGCTGGACGACGCTGCGATCGCCAGGTCAGTCGCGACCTGCTCACCGGCATCGTTCCAGTCGCCGTCTCCGTTCCAGTCGATCCAAGCCGAGACCAGCCCGCCGGTGGTGCCGGTGGTCAAGGTCAACGTCTCGGCATCACCGCCCGGCACGAAATTGCCGCTGATGGTCACGCCATCCTCGTCGTCACCGACGATGTCGTCACCATCGTGAGCCGGTGAGGGCTGACCGTCAGCCTCGGTGTCAACCGTCGGACCCAGAGTGGGATTGCCAGACGGCTGCACCACGTGGCGGGCGCCATCGGAGGCGATCAGGGTCGGATAACCCTCGGCCTCTGGTGCATCTCCCAGATCCAGACCCTTGGTCGGCACGTCGTGATCTTCGATCTCGCCATTCATCGCCGACCCGGTGGCACCGAGACCGCCGACCGTGGCGACACGGAAGCGAGCGTAGGTGATCGTCTGAGTGCCTACATCGCAAGGCGCATTGAAGGAGAGAGCGTTGGCTCCGGCGCTGATCGCCTGATCGGTGAAGATCTGGTCCGTGACATCGAAGACGCCGTCGCCGGCGAAGTCGAGCCACGCGTTGAGCACGCCGGATTGAGAGGCGGTGACGGTGACACCGGTGGTGCCACAAGCGATCACCATGTCGTCGAAGACCACTCCATCCTCGTCGTCGTTACCGGTGCAGGTTCCCAGAACCGCCAAGCCGGCACCCAGGTCGTCTCCGTCGGCCGGCGTGCCGGAAACCACCGGTTGGCCGGCGACTTCGGTATCGACGCAGGAACCGAGGAAAAGCGGCACGTTCGGGTCTACGGCATGCGAAGCTGCTGTCGCAGAATTCTGCGTACCGTAGGTGTCCGGCGCATCACCGAGATCGACGCCCTTGGTTGCTACCTCATAGTCCTCGACTTCGCCGTCCATCGCCGTTCCGATGGCGCCGAGGCCACCCACCGACGAGATCCGGAAACGAGCGTAGGTCGTGGACTGGGAAACCACCGAGCAGGGCACGTTGAAGGACAGACTCTGGCTGCCGGCGGTCACCGCTTGACTGGTCAGGATCTGATCTCCGGCGTCGAACGCACCGTCCCCGGCGAAATCGACCCAGGCATCGAGGAATCCGGACTGCGAGGCGACGACTGTCAGGTCGGTCGAACCACAGGCGACCACCATGCTGTCGAAGCTCACGCCATCTTCGTCGTCGTTGCCGGTACAGGTACCGAGACCGACATCGCCTACTCCCGAGTCATCACCATCGGCCGGCGTGCCGGAGACTACCGGCTGGCCGGCGACCTCGGTGTCGACGCAGGCGCCGAGGAAAAGCGGGCTGGACGGATCGACCATATGACGAGCCGCGGTCGCAGGATCCTGCGTACCGTAGCTGTCCGGAGCGTCGCCCAGATCCTGTCCCTTGGTCGTGACGGAGTAGTCCTCCACCTCGCCGTCCATGGCGAAGCCGGTCGGCCCGACACCTCCGGTCGTGGTGAGCCGGAAGCGAGCGTAGATCGCGGAGTCGCTCACCGCGCTGCACGGCGTGGAGAACGACAGGCTGTTGACGCCTGCGGCCAGGGCCTGAGAGTTGAAGATCTGGTCGCCAGCGCCGAAGGTACCGTCGCCCGCGAAATCGATCCAGGCATCCAAAAGGCCTGCCGCAGACGCGGTGACCGAAAGATCCGCCGTGTCACAGGCGACGATCATCGTGTCGAAGCTGACCCCGTCTTCGTCGTCATTGCCGGTGCAAGTTCCCACGGTCGACAGTCCGCTTCCCAGGTCGTCTCCATCGGCAGGATTCCCGGCGATGACCGGTTGGCCCATGGCTTCCGTATCAACGCAGCTCCCGAGGTAGAACGGTGTCACCGGATCGACTACGTGGCTCGCCGCGGTCGCCGGATTCTGGGTGCCGTAGCTGTCGGGAGCATCGCCCAGGTCGAGACCCTTGACGGTGACCTCGTAGTCTTCGACCTCGCCACCGTTGGTGGCACCGGTGGGACCCGCAACTGCCGAGGGTGCGAGCCGGAAACGAGCGTACGTTTGACTCTGGCTCTCCGCCGAGCAGGGAACGCTTACCGAGACCTGTTGCGAGCCTGCGGCCACAGCCTGGTTGATCGCCAGCTCGGCGCCGTCGAAAGTACCGTTGCCGTTGTAGTCGATCCAGGCACTGAGGTGGCCCACAGCGTTGGCTGCGACGGTGATGTCGACTGTCTGACACGCGACGATCATCTGCGTGAACGTTACGCCGTCTTCGTCGTCGACGCCGCTGCAGGTACCGACCACGCCGGAGGCGGTGCCGTCGGCGTTGTTGTCGTCACCGTCGGCACCGATCGAGGGCTGGCCACCGGTCGCCTCAGTGTCGACACAACTACCGAGGAACAGGGGCGCTCCCGGGTCCACCACATGGGAAGCCGCAGTGGCGGGAGACTCGGTGCCATAGGTGTCGGGAGCATCGCCAAAATCGGAGCTCTTGACGGCAAAGAGGTAGTCCTCTACCTCACCGTCGTTGGCTGTTCCGGTAGGCAGCAGGCTGCCGACAGAGCTCAGGCGAAAGCGAGCGTAGGAGACGCCCTGCAAGCGAGCGTCACACGGTACGTCGTAGCTCAGGGCATTGGCGCCCGTGCTGAGACTCGCACTCGTGCCTCCGAACAAATGTTCCGCCGAGTGGTCGAAGTCGCCGTCGCCATTCCAGTCGATCCAGGCGTCGAGAAACGCGGTGGACACGGCGGGATTGGTGGAGGTCAGCGTGACGGTCAGGCCATTGCCGGTCGAGCAAGCCGCGGCCATGGCCATGCCGCCCGCGAATGCGATTCCGTCCTCGTCGTCAGGCGTACCCGTGGTGTCGTCTCCGTCGGCTCCGGCACTCGGCTGACCATCTCCTTCGGAATCGACGGTCGAGCCGAGATGGAACCCGGGGAGGATGGTGTGCTCTGCGGCTCCTACACCGGCCGTGCCGTAGGACGACGGCGCGTCGCCGAGATCGCCGGGAATCAGGCCGAGATCCAGGTCGTGCTTGTTGACGCCCGCCTGGGTGCGGAATCCGATCCGCGGCAAGGTGCCGAGGGAACCAGGACCTGCACTGGCCGGCGTGACGCCGTCCGAGTCTCTGAGATCTGCCGTGGCGCTCATGCCGGCATCGGCAACGGTCAAACCAAGAGCGACATCGAGCAGGTTGGTGCGAGTGGAGATGTCGAATTCGAGGAAGTAAACCCTATCGGGCGCTGCCCCGGAGAAATAGTAGTGACCCGCGCTGTCGGTCGTGGTGGGAGCTCCTACCTGCGTGCCCGAGGCGTCGAAGAGTCGCACGGTGACGTTCTGAACCGGCGATTCCCCTGGGTCCTGGATGCCGTCAGCGTCGATGTCGTACCAAACCAGGTCACCGACCTCCAGGGTCTGCAGCGGACAGAGATAGCCCAGATCACCGAGACCGTTGGACTTGAAGGAGAACGGCATACCACCCTGGAAGATCTCGTAGCCGTCGCCGTTGGACTCACCGGTGCTGTTCTCGAAAAAGGCGATGCCGCCGGAGAGAAAGTCCTGCGGGTCCATGACGATGCTGGCCGTCTCGCCTGTTCCCGGCAGAAACGCAAGGTGACCTTGGTTGGTTTCCTGGTGCGCCCCGTTTTCGCCGAGGCCGATGGTGTCGTGGTCGAAGAACTCTGGCTCACCGCTGGAACCGACGTTGATCGGGCACGTGGTGGTGTCCGAGAGGGTGCCGCCCTCCCACACCCAATCGCCGCGCGGGCTGGTGTTGGCCAGGCCTGAAATCGCGGGGGTCAGATGGTGCGCTCCGCCCGGATGGGGGTCCCAGCAGACGAGATTCAGGTCGCCGCCGCTGTAGGGTTCCACCGTGCGGGTGGTCGGGATGCCGGGGGTGTTGTTGTTGGAATCCGGATCGTCACCATCGATGTAGGGGAAGAACCCCTCGTGGATCAGCTGATCACCAAAGCGATCCCGGAACGCCAAGACCATCGAACCGTCGGGCAAGAAGGTCATGTCGCTGAGCATCGGCTGGGAACCGTAGGGATAGCTGATCGTTCCGGCGCCGTTGGTGGAGAAGAAGAGATCTTCCCAGTCGTCGGTCCAAGAGCGCCAGTCCGCCGGAGGCGGTGTCGGGATGTAGCCGAAGTTCCCGGTATGGCCGCGGGCGAACCCGAGGGTATGGCTGAAGATCGATGTCGCCGCAGCGCTCGAGAACGGATCGTCGAAGCGCAGTACATGGGCTACAGGGGTACTGCCGTTGGACTGTCCAGAGCAGACACCGCCGACGTAGAGTGCGCCGCCGGACCACTCGAGACCCCACGGGCGCCAGTCACCGGCCGGGCATCCCGGATTGGTGATCGTGCCCTGGGCAGCACCCGGCACCACCGGAGCGGTGGGCGTAGAGACGTCGATCAGCCACAGAGTCTGGTCGGCAAGGCGGATGGTGAAGAGATTGTTCTGGCTGTCGTCGAGCTCGAGATCACCGAGCCCTTCCTTGCCCGGCGTGCCGAAGGCACAAGCGTCGTGGAACCAGCTGATTCCCACGCCGGGCGAGCTACAGTCGACGAAGCTTGCGCCGAACGGATCGACGCCGCGAGGCGTGCTGCCGGCGCCTGGGATGCTGACCGATGCCAGCACGCCGGCCTCGGCGACCGAATTGTCGATGACATAGATGCCGCCCGAACCTTCCGGGCCCCATTCGCTGCCCACGCGGGCGATGGCGCCGGCGAAGATGACGTTGGATCCGGAGTGGAAGTCGTTGCCGCCGAGGGAGCCTACAGATCTGAGGTCGACGAGGTACTCGTTCGCCGTGTTGACGTTGGAGGGCGAGTCGTTTCGCTGGATGCGCACCACGGCGCCGCCGTCGTTCCACGGCGCTACGCCGTCGCCGAAGCTCGAAGCTGGGCCTCCGAATTGATAGCAGCTGGTTGCCAAGCTCGGGTTGGGATCGGCGCAGCCCACGAACGGCTCGGCCACGAATCCCACGGTCTGGCCGTCATCTACGAATTGCACGAACGGCGAATCTGAGCCGAGATTGAAGATGCCGACCGCTCCCGGACCATAGGCGGGCGGCAGGCTCGAGACATCGATCTCCACGCGGAACGAGGTCCCCGCGAGACCGAGACCACCAGCTGTGAAGTCGCAGCTTCCAACTGCGTTCGTGGTGACGACGCCGCTCGCACCGCTGGCGTCGAATACCCGCACGTCGACATTGTTCATGCCGGTACTGGTCTCGTCGACCACACTGCAAGTCACCTGGCCGAGCACACTGCCCGGAACCAGAGCCATCACCAGCAAGGTCAGAGAAAAATAGAAACTGCGTCGGGAAAAATGCGCATTCGGAAGACGAATTGCGCCAAAAGAGCATGGGCACGAGACAACCTCAGCCCCCGAACCGTACGTCGCGTCCTCTCTCATGGGAGCGATTCCTCCAGGCATTGGATTGGCGCTGACCGGTGGGGGGCCGGACAGCTCAAGGCTAGGCGAAGAAAAACAACGGCCTGGGTCTTCGAGGGGGCTTAGATCCGCAGGTCTCGGGGCCGAGGGTACCTATTCTCCTCTGCTCGGTCAAGCACGCTACGCACTTTCGCCCGCGATCTTCGTCGGCTCGACACGTAGGGACAGCGAGATCTCCCTGCGATCGTCTCGGTCGGAATGCTGACCGAGGCCGCCCTAGCTGTTCATCTAAAACACCGTTCTCGAGAGCCAGGACGAATCGGGAATCTTGCGCAGCCCCTCGCTGTTCTCAAACTTGAGGGCAACACACTCAGATATGAATCCACCCCAACGCCCCCTGCAGATTTAGTCCGCTCAAGGAGACCTCTGATGGACCTCAATCGATTGACACAGAAATCTCAGGAAGCCGTAGCGAAAGCGCAGACGAAGGCGCTGGAGCTCGGACACCAACAGGTCGACGTGGAGCATCTACTCTCCGTGCTGCTGGAGGAAGAGGGGGGCTTGGTACCGCGCCTCCTGGAGAAGATGGACGTTGTGACGGACAGCCTCCGGCGCGCGGTCGAGGAGGATCTGCGCAAGCGACCCAACGTCTCCGGCCCAGGCGCCGAAGCAGGCAAGATCTTCGTCACCGAACGATTCCAGAAGACGATGGTTGCGGCTGAAAAGGAAGCGAAGCGCCTGAAGGACGAGTACGTCAGCGTCGAGCACCTGGTGCTGGCCATGCTCGGAGACACCACGGGAGCGGCAGGCTCCATCCTCGCGGATCACGGAGTCTCTCGCGATGCGTTCCTCGCGACGCTGCGATCGGTGCGCGGTAGCCAACGCGTGACCAGCGCCCATCCCGAACAGGCCTACGAAGCACTCGAGAAGTACGGTCAGGACCTGGTGCGCCTGGCGCGCACAGGCAAGCTCGATCCGGTGATCGGTCGCGATTCGGAGATCCGCCGCACCGTACGCATCTTGTCGCGCAAGACGAAGAACAATCCGGTCCTCATCGGTGAGCCGGGCGTCGGCAAGACGGCCATCGTCGAGGGCTTGGCACAGCGCATCGTGCGCGGCGACGTACCCGAATGGCTCAAAGACCGGTCCATTTTCAGTCTCGACTTGGGTGCACTCTTGGCGGGCGCCAAGTATCGCGGTGAGTTCGAGGAACGGCTCAAGGCTGTGCTGAACGAGATCAAGGAGAGCGAAGGGCGCATCCTGCTCTTCATCGACGAGGTGCATACCATCGTCGGCGCCGGCAAGGCCGAAGGCGCGACCGATGCGGGCAACCTGCTCAAACCAATGCTGGCCCGCGGCGAGCTGCACTGCATCGGCGCCACCACCCTCGACGAGTACCGCAAGCACATCGAGAAAGATGCCGCCCTCGAGCGACGCTTCCAGCCCATTCTGGTCGACGCACCGTCGGTCGAGGACACGGTTTCGATCCTGCGCGGTCTGAAGGAACGTTTCGAGGTGCACCACGGCGTCAAGATCCAGGACAACGCCCTGGTGGCAGCTGCGACCTTGTCGAACCGCTACATCACCGACCGTTTCCTACCCGACAAGGCCATCGACCTCATGGACGAGGCGTCGGCCATGATCCGAACCGAGATCGATTCCATGCCGGCGGAGCTCGATGAAGTGAGTCGCCGCGTGCAGCAGCTGGAGATCGAGGAAGCGGCCCTCAAGAAGGAGAAGGACAGGGGGTCGAAAGAGCGCTTGAAGGCTCTGCGCAAGGAGCTGGCCGACCTGCGCAACGAGGCCGACACCATGCGCGACCGCTGGGAGGGTGAAAAGTCGGCCATCGATGCAGTGCGGGGGCTGCGCGAAGAGATCGAGCAGGTGCGTCATCAGATCGAACGTTCCACCCGAGAGAACGACTTCAACAAGGCGGGAGAGCTGCAGTACGGCAGATTGCCTGAGCTAGAGGAGCAGCTGACGGCTGCCGAAGCCGGCATCGACCGCCGGCAGCAGTCGGGCGAGAGCCTGCTCCGGGAAGAAGTCACCGAAGACGAGATCGCCGACATCGTGTCCCGCTGGACTGGCGTACCCGTGTCGCGCCTCATGGAAGGTGAGCGCGACAAGCTCCTGCGTCTCGACGAAATCCTGCACCGGCGCGTGATCGGCCAAGACGAGGCGGTCCAGCTCGTAGCTGACGCCGTGATCCGGGCGCGGGCCGGAATCAAGGATCCTCGCCGCCCCATCGGCTCGTTCATATTCCTCGGTCCGACAGGCGTCGGCAAGACGGAGCTGGCGAAGACGCTCGCGGAAGCTCTGTTCGACAGCGAGGAGAACATCGTCCGCATCGACATGTCGGAGTACATGGAGAAGCACACCGTGTCGCGCCTGATCGGTGCGCCTCCAGGCTACGTTGGCCATGAGGAAGGTGGACAGCTCACCGAAGCCGTGCGCCGCAAGCCGTACTCGGTGATCCTCTTCGACGAGATCGAGAAAGCGCACCACGACGTCTTCAACGTGCTGCTGCAGATCCTCGACGACGGCCGGCTCACCGATAGCCAGGGCCGTACGGTGGACTTCAAGAACACGGTGGTCATCATGACGTCGAACATCGGCTCTCCACATCTCCTCGAGGGTGTGGACAACCAGGGCCAGATCGAGGAGCAGGCACGAGCGGCAGTGATGCGCGAGCTTCGCACCAGCTTCCGGCCCGAGTTCCTCAACCGCGTCGATGACATCGTGCTCTTCACTCCCCTCCAGCTGTCCGAGATACAGCAGATCGTCGGCCTGTTGCTGGAAGACCTCCAAGCGCGCTTGTCCGATCGCCGCATCGGTCTGCAGCTCACCGAACCAGCCCGCGAGTTCGTCGCGCGCGAAGGCTACGACCCGGTCTACGGCGCCAGGCCGCTGAAACGCTTCCTCCAGCACCATCTGGAGACGCGCATCGGCCGCGCCCTCATCGCGGGCGATGTGACGATGGGCTCCACGATCGTCGTTGGCCTCGACTCCGGCGAGCTGACGGTGGAGATCCAGCCACCCGAGATCTTGCAGACGGACGAAGCAGCCGAGGACGAGGTGGTTGAGGCAGAGCTGGTCGACGCCTGACGCCCCGTTCGGTTCCGCCTTCTAACGCCACGATCCTGCAGATCGTGGCGTTTCGTTTGGCGGCTCGCCCCGCCGCCGGCCCTCAACCCGCGACGAGAGCCACCAGAATCAGAGCGTGGATCGCGAGTCCGAGAAGCGTCCAGAGCCCACCCAGAAGAATCCCGACCCATGCGTGGACCTTGCCTTTCACTTCCGGGTGATCGAGCGCCAACCTGCGTCCCTTGACGCCCTGGAAGAACGCGACGATGCCCATCCCGATGCCCACGATACCCAGAAATGGAATCAGCGCAGCGATCGAGAAGACCCCCATGTAGTAAGCCACTAGAGGCCCGGCCGGCAACCCCCGTTTTCGAGCCGCCTAATGAGGGCGCACCG
>JALCBJ010000100.1 GCA_028066595.1 Thermoanaerobaculia bacterium
AAGTAGACCGCAGTTGCGATGACCTTTCCAGGGCTATCCGCAACACACTCCTAGGCCACGGGCTACCTAGCATCCCGATAGACTGCGGAGGTCATGGCTTCCGCCGACGCTACTCTCTCTTCTCGGCGATCGAACAAGCCCGGGAAGGATCTGGCCGAGAAACGACGGATCCTCCAGCTGGAGACTCTGTTCGACCTGGCCTTGGCGCTCCATGCAGACCGCCCCGAGGAAGAGCTCGTCGAAGAGCTGCTGATGATGGTGTGTGCTGTGCTCGACCCGGCAGCGGCTGTCGCTATCACGCGCGATCCCTTCGGCGCGCCGCGAGCCATGTCTGCCGTGGGCTGGCAAGGAACACCGCCGCGAGCATCGGAGGCGCTGTCGGACTCTCTCTGGCGAGATCTGCTGGCCCAGGGTGAATCGGTTTCTCGTCATCAAGGCCGTTTCGCCGGGCACGAGTATCGGCACCTCATCGCCTCGCCTCTGGCCTATCGCGGTGTCTTCCTCGGCTATCTGGCTCTCCTGGACAAAGAGTCACGTGCCGGCGACGACGAGTTGCCCGAGTTCACGGCGGAGGATCAACGCTTTCTCGACTCGGTGGCCGCTCTGGCGGCAGTCTCCCTCGACTCGGCGCGCCAGTTGGAAGACCTCAACACGCAAAGAGAGCGCCTCGAGGAAGAGAACAAGGCGCTGAAGGGTCGGCTGGTGGAAGAGCTGACCGGGCATCGAATCGTGGCTCACGCGCCCGCCATGCGGCGGGTGCTCGACATCGTGGAACGCGTCGCGCCGCGCAACGTCAATGTGTTGCTGCGAGGCGAGTCCGGGACCGGCAAGGAACTGATCGCCAAGCTCGTCCACACGCTCTCGGGCCGCGACGGCGCGCTGATCGCCATCAACTGCGCAGCGATGCCCGAGTCCTTGTTGGAGAGTGAGCTGTTCGGCATCGAAGGTGGCGTCGCCACCGGAGTGCAGGCCCGCCGCGGCAAGTTCGAGCTGGCCGACGGAGGCACCCTGTTCCTCGACGAGATTGGCGACATGCATCTGTCGCTTCAAGTCAAGCTCCTCCGCGCGCTCCAGGAACGTGAGGTGACTCACGTCGGCGGCCAGAAGCCCGTGTCGGTCGATGTGCGGGTGATCGCGGCGACTCATCGGCATCTCGAGTCGAGAGTCGCTGACGCCAGTTTCCGGGAAGATCTCTACTATCGCTTGAAGGGCGTCGACATCGAGCTGCCACCGCTGCGCGAACGCCGACAAGACGTTCCCTATCTCGTCCGGCTGTTCATCGAGGAGTTCTGTCGGCGAGAAGGTTTGGAGCCGCCCACCATGGATGCCGAGGCCCTGGCGCTCGTGCTGTCCTACGATTTCCCAGGAAACGTCCGCGAGCTGCAGAATCTGATGGAAGGTGCGGTGGCGCTGGCGGACGGCGACGTCGATGTGGGTCTCCTGCGTAGCTTGCTGGGCGCTTCGGGTGACGAGACTCCTGGAGCACTCGACCTGGAGACGATCGAGACGCGGCATATCGAACGGGTGCTGCGCTTGACCGACGGCAACAAGAGCGCCGCGGCTCGGATGCTGGGCGTCGATCGACGAACGCTCCAACGCAAGGGGTTCTGAACCGGAATTCTTGCCCCGAAGGTGAAACGTCCGGCCAGCTCCGAGCGTATAGAGAGACGAGGCGAGCGCATCGTCCGGTTGACGAGTGCTCCCTTTGAGCATGCGACTTTTTGTCGCATGTGCGGCAAGAAGTCGCGATGCTCTCTGAGCCCACAACTTCAGTGGTCATTCGGGGTCGACTGGGCGCGGTGCGAAGTGTACTGCGACATTGTGTCGCAGAAGCGTTTCGGGTGTCTGTGCAAGCAGTGCTACGGATGTCTATCGAAGAAATTCACCTCAGCCTCATAAATCGGCACCATTGCTGGGCTTTCGGGCGCTCGTTGCCTCCGGAGGAGACGAGACGGCGGGATCGGCGGCAGGGTTGGCAGCAACCTTGCTCTATACACCGGCGTTTCATAGGAGGCTCGCATGTTAGACTTCGCCAGATCCCGCGCTGAAGCTCTTCCCCGCATCCCAGTGCAGTGGCTGGTGTCCGCTGGGACCCTGACCAGCTTCGCTTGGCTGCTTCTCACCGATCGCATCCATCCCTTCTTCGTCTACGTGCTCCAGTTGTATCTCACCTTCTGAGGAGGAGTCGGCCTTCGTCTGGCCACTGACTGGAGCCCTACTCATGCAGCAAATCACCCTGACGCTGCCGATGATCCCGGACATGGAGCTGACGGCTTCGAAGACCGCTGGCGCCATGGGCGAGCACATCGGAATGAGTCGAGATAAGATCGACGAAGTCCAGATGGCCGTGGTCGAGGCGTGCATCAACGCCTTCGAGCACAGCGGCGCTCGGGAACGCGAGGTTCAGATGAAGCTCAGCGTTTTCGGCTCCGACGAGGCAAACCCGGAAGGGCTTCAGATCTTGATCCGTGATTCAGGTGTAGGCTTCGATCCTGACCCGACGCAGAAGCTTCAGCCGATGCAGAAGCGGGGTCACGGGTTGCGAATCATTCACGGGTTGATGGACGAAGTCCACATCGAATCCGACGGTAAGGGTACTACCGTCCTCATGAAGAAGCTGCGTTGATCCTCCGGAGCCCCCGATGACCGAAAGCCTCAAGCTGACCGTAGACGAGAAAGACGACGGTCTGGCCATCATTCACACCGATGGCTACATCAACAATCAGGGAGGCGAGGAGATCGCCCGCGTGGCCTACGATCTGATCGACAAGGGTCACAAGCGGCTCTTGCTGAATCTTGCCAAGACGAAGATCGTCAACTCCATCGGCATCTCCATTCTCATCGAGATCATCGAGAAGATGCTCGAGATCGAAGGCAAGCTGGCCTTTTGTAGCCTGACGCCAACCATCGAGAAGACCTTCCACATCATGGGTCTGGCTCAATATGCCGGTATCCATGCCGACGAAGAGGCCGCTCTGGCGGAGCTCAGTTGATGCCCGGCGGGTCTGAGATTCTCGAACCAGACCCCATGAGCCCATGACCACCCCGACCGAATCGCACTCCGCCGCGTCGGTCGGAGAAGGCCAAGGCCTACCCACCGGCGATCTTTGGCGGACGCTTCTGTCGCCGAATCGTCGTGCGGTCGAGGAAAAACGCGCCTTGGAGCGGCTGCTCGTCGCCTGGTCCGACGCCCACGGCAAGGCTGACGCAGCGGTGTACGCAGGGGACGATGACGAGGGGTTGCTGTGTCGCGCGAAGGTAGGGGACGCGGTGTTCCCGGTGCGGCTCGCCGATGCTCACGATGGCTCCGACGACGATGCGTCGAGCGGTTGGAAGCGACTCGAGCTCCCCGGCGCGGTATTGCTGCACACTGCCCAGCTCGATCCCGATCTCGATCGACCCACGTCGTCGACCCATTTGCTTCTGGCCGCCAGCATGTTGATCAGCCAGCTCAAACGGCAGATCCAGGAGCAAAGCTTCCAGGCCATGTTCCGGGGAGTCGAGCAGGAGTCTCTCTACGAGGTCGGCCTGGCCATCGCCTCGACGCTCGGCCACGAGGGACTCGGTGAGGAGGTCTTGCTGCGGGCCATCTCGCTGCTCGATGCCCGCCGAGGAGCCCTCTACCTTCTCGACCAGACCGAGGGCGTCTATCGGCTGTCGTCGAGCCTGGGTGGCTCGGCGCGCGACGACTTCGGGGCGGGCGAGCTGTGCAGCCAGAGTCTCGCGCAAGGAGACGGAGCGGACGGCGTGCCGGAAGATCTCGTGCCGGGCGCACATCACATCCTAGCCGTCCCGGTGGAGATCGACAGTGACCCTCGAGGCCTCCTGCTGGTGGCCGACAAAGAGAGCCGTTCCGGCGTCGGACCGTTCCCCAGCGGCGACCGCCGGACGCTGTCTCTGTTCGCGAACCAGGCGGCGATCGCGCTGGAGAACGCCAAGCTGCACAAGCTGGCTCTCGAGAAAGAGCGCCTGGAGCGTGAGATGGAGCTGGCGGCGGAGATCCAGCAGCAGCTGCTACCCGACGACATGCCAGACATTCCAGGCTGCACGGTCCAGGGCTGGAATCGACCGGCGCGCCAGGTGGGCGGAGACTACTTCGGCTTCCAAGAGCTCGACGAAGGTCGTTGGTGTCTGTTGGTGGGCGACGTCACCGGCAAGGGCATGCCAGCCTCTCTCCTGGTGTCGACTCTGCACTCCGCCTTGAGCGTCCTTCTCGATCACATCGAAGTCGACGCCGAGTTGGTGCAGCGGCTCAATCGCCACGTCTGCGAGTCGTCGGCGTCGAACAAGTTCATCACGATGTTGCTGGCAGCAGTCGATCCCAACACCGGTCATCTGGACTTCATCAACGCCGGACACAATCCAGGAATCCTCCTGCGAGACGACGGCTCCGTCGATGAGCTGGGAACCGGTGGTCTGCCGTTGGGCCTCCTGCCGATGGCGCAGTACAAGAGTTTCGACCTCGACGTGCAGCCCGGCGACCTCCTGTGCCTGTACAGCGACGGCATCACCGAATGCGAGGCTCCGGACGAGGAGCAGTACGGCATGGATCGCCTGGTCGACCTGCTACGGGAACATCGCGAGGAGCCCCTGCCCAGGATCATCGAGGTCATCGACGAGGCGATGCTCTCCTGGGCGCAGGGACAGCCACAAGGCGACGATCAGACCGTCGTTCTGTTGCGTCGCGAAGCCGGCACGTAGGCCAAACGCGCGTAGTCGGCGACCATTCGGCTTGCCGAGAAGCTGGCGGTCAGCGTGGTCATGGCGTCTTTCATTCGCTCGACCCAGCCGTGGGGAAGGTCGTCGGATCCGCGGCTGAAGTAGAGCGGCACGATGTCCCGTTCCAGGATGTCGTAGAGACTGCTGACGTCGTCGTGGTCCTGCCGAGCCTCGTCGTCGTAGTCCTCGTGGCTGCCGATCACCCATCCGTTGTGGCCGTCGAAGCCTTCGGGCCACCAGCCGTCGGCGATGGAGAAGTTGAGGCCTCCGTTCATCGCGACCTTCTGGCCGCTGGTACCGCTCGCTTCCATTGGACGACGGGGTGTGTTCAGCCAAACGTCGACGCCCTGCACCAACATGCGGCCCATCCGCATATCGTAGTTCTCGAGGACGATGACCTTGCCGCGGAAGGTATCCGATCGGCTCAGCTCGAAGATGCGCTGGATCAGCTGTTGGCCGGGTCGATCGGCGGGGTGGGCCTTGCCGGCGAAGATCAGCTGGACCGGTCGGTCCTCGCTGCACAGGATTCGCTGCAGCCGTTCGATGTGGGAAAACACCAGGCTGGCGCGTTTGTAGGTGGCGAATCGGCGAGCGAAGCCCAAAGTCAAAGCGCGGGTGTCGAACATGGCGGAAACGGACCGAAGCTCGTCGGGCGAGGCGCCATGGCGGGCGTACTGGTCGCGCAAGCGGGAGCGGGCGAAACGGCCGAGTCGTTCTTTTTGGACTTGGTGTGTCTCCCACAGCTCGTGATCCGGGATTCGTCGAACCGCGTCCCAGGCTCCCTCTCCGTTCCTTGGACGGGTCAACTCCCTTTCCCAGTTGTCGCCCACGTAACGACTTAGCAGTTCCTGCATTTCCGGCCCGAGCCAGGTGCGCGCGTGGACGCCGTTTGTGACGGGATGGATCGGCTGCTCCGAGTCGTCACCCTTCTCGCGGAAGAGGTGACGCCACATCTCGCTCGTCACCTGCGCATTGAGCCGGGAGACGCCGTTGGTCCAGGATGCGGTGCGGATCGCCAAAGCGGTGAGATTGAACGAGCTCTCGCCGTCCCTCGCGCGGCCCAACGCCAGGAACTCTTCCATCGAGCTGCCGACTTCGTCACACCAAGACGTGAAGTACTTCCGGATCAGAGAGGAGTCGAACTGTTCGTTGCCGGCAGGTACCGGCGTGTGAGTAGTGAAGACTGCGTTGCGAGCAACCTGCGCCAGGGCGGCCGATGGAGACTCGCCCTGCTTCACCAGACGCCTCACGCGCTCGGTTTGCAGGAACGCGCTGTGGCCCTCGTTGAGGTGCCAGACGCCCGGTTCGATCCCCAAGGCGTCCAGGGCGCGAACGCCGCCGACCCCGAGCACGATCTCCTGAAGCAGTCGCATCTCTCGGCCGCGGACATAGAGCTGGTTGGTGATCGGTCGGTCGGCAGGGTCGTTCTCGGGCAGGTCCGTGTCCAGCAGGACGAGGGGCACGCGACCCACCTGCGCCAGCCAGAGCTTCACCTTCACGTCGCGACCCGGTAGGGGCACATCCACGAGGATCTCGCGACCGGTACGAGTACACAGCGGCCGCAGGGGTAGGCGGGTGAAGTCGTATTCGGGATAGATGTGCTGCTGCAGGCCCTCCGCATCGATCGTCTGCTGGAAGTAGCCGCGTCGGTAGAGGAGACCGAGGGCGACGAACGGCAGCCCGAGGTCACTGGCACTCTTGCAGTGATCTCCCGACAGGACACCGAGGCCGCCGGAGTAGATGGCCAAGCATTGATGGAGGCCGTACTCCATGGAGAAGTACGCGATGGGATGCCCCCGGTCGAAGTCCGGCCAGGCTTCGTCGAAGAATGTGCCTCCCTCGCGCTGCAAATAGGCGTCGAAGGATTCGGATACCGAGCGGTAACGGGCTTGGAACGACTCGTCCTCCAGCAGCGGATACCAATGGCGCGGATCGACGTTGATCAGCAGCTGTACCGGATTGCGGTAGCGGGCCCACTTTTCCCGATCCACGGCGGAGAATAGATCCCGCGCCTCGGGAGTCCAGGCCCACCACAGGTTGTAGGCCATCTCGTAGAGTTTCTCGAACTCGCGGGGAAGCTCGATTTCGGTGACGTGAAGCGTAGGTAGGTTCGACAGAATGTCCTGGTGCATGGGATCGTAGACCTTGCTTTGGGGAGTTGCGAGGCATCTTCTAACACACCTGCCGACAGGATCTGGAAACCGAAATGACCGAAGCGAGCTACTCTAGTCTGCCACCCGCTCCGGGTGGCCCTGTTTCGTCTCCTGGCGGCCGGCGTGGCTGCGACAAACTGCTCATCGGCTGCGGCCTCGGTTGCGGACTCTTGGTGCTGACCTTCGGAGTGCTCGCGGTGGTGCTCGGAATGTGGGCCACACGGCCGGGCACACAGCACGAGACCACGGCGGTGGTCAGCCCGGATGGCGTTGCCGTGATGAAACTACGCGACATCGGTGAAGATCCCGGTGTCCAGGCTTTCCTCACCAACTTCCTGCATACGATGAACGAGGCCAGCCGCGAGGCGCAGCGTCAAGATCTGCCGGAAAATCTGAGGTGGCTCGTCGATATGCAGGGCTCCAACGACTCGCCTGCCGGCCTCAACATGTTCTTCCCCAGGGACGTGACGCTGTCGATCGAACCGCGGGACGAAGCCGAGCTGGCGGCCCTCGAGCATCCCACATCGGACGATGAGCTGGCGATCGTGGCAGCCATCAACTTTCGTTCGTTCGTTCGTCCGATCCGCTCGTTCATCACCTGGGTGATCGAGCAGGATGCCAGGTCAGAGGTCCGCTACCACGGTGACCACAAGGTGTTGCCCATGGGCGCCGACGACTGGGCCACGTTCGTCGATGGCACCTTTTTCTTGTCCGGCTCTTACAGTGCGCTGGTCGCGGCGCTGGACCGCCTCGATCGAGGTGACGTGCAGCGGGGCTGGAGCGGCGAGGTCCCGCAGGGAGATTGGGACTTCTTCGGCGTCGTCGAGATGGGTACCGATGCGATGGACGTCGTGTTCGAAGACGTGCGGGAGCGAAACGCGAAGCACGCCAGCGAGATGTCGGGTGACGGCGCGGCCGTCGCTCTGGAGGTCGAGGAGCAGCCCGAAGTCGGGGGCACCCCGGTAGGGACAGCGCCGGTCGAACCGCTTCAGTTCGCGTTCGGTGTCGATTTGAAAAGCGCCGACGCCGTGGACGGCGAAATGCTCTACAGCTTCGACTCGGAAGCCGATGCCCGAGTGTATTCACTCTATCTAGAGGAAGAGATGGAGCAGTTGCGTCTCCGAGGGGAGAACGAGGGTCTCGCAGTGGAGACTTCGGTGATCCAGGATGTCTCGCGCGTCAACGTCACCCTCGCCGTATCCGGGCTGGAAGACAAGGTCGCCGAGATGATCGATTGGTTCGTGACCCTGGACGAGACGGCGATCGAGGAGATCGTTCGCGAGGTGGAGGAGTCGGCGCAAGACGAGGAGTTTGAGTAGGTGCATCGATTCCTTGCGCCGCTACTCGCCGTGGCGCTTTCGTCGTGCGGCTCGCCCGACGCTCACGGTCCGGAGGCCGAGTTCTCGTTCACCAAGGATCGTGATCGTTGGCGGGCAACGGCCGTCTCGGCGCGGGTCGAGCGACTGACGGATCCGGAACGGGGCGATGAGTGGTCGATTCGACTGACGGCCCGTCGCGACCCCGAAGGTGAGCAGCTGACGCTGTTCGCCGTCGCTCCAACGGTGGCCGGAAACCACCCAGTGCAAGCGTTCGGGGCGTTCCTCGGATTCGCAGCACGTCCGTCCGTGCCGATTCCGGTAACCAACGTCTGTGGCAGTGGCTCGCTCGACGACGAGACCGGAGAGATGGCCAGCGGCACCCTGATCATCGAGAGCTGGAGCGACGGCGAACAGACGCTGTCGGGCAACTTCCGCGTCAACGTGTGTGACGTGCAGGAGCCGGCCGACGCCAAGACACTGGCAGAGGGTGTGTTTCGCGACGTGCCGGTGCAAGGGGATGGTCGGCGTGAGTGAGCTGCCGAGCCGGACCGATCTGGAAGTGCGCCGTCTCGGGGCCCCTGGGCTTCGGACGCCGCTGCGCAACGCCGACCTGTTGGTGGATGAAGACGATCGGGTGGTGCTCACTTCGTCGACCCGGAAGCTCCAGGCATTCCTCGATCGCGGCGCACGACCTCCATCCTTTGAACGTGCGGGCGCTCGAGAGCACCTCTACTTCGATCCGGCGACGATCGGCGTCGGCGTCGTGAGTTGTGGTGGACTGTGTCCGGGCATCAACAATGTCATTCGTTCTCTGGTGCTCACCTTGGTGCATCACTATCGCGTGCCGCGCATCCTCGGCTTTCGCTGGGGCTACGCCGGCCTCGCTGGTCCTGGATGCGAGAAGGAGCCACCGATCGAGCTGACGACCCAGCTCGTGTCGTCGATCCACGCTCTCGGTGGCAGCGTGTTGGGCACCTCTCGTGGGCCGCAGGACGTGAAAGCCATGGTGGATCGGCTGGAGCAGCTCGAGATCTCGATCCTCTTCGCCATCGGCGGCGACGGCACGCTGCGCGGCGCCTCGGCGTTGGCTGCGGAGGTGTCGCGGCGTGGCAAAGACATCGCCGTGATCGGCGTACCCAAGACCATCGACAACGACATCCGCTGGATCGAACGAAGCTTCGGCTTCGCCACGGCGGTTGAGGAGGCGCGGCAGGCGATCGTCGGCGCACATGCCGAGGCGCGCGGCGCCTGGAACGCCATCGGACTGGTCAAGTTGATGGGCCGTCACTCCGGGTTCATCACCGCCCACGCCAGCCTCGCCAACAGCGACGTCAACTTCTGTCTGGTCCCCGAGGTGCCGTTCACCCTCGACGGGCGCGGCGGTCTACTGGAAGTGCTCGAGCTGCGGTTGCGGGAGCGCCATCACGCTGTGATCGCGGTGGCGGAAGGTGCCGGTCAGGATCTGATCCGTGCCGAGGTGGACGAGCATGCTCGGGTGCCCTCCGGTCCCAGGTCGGGCAGCGACGCGTCGGGCAATGTCAAGCTCGAGGACATCGGACCGTTTCTCAAACGCCGCATCGGTGAGCGTCTGAAGGATCAGGGCGTGGAGCACACGATCAAGTACATCGATCCGAGCTACATAGTGCGCAGCATGCCGGCCAACTCCCTCGACGCTGCGTTCTGTCTTCAGCTCGGCCAGCACGCAGTCCATGCCGGCATGGCAGGGCGAACAGACATGGTGGTGGGCTATTGGAACCGTCGCTTCACCCACGTGCCGATTCCCGTAGCCGTGGCACGACGCAATACCATCGATCCGGACGGCCCGACCTGGCAGCGGGTGCTGGAAGCGACCGGCCAACCGTCTTCGATGGTCGGAAGCTAGCCGTGCGGACCTTCCGCACCCGTTTGGTGTGAGCTTGACGGGATATTGATGGAACGATCGTGGCGAGTGCGCGAACGGTCTGATACAAAGCAGCTTCATCCATGGAACGAGGGACTCAATGAACGAGATTCGAGTAGGACTGATGGGCTTCGGCAGGATCGGGCGCGATCTGTTCCGACTGCTCTACGGTCGGAGCGACATCGTCGTCGCCGCAGTGAACGACATCGCAGATCCGAAGGGGCTGGAGTATCTCCTCCGCTTCGACACCTTGCAGGGCCGCTTCCCCACCGAATTGAGCGTTCACGGCTCGCATTTCTATGTCGACGGTCGCCAGATTCCGTTGCTGTCGCAGCGCCGTGACAGCGAGGTGCCGTGGAGCGCTTTTGGCGTCGATGTCGTGGTGGAGGCGACCGGACGTCCCATCGGCCGAGTCCATATGGAGCAACATCTCCAGGGAGGTGCCGAACGAGTGGTTCTTTGCGTGCCGCCCTCCGAACCGCCCGACATCACTGTCGTCATGGGCGTCAACGACGATCAGCTCGAGCCGGAACACCGGATCGTGTCCAACGCGTCGTGTACTGCCCACGCCGCAGCTCCGATCGTCAAGCTACTGCACGGGGCGTTCGGCATCGAGCGGGCCTACCTCACCACGGTCCACGCGTATACCAACCAGCAGCGGTTGGCGGACGTTCCGTCGGAAGACAAACGCCGCGGTCGTGCAGCTGCCGAAAACATCATTCCCCAGTCGACCAACGCCGCGGAGGTCGTGGCGGGTCTGGTTCCCGAGCTGGAAGGGCGGATCCACGGCATGGCCATGAACGTACCGGTACCCAACGGCTCGGTCGTCGATCTGGTGTGCTGGCACGAGCGAGATGTGTCCAAGCTCGCCATCAACGAGGTGGTCCGTACCGCTGCAGCGGGTAGCTGGCGCCACGTACTGGCCTACGAAGACGACCCCATCGTCTCGTCCGACATTCTCGGCAGTCCGTACTCCGGCACGTTCGATTCCGACGCCACCATGATCTTGGGAGACGAAGAGACTTCCAAAGTGTCGAAGACATTGACTTGGTTCGACAACAGTTGGGGATACTCCAACCGCGTGGTGGACCTGATCCGGAAACTCTCGGAGCTGGACGGCGCGCGGAGCGCCCAGGGGGTGCGGTCATGATCCGCGTCGGCATCAACGGATTCGGCCGCATCGGTCGCAGCGTCTTCCGCATTCTGGCGGAGCGTGACGACATGCAGGTGGTCGCCATCAACGACCTCTTCGACAACGACCAGCTGGCCTACTTGCTGCGCTACGACACCGTCATGGGTCGCTTCGAGCACGAAGTGACGACCGACGAGGAGTCGATGACCGTCGGCGGCCAGCGTATCGAGATGACGGATCATCGCGATCCGGCAGACATCCCCTGGGGTGCCTTGGGGGTCGGCGTGGTCATCGAGTCGACGGGTGTCTTCCGTCACCGCGAGCCGCTGGAGAAGCACCTGGCGGCAGGGGCGGGCAAGGTGGTCCTCACCGTCCCTCCGAAAGACGCCATCGACGCTACGGTGGTCATGGGGGTCAACGAAGAGGTACTGGAAGCCGGACACCGAATCGTGTCCAACGCCAGCTGTACTACCAACTGCCTGGCTCCCCTCGCCAAGGTGCTCGACGACGCTTTCGGAATCCGCGAAGGCTTCATCACCACCGTGCACGCTTACACCAACGACCAGCGGCTGGCGGATGTGCCTCACAAGAGTCTGCGCCGGAGTCGCGCAGCGGCGGAGAACATCATTCCCACGACCACCGGTGCGGCCAAAGCGGTGGGCAAGGTCCTACCCGAGCTGGCGGGAAAGCTCGACGGCATGGCCATGCGGGTTCCGGTTCCCGATGGCTCGATCGTCGATCTCGCCGTGCGCTTGCGAGACAAAGCCGACAAGGACGACATTCACGCCGTCGTCAAGGAAGCTGCCGAGGGTCCGCTCAAGCAGATCCTCGAATACTCCGACGAACCCCTGGTATCCAGCGACATCATCGGAAACCCCCATTCGTCCATCTTCGACGCCCTGTCCACGATGGCCGAAGGCGACGGCTATGCCAAGGTGGTGTCGTGGTACGACAACGAGTGGGGCTACTCGAACCGTGTGGTGGACCTGCTCGGCCGCATCGCATCGATGTAGGTGGCATTCCCGCCGCGCGGACCGTCGGGATCCCGTCTTTCGATGACTGCGCTTATGCCATGAGTGTGCCTCTCACAGCAGCTGAGGGTGCCAGTGCGCTGACTCGGGAAGCTTTCGGATGAGTCCTGGTGTCTTCGCCGCCGTGACTTTTGCCGCGGCCTTGCATGCGATATGGAACGCGCTGGTCAAGGGTGGCGATGATCGGCGGATGAGGATGGGAGCCGTCGTTCTCGGGCACGTCCCCTTCGCTGCCGCCGCCTGCGTGTTCGTGCCCGCGCCTGACGCCGCAAGCTGGCTCCACTTGGCGGCAGGAATCCTGCTGCACTTCGGGTACCAGCTCTTTCTACTGCGCTCCTACGAGTCGGGTGATCTCACACAGGTGTATCCGCTGGCCCGCGGATCGGCGCCTCTGATCGTTGCGCTGTTTTCCGTTCTCGTCCTCGGAGTGGAGCTCTCGCCGATGGAGCTGATCGCGATCGCGACTATCGGCACTGGCATCGTCAGTCTCGCATTCGTCCGACGACAAGACGGCCAGCGCAACACCCGCGCCGCGATGCTGGCGCTGGTCACGGGCTCGTTCATCGCCTCGTATTCACTGGTCGATGGCCTGGGCGCGAGGTTGGCTGGAACTGCGCTCGGCTATTTTGGTTGGCTGGCGATCGGCAACGGGATCGTCATGTTGATATATCTGGCCGCGACCACGCCTGATGTTCTGGGACGTGTCGTTCGCGAGGGTCGTGGAGTTGTCCTGATCGGAGGCGGCGGGTCGTTCTTCGCGTATGCGCTGGTAACGTGGGCCTTCACTCAGGCCCCGATCGCATTGGTCACGGCCCTGAGGGAGACCAGCATCGTGTTCGCACTGCTGATCGGAGTCTTCGTCCTCAAGGAGCGTCTCGATCTAGCCAAGGTTGCTTCGACGATGACCACGTTGCTCGGCACGGTTCTTCTGCGTTTCGCGCGCAGTAGCTCGTGACGTCGTGAGCCTCAGCAGGAATGAACCGCCATGTACTAACGTTCTAGGCTGATCATGGCACGTCGCCGATCCCACCACCGCCGTCAGGAACATTCGTGGGCGCCCTACCGGGGCGACGAGCGGCCTGTGCGCGAGTTCCGTGAGCACGACACGCATTCGTTGGCCCTGGCGTACGCGAACTCGTACGAGGTGGGCATGTCGAGCCTGGGGTTTCAGCGAGTGTACGAGCTGGTGCACGACACCCCGGGCTGGGTGGCCGAGCGGTTTTTCACCAACGGTGAGGGCATGCCGCTTTCGGTGGAGGCCGACCGCCCGGTGAACGAGTTTGGTTGTGTCGCCTTCTCGGTGTCGTTCGAGGAGGACTATCTGAACTTGTTGCGCATGTTGGACCGGGCACGAGTGCCCCTGCGCCGTGGGCAGCGCGAAGAGTGGGATCCGCTCGTGGTGATGGGAGGCTCCTGCGCAGCGATCAATCCACTGCCCATGGCGGCCTTCGTCGACGTCTTCGCACTCGGTGCCGGCGAGAACGTGCTCGGAGAGCTGCTGGCGACTCTCGCGGAAGAAACGTCGCGGCAGGCCGTGCTCGAGCGGCTGGCGGAACACGAGGGCTTCTATGTGCCGGCGATCCATGACCCGGAAGCCGAGCCCGATCTCCCCAAACTGCGCAAGATGGAGTTGACAGCGGAGCAGATGCGCGCCCCGGGTCACCTCCCCACCACCTGCATCGTGACGCCGCGCACCGAGTTCGCCGACAAGTTCTTGATCGAGATGTCCCGCGGCTGCCCAGAGAAGTGTCGCTACTGTTGGGCAACCTTTGGCATGGGAAAGTTCCGCTGGCATCCGACGGAGTACATTCTCGAATCACTGGAGCGAGCGCGGCCGGTGACCGACCAGATCGGCTTTCTCGCCACCGCCGTGGGCGATCACCCGGAGATCGGACGGATTCTCCGGGAGGCACTGGCCCTGGGGTTCCGATCGTCGGTTTCGTCGATCCGGATACCCGCCGTGAAGCCCGAGGTGTTGGAGCCGCTCTACGAATCGGGTGCGCGCTCGATCACCCTCGCTCCCGAGACCGGATCCGATCGGTTGCGGCTGGCCATGAACAAGCCGATCACCAACGAGACCTTGTTGGAGAAGGTGAAGCTGATCTGGCAGCACGGCTTCACACAACTGAAGCTCTACTTCATCTTGGGACTGCCGGACGAGACCCAAGATGACGTCGAGGCGGTTCTCGACCTAGGTCGGGCTTGTCGTGACCTGATGCTGGAGCAGGCCTCGAAGAGCGGTGTCGTCGGCAACGTCCATCTGGGCTGCAACCTCCTGATTCCCAAGCCCTACACCGCCTGGCAGAGGGTGGCCATGGAAGAGGAGCGGAGCCTGAAGAAGAAGATCGCCTACGTGAAACGGGCGGCGTCGCGCGAGCCCAACATCAGTCTGTCGATGATGTCGCCCAAGCAGGCGATCTGGCAGACCTACATCAGCCGCGCCGGGTCCGATGCGGCCGACGCGATCGAACGCGCTGCACGGGGAGAGTCCATCGCCTCGATCCTGCGCGACCTCGATCACATGGTGCATCCGGAGGTCTTCCGCGAGCTGCCGGGCGACTTGCGCTGGCATTTTCTCCGCATGGGCTGACCGATCGAGTCGTCAGGCTGGGCCCGAAACAGCTTGTGTCGTCGACACGATTCCACTCGGAGGGGCGAAGCGATTCGCCGGAGTCTCCCTATGCTGCCAGCGGAATCCCTAGTTCGTAGGCCGCTGGGCTCCCTTGGATGAAGGCCAGATCCCCTCCTAGAGACCTGGCGAGCTCCCGCGACAGCAAGAGCGCGAGCGCACGAGCGCCGGACTTTCGCGGTCGATAAGAAGCCGCTCCGGAGACGGGTCGTAGCAGGGCCTCCATTCTCTCCAACCCCTCGCTGCCGCGATCGGACTTGACACGAATCAGCAGTCGGCCTCCTGAAGCTCCAATCCAGACCGACACCTCACGATCCGAGAAGCAGGCCACGGAGTCGACCAGGTGGGTGATCGTTCTCAGGAGAATATCGACGTCTGTGTGCATGATCTCGGGCAGGCCCTTACCAGTCTTCGTCCCGATCAAGATCTCGCGAGCCCAAGCCGTCGGGCGAAGTGCGATTTCGAGACGACCGACGAGATCGTCGACCGGTATCGTGTGGACTTCGTAGCTGACCTGCCCTTGCGTTAGCCGTACGAACTGCGAGGCGTCTTCGATCAGTACCTGCAATTCGCGGGTCCGGTGGTTCAAGCTTTGAGCCAGCCGATCGTCGGGCACCGCACCGGGTCTATTCGCTTCTTCGACCATCAGCGCCGACAGAGTGGTGAGATCGGCCAGCGCCCTGCGCAGTTCCTCGACGAGGTCGGAAATCAGCCGAGCCCACTGCTCGCTCGTCAGGAGCGGCTTACGTTGGTTGAGCTGGCTCGAGAGCCGATTCACTTCCAGCCAACTCCCGTCGTATCGGTGGGCTTCGCCACTAGAGCCTCGATCTCTGGCAGCCGGCGTAGAGCGCACGCCGGGGACCGGTGGTCGCAGCGCTGGTTCTGCGAAACTGCCGGATAGCGGGAGCCTTGGTAACCGAAGACCGGCCGGCCCAGGCCTCGTATTGGCTAGGGCTAGGTCGCATCATCCTTTTCGGCATCATGAACTCAACCGCCTGAGAGTCTGCGTCACGCGCGCGGCTCTGTCTATGGGCAGGCCCGATGTCTTCAGCGTCGGCAACCCGCGACACATCGACTGGGCTGAACTCCGCATCGAGGAACGCCAGGCGCGAGGTTTCCAGAGCCCGTCCGCGATCGATCCACACGATGGAAATCGCAGCCGCGGCAAGGATCGGGATCAGGACGCGGAGCCTCGGCGGTCTGCCTACGCCTTCCGCCGCGAGACTCAAGGTGCGAATCGCCTGGCCTCGGGTCGCGGCCACCGGCTCGCGCGCCTCGCCGATACCTGCCAGCCAAACCACCATCGCCCAAGCCAGGAACCACGCCAACCCCGGCTGCCATCCGAGGTGCAGCGCAAGACCGACTGCCGAACGGGCCAGCATCAGCCAGCTGATGGCAAGTGCCCATTGCCGGCGCGGATCTGAAGGTGACCCGCGCGCCGCGCTCCGGAACGAGTCTGCTGCGTCGTAGGCCAGCAAGGCTGCAACCATCGCCAGAACCGTCGCCGTCAGCTCCAGCACAGCTCAACCTCTAGTCCAGACGTCGCCCAGAATCGACCCGAATCGTGCCGAAGAGAAGGCCAGACGGGCACTGCGGACCAAGGATCAACAGGCAGCCGGCACACGGGCGTCCGTGACCTGCGCTTCGGGGCCGGACGGAGTGTGGCTTGCTGCGTCAGACATAGAGTTTGCTCCCTTGCTACTCGGCACCAAGGCTGACTCTCCCAAGATACCGGCGTGCTGGATCGAGAGCATTGATTGAAGTCAAGTCTCGGCAGTATCGAGACCTCAGCGTGGCCACCAGTTAGTTGGGCGCCGCTGACCCTGCCGGACCTCGAGTTGACAAGAACAACAAGATGCGGACGCCTGGTCTTCGCGTTTTGGCGGCTGGTCTCGGCCTCTAGCTGAGGTGATCTACGGCGATGCACCTACCCGCAGGTCTGTGGCACAGAGCCCTATTCAGCGGGAAGCGACTACTGCGGGTCGACGCTCGGCGAGCGTCGCGAGCTCTTCTTCGAGCTGACGTGCCCAGCTCGCGAGACGCTGCTGCGTCAGCTGGCTCTGGTCGTGCTCATCGAGCGCCAGGCCAACGAACTGTTTGCCGTCGGGTGTCAGCGCACGAGACTCTTCAAACTCGTAGCCCTCTGTCGGCCATCGACCGATCAAGGTTGCGCCTTGTACCTCGAATCGCTCCCACAGGATGCCCAGTGCGTCCTGGTATGTGAACGGATACCCATAGGCGTCGCCACAGCCGAAGAGAGCGACGATCTTGTCCTTGAGATCGAGTTTCTCGAGGTCGTCGAAGCAGGCATCCCAGTCGTCCTGGAGCTCACCGACGTGCCAGGTCGAAGCACCTACGATCAGGACATCGAACTCTTGGAGCTCGACGACGGAAATGTCTCCGATGTCGACACAGACGTCGACCCGGTGCTTCAGTATCTCGTGCAGCAATTGCGCAGCTTCCTCTGTATATCCGGTGCTGCTGCCCCAAACGATCGCGATAGACGGCTGTGGATGAAAGTTCGACATGCTGGCCACCTAGCGGGAGTAGAACTCGATGACGCGGGCTACGTCGCAGATCACCGGGACCTCCTCGCGCACTGGACGCCGCTCCAGTCGAACCGTCATCGCATCCTTGTCGACCGTTAGATAGTCGGGTGCGTTGGGGCTGGTGTCGAGGGCTTCACGAAAGCAGAGGATCTTCTGGCTCCGCTTGCGGATGGCGACGACGTTTCCAGGTTTCACGGTAAATCCGGGCCGGTCGACCCGCTCACCGTCGACTACGACGTGACCGTGGGAAACGTACTGACGAGCGGCATAGATGGTGCGTGCCAGGCCGGCCCGCAGGATGACGGCATCGAGCCGGGTCTCCAAGAGTCCAACCAAGACGTCGCCGGTGTTTCCCTTGGCTCGAGCGGCGCGCTTGTAGTACGTCCGCATCTGGCGTTCGTGCACGTTGTACTGAAACCGCAGGCGCTGCTTTTCGAGCAGCTGTGCCTTGTATCCGGAGACACGGCGCCGGCGCCTGACGTCGGGGCCGTGCTGCCCGGGTGGGTAGCCCTTGGTCTCCATGATCTTGGCGGCCTTCGGCGTCAGGGCGACGCCAAGGGCGCGTGAGAGTCGTACCTTGGGTCCGGTGTAGTTCAAGTCGTCTCCGGTCTGCGCCGTCGACCGCCGGTACCCGCTGTGGAGATATGCTCGCCAATGCGGCCTGGTCGTCACGACGGCTGGGTTTGTCACCTGGCGACGGGCCGTCGTAGCTCCAACGATCCGGCCCGCCGCCTTCTTCTTTTCCGGCTCATTGCCTGGCTCCTGGAGCCGGCAGTTTCGCCGGCCGGCCAAGATCGGCTACGAGATCGACAAGGCCCTCGACAGACGCGACCCGCAAGGTCTTCGTCGCCAGGCTGGCCCGGTCGGGCTCCAAACCTGCCACGCGGTACCCTCGAAGCACCTTGATCCTTGTCAAGGCTTGCCTCACATGCGAGTCTTTTGCTTCCGTGAACAGGCTTGCGGCAACACCCGGGTGGCCAGTGGACCGAGGCTAGAGTCCGGGCAAGGTCACAGGGCCTCTTCCTCGCGCCACACCTCTTCGCCGTCTTCGTAGGTCTCGCGCTTCCAGATAGGCACTTCCCGCTTCAGTCGCTCGAGGGCCGTTCGGTTGGCTTCGTAGGCAGCTTCGCGGTGAGCCGAGGCGACGGCGATGACCACTGAGGGCTCGCCGATCGGCACGTCGCCGAGTCGGTGGACGATCGCCAAGCGCAGCCGCGCGTCTCGGCCCCCTGCTTCCAGTTCCTCCACGATGCTGAGCAGCCGCTGGCGAGCCATGGGCTCGTAGGCGCTGTAGCACAGGCGCACCACGCGCCGGCCGCCGTGATGGTCCCGTACGTTGCCCGAGAAAAGCAGGACAGCACCGCAGGACGGATGGGAGACTGCACGCTCGAGCTCGGCCATGTCGATGGCCTGGTGTACCAGGTCTGCCCGCAGGCGCGTCATGGATCGATCGAGTCGAGCGGCTGCGCGCCTCCAGAGACCGGTGGCAGAAGCGCCACCTCCACGCCCGCGGTGAGCTCGGGGTCGTCCTTGGTCAAGGCGCCGTCTACGGCGACCGCCAAGCGCGGCCAGAGTTCTTCCAACCGCGGATGGCGTTCGAAAAGGTGATCGCGAAGCGTGGAGAGGCGGGCGCCATCGGGCAGCTCGATCTCGGTGGGGCCGCGGCCCAGAACGTCGGAGGCGGTGGCGAAGGCGACGACGTGGATCCTCATCGAGCGGATGCTAGCAGTTGCCCCCTCGCTTCGGCCGGCCCGGTCGCTTGCGAGCCACCGCCTGGGTGGGATCTTCGGGCCAGTCGTGCTTGGGTACCGCCCGGCGAGCTCTTTTCGAACCTCGGGATAGGTGTTCTTCCAGAAGCTCTTCAGGTCCCGGGTCACCTGCTGAGGACGCATGTTGGGTGCCAGTAGATGCATCAAGACTTGAACTCGTCCACCGGCGACGGTGGGCGTCTCGGCTAGGCCAAAGAGCTCCTGAATACGGGCCGCCAGGATCGGAGGGCTGCCCGGCTCACCCGATCCGTAGTCGAGGCGGATTTGGCTGCCACTGGGGATCGGCAGACGCTCCGGAGCATCGCGTTCCAGAGCTCGGCGCTGTTCATAGTCGAGCGTCCCCTTCATTACGTCGAGGAGCGGTGCCCGTCGAAGGTCTGCGAAGGAGCGCCGACCGGCTACGAGGTGGGGTAGGACTTCGATCTCGAAGTGCCGCCCTTCGAAGGAAGGCAGGTTCAGCTCTGGAATCCACTGTCGCAGGCTCCGGATCCGCGCCAGGAAGTCGGCGACCGGCCGGTCTTGGAAATCGAAGGCTCGTGACGGGTCGGCGACGGCAGCCTCAGCCAGAAGGCGGGAGGCTTCGTCTGGCCCTGGATCGATCTCGACCTCGTCCAACACCAGGTCACGGTAGCGGGTCCGGCGAAGGCCTCGGGCGCGTTGGGAGTCTCCATCCCACAGAGCCACATCTTCGGTTTGAAGATGGCGCTCCAGCCATCGGCGCTCGATCCGCGACGCTTGACGAACCAGAGAGTGAGAGTGGGAGCCGCTCCGAGCTGCCGACAGCTCGATGGCGACGAAGAGGTCGCCGTCACGCACCGAGGATGCATCGGAAAGGCGAACACCTCGTCCGCCCACCATCACCGCCTGCTCGGAGCCCGGCGAGCGTCGACGCGAGACACGGTCCGGGTAGGCGGCGAGAAGTGATCGCAGTACGGCCTCGTCCGGGTCCACCTCCACCGACCTCGGCGGCTTCCGGAGGGCCTGTGACGCTGCTGACTCCAGCTGTTTCGCCACCCGCAGCACATGTCGGCAGCGCGAGGAGCTCACCGGGCCGAGCGCCGTCTCGCCATGGTTGCGGCGCTCCCAGTCTTCGAGGGCCTCCAGGCGATCCAACACGTCCGAAGGGGTAGAACGGGCGGCCGCAGGAGAGCTACCTGCAGGTCGGGAGACCAGATCGCGTTCGGAGAGAATGGCGGCGATCCGGGCGGCTCTTCGCAGGACGCCTAGATCGTGCCCTGCCACCAGCAGCCTGGCCAGTCTCGGTTGCAAGGGTAGGCGTGCCAGAGCTCGGCCGATATCTGTGAGCTTGCCGCCGTCGGTGGCACCCAAATCCTCCAGAAGAGCCAGTGCGCGGTCGACCACGGCGGGCTCGGGTGAATCCAGCCAGGGGAACGTCCGTGGCTCACTCTCGCCCCAGGACAGTAACTCCAACATCGACGAGGAGAGATCGACCCGCTGGATCTCGGGGACCTGGCGTTCCCTGAGCCCGAGATGGTCGTGCTCTGTCCAGAGGCGGAGGCATTCTCCGGGTCCCAGTCGGCCGGCACGGCCCTTCCGCTGTTCGGCCGAAGCACGGCTGATGCGACCGAGCTCCAGGCGGTCGAGGCCGTACGACGGGTCGTAGCGCATCGTTCGTGCCAGGCCCGTGTCCACTACGGCTTCGATCCCCTCCACGGTCACCGACGTTTCCGCCACGTTGGTGGCCAAGACGACGCGCCGGCGAGAACCCGCACGCAGAGCCTGATCTTGTTGCTCGGGTGGCAAGTCGCCGAACAAAGGGACCACGTCGAGATCGGCTCGGCGCGCCAGAGATTCGAGCGCGTCCGCGGTGCGCCGGATCTCACCGATTCCAGGAAGGAAAACGAGGAGGTCGCCGGCAACCGCTTCGAGCATTCGCTGGATTCCGGCTCGCGCCGTGACATGAATAGGGCGCTCCTCAGTCTGGGTCAAGTACTCCACGACGACCGGATGCTGCCGTCCTGGGCTGTCGACGACCGATGTCGCGTCTTCGCCCAGGTATTCGACGAGTGGCTCGGGGTCGAGGGTGGCCGACATGAGGATCAGCCGCAACTCGGGCCGGGCCTCCTGCTGGACCTTGCGACACATCGCCAGCGACAGATCGGAATGTAGGTTCCGTTCGTGGAACTCGTCGAAGACAACGGCCGCAACGTCTTCCAGGAACGGGTCGCTCTGGAGCTTCCGGACGAGGATGCCCTCGGTGACGAGGACGAGTGGCGTCCCGTCGTGGAAACGCCGATCGAAGCGAACCTGAAACCCCACCTCGTCGCCAACCGTCCAGGTGCGTTCCTGGGCGATGCGACGTGCTGCGGCTCGGGCTGCTACCCGCCGCGGCTCCAGTACGAGGATGCGTCCTCCACCGTGCTGCCTTCGCCAGCATGTAGCCAACAGCGCCGGCGGTACTCGTGTCGTCTTGCCGGCACCCGTCTCGGCCCGCAGTACCAGGCAGGGTTTGTCCTCCAGTGACGCCAGCACGCGCGGCAGTACGCCGTCGATGGGAAGTGGCTCTAGCGAATCGGATCGATCGGTCACCGTCGGAGTGTAACGACGTCCATCGGGAGAGCGGCCCTTCAGAGCGTCCGATGGACGAGCGATGACTTGCCGAGGTGTTGTGCTAGGGCCGAATCCTCACGCTGCGTGCGAAGGCGGACGAGATCTGTGCGGGACCCTCGCGACGCAATCTTCCACGTTTCACCAGATCTCGAAGGCGCTCCCGTCCCGTCAAGAGAGCACCCCAGGTCGGCAGATCGCCCATAAGTCTCACGTCCGGTGCCCAGGGAGTCCCGTCGCGCACCTCGATCTCGTCTCCGAAGCGAGCCTGGAAGAGTTGTTCGCCGATCTCGAGCTGAACGATCCCCTGCTGCGGCGAGCCTCGAAACCGCCGGCGAAGGGACACCGCGGACCAGCGCGCGTTCATCAGGTCTTCTGGTGAAGGCTCCGTCATGTACTCCGCCCCGAAGGCTCCGAGCGCCAGCACCACCGGCTCCAGTCGTCGGCCCTCCTCCGTCAGCTCGTACACCAGGACGCTGGCCGGCGGAGGCAGGGTGGTTCGCCGGATCAGACCATGTCGTGTGAGCTCTCGGAGCCGTTTTGCCAGCAGGTTCGTCGTGAGTCCGGGTAGGCCGTGCAAGAGGTCGGTGTAGCGCCGGGGACCGAGGATGAGGTCGCGCACCAAGAGAAGCGTCCAGCGCTCGCCCACGAGATCGAGGGCTTTGGCGACGCCGCAGAACTGTCGGTATGATCTTGACACTTGACTTTTTAATAGTAGGTGATTTCTTTTTTAAGTCGGTGGCGAGTCGGAGACAGCTCCGATCCGGAGACAGCGATGGCCGAACCAACCATCATCCCCGAGGCGATCCAGCCTTCCACCACGTCCACCGTGGCGTTTCTCGTCATCGTCGTGGCCATTGCCGCCCTGTTCGTGGTGGCGGCTCGAGTGTCGACACGGCGTACGGGCGGAAGCCCCGAAGAAACTACGAAGGTTGGCTGGCGGGCGGCATCGGGTGTGACGGTCCTCATGCTCGTCACCGCGGCCGCGGCCGGTTCCGGGCTACTTCGCGCTGCGGCAGGTACTCCACTGTTTTTACTCTATCCGGCAGCGGTCGTGACGCTCGTCACCGCGGTCGCGTTCTCACCGTTCGGACAGAGGCTGGCGGCCGGAGTGCCTCTGTTCGCATTGGTGGGGTTTCAAGGCTTTCGGCTTCCCCTCGAGCTGGTGCTGGACCGCTGGTTCGACGAGGGAGTGGTCCACCAAAACGGGAACGGCGGCGGGAATCAGTTTGTCGAACGGAGAATTTAGCTTGTACTCTAGATTTCGGGCGTTCAGCCTTAGGTTCGAAAACACGAAACTAAGAATCTTTCGTTTTTGCTCGATTGTCGAACCTGCGAACCAATCCCGCAGTCTGGACGAGATATGTAGGAGTTCACCGACGGCACTTCTAAGCCGATTGTGTCCCAGGCCCGTGTTTTGATTCTCGACACGGTTGTCAGAGAGTCTTCGCCGCTCCGCAAGCAGCTCCTCTCGCTTACGTCGGAGCTCTTCATCGGAGATCAGGTTTTCAGAGCGAGGTCCGTCAAACGCTCCAGTTGTGAATCGACCGCATCTAACTGCTGCTTCAGTGCCAGATCGGTATGTCGCTGAAACGCGCGGCCTTCGACGCAGGCAGCTTCGACTGCTGGTAGCAGCGACTCCATCAAGCCGGCCGGGAACACAAGTTCGCCCAGCGCGGAGCCGACCTGGTCCAGAACGACCGATTCCTGCACCCAAAGTCGCTTCTCAGTGTTCTCCGGGTTCCTCGGAGTGAGATAGACGAACTCCTGCGTTCTGCCGTCTTTGTATCGACGGAGCTTGGCATCCGTACTCACTGCACGACCCGATGCCGCGCACTTCAGGAGCCCTCGGAACACGAAGGGGCGGCCTTGCAGTTTCACGGGATTCTTCGCCCTTTGATCAAGCACCTTCTCGCACTGTTCGAACAGGCCGCGGCTTATCAAGCGCTCATATTGATGGGCGTACTTCTCGCCCTTCACCTCCATGACACCGCAATAGAAGGCATTGCGGAGCATACGGTCGACGGAATGAGATGAAACAGGCCGATCAAACTTCGAAGTCAGACCCCGGTCACGCGCGCGGGATGCTACTTCTCGAATTGACCAGAGTCCCGTCGCATACTCTTCGAACATCTTCTGGACGAGATGCGCGCGGACCGGATCAAGAACTACATTTGACTTGCCCGACGCTTGGTCCCGGATATTCTGATATCCAAGCGGCGCCTTGAATGCCCATTTTCCATCCCTGGCCTGCCTGCGATGGTCGCTCATGGCCTGGTCCCGCATCCGGCGAAGTAGTAGCTTAGCGGCGAATACCCGACCGTCCCACACAACCAAGTCGGAGCTGGAAGACGCCGCGTTGAGCACGAGATTCTCCATTACAAAGTGAAGTTCTAGCTCTTTGTTCAGGCGCATCTGATCGAGGTCGACCGCGTCCCTGTCATTCCGTGTTGCCCTGTCGATGTTCTGCGCGATGAGAATCTTGACCTTTGGGTGAGTCCTCAGAAAACGAAGCACTTGCTCAAATTTGCGTCGGATGACCAAGCCTGCGGATTCCTGAAAGACGAATTCCTCAACGATCTCAATGTCGTTCCGTTGTGCATATTCTCGCAAGGTACTATTGACCCGGCAATCCAATATTGCAACATTCGGTCCATCTTTTCGTATGACTTGAATGCGAGAAACAGACTCTAGAAAGTTGTCGATTCCTGAGCTCAACGAGCGAAGGAAGCAAGCCGTCAAGCTTCGCTTGAAGGGCCTGAAGTTGGATGATGTCGCCGAGATCGTTGGAATGAGCAAGGGCACGATCATCGCTGCGACTAAGGCTTACAAGGAAGGTGGCTGGCCGGCGGTCAACGTGCGCCGGAGAGGACGACCTACAGGGGACGGGAGAACTCTGTCGGCTGAGCAAGAGGCTTTGATTCGTAAGACCATCTGCGATCGGACGCCGGATCAACTCAAGATGCCGTTTGCGTGTGTGCCAGGCATGGCGCGAAGCGCCGGGCCGACCTCGGCCCGGC
>JALCBJ010000101.1:0-24422 GCA_028066595.1 Thermoanaerobaculia bacterium
CACGTTCCGAATCTACAGCCGGCGGCCTCTTCCCCGGCCTCTTCCTCGCTTGCCTTCTCGTCCTTTCCGTGGCCTGGCCCGACGAAGCAGAAGCCATTCGCCGAGATCCCAGCGGAGTCAACGTCAATGCCCAGGGCGCGACCACGGTCTTCATCACGTTCGGAGATTTGGACGAACAGGTGCCCACCGAAGCGTTCTGGTGTGGTGCGCTGATCCCGGCGACGCCCGATCTGGGCATGCGTTGTGATCCCAGCACCATCTTCGGACGATTGCCGATCCGCTTCGATCAGTCGAAGTTGGCGGCGGACCGTAGCAGCTTCACGGACATCATGACCATTCCACCCTCGGTGGCTCGGCGCGCCTACCAGGCGGCGGCCCGGGGCGAGACCTCGACGTTCTTCTACGTTCGCCGCTTTGTCTCGACCCGCGGCGGCCCGAGCGAGTTCGTGTTCGTGACTTGCCGCCTGACCGGCGGTGGCGCGCGCGTACCGTTGGCCCTCCTCGACGTCCGGCTGGCGTTCTCCACCGGGCAAGAGTTACAAGCCGTGGATCGAAATGCTGTGCCGCCGGAGTTTTCCGCGACGATCGCCTACAACGGTACCGGCAGGCTACGCGGCCGATGGGAGGTCGTCCTGCCGGGGGAAGAGCCTCCGAGCTCTCGCGATCTGCTGACCGCAGCGACCCTGCCGCCCGAAGAACGGCCATTGCAGCGCCGATACACGGAGCTGTCGCGTTTCAACGTGTTCCTACCACCCACAGGCCAGGTCGTCCTTCCCGGGCCGGATCCGGAGTCCCTGCCCGATTCGATTGACGGTCTCTACCTCGTGCTTCTCAGAGTCGAGGCCAGCGACGACAAGGAGGGAAACTCGAGCCTTGCCAATGCGGGAGCTGGTGAGGGCGTTGTGCACTCCGGAGCTGTAGCGGGATTTCCGCTACCCGTGTTGCGCTACTACGTCGGTGCAACATCGATTCAAGATCCCGGTTTCACGCTGATCACCCCTCTCGCTGACGCCGAGCTGGCTCCAGGCGAGGCCTGGATCTTCAGCTGGACCGTGAGCTCGGTAGCCGCCCTCTATCAACTCGAGATCGCGGGCGAGACCGAGGAAGAGCCGCTTTTCTCGGCTCTTCTCCAACAGGGAATCGCCACCTACCGCGCCCCCCCATGGCTCGAAAGCAGACTGCCTGGATCGGACTTCGTCTGGCGCGTCGTCGCCCTCGGGCCCGACGGTGAGAAGACTGCGGAGACACCTTGGCGATCCGGCCGAGTCAATCGATAGATTCGGCCACAGCCCCGCCAAGGTCGGGCAGGAGCCCAAAGCGATCGGCAAACGCAACATGCCGTTCCCGGGCTCTATCCAGGGTCGCCTCAAACCGTGGGTCCCCCCGCAGCGGCCCAAAGGCTGGATCGAAACGGATCGCGCGATAGGCGAAGAAACCATCCGCAACCGTGCGCTCGAGATTGTCGAGTGCACGGTCATGATCGTGAGCGAGGGCAAATATCTGAGCCTGCTTGTACGTGGTCTCCGCGTCGACACTGTCGAGCTCCCGGCGCTGCCGGGAGAGCTGCTCGATAATCATCTGGGCGCCCTGCTGATCCCCTTCGATCGCCGCGAGGAGCCCTTGCGCCAGACGTCCGAACACGCTTCCAGGATTGGCACGGAACGCGGGTTCCAGAGCCAGCCTCGCGGCCTCGAGATCGCCGAGGCGGAACGCAGCAAAACCATGGTAGAAGCGGTGATAGCTGTTGTCGAAGCTCGGCATGATCGCCAGGTAACGTTCGATGTCGCCCAGATAGAGCAGGGCGTTCGGACTTTCCCCCGCCTCACCACTCGAGTAGTAGAGCGGCTCGATCTCGAGTAGACGTGCGATCCTGGTGGCCGCCTCCTCCAGAAAGCCAGCATAGGTCAGCGCGTAGATCTCATAGGCGATCACCTCGGGAACGCTCTCCGGGAGATCACGCACGGAGAGTCGCAGCTTCCATGCTTCCTCGACCCGCCCGGTCTCCACCAACAAATCGAAGCGCAGCAGATGCATGTGGACACGGTGTGGTGCGAGACGAACGGCTTCGTCAGCCGCCGCGAACACGGCTTCGAGGGAGCTCGGATCCGCACCGCAAGCCCATCCCATGTTGTAGTGGGCCACGGCCAACAACTCCCATCCCCGCGCGAAGTCGGGGTCGAGCTCGAGCGAGCGTTCGAGCAGCCCTATGGCGGCAGAGCTGCCGCAGAAGTCTTCGAGAATCATCTGCTGCGCGAGGAGGGAGAGACGGTAGGCCTCGGCATGGGTCGGAGCCAAAGGATCGTCGGGTGTGAGGCGTGCGATCAGGCCGAGCTGGCGCGCGATCTGAGCTGCGATGGCCTCCCGAACCTCCAGAAACGCAGCGAGGTCCGAGGAGTTCTGCAGACGCGGAATCTCGAACTGGCCGAGCGGGCTTCCGATCAAACGCTCTCCTTCCCGAGAATAGAGCTCGGCAGAGGCGAGAAAGCGATCGCCCAGTGAGCTGTTGGTCACCTGGCCGATCAGCAGCATGTCGTTCCCGGCAGCATCGAAGGCGGCAGCCAGGCTGGCTTCGTCGGTGAGGGCGGTAGCTCGGTCACCCTGCAGGTTGCGAACCGTGAGCCCATCAATCTCTTCGAGCCGATGTGTCAGCAAGTCAGCCAGGGACAGAGCCGTGAGAGCAGCTTCGGAGTCGGGGCCGACGGCAGACCACGAGAGGCCCACCGACCCTGCCCGCTCCCTTGGTTCTGCAGCTGACGCGGGCGTCGAGGCCTCGGAAGTATCAGGGTCGCTCTGTTGCCCGGTCTCACTGCGCAGGTACAGCAAGCCGGAGGCGAGCAGAGCAGCCAGGGCGAGTTTGATCACCAGGCCGATCCACCCCCGCCTGGGAGACTCGACGGCTTGGTCCCGTACATTGCTCGCGGTCGCCGGTAGCTCTACTCCCGCCGAATCCGGCGGAAGCGCGTCCGGGCTGGCGACCGACACGACTTCGCGCGCCGTGGGATCGGCCGGATCCCTACCATCGCCTCTAGGCAGAGAGTCTTCGGAAGGCTTCGGAGACTCGGCTGCTTGTTTCTCGATCTCACGGACCTCGACCGCGTCGTCGAAACGATAGCCGCGGCCGTGGACCGTCTTGATGTAGCGCTGCTGGTTCGAATCGTCACCGAGGGCTTGGCGTGCCATGTAGACGCAGCGAGCCAGAGCCGTATCGCCCACGAACTGTCCGCCCCACACGGCGGCGACCAGCTCATCCTTGGTCACCAGCCGGTGGCGCTCTCGGAGCAAAAACGAGAGAAGCTCGAAGACCCGCGGCTCCACACGGATCGGCTTCCCCCCTATGCTCAAGGCATAGGTGGCCGTGTCGAGCTCGAAGTCGTCAAACCCTAGGCGCATGGTGATTCACTCCAGCCAGCGTCATTGCCGCGTGGCCCCCACACCGACACGGCGAAAAGTCGCCGCTACTCTACCTCTCGACTGGTAGACCGCGTACAGGGCCGCCTTCGGCTGTCTACAGAACCAGATTCCATGACCGCGTTCAGCTCCTCACGTCGCTCGAAGCCATCGAACTACGGCTACGATTTCAGCGACACGACACTGGTTCGCAAACGCAACGTCGAGATCCCAGGCCCGCTCCTAGGCGGTATTTCTGATCTCGAGAATCAGGTAGGGATTGAGTGGGGACGCCGCCAGGGGCTCGAGCCCAGGCTGCTCCATCGCCCACAGCAAGCCACGCATCGGGGCACGTAGCAACTTGCCCCACCAGTGCTGGCCAACCTGACGCATCCGAAGCCTGGTGCGAGGGCTCAGCGGCCGAAGCTCGTAGCCGCCGAGGGAGCCCAGGTAACGTCGAATCTCCGTGGTCTTGGGCAAGAACCCCTCGGACAGGGAGTGAAATCGAGCTCCGCCCGGAACCGTCCCATGCCAGAAATCGATGGGAAACGAACCATTCGGGAAGTCGAGGTACATGACGCCGTCGGAACGCACTACTCGTAGCAGCTCTCCGAGAAATGCCAACCGTTCTTCATCGCGACTCCCTCGAGGCGCTACCGAGTACGATTCGCCACCAATCTCGTCGACTCCGACATGCTCGAGAACTCCGGAAGAGAGCACAACGTCGAAGAACTCGTCGGGGAACGGCAGTTTCCGCGTGTCTGCAACGACCAGACGATCTCTGGCATCCAGGTCTTGCCACTGCCACTTGCGCAGGGCGGAAAGGTCGTTTCCCCAAGCTTCGATGCCGGGCGAGCTGAGCAGCTCCACAGACTTGCCGTTGCCACACCCTGAGTCGAGCACTCGCACCGCGTCGAGCTGTCGATACTCCCGATGCCTTTCGATGAGAGGAAGGTAGAAATCTTCGATTCGCGCTTCGGCACCCGAGCTCTCGTTACAGAGACCGCAACGGTGGAGCTCCGGAAGGTCCGCTTCGTCACCGGAGAACTGATCGTAGTAGGCGCCCCCGGAGAAATCCGCGATGCCGTTCTCCAACGGGTACTCCGAGTAGCAGCTCGTGCACGACAACGATCCCGCTTCAGATGACAGAGGCGAATGGCATCGAGGGCAGACAAGGTGGTCTGTCGGTGTCGACATCGTCAAAGGCGGCGCGAACCACCGAGACGTTGCGCGCAAACTCGACGGCGGAACACCCACATCACGGGTGGGTGACGGACCAGGACGTCGTGTTGCCAGACTCGAATCCGTCCGCAAAGATGCCGTCGCCAAATGGGTAGGCCCCCATATCGACAGCGGCGACTCCATAGCGGGTACCGTCGCCAGCTTCGCGAGCGGGCGAGTTCTTATGCAAGTAGTAGTTGTCTTCCGCTGAGTCGATGAACATGGGATCCATCTCCGCCACGGAGTTCATCTCGCGCCCATGGTCGATCTGCATCTCCTCCGCATCGATGCTCGTTCCATAGTCGGGCCCGCCTGCGTCGTTGGGCCGGAGAAAAATGTCGTGCGTGTTGCCGAAGAAAAGATTGTGATCGGAATCAAAAGAAGCAAAGGTATCTTCCAGATCGATCAACTCTCCCGAAGCCTGATTGAGGAAGATCCCTCGTTCGTTGCCCACGAAGATATTGTTCTCCATTTCCCAATGATATTGCTCTGCACCGATCCGTAGCTTCACGTGAATACCTCTATCGTTTCCGATAAATGTATTGTTGTAGATCACGTCCCCACCGTCCGGACTCACCGAGAACAGAGCACCCACACCGTTCTGGTTGCCAATGAAGATGTTCTCGCGGATCACCCACCCACCGCCCGGATAGTTAAATCCATCCGGGGGATCGCACCCCTTCCAATGACAGCGGAACCGGGCCGGCTCCACTCCGAGAAACGAGTCGCGAATGATGTTCTTTTCGACCAACAGCCCGGAAACACCATTCTTCGAACCGATCGCCGGCCCAGGAATGCCGTGAATGTAGTTCCCTCGGACCGTCGACGGATCCTCCGGATCCGTGGTGATGAACGTGATGCCGCGGGAATTGGGAGTGCCTCCCCAATACGCTGAATCACACGCCTCGTTACCTTCGATCAAGACACCACCACCAGCGCTGAACACCAGATACGCATTGGTCTCCGGTGCTGCATTGTGGCAAAACCGGTTGCCCCGCAGCACGTGCCCTCGCTGACCACTTCCCCCGGCGATGAGCACACCATATCCTTGGGAGTAGAGAAACTCGATCCCCTCGATCACCACGTAGGAGGCCCAAACTTCCAGGATTTTTTCCTGGGCCAGCTCGTAGATTTCACTCGTCGGATCTTCTCCGACCAAGGGTCGCATGTAGATATAGCAGCCATCGTTGCTCTCGTCACACCCTGCTCCGAGATCATCCGCCTTGGTCCACGAGCCGGGGTCGGTCAGCTGGCTGATGGGAGCATGACGGCGGATACCGTCCGCGAGCACCGACCGGTGCTCCACTCTCCGTTCGCCAGTCCACATTCCCGAGGGATCGTTGCTCAGGAACAAAGCGGGCAGACGCCAGAGCCCGTCATCAGCGGGCGCCCAAACCTCCTCTGCCGTGCTCAGCGAGCCTAGGAGCTGAACCTTCTCTCCGGGAAAGGCCCGCACGGTCTTACGAACCTGCTCCGAGGCCTCGTGGTCAAGGATTCGGGCGTAGGGAGGGTCCGCCTGTTCCTCCATCAACCGGTAGACACCTTCTCGGAGGGTCAACGTGTCGCCGGGATCTCCGTCGTTCAGCGCATCGATTCCGCGGTGAAACGTTCGGAACGGGGCCTCCAATGTCCCGGGATCAGCATCGTCTCCAGACGGCGAGACAAAATACTCGGCGCCGTTGACCGACGCGCAACCGAGCAGCAGACCCAACATTCCAGCCCAAGCGATGTTCCTCGACCGATGCATTCTCTCTCCCTCGATTCGCACAGCGGCGAATTGATGTGGCGAAGACCCCACGACGAGACCGAGGCCTCAACGTAGTGAGCTGACGAACCTTCGTTCGGCGTACCGGGAATATACTGCATCGCCATGAGAAATGGGCACCGAAATGCGATTAGACCATCCCGTTGCATCCCGCCACTCGTTGCATCGATTCGATCTCGTGCGCTTCGCTGGCTCCTCCTTCCTCCTGGCCCGGACTCCGGCAGTTCGAGATGCTCAGGACTGGCTGTCGGATCAGGGTTGTTCGTCGGACCAGGACGTCGTGTCGCCGGTCTCGAACCCGTCAGCGAAAATGGCTGGATCGGCCGGGTTGAGGCCATCGATGGAAAAGCAGCGGTAACTGCGGCCCGTGCCGTTGGGCTGCGTGCCGTCGGTGCTCCCCACGTCGCGCCAAACGACAGCGACCTGTGGCCTCCCCTGGCCGTCCGGCTCCGGCAGGAATCGTACCGCAGGTCGGTCTTGCACCCCGGTGGTCGAGGTGTTCACCGGAACCTCGGTGCCGATCGGGTTGCCTTGGGCGTCGTAGACCTGGAGAAATACGTCCAGGTTCTCCGGACCGGCGCCATCGGCGGCCCAGACGATGGCTGAGTTTCCGTTGGGTCCATAGGCGACTGCAGGTTGTCCCTGGGCGCCCGGCGTCGTGGTGTTGATCTGGAAATCGACACCCACCGGATTCCCCATGGCGTCGAACCGACGACCACGAATGTTCACCGGATCCGTCACGTCATTGTTGAGGCTTTCCCAGACCACTGTGAACTCACCCGTGGAGGAATCTGCCGCCACGGCTGGGATGGCGTTGAAGAACGCGGGCGTCGTCGGTATCGGGAACTCGGGCAGGACGACCGGACTGGGTCCGGTGAAATCGACCGTCCTTGCGAAGACATTGCCGGTCGAATAGGCGACGACCAGCCGATTGCCCGAGGGATCCAGGAGAGCGACGTCCGGAGTGCTACCCGCCCCGGTGATCAGAAAATCGGGATCGATGATCGTGCCGTTCTGCCCGTCGACCCGGGAGGCTCTGACTTCTAGCGTGGGAGACGGCGTTGTCTGAAACTCGACATACGTCACCGTAGCTCGTCCCTGATCGTCGATGGCGACGCCCGTCCGATGACTGCTCGCATCGAAGGGGAATATGTCGACCGTCCCGACCGGGACCTCGACCAACGAGGAGCCCGACTCGTCGAAGGTCGCGATCCGCACCGTCATCGTCTCCGGCATGGCGCCATCGACGGCGAACGAAAAGGCTACGAAGTCTCCATCGTCCGCGGCGTTGCGAACTCGCGATGAGGCCGCAGCCTGCTTCGACACCGCGACGAATGGCGACGAGATAGCGTCGACTGGAAACGGGTTCGGGATCTCGTGGATGCGATCGGCGATGAACTGGAATTCCGGTGGTGGCGGCATCGCGCCGCCGAAGGTGATGAGGCCACCGAATATGAGATCGCCAGCCTGACCCCGGATCGATTCGAATCGAACGCCTTCGATCGAGTCCCCGGTCGACGGAACGGTACCGATCTGCCCTTCCGCCGTCGGAACGACTGTTGGTCCCGCGGACGCCAAGGAGGTCCAGAACAAGGCGGCCGAACACGCGGCAGATACAAGGATCCTCGTCCGGCGTCTACGACGCCATGGGTACACCGAAATAGTCGATCGCTGATACTGGTTCCCGACAGACTCCATGACTCGCTCCTTTCCAAGGGCCCGGATCGCGGTCCGGCACCCGTGATGTGAACTTCACGGCGCCCTACGCGAAACAGCGGCAAACCGGATGAAAGGACCGGCTGAAAGATCTCGGAGTCTGCTAGGCGTCCTCGTCCTTCTCCTCGTGCCGACACCACGCATTCTCTAGCGTCGCGCATAGCTCTGCGTGGCTGAGCTGGCGAATCTGGTCCGGGTCGAGGTTCTCGAAAACCGCGTCGACCGTGTGATGCCCGAGCGCTCGATAGCTCTCGAACTGCGCCTCGTCGAAGAATTGATCGGCGGTCGACTGATTGGGGAATTCCGGGTAGGCCGACTGATAGTTGAGCACGTCGGCAGGTTCGTCGCCGGTCAGGGTCGTCTTGAGGAACAAAAGCGTTCCTTTGGGCGCCCCGGGATCGACGGCGTCGTAGTGGATCTTGCCGACCGCGCAGTGGACCTTGCTGAACCGTTCACCCTCCCCGAAGCAGAACCGCGAGAGATCGACGGTGATGGGGACACCGAAGTCGTTGCGGCACTTGCGTAGTGCGTTGGCCAAGCCGGCGAAGGTTCGACCGGTGTCGGCACCACCGTCCGAGGCGATGATGAACCGACATCGACGGCGCACCAGCTCGTACAGCCCCATATTGTCGAAATGCCCACCGTCGGACAGGTACACATAGTTCGACCGGACGCTGGTCGAGCCGAAGAGCTCTGCCAAGAGGCGAAAGATACCGACGTCGGGTCCTGTGCGACGCCATACCGGAGCCTTCTTGAGGGGGTTCCCCAGCCACCAGCCGAGGCGGGCATCGAACACGGTCAGCAGGAAGGCCATCGCGGCGGTCGTCTTCTGGCCCATGTTGGGGCTCACCGCAGCGCCCGAGATCGCCATGGCCATTCCCAGGCTGATGCCGTCGCTCCCCGTCTCGTACTCCCGGGTGTTGCGGAAGCCGGTTCGCTCGGCGGGTGTATCGGCCGCACCCCCGAATCCGGTGTGAAGAGGTGTAAAGACGAAGGAGGCGCCTTTGCGTTGCTGCCACGCCAGCTCCTGTCCCTTGACCAGATTCAGTGTCCCGTTGATCAGATGGAACGGACCGTCGTATCCGGTCGGACCATCCGGTAGCAGCTCGGCCAAGGCGAAGTCGTCGTCCGGATCGAACCCGGTGAACGCTTGCGGTTGGCGCGACGGATTGGACGCGCCCAGATAGGCGCGGATCAGCCTGTTGCGGTAGAAGAGGTGCATGGAGAACTGGTTGATGTCGATACGCCAGGACAACAGCACCGAGCCGGCCCCGAGCACCACCAGAAGGACGAAAATGAGCCAGCTCGTCGGTGGCCGATCGGGCGATAGTTCACCCTCCTGGGGGCGGGTGCCACCGATCATCGTCACCCAACTGCGAGCCGAGTGACATCGCGTCAGGTTGACGATCGAGGCCTCCGGGTTCGGCGAGTCGTCCACGAGCTTGGCCGGGTGCCAGAACGCGTCACACGCCTCGGCCGCCGGCGGCTCTGGAGCCAGAGTAGCTCGGCCGTGTCGGTCTTTCTGCTTCGTCTCTACCTGGGCGATCTCGGCGCCGGAATGCCTACCGTTCAGGGCCAGGTGGAGGCCGAACGCCAGGATCGCAATCAAGCCGACGACGAAGATCTGCGGCACCAGCGCCCGCACCATACTCAGCGCTCCGGAATGCTCGCCGCCCGAGTCCGATCCGCGGGTCTTGCGCTCGAACAGGATGCCTCCGATGCTGCTGCCGAGCCAACCCGCTCCGAGGGCAGCTGCCGCCATCCCACCGAGCCAGATGATCACGATCGGCGCGTAGAAAGTCATTCCCGTGAACCCTAGCCACGTGATGCCATAGATCATCAACCACCCACCGAGCCGGCTCCACCACTCCCGATTCGCCTCGTCGAAACTGCGCCCCATCAGGCCGATGTGAAGGACGGCGGTGAGGATGAAGACCAGGACGATCGCCGGTGCACCGAGGACCGTCGCATGGATCAACGACCATGGCTGGCCGACCTCTGCGGGGAAGAATCGAGATCGACCCGTGACGAATCCCGCAACAACCAGCCAGTACAGCAGCCCACCCACCGCGCCCGCCAGAGGCGCGGTACCCAGGAGCCAACCCCAGTGGGATCGCGGCTTCTTCACACCCCGCTTGCCGAGCTTCAAGAATGCCCACACCAGCAGCCAGATCGCTGAATAGACGAAGGCGTTGGCGATCATCCAGGTAAGTAGTGGGGGACCCGTGCTACCGACGTCTCCGAACCAAAACGCATTGGCGATCAGCCAACCGGCGAGAAACAGTGGAACGGCAACGAGCAACTGGATCCAGATCTGACGGGCGTACCATGGATGTTCTCGTTCTCGATGCGCCTCGATGGCGATGACGTTGGCGCCCATCCCAGTGATCGCCACCAAGAGGAGACCGAGTCCAAGGAATGCCAGTGCTTGATCTCCTACCGCCTGATGGAGCCATCCCGAGATCTGAACCAGAAAACGTGGCACCAAAAGAACCGCGGCGAGTCCGGAGATCAGGACCACCTGATTGAGAATCAGATTGCGCACGTAGGTGGCCACCGCGGCCCAGGTGTCGGCCGAGAAGGTACCGAGCCGAGGAATCAGGTAGCTGCTGAACGAACGCAAGAACGTCACCGGCGACGTGGCCAGCTCCTTCCCCGGTGGTTGTGGAGTGTCCGTATGCTCGACTGGCAGACGATCTTCCACGGCATCGAATCCTTGGTTCCGGATCCATGCTGTGAGCCAAGAGCCGATATATCCGCCGCCCGACACGGTCGACAGGTAGTCCATTCGACGCAGCAGCCCGCGTTCGGCTAGTGCTTGGGCTACTCCCAAGTTGAACGTGGCCGAGCGAATGCCGCCGCCCGAGAAGCACAGGCCCGAGCACTGGCCGGAATAGGCTCGCTCGCGCGGACTCTCGCCGTCGAAGGCGGGCGCCTGAACTCCCCGCAGCTCTCGGAGCTCCGCCAGCGTCGCGAGCTCCTCCTCCCAGATCTCGTCAAACGTTCTCAGAGACGGATCTCTGTTCCGATTTCCTGGATCGTCGGCCATGCTACACCTCCTGAGGATGGGAGCTCCGGATGGAGCGCACGCGGAATCCACGGCTCGACACTCGCCAGGATGTGCGAGGGTCAAGATACGGGATCTCGCTCAAATCACCCAGCGATCCCGCTGAACCTAAACTTTCAGTCTTGTCTAGTTTCAGCATATCTCGTTCCCGATCCAGCGGCTAGAGACAAACAGCCTGGTGATCGGCTATCGATGAGTGCCGCCACGAGTATCCGATGGCTAGCTCGAGCCGAGCGCACTTTTTTTCGCACGACGGTTGACATGCTTTCCGAGCGCTGTTAAAAACCATCGCCAGAATGAGTCGCCACCAGTTCACCACCACCCACGCAGTCTGTATGTGCGCCTGTACTTGCGCATGCGGCAGCTCGCCGCGTGGGGAGGGTACGGCGACACGAACGACGAGCCACTCGATCTGATCGCCACAGACATCCGGACACACCGGACCCCATCCGAAGCCACCAGAGCCTAGGATGACACCCAGACCCGCGACGGCGCTGCCGACGCGGGTCTTTCGGCATCAGAGCCAGCCCGCAGCCGGCAGCGGCGTCGCTCTCCACCCAGATATCTGGAGAGACGATGACCACCACAGCACCGCACCGAGCTACGGAAACTGATCCGCTCCGCTCGGTGACGCATTTCCCGCACTGGGAATCGGCGACGGCCGAGGAGATCCTCACGGAAGCGCTGAGCCGTTGGGGACGCCGCGTCGCGATCGGCACTGCCTTTCAAGCCGAGGGGATGGCGATCCTCGACATGGCCGTGCGCATCGATCCTGGCGTGCGCGTGTTCACGATCGACACCGGTCGGCTGCCCGCCGAGTCCCACCACTTCATCGACGAAGTACGGCGCCACTACGGCATCGAAGTGGAAGTGCAGTTGCCCCGGCCGGGAGACGTCGAGCCTCTGGTCCAGCGTTTCGGTACGGATCTTTTCCGCGAGTCCGTCGATCTACGTCTGGCTTGCTGTCGGGCCCGCAAGGTGGAGCCGCTGGCCCGACGGCTGGCGGACCTCGACGCCTGGATCACCGGTCTGCGGCGCGATCAGGCGCCGAGCCGAGCCGGCGTTCCCAAGGCCGGAATCGACCCGCACCATCCAGGCGTGATCAAGCTCAGCCCGCTGGCCGATTGGAACGCTCACGACGTCGCGTCCTACCTGACCCGCCACGCGGTTCCTCGTCATCCGCTGTACGCCCGTGGCTATTCCTCGATCGGCTGCGCGCCCTGTACTCGCCCCACCCTGCTCGGAGCAGACACACGCTCCGGTCGCTGGTGGTGGGAAGACGAGCAGCCCAAGGAGTGCGGCCTCCACTGGGGGCCCGACGGAAGCCTCACGCGCCACAACGAATCAACAGACCGCAAAGAAGACCTACAAGGAACGAATTCCGATGTCCCTATCAAACGATCTTGATGCACCCGCTCGCAACGTATCCAACAACAACGACAACCCGCTCATCTCGCCCTACGGCGGACGTCTGGTGGACCTCTGGGTACCGGAGGCGGACCGCGAGAGAGTCCGGGCCGAGTCTGCCCGTCTACCCTCGATCCAGATCAGTGACCGCGCAGTCTGCGACCTGACGCTCTTGGCCTCGGGAGCCTTTTCGCCCCTCGACCGGTTCCTGGGACGCGACGACTACGAGTCGGTGCTCGGCGAGACGCGACTTGGCAACGGCCACCTCTTCCCGCTTCCGGTCACCCTACAGGTGCCCGAAGACTCGGACCTCCGTCTCGACGAACCGATCGCGCTGCGCGATGCCCACAACGATCTGCTCGCTCGCCTTACCGTCGAGGAGATCTATCCCTGGGATCCTGATCGGGAGGCGGCCGAGGCCATCGGTACCACGGACCCGCGGCATCCCTTGGTGGCCGAGCTGCAGCGTTTGCCCCGCTTGAACGTATCGGGTCGGCTGGAGGTCCTGCACCTGCCCCGCCGGCGGAACTTTCGCCATCTTCTGCTGACGCCGTCGCAGACTCGTCGTCAGCTGATCGACCTGAGCCCCGACAAGCCCCAACTGGACGTCGTTGCCTTCCAGACTCGCAATCCGCTCCACCGCGTCCACGAGGCCTTGACCCGCCGCGCGATCGACGAAGTGGATGGGACTCTTCTGCTTCACCCGGTCGTCGGCCTGACCAAGCCCGGCGACGTCGATCAGCTCACTCGCGTCCGCACGTATCGCGCGATGGTAGGTCACTACCCGAAGGGCCGAGTCGTGCTGGCGCTCCTTCCCCTGGCCATGAGGCTCGCGGGTCCGAGGGAAGCCCTTTGGCACGCTCTGATCCGCCGCAACTTCGGCGCCAATCACCTGATCGTCGGACGCGATCACGCCAGCCCGGGAGTCGATAGCCGGGGTGAGCCTTTCTATTCACCTTACGCAGCCCAGGAGCTCGTGCAACGCCATCACGACGAGCTCGGCGTCGCCGCGGTTCCGTTCACCGAGCTGGTCTATGTGCCGGGTGAGGAGCGATACGAGGAGGTTTCGAAGGTGCCACCCGGCCGTCCGACCCAGCGGATCTCCGGTACGCAGGTACGGGAAGACTATCTGCGCCGCGGACGTCGGCTTCCATCCTGGTTCACCCGACCGGAAGTGGCCGAGATCCTGGAGAGCGCCTACCCACCGCGACATCGCCAGGGTTTCTGCCTGTGGCTGACGGGCTTGTCGGGCGCCGGCAAATCGACGCTCGCCGACCTGCTCACCGCCCGTCTGGAAGAGCTCGGGCGACGAGTCACTGTGCTCGATGGCGACGTGGTGCGCACTCACCTCTCGAAGGGTCTGGGATTCAGCCGAGAAGACCGTGACATCAACGTCCGCCGCATCGGATTCGTGGGGGCAGAGATCGCACGCCACGGCGGCGCCGTCATCGCCGCGGCCATCAGTCCGTACCGTTCCGTGCGCAACGAGGTGCGCTCTATGTTCGCATCTGGCGCCTTCGTCGAGGTCCACGTGGCTACGTCTCTCGAGGTCTGCGAGCGTCGTGACACCAAGGGCCTCTACGCTCGGGCGCGTTCGGGAGAGCTCGCGGGACTGACCGGCGTCGACGATCCCTACGAGGCGCCGATCGACCCGGAGATCACCCTCGACACAGCTGGCGAGGCACCAGAGGACACCGCCGAGCGCTTGCTGCAGGCACTGGTAGATCACGGATTCGTTCGTATTGACGAGGTGACACCGGCGTCGAACACTGACTTGCGGGAAGCTGTTTGATGTCCCACTCTCCTCCGTCAGCCTCGCACCCCACGTTTCCCGTATTCCTACGACTGGAAGGACGTCCGTGCACCGTCTTTGGCGGCGGCGGCACGTTCGTCGAGGAAAAAGTCCGCGGACTGCTCGACGCCGGCGCCGTGGTCCGACTGGTCGCTCTGGAGCTCGTCCCCGAGCTCCGGAGGGATGCAGCCAACGGGTTGTTCACCCACGTGCGGCGGACCTTTCGTCGCGGCGACCTGCATCAGACCTTCGTCGCCATCGCGGAGCGCGATGCCCTGCACCTCGACCGCATCGAGGCCGAGGCGAAACGTCGTCAAGTGCCGCTCAACGTGGTGGACGACACGCCGCGCTGCAGCTTCATCCTGGCGTCCGTCGTTCGTCGTGGTGACCTGGCGGTAGCCGTATCGACGACCGGCCGGGCACCCGCGCTGGCGGTACGCTTGCGTCAGTCCCTGGAACGAACCCTCGGCCCGCAACACGCGCGCTTCCTCGAGCTCGCGGAGCAACTCCGAGAACCCCTCGCGGCACGAATTCCGGGATTCGAACCCCGCCGAGACGTCTGGTATCGCCTGGTCGATTCCGACGTTCTCGACCTGCTGGCAGCCGGAGACGAGTCTGCCGCGCTGGCGCAGATCGCCCAGATCACAGGCGTCGACCTGGGCTCGTTCGACGCCGAAGAGCTGCGGGAGACTGCGTGATGCTACTGCCGGGCAGTGGCAACGCGGATTCGAGTGCTCAGCCGATCTCGGTCGTCTCTCACGGCTCCGCCCGGGATCGAACGGGCGTGGTCTACCTCGTGGGAGCGGGCCCCGGGGACCCCGACCTGATCACTGTCCAGGGGCTCCGGTGTCTGCATCGCGCCGACGCCGTCGTGTACGACCGGCTCGTGCATCCCGCGTTGCTCGACGAGGCACCGACGTCAGCGTTGCGGTTCGACAGCGGCAAGGCACCGGGTCACGTGAAGAGGAGCCAGGAGGATACCCAGCGCTTGTTGATCCGGCTCGCGCGACGAGGTCTTCAGGTGGTCCGCCTCAAGGGCGGCGACCCTTTCGTGTTCGGACGCGGAGGCGAGGAGGCGCTGGCGCTCACCGAGGCCGGCATTCCTTGGCGGGTCGTTCCAGGCGTCACCAGCGCGGTCGCCGGCCCGGCCTCCGCAGGTATCCCCCTGACTCATCGGGGCGTCGCCGCGTCGTTCACCGTCGTCACCGGACACCGAATGGACGAGGCGAAGAACGAAGACCTGACCGAGCTCCGGTCGACGACTGGAAGTTTGACGGCTGACACCGTCGTGGGACTCATGGCGGTTCGGCGTCTCGATTCGTTCGTCGCCCGTTGTCTGGCGGACGGCAAAGACCCCGATACCCCCGCAGCAATGGTCGAGCGCGCCACCCTCGCGGGATCTCGCACGCTCGTCGCACCCTTGCTGCACCTGCCGCAGCACGCTGCCGAGGCCGGCATCCGTTCGCCAGCGACCGTCGTCGTGGGCGAGGTCGTCGCTCTGCGCTTTGCTCTCGGTGCCGATCTGCAGCCCACGGTTCTGACGTCTCGCGACGATCTCTTCACCGCACCTTCTCACCACGTACTGAGAGCAACAGCGACATGACTATCTCTACGACACGGCTCGAAGAATCGCCTCCCGGTCCGCCCCGATCCGAACCGCCCGCGGCCAAGCCGAGCAAGGTGGAACGCGCCAAGACCACGAGCCGTGCGCTCCGCGGCACCGTGGTCGAAACGCTCGACGCCGGCGACGGTCCGTTCGGCGACGAGGACGTGCAGATCCTGAAGTTCCACGGCATCTACCAGCAAGACGACCGCGATGCTCGGCGGATTCGCCGCCTCACCGGTGACGCCAAGGAGCATTGGTTCATGGTACGCGCCAAGATCCCGGGCGGCGAGCTGACGCCGGACCAGTACCTGGCACTCGATCACATCGCGGGGCGTCACTCCGACGCCTCGTTGCGTCTGACGACGCGCCAGGGCGTTCAGCTCCATGGCGTTCTCCTCGGCGACCTGAAGCCTGCCGTCGCTGCCATGAACCGCGCACTTCTCAGCACATTCGCCGCCTGCGGCGACGTGGAACGCAACGTGATGGCCCCGGCCGCACCGTGGAAGCGCGAGATCTACTCGGACGCCAGGGTCCTGGCGGCGGAGATCGCCACCGATCTTTGCCCTCGCACGGGTGCCTATCACCAGATCTGGCTGGATGGCGAACGCTACGACACCGGCGATCCCGAGCCACAGGCCGCTTCCCACGAGCAGGAGCCGTTCTACGGTGACGGCTACCTTCCTCGCAAGCTGAAAACGGCCATCGCCATCGCCGGCGAGCTCGGCGACGACACCGTCGACGTCCATGCGCAGGACATCGGGATCGTCTTGATCCCCGAATCCTCGACTAGTGGCAGCGAAGGTGTCGAAGCGGTACAGATCCTCGTAGGAGGCGGCCTCGGCATGACCCATCGCAAGGCCGACACCTATGCTCGTATCGGGACGCCTCTCGGGACCGTCCGACGACACCAGGTCGTTGCTGCCGTACGAGCGATCGCGGCTGTGTTCCGCGACCACGGCAATCGTAGCGACCGCCGTCACGCGCGGTTGAAATACCTGATCGACGAATGGGGTCTAGACCGTTTCCTTCGCACGGTGCAGGAGCAACTCGACTTCGAGCTGAGTCCACCCCGCGATCTGGACTGTCTACCCCACCCCGACCTTCTAGGGCGGCACGATCAGGGCGACGGGCGATCGTTCTACGGTGTCTTCGTTGCCGAGGGTCGCATCGCCGACACTCCGCGCATCCGCCTGCGAACCGCTCTCCGCCGTGCCGTCCTCGCCCTGCGGCCCCGGGTGCTCCTCACGCCGGATCAGAACATCCTCTTCGGCGATCTGAGCGACGCCGACGTCGATGCCTTGGAACAGATCCTCTCGGCCCACGGCATCGCCTTGCCCGGTGAGCTGTCGCAAGTTCGCCGGAACGCGGTAGCTTGCCCTGCCCTGCCGACATGTGGCCTGGCGTTGACCGAATCGGAGCGCGTGATGCCCGACATCGTACGCGACCTGGAAGCCGAATTGTCGCGTCACGGGTTGGAAGGAGGGGAGCTGGCCGTCCGCATGACCGGCTGCCCCAACGGCTGCGCCCGGCCCTACACCGCCGACCTGGGGATCGTCGGCAGCGGATTGGGCGTCTACGACCTCTACGTCGGGGGCGGCCTCGCCCGAGGCCGCCTCGCGGATCTGTGGGCCGTCAAGGTGCCACAGCACGAGATCGCTGCGTCCCTCGCACCACTCTTTGCCCGCTGGGCAGCTGAGCGCGTGGCCGGCGAAAGCCTTGGGGACTTCTACCTCCGCACGTTTCGCGCGGGCTCCCCGCGCACCCGTCTCACCGGCGACAAATCGTCGCCTGCTTCGATCACCGCCTGACGACTTCGAACAACACGTACCCAGAGCTCAAAAGGAACCGACATGACCCTCGATAACACGAACCTACGCTACGAGACTCTCCAGATCCACGCTGGACAGGAACCCGCACCGGGAACCAACGCCCGGGCCGTACCGATCTATCAGACGACTTCCTACACCTTCGACGATGCGGATCACGGTGCTCGTCTCTTCGGACTCGAGGAGTTCGGAAACATCTACACCCGCATCATGAACCCCACGACCGACGTCTTCGAGAAGCGCATCGCGGCGCTCGAAGGTGGCGTTGCGGCGGTGGCGACCGGCAGTGGCCAGGCGGCACAGTTCCTGGCCATCGCCACCATCGCGGAGGCTGGCGACAACATCGTTTCGACCAGCTACTTGTACGGCGGTACCTTCAACCAATTCAAGGTGGCGCTCCCCCGCTTCGGTATCGATGTCAAATTCGTCGACGGCGATCGTGTGGATGCGTTCGCCGAAGCCATCGACGAACACACCAAGGCTCTCTATGTGGAGACTCTGGGCAACCCGGGCTTCAACGTACCGGATTTCGAAGCTCTCGCGGAGCTCGCTCATCGGCACGACATCCCGCTCATCGTCGACAACACCTTCGGGGCGGCGGGCTACCTGGCGCGCCCCATTGACTGGGGAGCCGACATCGTGGTGGCTTCGGCCACCAAGTGGATCGGCGGTCACGGCACGTCCATCGGCGGTGTCGTAGTCGATTCGGGCCGATTCGATTGGGGCAACGGGAAGTTCCCAGTCTTCACCGAGCCGGCGCCCGGCTACCACGGCTTGAGCTTCTGGCAAGCGTTCGGCAAAGACTCGGACTTCGGCAACATCGCGTTCGCCATCCGCGCCCGGGTGGAAGGACTGCGCGACTTCGGCCCGGCGCTCTCGCCCTTCAACTCCTTTCTCTTCCTCCAGGGCCTCGAAACCCTGTCCCTGCGGGTGCAACGCCACGCCGACAATGCTCTCGAGCTGGCAGGGTGGCTGTCCTCACGCCCCGAAGTCGTCTGGGTTCGCTATCTCGGCTTGGAAGAGCATCCTCATCACGAGCGGGCCAAAAAATACCTCCGCAACGGCTTCGGTTCCGTCCTCACCTTCGGTATTCGCGGTGGTCGTCAGGCAGGCAAGGACTTCATCGATTCGGTGACGTTGGCGAGTCACCTCGCCAACGTCGGAGACGCCAAGACGCTGGTCATCCATCCGGCCAGCACGACCCACCAGCAGCTCAACGCGGAGGAGCAACTATCTACGGGCGTTACCGACGATCTGATCCGGGTCTCGGTCGGCATCGAGCACATCGACGACATCAAGGCCGACTTCGATCGTGCCTTCGAAGCATCGACCCGAGCCCGGAAGACGCAGGCCAAGGCGGCATGACCCTCGAGTTTGCCCATTGGATCTCGCCCGACACCCGTAGCCTCGTCCTCGGCGAGGTGGAGCTGGAGTCGGGCGAGATCCTGCGGGAGGTCCGGCTCGCCTACCGAACCTGGGGCCGGTTGGCCCCAGGAGGCGACAACGCGGTTCTCGTCTGCCACGCTCTGACGGGCTCGGCCGATGTCGACCGCTGGTGGCCGGACCTCCTGGGTCCGGGACTAGCACTCGATCCCGAGCGCGACTTCGTGGTGTGCAGCAATGTCCTGGGCGGCTGCTACGGCTCCACCGGCCCTTCGAGCTACGCCTCGAGCGACGGCCCCTTTCCGGACATCACGGTCCGCGACGTGGTCCGTGCCCAGGCAGTCCTTCTCGATCACCTGGGCATCGCAACCTTGCGCATGGTGATCGGCGGGTCGCTCGGCGGCCTGCAGGCTCTCGAATGGGCGGCGACGTTTCCGGAGCGCGTGCGGAGCCTCGTCCCCATCGCGTCGTCAACCCGACACTCTCCATGGTGCATCGCCCTGTCCGAGGCACAGCGCCGTGCGATCGCGGCCGATCCGGAGCAGCCACCCCGCGCCGGGCTCGCGGCGGCTCGCGCCATCGCCATGTGCAGCTATCGCAGCCCCCTCGGTCTCGGCAGCCGCTTCGATCGCCGACCGGATCCGGCGACCCCGAGCCGTTTCGCAGTGGAGGCCTGGCTCGAGCACCACGGAGAAGCGTTCGTGGATCGCTTCGACGCGGCGAGCTACGTCACGCTGACGAGGACCATGGATAGTCACGACGTCGGACGCGGACGGGGCGGTGTGCTTGAGGCACTCAGAGATTTTCGCGGACCGGCACTGGTGGTGTCGGTGAACAGCGATGTCCTCTATCCACCCGCCGAGCAGGAAGAGCTGGCCGGTTCCCTACCCGCGGCCGAGCTGGTGCGGCTCGACTCGATCCATGGTCACGACGGCTTCCTCATCGAAGGTCCTGAGCTGAACCGCATCGTGCGCTCGTTCCGCGACCGGGTCGAATCGGGCCAGGCCCCCCTCTCCCAGCGGCCACAGCATTCGCCCGATGGAGTTGCCCGCTCCTCGGTTGCCGCCGCGAATAGTTCCCGACGGCAGATCCTCGCCGCCGAACCGTCCTGACTGCTGCTCGCTGCCGGGCTACTCCTCCAGCTCCGCGACGAGATCTTCCGAAACCCGGCCACCTACGACCTCGAGTAGGCCGGTGTGAACTCCGGGTGGTCCGGCCAGGACGTTGCCGCTCGACAGGTACCTTTCCATGCCATCCAGATCGGTGACCTTGCCGCCCGCCTCCTCGACGAGCAAGGCGCCGGCAGCGATATCCCAAGGCGACAGGCGGAACTCGAAGAAACCGTCGAAGATGCCCGCAGCGGTGTAGGCGAGGTCTAGTGCCGCAGCACCGACCCGACGTATTCCACGACTCTTCAGAAATACCGCTCGGAAACAATCGAGATAGGCGTCGAGCGTCGCCTTGGCGCGAAAAGGATAGCCGGTGGCGAGAAACGCATCGTCCAGGCTCAGCCGTTCGGACACCCGCATGGCCTGCCCGTTGTGGTGTGCGCCCAGACCCCGTCCTGCGGAGAACAGGTCGTCGCGTATCGGCTCGTAGACCACCGCCGCCATCACCTGCCCACGCCGCCGGCAAGCGATGGAGATGCAGAACATGGGAACGCCCTGAAGGAAGTTCGACGTACCGTCCAGCGGATCGATGATCCACTGGTACTCGTCACCGTCGCTCTCCTGCACCGGTTCGCTATGGCCGCTCTCTTCCGCCAGTGCATGGTGGTCTGGAAACGCACTCCGGATCACTCCAAGGATGGCCTCTTCGCTCTCGTGATCTGCCTTGGTGACGAAATCGTGGTCGCCCTTGCTGTGGACCTGAAGGTCGTCGTGGCGAAAAAAGCGGCGAAGCACCGCGGCCCCTGCGTGTGCTGCTTCTATGGCGACTTCTACGAGTCGCTCGGTCTCGACGGAGTCGGCCATCGTCAGCTGCCCTGGGAGCTCGGTTGCGTAGAGTCCCGATCGAGGTTGATCTTGTGCCCGCCGACGAAGGTGCCGACGGGTGCGCCTCGTAGCTTCCAGCCATCGAACGGAGTCGAGCGCCCCAGACTACGGAATCCACTCGCATCGACCTCGACCTCACGATCGAGATCCAACAGGGTCACGTCGGCGACGCCTCCAGGCCGCAGGCTACCTGCTCCGGATGCTTCGTTCAGTCCGAAAACGCGGGCGGGCCCGGTGGACAGCAGCTCCACGAGACGCCCAAGATCGACAACGCCCTCGCCCACCAACCGATCGAGGCAAAGACTGACCAGGATCTCGAGACCGACGGCACCAGGAGGTGCGACACTGAACTGTACGTCTTTCTCGTCGGCGTGGTGCGGCCGATGGTCTGACACGATGCAATCGATGGTGCCATCTGCCAGAGCGGCGCGAAGCGCCTCCACATGCTCCTCGGGCCTCAGCGGCGGCTCGAACCGCACCGCGGGAGAAAACCCGTAGCTGGACGTCGCTTCGTCGGTCAACAACAGGTGAGAGATGGGTACGTCGCAGGTCACGGCCAATCCCGCATCCTTGGCTCGCCGCACTCGGGCAGCCGAACCCCCGAGGGAAGCCGGTGCCAGGTGATAGCGACCACCGGTTTCGGCTACCAGCAGGAGATCGCGCGCCACCACCACCTCTTCGGCGGTCGCCGACACACCGGCCAGTCCTAGGCGTGTCGACCATGCACCTTCGTGAACCACGGCCTCGCCCACCAACTGCGGATCGACCGCGCGCGACGCCACAGGTACTCCGAAATGTAGGGCGTAGAGCAGAGCCCGCCGCAAGAGTGCGGCGTTGGTCTGCGGACGCCCGCCGTCGGCGAAGGCGACGCAGCCGGCCTCCGCCAGCTCCCCCAGCTCCGCCAGCTCCTCACCGCAGCCGCCCCGACTCAAACAGCCCACCGGATGCAGCCGCGCCGTGCCGGCCTGCTCTGCCGCCGCGAGAAGCGACTGGGTCATGGCCCGGTGATCGTTCGCCGGCGTCGTCCACCCCCAGTGGATGACGCTGGTGAATCCGCCCGCCGCAGCAGCGGAGAGGCCGGATTGGATGGTCTCGCGGTGTTCGTGACCCGGCTCACCAAAATACACCCGACCGTCGATGAGCCCCGGCACCACGACCAAGCCCTCGGCGTCGGTAATCTGATCGGGGGAAAGCTCGAGGTCGGAGACGTTGACGCTCTCGCCGATTGCCCCGATCTTGCCGTTGCGGATCAGAACGTCGCGCACGGCATCGAGGTCCTGGCTGGGATCGACGACCCGCCCTCCGCGGATCAGATGATCGAACGGCAAGAGCTCATTGTCGATCACGCTTCACCTCCGCGCATGGCCATCAGAAGGTAGAGAATCGCCATCCGTACGGCGACCCCGTTGGCGACCTGCTCCAGGATCACCGAGTAGGGACCATCGGCCACCGCGGAGTCGATCTCGACGCCGCGGTTCATCGGACCCGGATGCATGACGATCACGTCGTCCTTCGCGCGCGAGAGCCGTTCCTCGGTGAGTCCGAAAAGTCGGAAGTACTCGCGGACGGAAGGAAAGAGCGCCCGCTTGTGGCGCTCGAGCTGCACACGGAGCATCATGACCACGTCGGCATCCTCGACGGCACTCTCCACTTCGTGATGCACCTCTACGGGCATCGCATCCATATGCACAGGCACCAGAGTCCGTGGCCCGGCAACGCGCACCGTCGAGCCCATCTTGGTGAGCAGATGAATGTTGGATCGGACGACGCGGCTGTGTTCGATGTCGCCGACGATCGCGACGGTCAGGCCCTTGAGGGTCTTCTTGTGGCTGCGAATGGTGTAGGCGTCCAACAGAGCTTGGGTCGGATGTTCGTGGGCGCCATCGCCGGCGTTGATGATGCCCGCGTCGATGCGTTCGGCCAACAGGTGAGGTACGCCCGGATGCTGGTGACGGACCACGACGAGATCCGGCGACATGGCTTCGAGATTCCGGGCTGTGTCGATCAGGGTCTCGCCCTTGGAAAGCGCCGATCCGGAGCCCGAGAAGTTCAACGAGTCCGCTGACAGCCTCTTCTCGGCCAATTCGAAGCTGGAGCGTGTTCGTGTGGACGCCTCGAAAAAGAGATTGAGCACTGTCCGACCGCGCAGCGTCGGTACTTTCTTGATCGGCCGCCGTGCCACTTCCTCGAAGCTCTCCGCGGTGTCGAGCAGCAGCTCGATCTCCGCCGGCTCCAGATCCGCGATCCCGAGGAGATGGGAACGGGACCAGGCGACGGTTTCGGAGGTCTCTGGATTCGCCATGTCCCGCTCCTGAAGAATCTGCCTGTGACGGATCAGTTTTCGGTCTTCGATGCTCGGCGCTCGAGTAGCTTCACGTAGTCGGCACCATCGACACTGGTGAATCCGACCTCAACGTGCTCCGAGCGGTCTGTGGTCAAAACTTTGCCGACGATGTCGGCCTGGATCGGCAGCTCCCGCAGACCACGGTCTACCAAGACGGCAAGTACCACCGCGCGGGCGCGGCCGTAGTCGGCCAGCTCGTCGAGCGCGGCACGCACCGTGCGTCCGGTGTAGAGAACGTCGTCGCACAACACGACGATCCGGTCCTCGATGGACCCTGGCAGCTTCGTTCCTTTGACCACCGGCTGCGGCCCGATCACCGACAGGTCGTCTCGATAGAACGTGATGTCGAGCGCACCCAGCGGCACGTCGACATCCTCCATCTCTTTGACGTGCACCGCGAGGCGCTCTGCCAATGGCAGACCGCGCGTGCGGATGCCGAGTAACGTCAGGGACGCCAGCTCGTCGTCGCCGTAGCGTTCCACCAACTGGCCAGCCATACGCCGAAGAACACGCCCCACACCGCGCGCGTCGAGCACTTTGCGCTTCACTCGGAAGCGCGCGGACGTATCGGATCGATTCGGCAAGAGGTGGCCTCGGCGGATGGGAGTACGGATGCTCCGGCCATTCGTGGGGGGCCGTCCGGAGCCGCTGGGATCGTAGTCCGCAGACGTGTCGAAGTCAATCGCGTGAGGCGGCGACGTCGCCAAGGCAGCAGGCGAGACGCCTGCGGTCCCAGCGGGTGCCGTTTCAGGTCGGCGAGAGGTCACCACGCCGTCGGCGCTTCATAGAAGCAATACCAGGGCAGCAGATGCCGGTTCCGATGCCTGAAGAGCTCGTAGCTGAGAGCGATGCCTGAAGGGCTCGTAGCTGAGAGCGATGCCTGAAGGGCTCGTAGCTGAGAGCGATGCCTGAAG
>JALCBJ010000101.1:24522-24693 GCA_028066595.1 Thermoanaerobaculia bacterium
GGCTCGTAGCTGAGAGCGATACCTGCTGGGACCGCCGGCGTCCCGCCGGCTTCCGGGTTTCAGGTATTCAGAGGCTACGATTCGTGTCGGACCGCCAGGATGCCCTTCGGCGCCCGTCTAGGAGTGCGTTGCGGATAACCAGCCGGGATCGAGACTGGAGCGCTCAGGACT
>JALCBJ010000102.1 GCA_028066595.1 Thermoanaerobaculia bacterium
TCGGCGATGTGTTCGTACTGGTCTTGGGTCAACTCCATGCCCCGAGCATACTAGATCAGACTTATTTGTGTTAACACGCCCTAGCTCGGATCTAGCAGGCCCTCGGCAAACTGTCGGGCGCTGTGGCGATGCCGGACGATCTCCCCGGGATCGTCCAGCCACTTCGAGAAGGCCACGGCCAGAGCCGACATGTCTTCGAATCCAAGGCCGAAACCATGCTCTTCGACAAACCGACCGACCCAATCTTCCGCCGGGAGACCAGACTTCAGCAGCAGCTGAGGCACACCGAAGTAGGCCGCCTCCAGCATTGTGTTGGGCCCCGTCTTGGAGACCAGGACAGGGTACTTCGCTTCGCTCAACCACCGGACGGACTGGACATACTCGCCGTGTCCGAGATGTTCCACGACCTGCATGTCCTCGATCCCCAGGTGCTGCTGGAGCTCCTTGGCCTCGTTGACGAGTTGTCGGTCGTTGTAGCCGATGAACAGCACACTGACGTCCCGGTTTCTCGATCCGATCAGCCTCAACGGCTCCAGGTAGGCGGAGCCTCCCCGGTTGGAGAAGATCAGAACACGGAAATCAGTCGATCCCAATTTGGCGATCGTGCCTCCGCTCTGATCGGGATTCTCGACAATGCTCGCCTCGTCCGCAGGAGTGATCAGCCGGCCGACCGCGTGGACCTGGTGCGGCAGGTAGTCATGATCATTGATCAGATAACGACGGCCGCTCTCGAACGCCACGAGGTGGTGCTCCAAGGATCTCGAACGGTGAACCTGCAACCTCAGTAGCCCTTCGTTGGTGATGTAGTTGACGACTTGGACCGGGAGTTCGGCCTGTCGGGCCGCCGCCATCAGCAGCCGGGAAATCACTTCCTTCGTGCCGATGATCGTCGACGGCCGAGCCTGGCGAAGAAAATCCACCAACGAGTCGAGTTCTCGCGCCAGCGGTTCCGCGACTCGCTCGTCATCTTCGAATCCGGGGTAGAAAAGCTGTCCTACCTCGTCCATCAGCGACAAGTAGCCGTGTCGGCGCGTGTCGACCGTCTCCGGAGATTTGATGATTCTCCGGATCTCCTCGCCAAACTCCAGGAACCTCGGGAAGAAGTTTTCCGCCTCGTGGACCTCTGGCTGGAATTCGGAGTGCCGAGCAAGACAGCGTGCCAGAGTCTTGGCCGCGAGAAGGTTTCCGAGTTCCCCCCAGTTGCGCATAGCGATAATAGGAATGAGGCCGTGCTCCAAGAGAGATTCCTTGTCAACGGGCGGCGGATCGAGGCCTAGTCGATCCGCACTGCCGCCATCGGGTGAACGTTCGCGGCCCGCCACGCCGGCGCCAACGTGGCCGCCAGAGTGGTCGCCGTAACCAGCGCTGCGAGCAAAACTATGGCCGGCAGGCCGGCTGCCTCGACGCCGTACAGGACACCGGACAGGAGTCGGGTCGCAGCGTAGGCCAGCGGCGCCGCCAGCAGGACTCCGATCGAACTCAACTTCACGCACTCCTTGAGGATCAGGAAGAGGATGGACCGCCGCGAGGCCCCGACCGCCATCCTGATGCCCACTTCGGCGATCCGCTGTGCGACGGTCGCCGTGGTCACGCTGAAGATACCCGCCATGCTCATCAGCAGACCGAGGCCGGTGAGCACCGTCAACATCTTTGTCGTGGTCTTGAAAACCCACGCCTGACGTTCTACCAGCTCTGCCATCGGCCGCGGCGCGTAGACTGACTGCTCCGGATCGATCTGTCGCAGCTTTTCCAAAACCGAAGCCAGCTGATCTGTGGGCTCTCCAACGGTTCGAAGAATCAGCCCCCGACGCCGGCTGGGATTCTGTTCTTCCGGCAGGTAGACCACCGGTTCGATCGGCCGGTCGAGACGGACCTCGTAGAAGTCTTCGACCACGCCTACGATCTCGCGTGGTCGCTGGTCGAGCACCTCGAGCCGTGTCCCGACCACCGGTCCGTCTGGTTTCCACCGGTTCACCCAAGCCCGGTTGACGACGACGACCGGAGAAGCGGATCGATCATCCGACTCCTTCAACCCTCGCCCCGCTACGATCGGCACCGACAGCGCCGAGAAGAAGCCAGGCGAAATGGTCCGCACGCTGATCGAGACGCCGGTCGTATCTTCGTGCCCCTCGGGAAGCACCCGTCCACGGCTATCCGCACCGGTGAGAGTGAGGTCGTTGACAGTTCCCGCCGCCTCGACCGCCGGCAGATCCACGAGGTCCCTCACCAGGGATTCGTAGAAGTTCTGAACCTCCGTCATCCCCGCATAGGGCACCGGTCGTGGATCGACCCGAAACGTCAACAGGCGCTCGGGAGAGAAACCGAGTTCCTTGTGGTGCATTTTCTGCACACTCTGGAGGACGACCGAGGAGACGACGAGGAGGAAGAACGTCACGCCGACCTCGATCAAAATCAAGGACTTGCCCCAGCGACCGCCTCCGCGTCCAGCCCCGGCGCTCGAGTTGACCAGGCTTCGGGCCAAGTCGATCGAAACGACCCGCACTATCGGCACCAGACAGGTGCCGATCGCCGTCACACCGCACACCAGGGCGGTGAATCCCACCGCTTTAAGGTCGAGATCGAAGTCGAAGATCGAGAGGTTCCCTACCGGAATAGAGGCAATGACGCCGCGTACCCCTAGCGTGCCGAGCATTAGACCCAACAAGCCTCCACCAAGAGCCAGAATAGTGCTCTCGAGCAATAGACTCAGACTCAGGCGTCCGAGACCGGCACCCAAGGCACTCCGGACCGCCAGTTCCGCTTCTCGACGATGGATGCGCGCCAGTAGAAGGTTGGCGACGTTTGCACAAGAGACCAGCAACACGAGTGCCAGAGTCACCGAGAGGATCGCCATCGCAGCCCGAACGTCCCTGGACGGTCTGAGGACGTGCTGTAGAGGCTCTATATCCAGACCCCAATGGCCGTTGGTGTCGGGATAGGCTTGGGATAGACGACCCGCCAAGTTCGACAGCTCTTGACGCGCCGCGTTCAACTCGATCTCCGACTTCAGCCTGGCGAAGACAGCGAGGAAGCGGTCCGATCGGTCAGAGTGTCGGGCGTGCTCCCGGATGTTGAATGGGATCAAGACATCGGGTTGGGTCCGCAAGAATGCAAATCCGCGCGGCAAGACTCCCACCACCGTGAAGGCAGTCCCGTCGAGGTAGAGACTCTCGCTGAGAACGTCGCCGCCGCCACGCCCCTCGTACAAGGCTTGTGAGATCAGCGCTACCGGAGCTGCGCCAGCCTCCCCGTCTTGAGCCGCAAAGCCTCGTCCACGCTGCAGCTGAATGCCCAGCAGGTCCAACGCGTTGGTCGTCGTTTGAGTGACATGGATTCGTAGCGGGCGATCTCCTCGCGAGAGAATCATCTCTTGGCTGCGATACGCGGCGACACCGGCGAGCAGCGATGCTTCAGAGGCGACGTCCTGAAGGTCCGGAAACGACAACCCGTCGCGACGCGATTCGGATTCGCGTTCGATGCTGTAGACCGCCATGAGTTGCTGCGGATTGGAGTACGGCAACGGCTCCAGATAGACCCCTTTGACGAAACTGAACAGGGTTACTGTTCCAGCGATTCCCAACCCCAAGGTCACGACGCCGACGACTGCAAGCCCAGGGCTTCTGACGAGAGCCCGTATGGCACGACGCCGCTTGAGCGAAAAGCCCGCACCCCATCCCGCATTCCATCGTGTCCCGTACCGCCGATGATCCATGAAACTGGTCTTCCCAATGCGAGGGATCATACCCTATTTCTCTGGGGTGCCTATCCTGACCAGAGCGGCCCTCGGCCCCCAGCGATCCACCAGATCGATGCTGCAACATGCGCCGAATGACTGGTTTTGGAGCGCTCAGTCTCGATACAGCCGTGCCATCACACCGGAAGAGACGATCAGGTCCAACTCGCCGTTGGGGAAGTCATCCAGGCAGTGACGTGTCGTCTGCACGATTGGCCGTCCGCGGCAGTTGAGAGACGTGTTGATCAACCCCGGAACACCGGTCTGGGCTTCGAAGAGCTCCAAGAGGTCGTATAGATCGGTTTGGTCGGCCCGTTCTAGAGTCTGGATTCGGGCGGTGCCGTCGACGTGCGTAGCCTCCGGCAGTTCGACGTGGCCAGCGTCGTAGGAGTAGAGCATGTGGGGAGACGCCGGTTGGCCGGGGAACGACTTCTCGAATCGCTCCCGCCGCATGATCGGCGCCAACGGTCGGAACCACTCCCGCCGCTTGATCTCTTCGCTGAGTCGCCGCCTGAGCCCCGGCAGCGCGGGATGACCCAGCAGCGAGCGGTGCCCAGGGCCCGGGGCCCGATCTCGGAACGGCCCGCCATCCAGCCCACCACGCGGCCGACGGCGAGGGCTTCGGCGATCACCTCGAGATCCACGGGATACGGCTCCAGGCCGTGCGATTCGAGAGTCGCCGCGGCCTCGGTCTCGGAGTCGGCGCTGCCGTTCGAGTAGACCCAGAAGGTCTCTGGCGTCGTCCCCATCAGCATCTGCTGGGCGTAAATCGCTGCCCCGAGGGCGATGCCAGCGTCGTTGGGTGCGGGTGGGATTGCCAACTCCATTGGTAGGGCCTCCCGCGCGGCGCTGTTGCACACGACGTTCAGGGCACACCCGCCGCTCAGGACGACCTGTTTCACGCCACGCCTCTCGCGGACCTGCCGTCGCAGATAGTCGCACACGCTTGCGGTGAACAAGCTTTGCAGCGTTGCTGCCAGGCCGGCCCGCCGTTCGAAACTGTCGTCTGTCCCCAGCGAGCCCATGAAGTCGCTTAGGATCTCGTCCTTGCGCGAACGGCTCATCTGTGCCAACTCGTCGGGTAGCCTCAGGTATGCGTCACGGAACTCTTCGGTGGGTCGGGCATATCCTGCCATCCCCATGACCGTCCCGGCGACGGAGGGGTGGATGCCGAAACCGAGTGCGTAGCCCAACGCCGTCCAGCCGAATCCGGTTCCGTACCAAGGGAGCTGGTCGGACTCCAGCAATGTCAGGTGCCCCTTCTCGTACCAGAACAGCGAATTGCGGCCGAAGTTGCCCTGCCCCTCGTTCGTGAGGACAAGCGAAGGCGAGGCGAATCCGGCATAATGGCATCCCAGGGCTGCGTGACAGGCTTCGTGAGCGACAATCACGCACGGTCTAGATATGCCGAGAACTCCGCAACGCCCCTCGGCATGCAAGCAGTCTGGTGAGGAAATCGTCGCCTTCTTCCGACGCCAGCAGACCGCGCTCGAAGGCGATCGCAGCCTCGGCCGCTTGGCGGTACCTTGCGTCGTCGGTGGCGGCCGCCAACTCGAAGAGCGCCCGGGCATAGCCGGCGGCGCCGTGGGCGAAGCCCGCCACCGCTCGCGGAAAGGCGCTGCCGACCCAGGCAATCCCGGCTCCTGTGGGCTGCGCCTTCGCCAGCAGGTGGTCGCCGCAGGCGCGGGCCAGCCGAAGCGGCTCGGGCTCTCCGGTCGCCTCATGGAGACGCAACAGGGCCACGAGGCAACCCGCACTGCCCGACAGGACATCGAGCTCGCCGTCGTCATCGATCGCCTCTTCGATCTGCGGCAGGTCGGACAGCGCGAGGTCGAGCCACGACGACTCCGACCACAGCGCCGCCACGTGCTGGTAGGCATACGAATAGGACAGCCGGCCGACGAAGGGGCCGAGCGCACGGTTCGCGGCAGCGCCGCGGGCGGCCTGCGCCTCCCGAACAGTGCGCAAGGACTCGCGCGCCAGGTCGGTGAAAGAGGCGTCGCCGGTGACGGAGCCGAGATGCGCCAGGAACAGCGCGACGCCGGCCCCGCCGTGGTAGAGGTCGCTCGAGGCAATCGCCAGATCGCGCAGGTTCGACTCGCCGGGCCGGTCGTTGGCGAGGGGGTCGATGCTGACCCAGGAAACGCCGTGGGTGCCGTGCACCGCGCGACGATTCAGCGCCTCGCCGACCCGCACCGCCGCGGCCAGGAGTTCGTCGTCGAGAGTCGATCTGCACTCGAAATCTGGCTCGGTTCGCGTCGGCACCGCTGTGGGCCGTTCCGCTGTGGTCCGGTCCACAGTGTTCCGTTCCGCTGTGGGCCGTTCCGCTGTGGGCCGTTCCGCTGTGGATCCGGCAGCCATGGAGCTGGCAGCTGTAGAGCTGTCCGTTGCGGACCGGGCGGCTCGGGCGCCCGCTTCCGACAGGCTGATCCGGATGAGCAGAACCTGCCGCTCGCGATCGTTGTCCGAAAGGCTGTCGAGCATCGACAAGGATTCGTCGAGGCTCTTTCGAGGGAAGAAGTCCTCGATCCGCTCGCCGCTGCTCGAGAAGAGGTCGCGGCTCTCTGGGCGGCAGAGAAAGAACGGAATGTCGCCACGAAGCAGGTCCTGGTGCTCGTAGGGCACAGCTCCGGCCAGCGCTGGACGAAGCCCGGCGAAGGCCCACAGACGATCGAGGAGCTGGTCGCGCTGGAGGCCGTCGCGCAGGTCGTTCGGATGACGACCTTCGCGGAGGAAGACCGTGTAGATACGGGTTGGCCGCAGCAGGTAGCGCACCGTGGTGCCAGCGAAGGCTTCGAGACGTGCCCGCAGAACATCCTTGTGGGCGCCAAGCAGATCGTAGGTCTCGCGAAAACCAGCGACGACGGAGATATACGCCGAGGTGTCGACGCTCTTGCCCTGGAGCGTCGGCCGGTTCTTCGATTCCCGGGTCACCAGGTCGGCCTCGACCACGCGCATCTCATCGGTGCCCGCCTCCGACCAGCGACGCACCGTGCCGCGCGCCACCTGGCCGCCCGCGCCCCCGAGCGCGCTGCCGTCGACTCCTTCTCCGGAACTGCTCAGGCGGTAGATGAAGGGCAGAAGCGCCTGCCGCGCGATCGACGAGCTCAGCCAGGCCAGCCCCTCTTCGCGCGCCGTCTTCGGCACCTCGTTGCCGGGAAGGGTCTGATGGAACAGCGCCTCGTTGTCCACCAAGATCGGATGCTCGCCGCAGGCGATCAGGTTTTCGCTGTGGAAGTCGGCACCGCGCACCAGATGCATCACCTCCTTTGACCACAAAAGTTGGCTTCTATTGCGGCACGTGGCTGCGGGAAAACTTGGGTCAAGATTGGGTCACAGATCGCGTTTGGCGAGTCGCTTTGATCCGGTCGCCCGTGTCGCAAGCGCCACGGGTTGTGGCTCAGGCTGCCTTGGCAGCGAGGTCGGCCACAGCTAGACGACAACTCGGCGCAGGTTGAGTCTCCGCCCGATCCGGGCCCATAGATCGGCGAAGCGAGCCTTTGCTCTGGCTCGGCGTGGCCGGGTGATGGGCAAATCGCTGACGACCTCGACCACCACGAGAGGCTCGAGATTGCTCTGGCTTTTCCTGCTCTGATCCGGAATCATCGGATCTACAGCCGGTCCGTCGAACGGCGGTCTGGCAGAAGATGGTGTGGCGAAAGGCATGGTCTTTCCATGCCGACTCAATCCGACGAGAGCACCGAGATCTTCTCTCGCGCTCTTCGACGCGCGTAGCACTTGAAGGTCTCGAGCTTCGCGAGGTAGCCGTGGTTGCAAAGTCTTCGAATCTTCTGGCCCTCGGAACGGGAATGGAATGAAGAACCCGAGTGAAGAGCAGTATGTACTCTGTGGGGAGATCGACGGGACAACTCGCACCTATTGGCTAGGACGAGGTATCAACCGAATCGGCAGCCGCCCTGGGCGGGGCATCGTCCTGGCGGCTCGCGGGGTCTCGAAGCGTCATGCGCTCTTGATCATTGAGCCTGATCGGGTCTCAGTGGAGGATCTCGGCAGCAAGAATGGGACCTTCGTCGGCGAGCGGAGGATCGACAGCTCCGTGTTGCAGGCTGGAGACATCCTCCGCTTCGGACCGGTTCGTCTGGAACTTCGAATCCTGCCGACCGACGAGGGGCTGGCCATCCATCTCGACCCGCGGATAGGTACGTGTAGCGACTCCGCCGGGCACGACTCCGGCCGCCTGCCTTCGGCCAGCAACGAAACGCCCCACCTACGCGCGGAAGAAGAGAATTCCCAGGCAGGCTGTCCTACGCTTCAGGCATTCGTGGGAGCTCTACCTAGCCGCCGAGACGGAAGCTTGGCGACAAGCTGTTCCGAGTTGGCCACCATGCTGGGTGCCGAGGGTGTCGCCCTTGTCGAATTGGGCCCCGGCAGCGAGGCTTCGATCGTTTCCTGCAGCGGCTCACCGCCTGAGCGCCTGATGAAGCTGCTCGCCAGCCTCGAGGCCGGAGATGAGCGCGATCATCTGCACACGCTGTGCGAGACTGGGGAATCACTCCAGGTGGCGTGGAGGCCGAGTCTCGGTCCAGCGGCCGCACGCGGACTCGCCGTGGCGGTCTGGGGAGGACCGAGTTCGACGCTTTCCAAGTCGTTTTGGTCCGTGGTGCTGGACCTGGCCGCACGGTTCGGGCCGCAGACACCTTCAACCGAGCCGCGGCAACGAGCCGAGGTCCACCTTCCCGACGGCTACGTCCGGTGCGGCTCGGCCCCCATGGTGCGCCTGTATCGGCAATTGGCTGCCGTGGCTCCTTCCGATCTTCCGGTTCTCGTTGTCGGAGCGACAGGTGTCGGTAAAGAGGGTATTGCCCGAGTCGTTCACCTTTCGTCGAATCGATGCCGGGGCCCTTTCGTCGCGGTCAATTGCGCGGCGATCCCCGCCGATCTCTTGGAATCGGAACTCTTCGGCATCTGCAAGGGAGTCGCCACCGGGGTCGCTGAACGCGAAGGTCAGTTCACGGCCGCCGAAGGTGGCACACTCTTTCTCGACGAGATCGGCGACATGTCGGCAGATCTTCAAGCCAAGCTGCTGCGAGCTCTCCAGGAGCAAGAGGTCACTCCCTTAGGTGGCTCGGCACGAAAGATCGACGTACGTGTCGTCTCCGCGACCAACATCCAGCTTCAGGACCGTCTCGACGACGGGTCTTTCCGCCGCGATCTGTACTACCGCCTGGCAGGATGTACTCTCCACATACCTGCGCTTGCCGAACGTCGGAGAGACATCCCAGCGCTGGTGGAGACCTTCCTCCGACAGGCTAGTGCCGCCTCGAACTCCGCCGTTCGAGGGCTCAGCCTCGGCGCACTCGAGCTTCTGATCCGGTACCCGTGGCCCGGCAACGTCCGGCAGCTCGAGAACACGGTCCACCGCCTCGTGTGTCTCGCTGAAGACGCCCAGATCATAGATGTCGGCCTGGTGGACGACGCTCTCGAGCACGACCATGAGTACGCTCGCGGGAGTGTCCTGCCGACGCTTCATCTGGGCGAATTGGAGCGCCGGGCCGTCGTTCAGGCCATGGATCAGTGCGACGCAAACCAGACCCAAGCCGCAGAACTTCTGGGCATCACTCGCACTGCGCTCTACCGGCGACTTGCACGCTACGGACTCAGCCCGGTGGATAGAAAACCGGGCCTCAAGTCCGCCGCCGAGGATGTCGCATGAGCTTCGACATCACAGAGACGCTCGAGCCAGGGGAAGCGAAACGCGGCGTCCCAGCCATGCGGCCTACGACTTCCTTGTCCGGCGACGCACTGGGCCGGGGTGTCACGATAGGCCGCTATCTCGTCTTGGAGCCACTCGGCCAAGGCGGTATGGGGTCTGTCTACTCAGCGTTCGATCCGGAGCTGGATCGCACCGTCGCGCTCAAGATCGTACGAGCCGACCTTCAAAGATCCGAATCCGCCAGAGCCCGTCTGGTCCGCGAAGCCAGATCGGCCGCGCGCCTGTCTCATCCCTGTCTGGTAGAGGTGTACGATGCCGGCACCCTCGGCGATCTGTTCTTCCTCGCCATGGAGCGCATTGAAGGCCGAGACCTGGCCAGGGTCCTGGTAGAAGAGGATCTGCCCTGGCGCCAGATCCTCTCCTACTTCTTGGCTGCCGGAGAGGGGCTCCGAGCGACCCACGAAGCGGGCCTCGTGCATCGGGATTTCAAGCCGGCTAACGTGATGCTGGGTGACGATGGTCGAGTACGCCTCGTGGACTTCGGTCTGGCACGACAGGTAGTCGAGTTCGGGAAGACGAGCGCGAACAGCCGGATGTCGGACGGCCCGGCACCTTCCGAAGTGGTGGCGGCCTCGGTGGCCACGCACGGAACCGGTGGCACTCCGACCTACATGTCGCCGGAGCAGCTTCGAGGCGATCAGTTGGACGATCGCTCGGATCAGTTCTCCTACTGTGTCGCGCTCTACGAGGCTTTGTACGGGCAGTCCCCCTTCTCCGACGACGACCCTATGCGGCAGGAGGTTCTCTCTCCGCCGGCTGCATCCGACGTGCCTGCGTGGGTCCGACAACCAATCCTCCGGGGTCTGGCCAACGATCCAGCCGACCGCTTCGAAGATATGGTCGGCCTGCTCACCGCGCTGCGCAATGATCCGAGAGGCCTCCGCCTACGCCTTCTCGCCACGGCTCTCGGAGTATCCGTGCTCGCGATCAGCAGCTGGTTGGCCTATCGCGTCGGCGACATGCCAACCTTCTGTGGCGAGGCCGAAACCAAACTCGAAGGCCTTTGGGACGATGAGCGGAAGAAGCAGCTGCGACAGACGATCCTCGCATCCGATCTCGCGACCGCACAGGACGCATGGCGGCTCGTGGAGCGGCAGCTCGACGATTACACGAGCCGTTGGACCGATATGCATGTCGCCGCGTGTGAGGCGACCCGTCGCGGCGAACAGACCGAACAGCTCTTCGACCTCCAGATCGGCTGTTTGGAGACACGACTTTTCGACGTTTCTGCCGCCGTCTCCCTGCTGTCGGAAGGCGGGGTCGATACAGTCCGCAACGCAGGCCGGATCACTCGCTTGCCAAACCTCACCGGCTGTCAGGATCGCGACGTGCTGCTCAATCTGGAGCCACCTCCCGCCGATCCGGCGGTCACGAGTCAGGTGTCGGGTCTTCGCCGGGAGCTCTCAGATTTACGCAGTCGCGTCAGTGCCGGGAGGCTTCGGGAGGCACTCTCACTCACCGAGGACATCGTCGCCCGCGCCGAGGCGATGCACTACGCGCCGTTGTCCGCCGAAGCTCATCTGGTTGCAGCTGGAGCCACGGCATTTAGCGGACAGTTCGACACCGGCCGCGAGCACTACTTGGCCTCGGCCGGGTTTGCACTGGCGAGTCGCCACGACGAGCTGCTGGCGCGAGTTCTCATCAGCTTGACGATGATGTCTCGGGTCGCCGGCGACGAGTCCGCAGCGTTGACCTGGGCCGAGCTCGCAGACGCCGCCGTGAGGCGCCTAGGTGACCGCGCGGATCTGCGTGCAGATCACGACTTCTCCCTAGGGATGGTGAGCGCAATGCAGGGAAAACAAGAAGCTGCTATCGCTTATTTTCGATCGTTCCTGCGCCACCCCATCGGGACCCAGAATCGGCCCGAGCACGCCTACCACAACATCGCCAAGGCCTACGGGCGGCTCGATCGGTTGGACGAAGCCATCGAAGCTCTCGACCAGTCGGTCGCTTTGATGCAACGAGACCTCGGCGAGAATCACCCGAGCCTGATCTCGACTCTTGGCATGTACAGCGGTCTGCGCCAGCGCCAGGGAGATCTCGACGGCGCACTGAAGGCCATCGAGCGCGCGATCTATATAGCAGAGCTCGAAGACTCCCCGCACTACCTCGTACCGAGGCTGCACATCTCCCGAGGTGGATTGCTCGTTGATCTTGGGCGAGCCGCGGAAGCGATCGAGCCGTTGGAAGAAGTCGTCGGGACCTACCTCGCTTCGCAGGAGCAAGGCAAGACCACCAATCCGAACGATCTCGCCGGCGGGAAGTTCGCTCTGGCCCGCGCGCTTTGGGAAGCGCGGGACGACAAGAGACATGACCCCGAACGGGCGATGCGCCTTGCCGACGAAGCGCTGGTCGCATTCCGCGGATCCAGCGGCAGCGAGGCAGAACGGGCAGAGGAGGTCGCAGCCTGGATGGCTGCCGCGTCCACAGACCGGCCGGACAGCTCCGGGTAGCAAGTGCGTTGAGCCGAACCTCGTCCGAGGCTGCAACGGACGGTCGTCGGATCGTATTCGGCCCATAGGAACGCTGATGCACCCGATCTCTCGGATCCTGCGAAGGGCAAGTACAGAAGGTTCCTGAAGAATCGAGCGGATTCGCGCACTGCAGTGCGCGAATCCGCTCGATCGTCTGTCACTTGCTCGACCGATCGGCTGAGAACTCACCGAATCGGGAGGCCTTGCCGTTGGCACAGCCCTTGCGCTGTCGATGCTCAAGCAAACAGCGCTCGTTTCTGGACAACTGGAAAGGAACTGTCCGCCAGGCGCCGGTGCCGACAGCCGAGTAGGTCGTCGCGCAGCCGAACAGAAATCGTTCGTTCCCGATGGCCGGGATGGTCTCCTCAGAGATCTGGAAGCCCAGGGTCGGGACTAGCCGCTACGAAGCCCAGAGCGGTCAATCTCTAGGAGATCTCGATGATCAGCCGTCTTACAGTCCACGCTCTTGTCGCACTTCTGCTTACGTCGATCCTTCAACCGGGCTCGGGTAAGGCGGCTCCAATCGTGGTCGGTGAGGTGGTGACGACTGACGCAGACACGCCGGTGATGATCGACGTTCTGGCCAATGATCAGGATCCCGAAGGAATCCCGATGTTCGTCGAGGTCAGTCCCCACGATTGCCCGGGTGACGTCGAGAATTTCGGCGATGGCACCCTGGTCTTTACCCCCGGTGGAACGATCTCGACCCCGACCAGTTGTCAGATCGGGTATGAAGTCAACGGTGTCCCCGCAGTGGTCCAGGTGAGCATCGAGGAAGGAGGCGGAGGCGGAGGCGGAGAGCCCGACCCCGAATACTTTGGCGTCGATCCTGACTATTTCCCAGGATGTCTGAAGATCGACCCGGATACGGGGCAGGAACTGCCGATCTATGACGGTGACAGTATCGTTGAATGCTGCATGCATGAGCTCAACAAGGCGACGGTGGGCCACCCGAAGCTTCCATACTCGCAGGTCATCCTGGATGAGAATGGGGACACTGTCTACTCCATGTTCGACCCCGACGCTCCGAACAAGGCATCCGAGAACCATGCGGTGCTGTGTCGGGGGGCCGACTACGCATACGATGGAAACCCAGCGGCGAAGTCTTGGTTCGAAACCTATTTCTCCGTACAGGATGGGCCGTTCAACGGAAGCACCGAATTCGGTTTCATGGGCTCGGAGGTCTTCTCGCCACTCTATGGATCCTGGATCGCTGGTGTCGTGCAGGTGATTCGTGCCAAGGCTGAGGCATTTGGGCACAGCCAGCTTGAGATCGATGCGAGAAGTTGGTTGAAGGCCTATTGGGCATTCAACGCACTTGCAGCTGACCGGCGAGCGGTGGGCACGTCTGCGACAGTTATGCGTCATCCGGGGAGCCAGAACAATCTGGTGACCCACGACTTCAGCTACGAGTTCTTTGATTGGGACGGTCTGGTGGTTGGATTGGTAGGTCCCCGTCGCTTGGGTAACACTGCTTGGGGTCTAGATCCCAGCTTTCCGCTTGGTTCTGTAGTTGGATTGATGCAGCCTAGAAATCAAGCCCTCGCTTTGGCGGTCGATTCTCATCCTCGCAACTTGGTCTGGGATCAGATGGCGGAGCGGGATGGCAAGCTCGCGGTCTTTTATGAGCAGATTCGCTTAGCGTACCTTCTCTCGGGTAGGGACTACTTCGCTGCCAATGGAGGCACGGTCAACCTCGACGCTTTCGAACCTCCTGCGTCGGTTTTCGGCCTCACGGAAGGCGAGCGCGACATGTTGCGCGACTTCGTGATGAATCCGGGGGGCGACCAAACTCTCTTTTACACGATTGTGAACGACTTCATCGGCGACCGCATGCCGAAGTGCGAGATCAGCATCCTTCGAACATCGCAGGGGTTGATCTCTTGGTTTGACGGCACTGTCAACAACAAGCAGCCAGTTTGTAACTATCTGACACCGCCCTTCTTTGCGGGGCGCCTCGAGCTCGACGGACATTCCACATTTCTTTCCACCGGTGGCGGGACTAACCAGTCGACAATGGATCGACACAATGACGCCTCTTGGTCTACGTCAAATCAAGTCTGTGCTGTCACGCATCTTGGCAACCCCACTGTCGCGTACGAAGATTGTATTGATAGACCCGGTGGCGAAAGCGTTTTTGAACTTTCTTGGAACAAGGCAAATGGACTCGAGGTAGTGCATTTTGGCGGTGCACCCACCCAGGCCGTGGCCACCGACAACAGCTTCTTCGTACCGGTAGCCGGGCCTTCGCCGATTCCCTTCTCGGACCTAACAGCAGACGACTCCCCGAGCAATGGGGTCGCGATCGACTGCAGCGGGACGACCCAGCCGCCCGCCGAGCACGGAACGATCACTTGCGGTGCGACGGAGTTCACGTTCGATCCGGCGAGTGGTTTCTATACGGCGGGTAGCACGACCTTCGACTACAAGATTGCCCTCATCGATGATCCATCGGTGATGGATACGGCGACGGTGACGCTACAGGCCAGCGGAGAGGCGCCGATCCTCGCCGGGACGGACCCGGTCAATGTCCCCTTCGACGCAAGCTCGGTGACCATTCCGTTCGACGATCTCTTGGACAACGATCTGCCGGACGGCGGTGTACAGATGACCGGGGAGTTCACCCATCTGGCGTCGAACCTTGGTTCTCTCTCAGTGGTGGGATCGTCGTTCGTGTTCACGCCGGGTCCCGACTTCCTGACGATGGGCTCTGCCTCTTTTACCTATGAGATCGAGCTCATCTCGAACCCGAGCTTCACAGACGATGGCACCGTCAATCTAGCGCTGGGCTACGTGGACGCGGGCCAGATCCCGTTCGAAAGCGGTCCCCGGACCATCCCGGGCATGCTCGAGATCGAGCACTACGACGACGTGATCGCGACCGCTCATCAGAGCGGCGAGGGCGAGGCCTATCACGACACAACGCCGACCAACCTCAATACGGATCTCTACCCCTACCGCGAGTCGGAGGCCGTCGACGCCTTCTCCTACAACGACGGTCCCCAGGCGCCGGTCTTCATCAACTACGTCGAGGCGGGCGAGTGGCTCGAGTACACGGTCGACGTCGACGCGGCGGGCACCTATGCCTTCTCGATGCGCTACGCCACCCACGCCGGCGAGGGGGATAGCCAGATCCAGGTGATCCCGGCCGCGGGAACGCCGCTCACAGTGACCCTTCCGGCGTCGGAGGGGGTGATGACCTGGAGCCCGGTCCAGACCCTCGACCTCAGCGCGGGCCTTCAGATCCTGAAGATCGCCGCCCTCGACGACAACTCCTATTGGGATCGCTTCGAGCTGTCTGAGTCAGCCCAGGGGCCATACCTGGGGAACACCCACGCGATTCCAGGCGACATCGAGGTCGAGCACTTCGACGACGGAGCGCCGGGCGACGCCTACTTCGACACCACGCCCGAAAACCTCGCCGCCAACCCCTTGCGACCGGAGACCTGGGTGGATGCGCACGAAGTCTCGTCGGGCCTGGGCTGGGTCGGCTACATCGAGCCCGGAGAGTGGTTGGAGTACACCGCCGAGGTCGAGGCGGGAGGCGGCGACTACGAGTTCCGCGTTCGCTACTCCACCACCGACGCCGGAGGCGACGGTGACGTTACGGTCCGGGTGTTCGACGACGCCGGTCAGCTGGAGGCGGCCGCCACCGTCACCCTGCCGGACAACCGGCCGCCCACCGGCGGTGCCGGGCCGTTCGACGAGGTCATCGGGTCGGACCCCCTCAGCCTTTCTGGAGGGAGCAAGCTGGTGCGTCTCGAGATGGCCTCGAGCTCCTACAATCTCGGCAAGTTCAGGATCATCGATCCGCCTGGCGACCCCGACGAACCGCCGACGGCGGATAACGAGGTGGTCTATGCCAGGCCTGGGGAGGATACGGAGATCCCGGTATCGTTCCTGCTAGATGGCGACCATCCCGAAGGTGGGGTCATCATGGAGATCAATCCGGTAGTGTGGCCAGATTCAACTACCGGCACGATCATCCCTCCTGCTGACCCGATGGCGCCGGGCGCGGTCTACTACTTCAGGGCGTATTCTAACTTCGCGCAGCCCACCCACTGGGAGTATCGGATCAGAAAGGTCGGTGCTCCTTCGCTGACCGCCAATGGCAGAGTCGATGTGATCCCGGCACTCGACCAGCCGGTTGCCAATCCTGACCGGTACTCGATGCCGGCGAACGGGGTTCTGACCATCAACAGCCACGAGCTCTTGAGGAACGACTCCGGTACCAACATCCGTCTCGACGGACTTGAGCTACTGCCGGAAAGAGGAGATCTGGTCCAGTCTGCCCATCTCCTGATCTACACACCTGAATCGACCTTCACCGAAGGTACCGATACCTTCACCTACTGGATCAGGGATGGGGCCGGCACGCGGTCTCTGGAGCCTGGGTTGGTCACGATCACCGTCGATCCAAACCTCGGAATACCGATCGCGAATCCCGATACATTCGTGATGGCGGCGGAGAGCATCGATGCGACTCTCGTCCAGCTGATTCTCGGCCCTGAAGACATCGTCGAGAACGACGTGGCAGCGAATGGTGGTGCGCTCAGAATCGGATCATGGGCCCCGCCGGATCCTCCGAATAGCGGGACGGTGGTGCAGAGCGCGGGAGTCTTGCCTGGATTCGTTGTCACTCCTATTCCCGGGTTCCAAGGTACGTTGAGCTGGACCTATGCCGTGGTCGAGGCCAACGTAGCCGAATCCGAGAGTACGACCATCGACGTCGCAGTCGTTCCTGCACCGGTCGCGCACCCGGACTCTTTCTCGACACCTCACAACACGTCGATTACTTTCGATCCCCTGATCTACATGTTGGGCAATGATGAATCGTACGGTCTGGATATCCAGGTCCTCGAGGGATCGGTCACGACACCGCAGAAAGGGACTCTCGATACCAGCGATCCCGAGGCCTGGGTGTACACCCCCTATGAAGGAGAAACCGGCCAGGACACGTTTTCCTATCAAGCAGCCAACGAGCTCATCATCGGCCTCGTGGGCTACTCCAATTGGGATGTCACGTCGGACCCGACGACGGTCTCGATCACGATCGAAGCAGCGGACGTCGCCACAGAGGACGACTCCCTGCTACTGCGAAACCCAACCGCTCTGCAGGAAATCCCATGGACTGATCTGTTCCGCAATGACCTACCCCCGGACGAGTTGGTGTTGATTTCCTACACCGCCACGAGTCTAGGCCACCTACAGCAAGTGGGCGATACCTTCCGCTACACGCCCGGCGAGGGCTTCTGGTCGGTTGGTTCGGACAGCTTCACCTATACGGTGCAGCGTGCAGGAGGCAATCCAAACGTGTCTGCCACGGCGACAGTGACCCTTGAGGCAGAACCCGTTTGTGCACTTCTCGCTGAGGATCGATTCGAGGCGGACCTCTCGACATTCGAACAGGTCGTGCAGAACGGAGGTACAGCGACCATCGAGTCGAGCGCTGCTCTGGAAGGCGCAAGTGGTCTCCTGATCGATCTTCCGCCGGGAAGTCAAAACGTCTACGTCTCGGACCATCCGTTCGACGAGGAGACGCACTTCGTGCTGGAGTTCCTCTTCGACTCATCGGAGCTCCAGGGAGTCGATCTCGATCGTATCCCGATCGTCGAGACCGGTGCCTTCTCTCTTTGGTGGCGCAGCAGAGATGGAGGACATGAGGTTCGACTCTTCAGCACGACCGATGATTCCTCCCTTGCGTCGACCCCCTGGACACCTGTGGCGGCCGTCGTCCACCGTCTGAGGCTGGAATGGCGCGGAGGAACCGGGCCTGGTGCCGATGACGGATACGCGAGACTGTGGATCGATGGTGTTCGAGTGGGATCGTTGCCGTCCTTGGACAACGATCAGGTGCGCCCCGACAAAGTGCGCTTGGGCGCTCCCTGGCACATCGATCCTGCTACACAAGGGTCCCTTGCCTTCGATGCCTACCGCGTCTGCCGAGGTGGTGACAGCCGGGAGTTCTACGTGGTGGACGACTTCGAAGACGGCACTCTGGACGCCTGGACCGGCTCTCCACAGTCCGGCGGTGGAACGGTTGCGGTGTCCAGCAGCGCGGCGCTCGAGGGAAACCAGGGCCTGGAAGTCAGCGTCGACGGGAACCCCTCCGTGGCCTACGTCCACGACAAGAGCGTCGGGCGGGAGACCCACCACTGGGCGACCTTCCTGCTCGATGCCAGTGGACTGCTGCTCGGGAACGACGAGAATTTTTTCCTGATGGGAGGGAACGAACCCGGGATCTGGTCCTACCACCTCCGCATCTTCGGCACGGCGACTGGAAAGAAGTTGAAGCTCTACGTCAGCAAGGACTCCGGCTGGGTTGCCTCGCCCTTGGTGGATCTTCCGGACGGCCAGGTTGCGGTGGGGATCGAATGGTGGGCTGCTTCCTACCCAGGGGCCGACGACGGTGGCGGCCGCCTGGTGCTCGACCATGAGGAAGTCGCGGTCCTGGCCGGGGTCGACAACGATCAACGATACGTCGAACGAGCCTCTGTCGGTGCCATTGCCCAAGTCGATTCCGGTACCGTCGGCACCTTCTATGTCGACGACTTCGAGTCCTGGAGCGCTGAGCGCAGTCGTATGCACGATTTGGTGGACGACTTCGAGAGCGGCAATTCTGCGGCCTGGCAGTGGGTCACCGGCTCCGCCTCGGTGGTTGCAACCTCGGCGATCGGCGGCGCCTTCGGTCTCGAGATCGGCTTCTCGGAAGGAACCACGGATCCGGCGCACCTGGGTCACGTCATGGCCGGCCCGGCCGATCACCTGCACTGGGAGTTCGATCTCGATCCCAGCGACCTGAACCTGGGCACCGGGGTCGCCCAGGTGATCTTCGCCGCCCTCGGCGATGGCTCCACCGCCACCCTCAACATGCGCTGGACCGGAAGCGAGTACGAGCTCAAGGTCTACACCTACGGCGACGGCGGCACTCAGCTCCAGACCGACTGGATGCCCCTCGACAACACTGCCGGAGCCGGTGGCGCCGCGGTCCCCTGGAACCTCCACGTCGAGTGGTGGGCGGCGTCCTATCCCGGAGCCTCCGACGGCGGCATCCAGGTGAACATCAACGGCAGCGAGGCCGGGAAGCTCACCGGTCTCGACAACGATCAGATGTGGATCGATCGCTACTTCGTCGGCGCCGTCTGGGGTGTGCAATCGGCTACTAGCGGGAACCTTGACATGGATAACTTCGAGGCCTGGCAGTGAGTGGCCGGTCTATTGGAATCGGAGACATGATCATGAGAACTACAATCATGCAGGCCTTGGTCATACCGACACTCTTGATCTGCGCGCTCCCTTTGACGGCGCAGGCTCAGATGCCCTCGGAGTACCCGACTCTGGCCCGTGGTGTGTCGGCGGAGTCGGTCTATCAAATCGGCGATGTCGATTCTGTAAACCTTTACAATGGAAACCTGACTCTTCAAATACCCATCGGCCCAACCTATCCGGTCGGTGGGAACCTGCAGTACGGTTTGTCTCTGGTCTACAACTCGAATGCCTGGACCTACGAGGAAGCCGACTGCGAGTTGCACAACTACGAGACGATCGAGGCGGACTACGCAGTACCGGATCCAGCCAACAATGGGATGGGTTGGCTGCTCTCCTTGGGGCGTCTGTTCGAGCCCGACGAGCGGCCCGAGAACCGCGAAGTCTACCGCTGGGTCTATCAAAGTCCGGATGGAGCGCGACATGGTCTCTACTTCAGCCTTCACACGTCGCCGCCACCGAATCCCGGGCAGAACGACAATCGCTACAGCAACGACGGCTCTTATCTGAGGATGCTTCACCCGGCCGGAAGCTGCAGCAATCCGAGCTATGAAGACGAGGTATGCAAGATCATCGAGTTCCCGAACGGGATCCTTCACGAGTTCCACAATGTGGCGCCGGCCGGGGAGACGGATTGGCGTCCAACTTACATGAGAGATCGGTTCGACAATTGGGTCCGAATCGACTACGGGGTGTATGGCTGGACCCTGACGGATCAGCATGATCGAACCCAGAAGGTTGTCTTCGACACTGCCGAGGACGAATACGCCTACAAGAAGATCGAGTCGGTCGAGCTTTCCGCATTCGGAGGAGAGACGGCAGTCTACGACTTCCAGTGGACCAACGTCCGAGTGGATCGGCATCGCCAGATCGACCTCGATCTGGCTTGCCAGGGCGGCCTCGATCCCGACCCTGGTCCCGATGTCGATGTTTGGACGCTGACGACCCTGACCCTTCCGCGAGACCGCGACAACGAGCGCCAGTTTTACGGCATGACCTACTACACGGAGGACGATCAGCGGGTCGGGGGCGAGGCAGTCGGGAAGGCCGGAGGACTCGAAGCGTTACGTTTGCCCACGGGGGCGACATACCGGTGGTCGTACTCGGGAGACTATCTCTATTCGTATCCAAAGGCGGCTCGACTCAAGACCGTCGTGAATCGCAACTGGGGGGTGGTTCGCAAGGAGCGCCTGGACGAGTCCGGAAACGATCTTGGAGCCTGGACCTATTCGCCGGACCAGGCGGACTTCGAAGCGCCCGGCGACAGCCACGACACACCCCTCGACAAGCCTTGTTTCAGCACGACGACCGTTACGGATCCGTTGGGTAACGTCGACGTCCACTACTTTCAAGGCGCGCAGGCCTTCCAGGTCTATACACGGAGCCTCCCCTACAGCATTTGCGATCCGGCCACTGAGGATCTGTGGCGTCCCGATGGCTCGGAGGATCCGGCGGGACCCTTTCTGTCCAGCGAGACGTTCGATGCCTCGGGCAGCCTGTTGCGCCGAATCTGGGTGGAATACAGGGGGAGCAACGATTACCTGTCGGAGGGCGGCGGCTCGACCTTCGAGACGAATCAGGAGAAGGTACTGAGTCGGACCGACTACTACGATGACCACGATGGATCGCCGCCATCCCCTGCCTTCTACGACGACTTCTCGGGCAAGTGGGTGGAGACCGTGCTGTCGGATTTCGACGGTCTCGGGCATCACCGCGTTCAGGAGACCTCGAGCAATTTCTCAGGGAGCGAACGCACGAAGATGGTGACGACGAACTACAACGATGGCCACTCCATCTTCGACGGTCCTCCGGCAGGCCCATGGGTCCTGAATACCTACGATCAGGTGATCGTGTCCGAAGAAGGGGATTCGAGCGTCGCTGTTTTCGACTTTGATGAGAACACGGGCTTCCTCGAGAGCAAGACCGTCGGTTCCGAGACCAGCGACTGTGATGTAAAAGTGGCCTACTTGCCGGACGACGACGGCAATGTCGAGTACGAGAAGCACTACGGCGGAGATACCGTGACCGGCGGGTGCGCCGGGGTCGGTGAGACGCCTCAGTACCAGACCTCTTTCACCTACTCGTCGGGAGTTCTGTCAAGAAGCGTGAGTCTGAACAGCTCGGGGAACGAGGTCCTGGAGACCGGCGACTTCGATATCGACCCGAGCACGGGATTGGTCTTGGCGAGTCGCGATCCTGCGGGTATCCAAGTCGACTTCGACTACGACCGGCTCGGCCGTCTCGCGAGTGCCACGATGGTCGAGAGCGAGGCCACGGCCTGGGTGTACTACGACTACCAATACCCCACCGTCAGCGCGCCGAATCGAAGTTTGGAGTACACGATCCGCGCCTGCGCGCCGAACACCCCCAGCTTCGGAGCCTGTACGGGCAACGATCGGTTTAGCCAGAGCCGTGCCGTCTTCGATCGGCTGGGTCGGGTGAAGTACGACTTCGTCCTGCAGCCGGCCGCCGCCTCGTCAAAGGAACGCCAGCGAGAGCATCGATACGACCATCTGGGCCGCAAGACAAGCATCCAAAAATGGAGGTTCGAGACCGACGTCGCCGACTTCACTACCGAATCCCAGAACTTCGATCGTTTCGGCCGACCCGGTAAGGTGATCCGGCCGGATCAGATGGAAGCGAACTTCTCCTACACCGGTGATCGCATCGTCGAGCGGACGGTGAAGATCTTCACGGGTCCGGGAATGGAGGACGCAGCCACCAAGGAACATCGGGACGGCTTTGGTCGTCTGATCATGGTCGAGGAGGAAGCGGGGCTCGGTGGCAACAAGGTCCGGACGACCTACCGATACGACGAGAACGATCGCCTGGTGGGAGTCTGCGTCAAGGATCCCGACTCGGATCCCTACAATGCGTGCAATGGTGGCGGTCAGGGACGTTTGTTCTCCTACGACAGCCGAGGTTTCCTGATGTCGGAGAGCCACCCGGAGTTGGATGCGACCATCACCTACTTCCGCGACTCGAAGGGTAACGTCCTGGCCTCCGATCTCGGGGAATGTGACAGCCCTGGCTGCATCTACGACAAGTCTTACGTCTACGACGCCGCCGGCCGCCTGACCCAGGTTTGGGACGGGTCGGGCCTACTCGAGGAGTACTTCTACTCCCGTAACAATGCCCAAGAGGGTTTCCGCAGGACTGGCAAGCTCTACCAGGCCAAGCGGCACAACTACATTCCGGCGGAGGCCGGCTCGAACGAGCTGCTCGATCACGTGGTGACCGAAACCTATGGCTACAAAGGAGGAGCCAGTCGTCTCTCGAGCTATTCGGTGCGCTCGAGCACGGGACCAGTACTCACCACATCGATCCTGACCGATCCGTTTGGTCGCATCAGCAGCCTGACCTACCCGTTCTGCGACCGTGCGCCCTGTGACGAACTATCAAGCGCCAGGACCGTGATCAATACCTACGTTGCCGGCTCGCTGACCGAGGTCCGTGATCCTTCGATCTCGTCCAGCGCGGTGGCGTCACTGGCCTATCACGGTAACGGCAAGCTGAGTGAGATCGTCCATTCGAACGGCACGACCGATGCCCACGGGCGGAATCAGACCGACTGGAAGCCCATTCAGAGTATTTCGACCTCGACCGCTTCTGAGACTCTCTGGAATCACGGTCCCTACGAGTTCGACGGTGCCGGCAACATCTACCAGATCGGAGACGAGCGCTACACCTATGACCAGGTAAGCCGGCTGACCTCGGGTCAGGTGGTGACCGCGATCGGGGGCAGCGAGAGCGAGACGCTGACCTACGACGCCTTCGGCAACATCAAGAAGATCGTGCGTACCTCGCCGGCCACCTCTCTCGAGCTCCAGCCCGACGATTCCACGAACCGTCTTGGCAGTGCTCACGCGAGCTACGACGTGGCCGGCAACGCTACGGCCCTTCATCACGATGGTCTGACTTATAACTACTGCTACGACGCCACCAACCGCATCACCGACATGTCCGGCGCCGGCCAGGCCAGGGCCTTCCTCTACACCGCGTCAGGTGAACGTTTCGCCACCCTAGACTACGCCACCGGGAAGTGGACCTACACTCCACGGGACACTGGAAATCAGGTGCTGAGCCGGATCGAGGTTTCCGATGGGGCCTGGACGCGGGACAACGACTATGTTCGGGCCGGAGGCAGGGTCGTCGCGACCGTGGACGGAGGCGAGACAGTGCGGCATCTCCATCTCGATCATCTGGGCTCGACGCGTTTGGTCACGGACGAGGATGGGATACAGCTAGGTGACCTGACCACCTACTATCCGTTCGGGTCCTATGCGCACAATGGGTATCTCGATGGGGAAGAGATCCGGTTTACAGGACATGAACGGGATGAGGTCGGGGAAGCTAAGGCCTCGCTGGACTATATGCACGCGAGATTTTACTCGGGGCAATTCGGCAGGTTTCTGTCGGTAGATCCGGCGAGGGATGGGTGGAACCTTTATGCATATGTAGGGGGTAGCCCGGTAAGACGCCTCGATCCGACTGGCCTCCAAGCGGAAGAAGATCTTGAGATTGCCGAGGTTCTTGCGGCCAGCACCAGGCAAAGTAGTTGGACTCCTCTCTCGTCGGTTTCGGAGCTGCCCACGACGTGGCCTCCTCCAGAGCGTGCCCTGAACACAGAGTTGGCCAAAACTACTCCCGTTCCGCAGATGCCTGCGATCAAAGCCCGCCTAGGAGCAGTAGTCGAGTTCGATGCGGAAACCGGCCTTCCGTCAAATGTGGGTGTTTCTGGCGAGATGTTCTGGTCGTTGTCGCTATCCTTGTTCGATATGCCGAAGTTCAAACTCACTGAAAGTAGTGCAATGACAGATCTCGGCGGTGGCTTCAGGCTCACGGTGCGAGACGGTCCACTAGCAACCAGTTGGTCTGGCCCGTTTCTTGGTTCAACCTTTGGACACGGTTCGATTTCCTCGGCCTCAATGTCCCCCGAGCCTGCTTTGTCGAACTATGTGTCGGCAAAGGCGGGAACTGGCAGGGCGACGTTTTCTCTCAGGGACACCTGGAATGCCAGTGTGGATCTGGTGGTCAACACACCGAGACGGATCTACAACCAAGCTCGCGAGATAACCCAGAAAGGTAGTTGGTAGGACAGCGGTTCTCTTCGGGGAGAGTCGCCTTTACCCTGACCGATTCCAGAGCTCGGCGAGGCTCGGTTTGGTGCCGACGACGGCGTCCACGGGCGAGTGAATCGCCCCGGCTTTCCCGGAGACCGCAACACTAGAGAGGATTGGGTCATGGGAAGACGAGGACGATACTCACCCGAGGTCCGTGATCGGGCCGTACGCATGGTCTTCGAGCAGGAGCCACATCACGAATCGCAGTGGGCGGCGATCGGCTCGATCTCGACGAAGATCGGCTGTACCGCCGAGACTCTACGAAAGTGGGTCCGGCAGGCAGAGCGGGAGCAAGGGCAGCGAGCGGTGTCACTGATCACCCTAATGGCGCCACCGATCGCCGCCCTAAAGGCGCCACC
>JALCBJ010000009.1:0-87850 GCA_028066595.1 Thermoanaerobaculia bacterium
TAATCCTTGAGCGAATCGCAAATGTCGCACGAACTTGTCAATCGGCACACTAGTGCATTCTTCGTCATGTAATCCTCCTATCCCTTGTCGTCCAGTTCCACGTCGGCCAGTTCTGCCAGGGCCCGGCGCGCCCATCGCGCCAGGCCTTGGTATGACTCCATGCCGAGCTCCAGAGCCAGGCGGCCCGTGGGCAGGACTCCCGGTGGCAGCCGGCTGTCGAGCATCGTTCCGTGATGAGCTTCCAGCCCCAGTAACAGAGCATCGATTCCGTCGGCTACCTCGCGCAGAAACCTGCAGATGATGCTCCGGTCGACCAGTTGGCCCATGAAGCTGAAGCGCAAGATCAGCTCCTCGGAGCGCCAAACAAGATCCTCGTGGGTTACCGCTTGCGACGCCCAGGCTTCGAGCTCCTCGAGACCGCTCGGGGTCAGCGAATAGACCCGGCGCGGCCGCATCGATCCCGCCCGTTCGACAGTCCCAGCGAGGAGCTCGCGGTTCTCCAAACGCTTTAGCGCCGGATAGATCGCCCCCGGGCTCGAGCTGTAGTGCCCCATGGGCGTCGTTTCGAAGATCTTGCACAGGTCGTAGCCGGCCCGCGGCTCCTGCTGGATTAGTCCCAAGAGAGCAAGCTCGAGGTTCGTCAGTGGACGTGGCGTTTTCATACGATTCATTATATTACGATTCATAATAATAATCTAGAGCTGCCGCTGAACGAGGGGGACATCGACCGTGGTCACCTTACCGAGGATCAAGATCGACTCGCAGCTGGATCGTGCGTATGGGCGTGGGCCATTTCTGCGATGCGCGCGGCAGTTCGGGACGGCGGCGCTCTCGGACGACATCTCCGGGGGAGGGATGCCTCGTGCTACGATCTTCACAACGTTCCTGCTGTCTCGTCGCCGGTATGGAGCTGATCACGGCACACTGGCAACCAGAGGCATTCGAATGCAAGCCGCGACTGATTCGTGCTCGATCCTCATGTCGAAGCGAGGTACCCTAGTCGTTCTCCCGTTCCTCGTATGTATCCTCGTCTCTGCCACGGTCCACGGCCAGCCGGCGGACAACGAGTGGACACTTGAGCGCATGGAGTGGTCGAACCCGGTCGAGGATCTCGACTCCGTCACCATCACCAACCGATACGGCGCCATTCGCATCGGCGGTACGAGCGGAGAGCTCGCTGACATCGCCGACTTCCACGGCATGGCCCAGTACCATGCCGATGATCCGCGGAAACCGGTTCTCGTCAGCCAGTTCGAGGACGGAGCGCTCTCCTTGGAGATCACGTACCCAAACGACGCCGAGGTGACCGATCCACCGGATAGCTGGCGGAAGCGACGCACTGACATCACTGTTTATGTCGACAAGAACGCCCATTTGAACCTTGAAACCCTGCACGGCGCCGTCGTCGTCCGAAGCTACTCCGGTCCGATCAACGTCCGTTCGGAGTCGGGAGACGTCCAGATCAAGGCAGAAGGTCCGCTCCAGGTCATGAGCAAGTATGGCGCTGTTGAGACCTTCTTCCAGTCTGCCAACCTGCCGACACCGCTCGCCCTCGAGACGGTGACCGGCTCGATTCACCTTTCGTTGCCTTGGCATGCAAGCCCACATGCCTCGCTCGAAACCCGTGGCGAGATCAGCAGCGACTACTCGATTGGCATCGAGTGGTTGCCCGATTCGACGCTCAAACGTGGCTCGGTCGACGAGAGCCACTCGGCCGAACCGATCATTCTGCGAAGCAACCAGGGCAATATTCGTCTTTTGCGCAGGATCGACGATCGTCGACCTGCACCGTCCGAAACCAACGCCGAGTCCTTGGAGAGAAGCCGATGAGTCGAAACATTACACCCCGAACCGTCTCAGTTTGTTGCATCCTGCTAGCTCTCCTCGCTCTTGCCGCGATGCCTCTCACCGCCCAGGAAGACCGTGTGGTGGTCAAGGGCGCCGAGGTAGTTGGCGATTCGGTCGAGCCCCACAGGTTCTACGGTGACGTGCGCGACCTGCCGACGGTGAACCAATGGGGGCCCGGCGATCCGTACGTGCCGAGCCCGCGGCGTTGGTACGGTCCGGATTTCAGCGTCCCGACCGAGCCCCAACTCGACCCGCTGGTCACGCGGCAGCGTGGTGTTCCGACGCGCGGCGCGCAGACCTCGATTCTCCAGGGTTTCGAGGGTGTCGACAATGGATTTCTTCCGGATCCGAGCCTCGATGTCGGTCCGAATCACGTCATTCACGTCGTGAACGCGAGTGCCTTCGCCATCTACGACAAGGCGGGGAACGTCCTCGCTGGCCCTACCGCCCTGGACTCGCTCGGTACGGGCGCCTGCGCAGCAGGCCAGGGCGATCCGATCGTTCTCTACGACGAGGCCTCCGATCGCTGGTTGATCAGCGAGTTCTCGAGCGGATTCGGCCAGTGCCTCTACATCTCGATGACCAACGACCCCGTCTCCGGTGGCTGGTGCCAGTACCTCCACCCACCGAGCACCGACTACCAGAAGTACGCGTTCTGGCCCGGCATGATCGTCGGTACTGCGAACGAGGGCAATTCCCCGCCGGTCTACCTGTTCGACTACGACAACATGATCAACTGCGACACTGCGCGGCCGGTACAGAAGCTGACCGGGCCCGGCTTGCCAGCTCTGGGATTCGAAGCCTTCACACCCGCTGATCGCGACGGCCCCAATGCGCCGCCTGCAGGCTCACCCGCTTTCATGCTTCGCCACCGCGACACCGAACTCGGCAATCAGGGTCCGAGCCTCCCGACGCAGGACATCATCGAGGTCTGGCAGGTGGAGGTCGATTTCGACAACGCGGCGAATACCGCGCTGACCCAGCTACCCGACATCCTGTTGAGCGAGTTCGACTCGAACCTCTGCCCGCCGCTCAACATTTTCTCGTGTATTCCCCAGCCGGGCACGAGCACGCGCGTGGACCCATTGCTGGAGGTCGTCATGTACAAGGTGCAGTACCGGAATTTCGGTACGCACGAATCGATGGTCGCCGTGATGCAGACCGACATCGGCGACTTCCAGGACCACGCGGGTGAGCGGTGGTTCGAGTTGCGGCGAACGCCAGCCGGATCGGGCAATTGGACGCTTCATCAGGAGGGTACCTACTCACCGGACGCTGACCATCGCTTCATGGGCGCCATCGGTATGGACGGCGATGGCAATATGCTGATGGTCTACGCCTTGTCGAGCTCCACGACCAACCCCAGCGTGGCCTTCACTGGCCGTCTCGCCGGCGATCCCCTCGGCACGATGACCGAGCCTGAGCAAATCGTGATCGCCGGCGCCGGCAACACCGGCTCCATCCGCTTTGGCGACTACAGCCACTTGAGCATCGACCCGGTGGACGACTGCACCTTCTGGTTCACCGTTCACTACACCGAGGCCGTCGACAACTCGGCGGCCGGCATAGGATCCGTCCGCTTCAACTCTTGTTCCGGCGATCCCGGAATGATCTTCAGCGACGGCTTCGAGAGCGGCAACCTGACGGCGTGGTCAGTGACCGTCGGTAACTGAGGCGTAGAGGAGAAAGAGCCGTACGGTCTGCCCCCGAGTCATCCGGACGACCGCGATGTTATTCCTTGCCCTTACGGCTCTATCCTGATTGACTGCGCTGCGGGTGCTCTGAGTCGGATCTAGTTGGGCACACTCTGGTAGATGACCGTGAGGTCGGAGGATTCTTGTGTTCTCCCAAGAGGTGCGGAGGGGCTTCGGGTCTGCGGCTCTCTACTTGTCGCTTCATTCTGCCCGCTCGGGAAGTCGGGAGAGAAGCGAGAGGTCGAGTCGACTCGTGTGCCTCCGGGCTGTGGACAATACGGTCTGCTGCCATGCGGGCCCCGCTAAGATTGCGCGAAGCGGGTCCCACTTCCAACTCGGCCAGAGGGCCCATGACAAATAGGCCTTTTCGCCAGCTGAGATGACGATCCACAATAGGAAAGCCGTCTCGAGCAGTTGGCAAGTTCATGCCCGGGATAGCTTCGTCGAGGAACGCGCCGCCGGGCCGTCTCGATTGGAATCCTGTCGCGAGCACGACGGTGTCTGCCTCTAGGATCTTGACATCCTTGCTGAATTGAAAGACCAAATCTCCAGTGTCATCGTACTGGGTCGTATCCAGCTCGAAAGGGTAGAGGTGGAGCTGTAGATTCCGCCGGGTCGGGCCGTGGGAGACGGTATGGACCTTAGCCAACTCCAGGCTAATGGTCTTGTCTCGTAGGATGGCTTCTTGAAGACGATCTGTGACTTCCGAGGCCAGCGATCCTATGTGGCGCGCTTCCCGGATCATACTCCTCCGCTTGGCGTAGCATTTCTCTCTATGGAAAGCCTTCAGTAGCGTTGGACCAAGCCAACCCGGGTCACTATCGAAGTCTTGTTTTTTCAGAAAGTGGCGCGATACGAGGAAGATCCGACGGTTCGGGTTGGCTTCCAGCAAGGCCAGCGCCAGTTGAGCTGCGGAGATCCCGGCGCCGACGATCGCCACGTCATCCGTTTCGGCAATCTGTTCGCGTGTGAATTCCGGCGCAAAGATGTGCCAGATGTTCGCTTCGCCCTTCTGGCTCTTGTATTGAACGGCCCATGGCGGCCAGTTGAGATGGTCTCCTGCGCCTAGGGCAAGGACGATGTTCTTTGCCTCGATCTGCTCGCCAGAATGGGTTTGAACACGGTAGCCATGTTCGAGAGCCTGCAGGGAGCGCGCCTCGGCTGATCTCCAGAGTCTCATCAGAGCCTTCGCATCGACAAGAGACTGTACGTGATGCGTGAACAGCCGGAGTGACGGGCGAGAATAGGGCGCGATGAAGTCACGCTCGCGAACTGGGTGCTCTTCTCTCAGCTCGCGCTTTGCAGCCATGAATGCCTTGGTCTCGGCGTGACGCGCCAGCGACAGTGGATCCACGTCGAGGTTGTGAACTCTCGGGGAGCGCAAATGGAGCATGCCCGTATTGTGAGTGTGGTGCTTCCACCGGGCGAGCGGCTCAGCATGCGGATCCAAGATCGCGATCCTCTCGGGGTGGACGCCTCGATCAAGTAGGCGACAGGCCATGTGGATTCCGTGGGGTCCACCTCCGACAATCAGCCAGTCCAACATGTGTTCTCGTTCAGTGCGCGCCGTAAAGACGGTGCTCGGGTTGAAGCACGATCATCAACGTGGGGTGGGAAGTAGCCAGGTGGTCGCCGTAGCTAAGGAATGCAAGCAGCTTGCAAGACGTTATACGCAAGCTGACGGTGAGTGCAAGGCGAGCCTCTCGGTGCCTACGACTCCTGTGGCTTGCATGGCCTCTTCCACATCGCTCGATTCCAACTGGCTCGTTGCGCCACGGTGTGCCTAGACGCCAGCCTAGTGTTGGGCCTGGAGCCCGTTTCGTACCGGTAGGTGGATCGAGGGTGGTCAGAGCCTTCGGACAGTCGCTCACAACGACCCGACCCTTCGATCCAGGCTTCGATACTGAATCGCCTCCGCGACGTCTCCGGCGGCGATGTCGTCGCGCTGGGGGAGGCCGGCGATGGTCGCATCCAACCTTCAGATATCGTATTATCGCTTGACGAACTTACTGGGCGAGATCCCTTCCTGGGCGTGAGAGGCGCCTGCGGCCGGGTTCGCCTCAACCGAGGTTGGAAGATGATGACGGATACGCTCCGCTGTTTGGTCGTGCTCGCGAGCCTGACAGCTCTCTTTCCGAGCGACGCCGACGCTGAAAACGGCTCCTGCCGCTGGTCGACAGACTTTTCGGTTTCCGGCCTCGACGGACCGGTTCTCGCCATCGCGTCGGAAGAGACGGGCAGCGGCAGGCGAATCTACGTTGGTGGCCATTTCGCCGCGGTCGATGGCTACCTGGCCAATCACATTGCGGTTTGGGCGGACGGACGCTGGAGCGTACTGGAGGTTCCCGGAGGCGTCGGTGTTAACGGGCCCGTGCGGGCTCTGACCTTCTGGGACGATGGAACGGGTCCCGCGCTCTACGTTGGTGGCGACTTCACGTCGGCTGGCGGCGTTGTGGTCGACAACATCGCGCGCTGGCAGGACGGGGAGTGGTCGGCTCTCGGTTCGGGGTCGGCGCCGGGAGTCTCATCCAACCAGGAGTTCGCCAGCTTTCAGGTTCAAGACTTACTCCCCTTCGACGATGGAACCGGGTCCGCGCTCTACGTGACTGGGTCCTTCAGCACGGCCGGCGGTAGACCCGCCAACGGCCTTGCCCGATGGGACGGAACGGCCTGGTCTGCACCACTACTCGATCCATCTGTCCGCGCGGCATCGTACTCTCTGTCCCTATGGGACGACGGGACGGGCGAGTCGCTCTACGTCGGCGTTTCGAAACTGGAGGATGGCCGGTTGTTGCCCCTAGGCGGTGTTGACATCTCCGACGTCCTCGACGTAACAGTGTGGAACGACGGTTCAGGTGAGACGCTCTTCCTCGCGGGAAGTCTCGAGACTCTAGGTCGCGATATCGCGAAATGGACTGGAAGCAAGTGGCAGTTGATTGGCAGAGTCGACCACCACTCTCACGATGTGATCTGGTCTCTGGAGAGCTTGCAGATTGGCGATGAGAATCTCCTCGTCGCTGGAGGGCGGTTTCAGACCATTGGTGGCGTACCAGCCAGCCTCATCATGGCATACGACGGCACCGAATGGCGGAATCTCGGCGACCCACCTGCGCAGGCGCTAGAAGGCTTCGAAATACGGACCCTCGCGACGGTCGATATCGACGGCCCCAAGCTCGTCGCTGGCGGCGACTTCACCGCCGTCGCCAGCAAGAGGACTACCCATTTCGCGTTGTGGGATGGTTCGAACTGGGAAGCTCCGACATCTGGCGTGCCGCATCGAGGAGGAATCCTGGGAAGCGTCCACACGATCGCCGAGTGGGACGACGGCACGGGTCTCGCGACGTACGTCGGTGGCTGCTTCCTCTATGCCAGCGGAGAACGCGCCAATCACATCGCGAAGTGGGAGTCGGGACGCTGGGTCCCGCTACGCGGTCCGGACGGGGTCGGCGTTTCGGACACGGTATTCGCGCTCACTGTATGGGACGACGGCACCGGGCCCGCCTTGTATGCAGGCGGTACCTTTGACACAGCGGGTGGGATTGAGGTCAACGGCGTGGCCCGTTGGAACGGCCGGAGCTGGTCTGCTCTCGAAGGGCCTATGGGAGTCGGGCTGGGAGGCCGAGCGCGGGCTTTGGTCAGTTGGAACGACGGCGCCGGATCTGATCTCTATGTGGGCGGCTACTTCTTCACGGCGGGCGCCTTTGTCTCGGTGCCCAAGACCGCTTCCTGATTGAGATTACATGGCACGACTTTGACGGCAATGAGGGCAACGGACGTGTCGTGCCGTTCCAGACCGGCGACTCGGGTCTCTACTACTTCTTCGATGCCGATAACTGGGAAATGCTGGTCAAGGTGCTCGACGCCTGCGGCTTCAACGACCATTTCTGGGTCTTCTCCGCCGCTACCACCAATGTCGAGTACACGCTTACAGTGACCGATACCTTTACCGGCAAGAAGAAACGGTACTTCAACTCCCTGGGGACGGCGGCGCCAGCCATCACCGACACCTCGGCATTCGCAACGTGCGGCGCACGCGGTTCCGCATCGGCTGTTTTCGCGCCGGCCTCGGCCTCGTTCCCTTCTCCGGCCGAACAAGGCCTCAGAAGAAGGCGCGAATCGACGCCCGCCACCGAGAAGACGGAGTGCGTGCCTTCCGGGACGACGATGTGCTTGGAAGGCGGCCGTTTCGCGTTGGAGATCGACTGGCGCAACTTCATGGACGAGACAGGGCCGGGCCTCGTAGTCCAGGGAACTCCGTCCGATGACTCCGGACTCTTCCAGTTCTTTGGCGAGAACAACTGGGAGGTGCTGGTCAAGGTGCTGGATGCATGCACTTTCAACGGTCGCTTTTGGCTCTTTTCAGCTGCTCCCGGTGCTAAACTTTCCTCGATGCCGAGCCGCCTCATGAACCACATGCCACCGTCAGTACGGAGTCACCCCGGGCCATTGAAACTCGTCCTTGGGCTAGCCTTCTGGGCCCTCGCGGTCGGTCTTGCGGGATGCTCACCGCCCGGGGCAGAGGAGATCGACAAATCGGAGGTCAGGACCCTGCTCGAAGCGTATCTTCCGAAGCTGGGGGAGGCCTACGCCCAAGCCGATCCATCCGTCCTCGAACCATGGGCGGTACCCAAAGAAGTCGCACGGATCGAGCTGCGAATCGGGGAGTTGGAGGCGAATGGGCAGGTCTACGAACCGGTTTTCCAGAGTCTCGAGGTGGTCAGTATCTCGCCCTGGAACTATTCCAACGCCTTCGTCACCACCATTGAAATCTGGGACGTCAGTGCCTACACCATGGGGAGCCGCCGTCTGGTGAATCAGGCGCTCGGTCAGAAGAGCCGGGTCAAGTATCAACTGAAGCGCCGAGACGATAGCTGGGTCGTTTTGTATCGCGAGCTCGAGCAAACGCTCGAATCCTGAGCTCGGACCGTTCCTCGGAGGTCCATCCGTGAGTCAGCTCCCCACGGTCGCCATCGTCGGCCGGCCGAACGTCGGGAAGTCCACTCTGTGGAACCGCCTGGCGGGCCGTAAGAAGGCCATCGTGCACGACCAGCCAGGCGTCACCCGAGATCGGATGGTGGATCGGGTGGAGCTGGAGGAGCGCGCCGTCCACCTCGTCGATACCGGCGGTTTGGTGCCGGGGGACGATCCTCTGGGGCTCGGCGAACAGGTGCGTTTGGCGGTGGAGGAGTCCGACGTGCTTCTGCTGGTGGTGGACGGCAAGGAAGGCAGGACCGCTGCCGACGAACGGATCTGGCAGGAGCTGCGGCCCTACGGCAAGCCGACGATCTTGTTGGTGAACAAAGGAGATACCAAGGCGGCCGACGAGAACTTCCACGACTTCTATCGGATGGGAGTCGGGGAGCAGGTGAAGATGTCCGCTGAGCACGGGCTCGGTCTGCCCGACCTGCACGAGGTGCTCTTGCGCCACCTGCCAGCAGCACAGGACGAGGGCGAGTTGGACGATGCGCCGGCTCTGGCCGTCGTCGGCCGGCCCAACGTTGGCAAGTCTTCGGTGGTCAACCGATTGGTGGGGGAGTCGAGGGTCCTGGTTTCACCTGTCGCCGGCACCACGCGGGATCCTATCGACAGTGTGCTCGAAGTCGGAGACAAGCGCTATCGCCTGGTCGACACGGCGGGCATCCGACGACGTAGTCAGGTGACGGGCTTTGCCGAGGAAATCGCGGTCCTGTTCGCCAAACGTCAGATCGAACGCGCCGACGTCGTGCTGCTGGTGGTCGATGCCTCGCAAGGCATCACCTCCGGAGACCTGGCCATCGCCGGGGAAGCATGGGATCAAGGTAGAGCGGTCGTGGTGGTCTTGAACAAGTGGGATCTGCTCGATGAGGAGCTACGCGAAGAGCTAGAGAACGACTGGCCCCGACTCGACACGCTCCTCGGTGCGCCTGCTCGGGTCAACGTTTCGGCGCTCTCCGGCAGGCGACTCGATCGCCTCCTGCCGGCGGTCGATGCCGCCATCGAACGCAGCCGCCTGGAGCTCTCGACAAGTCAGGTGAACCGGTTCTTCGAGGCAGCAGTGCAGCGGCATCAGCCGCCTCAGGTGAAAGGCCGACCATGGCGGATCTACTACGCCACGCAAGTCAAGACCGCCCCTCCCACGTTCATGGTATTCGCCAACCGGACCTTGGAACGCTCCGATCCCTATCGTAGGTATCTCGAGAATCGGTTGCGTGAGGAGCACGACCTCGCCGGAGTGCCAGTGCGGCTGGTCATTCGCCGGCGGACGTAGAGGCTAGAGGCTCGATTTCAGTGGTCTCCTCCTTACGGTTCTCGGCTCGTTGCGCTCGGATTCTGAATCTCGATTCGTTCAGCTCGCGGCCGCGCAGCGGGTGAAGACGATCGACGAACAGGCGGTATCGCTGACAACCCGGCAGGCGTCGATCTCTGCTTGTCGAGGCGGCTTTCCATCGCCTATACTGGTCGAACCTTGCAGCTCCGTCTTCGGCGTCGATCTGATTCGTATCTGCGGTCCGCTCGATGAGGCGACGGCGCTCGTACCCGCCGAGTCCCCTCAACCGCAAAGTCCTGACGCAGGCCGAAGAATGCCGGAGGAAGAGTGAGCCGGAAGATCCGAAAAGGACGCAGCGGCACCACGAAAGCCGATCTCATCGATGCCGTCTACCGGCGACACGGGGGGATGACCAAGGCCGAGGCCGCCGCCGCCGTCGAGACGATCTTCCAGACGGTGAAGTCGACCCTCCAGGACGGCCGTTCGGTGCGTATTCGCAACTTCGGCGCGTTCGAGGTGACCGAGCGGGAAGGGCGGACTGGAGTCAATCCGGCCAGCGGCGAGAAGATGTATATCCCGCCGCGCACCGGGCTCACCTTCCGACCTTCCCGCCTCCTCAAGTCCGTGATGGTCGAAGAGGACGACGAGTAGTCGGCATTCGCCTCTGCGGATCGGCCACCGGCCCGGTCACGAATCGATGGCCAAGAAGCTCTTCTACAAGATTGGCGAAGCTTGCAAGAAGGTGGACGTGCAGCCATATGTGCTGCGCTATTGGGAAACCGAGTTCGAGCTTCTGAGTCCCGACAAGTCGAAATCAGGCCAGCGCGTCTACACCGAGGACGATCTGGCGATGATCCGCAGGATCAAAGAGCTTCTGTACGTCGAGGGGTATACCACTGCAGGTGCCAAGAATCGGCTCCGAGCAGAGCTGGAAGAAGGGAAGCTCGGTGCCAAAGTAGCGAGTTCTGGCGGTGCAAAGAACAGCCGCAAGACGGCGGCCGCAAAGAAGGCCGAGGCGAAGGCGCCGAAGCGTGGTTCCAGGTCGAAGTCCGGAGTCGATCAGGAGCCGCCGAAGGATTCGAAGACGGTCGCAACGAAGCCTTCGAAGGGCTCGGAGAACGAGCGCGCAGAGCGGTTGGAGGCTGGTCTGCGGGTGGCACTCGATCAGGCACGAGAGATCCTCCAACGCCTGGGCGCCAGGGGCTGAACCTCAACTGAGAAGGGTGTTTGTGCCCCTCGGAAGGGGGTGGACACTTCGATCCCAGCTGCTACAATTCGCCGGTCGGGACGTGGCGCAGTCTGGTAGCGTACCTGAATGGGGTTCAGGTGGTCGCGAGTTCGAATCTCGCCGTCCCGACCATTCCTTATGCCGAAACGCGACGTGCGGCTCAGAGAGCCGGACGCTCTCGTCTCGGCAGTCATTTGGCCGGCCGAAGCCGCCTCCCGAGGCCAGATCACTCTGAATCAGAGCCACCTTGAAAACTTCAGTGTATTCGCCCCCTGTGGGTGGTCGCGGAACATGATCTGTCATGAAGCGAAGTGACGCCGATCGTGCCCGAGACGAAGCGCTCGGAATCAGGTCACAGCCCGGTGATCTGAAAGGTCAGCGTTTCGGAATCGTCGCGGCTCGCTTCCACCACTCCATTGTCGACAAACTCCTCGCCGGCGCTACAACTTGTTTGCGAGGGCACGGAGTAGTGGATGACGACATCATGATCCTGCGGGTCCCGGGTGCTTGGGAGATTCCGCTGGCGCTCGATGAGCTGATCGAGGCCCATGTGAGTGATGCTCTGGTAGCGCTCGGGGTCGTAATCCGGGGTGAGACCCCTCATTTTGACTATGTGTGCAGCGAGGCCGCCCGCGGCTGCCAGGATGTATCACTTCGGCATCGGATCCCTGTGGGATTTGGTCTCCTGACGACCGACGACGAAGCGCAGGCCCAGGCACGAGCCGGCGGCAGCGCTGGCAATAAGGGAGCGGAAGCAGCGGCGGCAGCCGTCGAGATGTTGCTTTTACAACAACAGATCCGTGCTGGCCGGACGGTCGTGCGATGAGCAAACGCGGACGGGTGGGTGGCCGGCGACGGAGAGCTCGAGAGATGGCTATCCAGATGCTCTACCAGCAGGAGATGGGAGAGTCGACACTCGAGCAGATCTTCGATTCCTTCGATCTTTCCGATTACGTGGAAGAGACCGACGAACGCACGACGGGTGCCGAATCGGACGAGGTGCGGAACCGCCGGCGTCAGCAAGCAGCCGCATCCTTCGAGTACGCCCGGCGGTTGGTGGAGGGCGCGCAGGTCCATGGCGAGAGCATCGACTCCCTGATCCGCCGCCATGCCGAGAACTGGCGCCTGGAACGGATGCCGGTGATCGATCGGAACATTCTCCGTCTCGCGTTGTACGAAATGCTTCACGAAGAGAAGGTACCCAAGGTCGTCATCGTCGACGAAGCCATCGAATTAGCGAAGAAGTTCGGCTCTGAGAACTCCAGTCGCTTTGTCAACGGTCTCCTGGATGGCGTCCTCAAGTCCGAGATGGTTGCCAACGCGAGGAGTGGTGCGCGGTGACGGACTGCCGCCGGAATACGTCGCTCCGCTCGAGATGGACCGGCTCCTCAGCCATCGTTGCGCTGTTATCGACCGTTTTGCTGACCGCCACCACGCCGGTGTTCGCCGAGTGGAATCGCAGCAGTGGACGAGCCGTCGCCGGCCTGGACGTCGCCCGGCTGCTACCGCCGGCCGGTGCCACGATCGAGCCGTACCACAACAACGGCTATCGTCTCGAATTCGAGAACGGCGAGGTGCGAATCGAGGTCGATGCCTCGGCAGTGGGTTCGACGACCCGATGGAAAGCGCCGACGGATTGGCCGGATGACTCGCTCGGTCGGCTCGCTCGCAGCATCACGGCCGGGGCCACCAGCGAATACCAGGCGTCCAGCCGGATACTCGGCTGGGTTTCGTCTCACGTGAGCTACGAGCTCGATCGAAGTCTCAGTCAGGAACCCTTTGACATTCTCGAGCGGCGCACAGCCTACTGCACCGGATTCGCTCGCCTCGCGGTCGGTCTCTTGCGCGCTGCGGGCCTGGAGGCACGGGAGGTCGCAGGCTATGTTCTCGGCCCGGAAAGTGCTGGAGCTCCGCGTGGGTTTCATCGCTGGATCGAGACCAGATTCTCCGATGTCGGATGGGTTTTCAGCGATCCGCTGTCGAGTCACCACTACGTGCCGGCTACCTACCTGCGCCTGGGTAGCGAGACCGTAGTACCTGATGCCGGCCTCGACGGCCTGCTCATCGAGCGCCGCGACCAGGTAATCGCGGTCGACATCGCATTGCTGGCGCCTCCCGGCGTGCGCGTGCGTCGCAATGAGGATCGGCAGCTGGCAGCTGCACTGCGTGTCGAGGTGCCGGGTGCGGGCGGCGGCCTGGCTGTTCTCGAGGGCAACTCGGAGCGGTTGACTCACACGCTAGTGGGTGGAACCACGACCTTTCTCGGCCTGGAGCCGGGGGACTATCTGTTGGAGCTGCGAGTAGCCGGCTTGCCTGCCGTCCTCCGCGAATTCGAGCTTCCGGACCGTGGACGGACGTTGCTGAGATTCGACTTGGCAGAGCTGGTTGCCACTCGCCTGCCTGAGATCAGATCTCCTGCCTCCTCACCTACACTGCGTTCGCCGGATTCGGTGAGTTCCGATAGTCTCGGCGCCCGGGCCGCTTCTCCTGAACCCAAACTTCACCCGACGGAGCCACGCGATCGATGAGCCCAAGCCAGCAAACGATCCCCCAGTTGTTTTCTCTCCCGCTACTCCGACGGGCTCTCATCGGAGCGCTGGCCTGCCTGCTCGCAGGCTGCGGCTATAGCTTGGTCGGCAGAGGCAGCAGCAATCTTCCAGAAGATGTCCAGGCTGTCTTCGTCGAGCCCCTCGAGAACGAGACCCAACGGTCTCAGGTCGAACAGATCTTGACCCAAGCGATGATCGACGAGCTCGTAACTCGCAGGCGCTTCGAGATTCTCAACTCGGCTGACGGCGCGGATGCGATCCTCAGCGGCAAAGTCACCGACTTTACGGTGCGGCCCGTCAGTTTCGACAGCGACGGCTTGGCCAACAACTTTGAAATCCTGATCACGGCCGACATGAAGTTCGAACGTCCGCCTCGGGGTGGTGACACGGAGCCGGAGACGATTTGGGCGAACTCTCGGTACCTCTTCCGACAGGACTACCCGCTCGAAGAAGATTCGGTCGAGTACTTCGACCGCGAGAACCTGGCTATCGAGGAGACGGCGGAAGATTTCGCTCAGACCCTGGTGACCGATATTTTCGAGGGCTTCTGAGCCGACAGCGCTTCTTGAGGGGTACCGCCTGGGACTCGACGCGTACCGCCTGAAACAGAAAAGGCTCCGCTTCCGCGGAGCCCTTCGTTGCGCCGGAATGGTTGGGAACTAGCCCAGCGAGGAGACCGCGTACACCAAACGCGACTTGGTGCGCGCCGCTTTGTTGCCGTGAATCACGCCCTTCTGGGCGGTGCGGTCCACGATGCTCAGCGTCGGCTGGAGTAGCTCCTGAGCCGTTTTCTGATCGCCTTCGGCGACAGCTGCGCGCAGCTTCTTGATGGCACTGCGCATACGGGTCATCTTCTGACGGTTGCGCAAACGGCGCTTCGCGGTCTGGCGGATACGCTTCTCGGCGGATTTGTGGTTAGCCATTCGGCTCGATCCTCTCGGTTTCTCGGATGAATACTCGGAACGGAGACGTGAAGACTGGACCTCTCAACGGATGGACTTGCTCGAGGTCGACAGCCGGTTGCGCCGGCCTGCCCAGCACCTCATCGGAGAGCGCATACTGGTCAGCGGCAGGACGCACCGGGACCGCGGCGCACCAAGGCGCCGAGGAAGCGGCATGATAGCCGCGTCAGCACTCGACGTCAATGGATAGCTCGCGCAGACGGTTGCGCGCCAGCACGGCCTCGTCGGTACCGGCGTGCTCGCAGATCACTTTCTGCAATTGCACCACGCCTTGCGCGCGTTCGTTGAGCTCGAGATACGCATAACCCTTCTTCAGCAGAGCGCTGGCCGCTCGATCGCTTGTCCCATAGCGATCCATCACCAAGTCGAACTGCTCGATCGCTTTCTTGAAGCGACTCTGCCGGTAGTAGCACTCGCCCAGCCAGTAGGCTGCATTGTCCGATTGATCGGTTTCAGGGAAGCTCTCCAGATACTGTCGGAATCCTAGAATCGCCAGGTCGAAGTTTCCCGCTACGTAGTCGTTGTAGGCAGTGTCGTACAACGTCTGCGGGTCCCCGGGTTCCTCGGCGGGGGGAGAGGGAGGCCCCGCGCGCCGGGCCTCCTCGGCTGCGAGGCGCACCGCCTGGAGCTCCTTCTGCGTTGCTGCGATCTGCTGTGACAGCTGGGCGAGGCGAAAGTTTGTGTCTTCCAGCTTGTTCTGTAGCTGCTCGACCTGCAGTGCCAGCTGATCGACCCGCGTAGCGAGGTCGGTTTGACCGTCCTGGATGCCCTCGATCCGCTCCTCGACACGTTCGCCGAGAGCGACGATATCGTCTTGGCTGGGCGAAGACTTCTGAAGTTGCAGCAACTGCTGTTGCACATCCCGAATCTGCGCCGAGATCGCCTCCAGCTCCGTGGACGAGGAGCAAGAAAGGGCCGACATCGCGACCAGCGCGATGCCGACCCCCAAAACCACGGGCCGTCGGAGGATCGGCCCGGAGACGATGCGATCCTTCTTCGGCTGGTTGGCCTTCGAAGTCACCGTCGGGTCATTGACCGCTGACGACGAAGTGTGCGCGACGGTTCTGCTGCCAGCAGCCCTCGCTGGATTCGGTGCAGAACGGACGCTCCTCGCCGAAGCTGCTGGTGCTGAATCGTCCGGCGCCAACCCCGAGGGACACGAGGTAGTCCTTGGCGGCTTGGGCGCGCCGATCGCCGAGCGCGAGGTTGTACTCATTGGTGCCGCGCTCGTCGCAATGACCCTCGATGGCGAAGGTCAGGTTGCTGCCCTCCGGGCTCTTCATGAACTCTGCATTCTTGGCCAAGCGGGAACGGGCCTCCTGGGTCAAGTCCGCCCGATCGAACTCGAAGAACACATCGCCGAGAAGGCCGCGAGTGCGGATGTCCTGTTCGATCTCCGCAAGGGTTGGTGGCTGCTCCTGTTCCACGGGATCGGGGGTCGCCTGCTGGGGTCTCACATCCGACTCTGGTTCGGGCGCCGCCGGGATCGGGGCGGGGGCGGCGACGGGCTCGGCTTTCTTGCCGCAACCGGTGACGACAAGCAAGGCAAAAAGGGCGGTGATGAGGGCGATCCACTTCCGATTCATGTTCTGATGGCCTCCGAATGGGGGTTTGCTGGCGATTCCGATGTGTCGAGCGGGACGAAATCTACCAGACATGGGGCACTGCGGCAACCGAAGATCTTCAGATGTGGCACGGGAAAACGCCGCTTTGATGCGAGTTTGCGCAGTACGAAAGTCATCGCCGGCCAGCACCTCAGTCGACCTGGGGACGGCTCCAATCAGGCGACGAGTTGTTCCCCTCGTAGGTGAGTTGCCGCCAGTTGTTCCCGTCGGAGTCCATCACGAAGATCTGTGCCTCGCGGCCCTGGCGAACCGTGAAAGCGATCTTGGAACCATCCGGAGAGAATGTCGGCTCTTCGTAGCTCTTCGGTCCTTGCGCAACGATCTTCGTATCCAGGCTGATCAGATCGGTCGTCGCGACGCGGAACCTATTGTTCTGGCGACTGGCGTAAACCAGATGACGTCCGTCCGGACTCCAATTGGCGCCTTCGTTGTAGTCGCCCTCGAACGAGATGCGTCGCACGTCCGATCCGTCGATCTTCATCACATAGATGTGAGGTCGTCCGGAACGGCTGGAGCTGAAAGCGATCTGGGCACCGTCCGGACTCCATGCCGGGTTGGTGTCGATGGCGCGGGACGTGGTGATGCGCTGCGGCGCGACGCAGGCACGATCGCACAAGAAGATGTCGATGTTCGATTCGACGCTGGAAGCAAATGCCACTCTGCGACCATCGGGTGAAAACGAGGGAGAGAGATTGAGAGTACCTTCGGTGTAGATCGGAACCTTGGTCCCGCCGGCCGCGATGTCGACGTAGTAGATACCTGCGGTTCCCGAGAAATAGGAAAGATAGGCGATCGCATCGTTCTGAGCCGACCAGTCGGAGAATCCGCTGGTGCTCTTGTGGCGGCTGATCTGATGCTGATTGTGGCCGTCGTAGTCCATCAGGAAGAGCTCCTGATAGCCGCTTCGGTCGCTTTGAAAGACGAAGTTGGTGAGAGCGAGGCTGTGACGACCCATGAACTGGTAGTACAGGGCATCCATCAGTGTGTGCGCTACTTTCCGTGCTTGCTCGAGGGTGCCGCGGTAGCGCTTGCCGAGGATGGACTGTTTGCTGTCGAGGTCGTAGACCCAACCCTGGAGAACTACGCGATCACCTTCGCGACTGACCGAAGTCAGGAGAATCACCTCGTTGCCCAGAGAGGCATACTGGTCGAAATCGGCGTCGCGCTGACCGGTCAGCACCAGCACGGAAAGCTCTGCCGGGCCCTGCGTGTCGAAGAGCTTCGTCTGGGCCAAGTCGTCGCGCAAAGTCTGTTCGATCTCCTGTGCTGCCGCCAGGTAGTCGCCGGACAAGGCTTCGTCGACCTCGCCGGCTGGATATGCCAAGCGCACGGCCGCCCGGCCGCCGGTGGTCAATTCCAGGGTCGTCTCATCGCCCGTGGGCTGCTCGTCTTGCGACTGGGCGGGCGTTCCGAGGAGCACTGTGCCAGCGAGCAAGATCCCCGCGGCCAAAGTCTGTGGAAGAGCCACACGAAGCACGGGTTGGAAGTGATGGGAGCGGAGACGGGGAGAGCTCATCTTGGACCTTTCGCGAAGGGGTTCTTGACGATCAGATTGATGCCGAGGAAATCTTTGTCGTAGCCCTTGGGCAAAGGCGGTAGCGGTGCCGACGTCTCGACCGCTCCGAGGGCTCGTCGGTCGAAGACATCGGCCCGTGAGCTTTCTCGGATTCGCAGCTCGGTGACGGTACCGTCTCGCTGGATGCGGAAGTAGACGATGGCGTCACGCGTATTGTCACCGACCCGCGGTGACCGCCAGTTCTCACTGATCCGCTGGACTACCAGATCGAGGTAGTAGCCGTAGGTGAAGTTGGGATCTTCGACGCCGATCGTCGCGGCGCTGGTGGAGGCCCCGAGTGGATCACCAAACACCGAGCCTACGCGCTGAGAGCGGGTGGGTGGGCGCTGGAGTGGATTCGCCCGGGGTGGTGGCTTGGTCGAGGTCTTTTGCTTGGTGGGCGGTGGCGGGGCCGGCGGCGGTGGTGGCAGAGTCGGCGTCCGCTCTGCACGGGGGGCCGGCTTGGGCGGAGGGGGAGGCGGAGGAGGTGGGGTTTGCTCCGGCTCCGGTTCGGGTTCCCGCTCTTTGGGAGGGGGCGTCGGGGGCGTTGGGTTCGGGTCGCCGAGGGCCTTGGGCGGCACGACTGTGACGGCGATACTGTCGAACGTCTCCGGAGGCTCCGCGAACAACGCCGGTAGAGCGATGAACAAGGCCGTGGCGCCGACGTGCCCAGCGACCGACATGGCCAGGTTCCTACGCCGCTGGGTGCCGGTCAGTCGCTTTCTTCGCTGATCGAGAACCTGGTCGACGTGGCTTGACATCAGCTTGCGTAGGGGCCTGCGAAACGGGGGCCGTCAGGAACGGCCGGCGGAAAGCTCCTCCGCCACCAGGCCAATATTGGTGATGTTGCCTGCGTGCAATAAGCCGACGACTTCGATGAACTGACCGTAGGTGATGTTCTTGTCGCCCTTGATGAAGACCTGGTTGTCGTCACGGGTGGCGAGGATCGGTTCGAGGGCCTCGAGCAAGCGAGACGGATGGACGGACTGGTCGCGAATCCAGACCAATCCGTCCGTTCGTACGGTGAGGACCAGAGGATCGTCTACCCGGAGCGGAATCTCCTCGGTCTCGGCCGACTGCGGCAGATTGACCTCCATGCCCTGGTGGAGCATCGGAGCGGTGACCATGAAGATGATCAACAGCACCAGCATCACATCCACCAGCGGCGTGACGTTGATGTCCGCCATGTGGCGGTCGTCGGACCCGTCGTCGAGATGGAATGCCATGGTGATACCGCCGGCGTCGTCAGAGGGTCAGGTGAAGTTGCGTTCGGTGAGGTTCATGAACTCCAAGACGAAGTCCTGCATCTCGCCGCGCATGTTGCGGAGCCTCGAACCGAAGTAATTGAAGCCCATCAACGCCGGGATCGCGGCTGCCAGTCCGGCGGCGGTGTTGATCAGGGCCTCGGCAATGCCGGGCGCGACGACTGCCAGCGACGCCGATCCCGACGCACCAATGTCGTTGAATGCCACCATGATCCCCCAAACGGTGCCGAAGAGTCCGATGAAGGGAGCGGAGGCAGCCGTGGTGGCGAGGAAAGCCGTTCCGCGGTCGAGGACAGAGAGCTCGACTCCAATGGCGCGGCGCAGGCTGCGTTCCACGCCATCGAGACTCTTGACGCGGAACTTACCGTCGTTTCCTTGCTTCGCTGCCTCTTGCGCTGCCTTCACCTGCGCGTCGATTTCGGCATAGCCGGCCTGGAACAGACCCACCATCGGCGTGCCGGTGAGCCGGCCAGCGGCTGCATTGACCTCGCTGAATCGTTTGGAGCGCCGGAAGACCTCGAGGAATTCTTCGCCGTCGAGATCGGCCTTCCGGTACTGCATCGCCTTCGACACCATGATCGCCCAGGAACCCACCGACATGAGACCGAGAACGCCGAAGACCAACCAAGCCATGGGGCCGGCGCCCAGGAAAAGGTCGATGATCCCGCCATCGTGACCGGCCTGGCCGAGGGTGACGACACTGGAGCGGATCAAGCCCGGGGTGGCGTCGGAGAGGAGAGAAGAATAGAGGTCAATGGTGTCAAAAAGAATCGAAACCACGGGGTAGTCGCTCGCTGGTTGGCTGAACGGATGGATCTCCGCCGAGGAGTCCGAGGCCCCTCGAAGGCCCGGGAAAAATAGCATGCCGACCCTCTGGTGTCCACGTGACGAGGGCGGGCGAGGAGCGCGTTCGGTGCCAGAGAAACGGCCGCATACAACCGGATTTACGGCGATCGCGCATCGGCTTCGGAGGCTCATCGGAAGGCCCCCTCCGTGCTAGAGTCGGCCCCCCTGACTCGCCTTCTACGCCCGCCTCCGTCCGGAGTCCCTTCAGGGCGTATTCATCGATATCGAACGCAGGAGAGATGCCATGCGCGTTGCTGTGTGCATCAAACAAGTGCCCGACACCGAGGCCAGGCTTCGGGTGTCGAAGGACGGCCGGTGGATCGAAGAAGAAGATCTCCGGTATGTCGTGAACGAAAGTGACGGCTATGCCCTCGAGGAGGCGCTGCAGATCGCCGAGGGAAGCGGTGGCGAGGTGATCGTCGTCTCGCTCGGACCCCAACGGGTCCAGGAAGCCTTGCGCAAGGGCCTGGCCCTCGGCGCCGCTCGGGCCGTCCACCTGGTGGACGAAGCCTTCCAGGGCGGCGATGCGGCCGCCACGGCCCGCGCTCTGGCTGCGGTGCTACAGAACGAAGACGTCGATTTGGTGCTCACGGGCTCACAGTCCGACGACGCAGGGTGGGGCTCGACGGCTTCCATGCTCGCAGGCCACTTGGGTTGGCCCCATGCCTGGTTGGTGATGGGTGTCGAGATGGAGGACGGTACCGCCAAGGTCACCCGCGAGATGGAGAGTGGCATGAATGAGGTGTTCCGTATGTCACTACCCGCAGTCATCGAGGTGCAGGCCGGTATCAACCACCCGCGATATGCCTCGCTCAAGGGCATCATGAAAGCCAAACGCAAGCCCATCGACACGCCGACGCCAGCAGAGCTGGGGCTCGATCCGGCGCAGCTCGGAGCTGCTGGTTCACGCATCGAGATCGTCGACGTCGCTTTTCCGGAAAGCGGGGAAGGCGCCGAAATGATCGAAGGCGATGCCTCAACGGTGGCCCAGACCTTGGTCGACAAGCTGCAGAACGAAGCGAGGGTGCTGTGATGGCCGAGAACACGATCTACGTCGTCCTCCAGCATCGCGACGGTAAGCTCCACCGCATGTCTCGGGAGGCCATCGCGGCCGCCCAAATGCTCGCCGGCACGATCGGCGGCTCGGTGGAGGCGGTCCTTCTGGGAAGCAATGTCGGCGACCTGGCCGACCAAGCCGCTGGATTCGATTTGGCGGCGGTCCACGTGGCCGACCTACCGGTCCTCGAGAGCTACACACCCGGCGCCTACGTCAATGTCCTCGCGCCTGTGATCCGGGAGGCGTCGCCCGCCTTCGTCGTCTTTCCCCACACATACCAGAGCGTCGACTTGGTAGCTCGGCTCGCGCAGGAAATCGACGCGGCCTATGTGCCCGAAGTGGTGTCGTTCGAGGCTTCGGGTGACGACCTCCTTTGGAGACGTCCGGTTCTGGGCGGCAAGCTCCAGGCTCGTGTGCGAGTCAAGGGCGAGGGAACGGTGTTCCTTTCGGTGCAGAGCGGTGCTTTCCGAGCAGATGACGCGGCTGTTGCCCCGGAATCAGGTGGGGTCGCAATCACACCTCTCGCGGGAACAGATGTCAGCTCCGACCGCGAGCTGCTGGGTGTGGAGCAGGTGGGTGGCGATCAGGTCGATCTGTCCAAGGCCGACGTGGTGGTAGCCGTCGGCCGGGGAATCGGCAAAGAAGAGAACTTGCCGATCGTCGAAGAGTTGGCCGCAGCTCTAGGGGCCGACATCGGCGCCAGTCGTCCGGTGATCGACAACGGTTGGCTGCCGCGCGATCGTCAGATCGGGTCGTCGGGTCAAACAGTGGCGCCAAAGCTCTACGTGGCGGTCGGCATCTCGGGTGCGATCCAGCACCTCGTCGGTATGAAAGGCGCGCAGTGTGTGGTGTCGATCAACAAGGACCCGTCGGCACCCATCTTCACGGTGTCGAAATACGGCATCGTCGGAGATCTGCACGAGGTGGTGCCAGCGCTCACCGAAGCGATCCAGGCGGCCAGGGGCTGACGATCCTCGTGTGATCGAACCAGAAAGGGGGCTCGACGAGCCCCCTTTTTCAGAGCTGAACGAATTCCCTAGGAAGAAGTACCCAATCAGGAGACGTGCATGGCCTTCAATCTTCGCAACCGCCATTTCCTCAAGCTTCTCGACTTCACTCCCCAGGAGATCGTCTTCCTCCTGGACCTCTCCCGCGATTTGAAACGTGCCAAGTACGCAGGTACCGAACAGCCACGATTGCGTGGCAAGAACATCGCGTTGATCTTCGAAAAGGCCTCTACGCGTACCCGCTGTGCCTTCGAGACCGCCAGCTTCGATCAAGGTGCCCACGTCACGTATCTGGGCCCGTCCGGTTCCCACATTGGCTACAAGGAATCGGTGAAGGACACGGCCCGGGTCCTTGGGCGCATGTACGACGGCATCGAGTATCGGGGCTTCGGCCAGGAGCGGGTCGAGGAACTGGCGGAGTGGGCCGGGGTACCGGTGTGGAATGGCCTGACCGATGAATTCCATCCGACGCAGATCCTCGCTGACGTTCTCACCATGCGGGAGTTCTGCTCCAAGCCGCTGTCGGAGATGTCGCTGTGTTACCTCGGCGACGGCGGCAACAACATGGGCAACTCCCTCATGGTGGGCTGCGCCAAGCTCGGTATCGACTTTCGTATGGCCTCGCCGGAGGAGTGCCGTCCAGAGTCCAACCTGGTCGAGGCATGTCGCGGAATCGCGGAGTCTGGAGGAGCGGACATTCTGCTCACCGACAACGTGGAGCAGGCTGTCGCAGGGGTCGACTTCCTCTATACCGACGTCTGGGTGTCCATGGGCGATCCCGACTCGGCTTGGGAGGAGCGTATCGCGTTGCTCAGGCCATTCCAGGTGAACTCTGACGTGGTCGAAGCAACCGGCAACCCTGACGTCAAGTTCCTGCACTGCTTGCCCGGCTTCCACAACCGCGAGACGACGAAGGGCGAGGAGGTTTTCCAGAAGTTCGGACTGGATGGGATCGAGGTCACGGACGACGTCTTCGAGTCGGAACACTCGGTAGTCTTCGACCAGGCCGAGAATCGCGTCCACACGATCAAGGCGGTGATGGTCGCGACCTTGGGGAGTTGATCGTCACGCCTTCGAGAGATCGAAGCTGATCATCGGACGCAGGTCATCTGACCCCTCCTGCACCATCAGCAGGCGGTCGACACCCACGGCGACTCCGGCGCAGGCGGGAAGACCGTGTTCCATGGCCGCCAACAGCTTCTCGTCCAAAGGCACCGCCGGCAAACCCCGGCGGTGCCTTTCTTCGAGATCGAGCTCGAATCGTCGGCGCTGTTCCACTGGATCCGTAAGCTCGTGGAAGCCGTTGGCCAACTCCACACCGTGGACGTAGACCTCGAATCGCTCCGCCACCGGCGGAAGACCGGCGGTCGCAGGACGTATCCTGGCCAAGGCCGCCTGGCGCGCAGGAAAGTCCAGCAGGTATGTGGGGCGGGGAGAGCAGGTTCGGTCCGCGGCGGGCTCGCTACCGAGGTTGGGCTCCACGACCTGGCTCAGGATCAAGTGTAGCCAGGCGTCGCGATCCCAGCCGTCCGCAGACCCTGCGTCGATGCCACATCGGCGAGCGCAGCTCGCCAGCTGATCCAGAGTTGCCTCGTGGGGATCGAGGCCGGCCCAGCGCTCGAAGACTTCGCGGTAGGTCAGCCGTTCGGCTGGCTGGGCGGAGAGGATGCGGCCGAGAAAGGCGTCCATCTCGTCCATCAGATCGTGATGATCGAAACCTGGCCGATACCACTCGAGCATGGTGAACTCGGGATTGTGCCGGCGTCCAGCCTCGCCGTCTCGGAACGCCTTGCAGATCTGAAAGATCGGTCCACTGCTGGTAGCCAGTAGCCGTTTCATGGCGAATTCCGGGGACGTCTGGAGGTAGAGGTCGCGCAGATCATCTCCCGGCAGATCGAGCCGCGTTTTCAGGCTATGCAGGTGGAGGTCGGTCACCGTGGCCGTCGACAGCAACGGGGTCTCCACTTCTAGAACGCCACGCTCCCGGAAGAACTCGCGGATTCCGTGAAGCAGACCGGCCCGACGTCTCAGGGTGTCCAGGCTGGCGGACGGGCGCCAGTCCCTATCGAACTCTCGCGTCACTCCTTGGAGCGCGACACGTATTCGCCGGTGCGCGTGTCGACCTTCAGAACTTCTCCCTCGGAAATGAACAGAGGCACTCTCACTACGGCTCCAGTCTCCAGCGTTGCCGGCTTCGAGCCTCCAGACGAGGTATCTCCCCGCAGACCCGGGTCGGTCTTGGTGACCGACAGATGGACGAAGTTGGGTGGGGTTACGGAGATAGGCCGGTTGTTCCAGAGCGTGACGTCGACTTTGTCCTCTTCCTTGATCCACTGCTCGGCGCCGCCCATGGCTGCTTCCCCCGCTTCATACTGCTCGTAGCTGTTGGGATCCATGAAGTGCCAATTGGCCCCGTCGTGGTAGAGGTACTGCATACTGGTCTCGAGGACGTCGGCACCTTCGAGAGAATCGCCTGCCTTGAGCGTTTTCTCCAATACCCGATCGGTGATCAGGTTGCGCAGCTTGACACGCGTAAAAGCTTGGCCTTTGCCAGGCTTGATGTAGTCGGTGTCGACGACCGTACACGGATCTCCGTCCAGGAGGAGCTTGAGACCGTTCTTCATCTGATTCATTCCGTAGCTGGCCATGGAAAACCTCTTGGCATATGGGCTCGACGGGACCAGGGGAAGGCCGACGCGAGCGTGGGCCGTATCCGGTACAGGTCAGAAAGGGACCGGAGGGTCGAGCTACGAGTTTGGAGCTGAGTGCGGGCTCGAAGAATCGGGGCGGGCAACGCGACCACGGCGGTTCCGATAGGACCACGCGTTGCCGATGGTAACGTCCCGGGCATGATAACCCGAACCCCGAAGGAGGCGACAGTCGAGACCGGGCGAGCGCTCTGGCAACTCGAGCTGGGAAGCGGTATCCGCGGTGTCGGCGAGCTTCTTCAGCGACTCGACCTCCGACCGGAGCAGGTCGGGTGGACGGACGAGTCCGTGGCAGCGGCGGACTATTTTCCGCTACGGGTGCCGACGTCGTTCATCGATCGAATGCGTCCTGGCGACCCGGCGGATCCCCTGCTGCTCCAGGTCCTGCCGGTCGGCGACGAAATGTTGCCGACACCCGGCTGGAGTCTAGATCCGTTGGCGGAGGCCCCAGCGTCGCCGGTGCCTGGCCTGCTCCACAAGTACTGCGGGCGGGTTCTACTGATCACCACGGGAGCGTGTGCCGTCCACTGCCGCTACTGCTTTCGGCGTCACTTCCCCTACGCCGAGCACAGGGTGTCAGATCCCGACTTCGACGCGGCACTCGACTACGTGGCAGCCGATCCAACGATACGAGAGGTCATTCTTTCGGGTGGAGATCCACTCTCGCTGCCCGATACCAAGCTGGCCCGTCTGACGAAACGCCTCGAGGGGATCGCCCACGTCGAGCGGTTACGGATTCACACCCGTCTTCCGGTGGTTCTACCAACGCGGGTCGACGAAGCTCTGCTTACCTGGCTCACCTCGACTCGGTTACGTCCCGTGATCGTGCTGCATGTGAACCATGGCAATGAGATCGATGCCGAGTTCGCGGCCTGGTCACGGCGCCTGCTCTCGGCAGGCGTTCCGCTGCTGAATCAAGCGGTGTTCTTGCGCGGAATCAACGATTCAGTGGAGGCTCAGCGCGATCTCTCTGAAAGGTTGTTTTCAACGCATGTTATGCCGTACTATCTTCATATACTGGATCGCGTCGAAGGCGCGGCCCACTTCGCGGTGGAGGAGGAGACCGCGAGGGGACTGATTCGGAGCCTTTCTCAACAGCTTCCTGGTTACCTGGTTCCACGCCTGGTCCGCGAGGATGCAGGGGCTTTGGCGAAGACTCTGATCTGCCCATAGGGCAGATGAAAATCTTTCCTTTCCGTCGTTCCATGTTTCCTTAGATTGCCCATCCGGCAACGCCGGAGGCCTTTGCCGTGGTCCTTGGATCGACTGCGTCCTGAGCTCAGGACGACCCCAACAACTTGGAATGCCTACGGCATTTGATCGGAGCGGCTATGTCTCAGGTACTGACCCTCGGTGGGTCTCGAGCGTCCCTCGAGCTGTTCGATGCCATCGAGCAGAGTGACTTCGGGAAGGTGTGGCGGTTGGTGAAGTCCGGTCGTGGACTGCAGGGCGAGGATCCTGAGAGCGGTCTGACCCCGCTGGCTCTGGCGGCAGAAATGGGACAGACGGAAGTCGTCCGCATCCTTTTGGAGAACGAGGTAGACCCCAATTGGGGTGGTTCGGTGACACCCCTGGAGGCTGCGGTCCTCGAAGGCAATCCCGAGATCGTCGATCTGCTGCTTGCCGCCGGCGCGGACGTCAACCGCCCCGTGGAGGAGGGATTCACTCCGTTGATGAGCGCGGTGACCATGGGCAACGCACGCATTTCGCGACAGTTGCTCGACGCAGGGGCCAAGACGAGGCTCAAGAACGCAGATGGAGATACGGCACTGGATCTTGCCGAGGCTGCGGGGTTCGAGAAGCTTGCTGAGACCTTGCGCAAGCACAAGCCGAAGCCGCGACCGGTTCCCGCCGAGTTTCTACGCCCCCTGGAACTTCCGAAGTCGAAGCATGAAGCCCGCAGCTCGACGCCGCCGAGCTCCGAAGCGAGCGAAGCGGCGATCGAGAAGGACTGGATCCAGCCGGACGTCGAGCAGGTGGCCGCAAACCTCGGCCACGTTGCGAATACGAATGATCTTCCTCCATATGAACCGGCGCCGGACCTCGCACCGGAACCAATTCCGGTGCCGGCGGCGGAAGCTCCCGTCTCCCGTACCGCGGACCCGAAGCCACCCGAGCTGGCCGGAATCGAGAGATTCGAAGCGCTCCTCAAGGTCGAGGACCACGACGCTGCCTTGTCGATGTTCGCCCAGGGCTTGGTCGGAGTAGAGGAACGTGACCGGAACGGACGTACGGCCTTGATGATGGCTGCGGGTGACGGAGTCGAGGAGCTGGTGGAGGCCTTGGTCGCCACTGGTGCCGATGTCCGAGCCCGAGACGACAGCGAGTCGAGAGATACGGCACTGGTCCTGGCCATACGGCACGAGGGTCCCAATCGCACGGACATCGTTCGACGCCTGGTGGAAGCAGGAGGGGATCTCGAGACGCGTCACGGTGCAAAGGGCGTGACACCGCTCATGGAAGCGGCCACGGCCGATGTCTACGGTGATGTCGGCAGCCCGGTGAACTTCGCACCGGTAACCAAACTACTGATCGCCAAGGGCGCAGAGCTCGAGGCGACGGATGCCCAAGGCAACACCGTCTGGCAGGTCGTCAAACGCAGCGCCATGGCCACACTCACCTCTTCGCCATATCGACGTCGCTTGCACCAGATGCTCAGAGTTTTGGAGAGCGCAGGCTGTCAGCAGACGGCAGGCCGTCTCTGAGTTTCAACCATGCGGTGGCTGGATTCTTGCGGCACGATCGGAAGCTGTGAGCGCGACGTCACCATTTCTAGTCGAAGACCGGTTCGTCGTCGTCGGCTACGAAATACTGTTTAGAGATCTGGGTGGCGCCGCGGATGGCGGGCAATGAGGTAGCGACGACGACCTGGATGGAATGGGCGTGGCGGTCCTCGATTTGGGACAGCAGCTTCACCACGGCCTCGAAGTCCCCTTCCACCATCTCCTCTTTTCCCGGGGAGTCGATGAGGAGTAGGCCGGGGTGGGCGCCATTCTCCAGGTCCTCCGCCGTGGCGATGGCGAGCGCGAGGTAGAAAGCCAGCACGAAGCGAACTTTCTCTCCGGGCGATAGCTCGTCGAAGGTATAGATCTTGCCGTTCTGTGAGATACGAGGCCTCAGCTGGGCATCGAGCCGGACCTCTTCCAGTCCCGGGAATCCAATGGTAGTGCAGAAGTCTTGAACCCGGCGCGCGAAGTCCTGCTTGCGACGTTCGTTGCTGTCAGCATCGATGGTGCGCAGGTGGCGCAAGACGATATCGAGGATCCGTTGGGCGGTGAGGAGCTTCTTCATCTCCGTTCCCGAGCTGTCGTTCGACACCAAACCGGCGGCAGCGTCCCGCTCTGCCTCGAGGCGCCCCAGGTATCGGGTTTCGAGCTCGATCTCGTGATCTAGCTCCTGCGTACCCTGATATGCACTCTGCAGTTGGCTCTGGAGATGACGCTTCTGCTGCCGGATCTGATCCGCCGTGAACTCCAGCTCCTGGAGCTCCGTACGGAGCGTTTCGACTCGCCGCTTGCGGGCGGAGAGGGCCCGTTGGGCCTCATTCAGCCGCTCTTCGGTGATGTGGCGAAGCTCCTTTGCCATTTGCGCTGTTCGTTCCTGGAGCTCCTGGCGCTGTTGGTCCGTCAGCTCGATTTCGAATACCGGGTGGCGACTGGGCACGACAGAGCTGAACAGCTCTGATGCCGAGATTGCCGACGCAAGCTCGGCTGCCTCGGTTTCTGCCGACTCGAGATCCAACTCGGCTTCGCGGTGCGCCTCAGCCGTCTGTCGGCGGGCAGCCGCGAGGTCTACCAGTTGGTCGGTGAGGTTCGTGAGGCGTTGATCCAGATCGCTCGAGGTGGCGCGGACTAGCAGGGCCGTGCGTTCCACCTTCATCTCGTCGATGTAACGCTCCAGCCTGTGGATCTCGTCGTCCAGGGTGGCCAGGTCTCGCAGACCGAGCCGTTGCTCCACTCGACGGTGGTACCTCTCCTCCTTGGCGAGCTGGTTTTCCACGTGAGCCCTGCGCGCCTCGACAGCGAAGTACGCATCGATGCCGCGCATGCCTAGAAGCATGCCGACGATCTTCATGAAGAGATTGCCGTAAGGAACGCCATCGGTGACCAGGTCGACGTACCCCATGTCCTGGGTGATGTAGAGCCCCCGGACGTAGGCGCGATACGACGTTGGAGAATCTAGAAGGGCGTCAGAGCCCTTGCGTGAGTCCTTTTGGGTGCCGAGTAGAGGACGAAGGCCCAACGCATGGTTGAAGAACGCCTCCAGCTTGCGCTGCATCTCTTTCCCGTTAGTCCACGAGTCGAGGGTCTCACCCCGTTGGGATTCTTCGGGTGCCTCGTCGGAGCAACGCACCAGACGCCCCGCGGGACGTCGGCTCTTGCGGACCAGAATGGCGTGTGGCGTACCCGCGAGCTCAAAATAGAGCTCGACGTCTGCGATCCACGAATCGACATCTTTCTTCAGCTCATTCCGCCCCGTCAGACAGTAGTGGATCATCTTGAGCAGCGACGACTTACCCTTGTCGTTTCCAGCACGGATAACGTTGACGCCTGGAAAGAAGCGAAAGTCACCCTTCTTCTCGCCACGGAAGCGAAGTCTTCGTAAGGTGAGCTGAGTACGTGGGCTGGGTGTGGCGCTCAGATGCGCCTCCAAGCCACCCAACGCCTGCTGGAATGTCCCCGCAGGGATGTTCTGCAGTTGACCCCGAAGGGAGGAGTAGAGGTGTTCGAGCTCGCTCATCGCCCTACAGTCTCTCTCGGAACACCGTGTGGAAGAGGGGCGGTGCCGCATCGGTGCCGGCGGTCAGCCTTTGATCCCGTCGAAAGACCGACAACCGGAGTCCGGCCTGCAACAACCGTTCGGGTAGCTGCTCGGGTGCGGGCAAATAGTCGGCGATCGCCATGCAGATCTGGGAGTGGAAGCTGGCGTCCTCCGAAGAGGAATAGACCTCATCCTCCAGCCAGCGAGAAGCGCGGCTGGTCAGACCGTAGCGTAGTCGAGGCGGTTCACTGGACGACGATCCGGCCACGTCGATCTGAAGGAGGGCACGGGCCTGGAGAAAGGCGAGCGAATCATCCCACCGGCGCCAGAAGAACGGCTGAAATCTATGCGGACGCCCCCCGTCTATTTGGACGGAGGGATCTTGGCCCCGGCGTCTCGAACGCGGACGACGGGCCGGGTCGTAGTGCCGCCGGTCGTTGGCCAGGAGCCATCGAACCCGGCGAGCCAGCGCACCTCGGTGTTCTCCTTGACCACCCTCGCCGGCGAAGCTGTCCATCAGGAGGTAGGCGAGGGTCGCGGGATAAGTCAGGAGATGGTCGAGGTGCTGCACCACGTTCTCGCCGCGCAGCTCGCGGACCACGTCACCCTCTCTCTCGGCATTCCGGGATCTTGAGTCTCGACCCAATCGGTGAAGTAGTACGAGGAGACGCAAGGCGGCGAGCTCCGGTAGGGATTGCCGGCCAGCCAAGAACGTTGAGTCCGATCGTGCCTTCAAGACCTCCGTCCCTAGGATTCGGAAGGTGGGAAAGAAACGGATCCGCGATTGGGCGCAATAGTCTACTACCGTACCGTGATAGAACGCCCCTATGGAGGCGGTGAGATCCGGCGCAAGAAACGAGGTGCTTGCGGGCGATGAATATGGCGAGGCGGGCGAGCATAGCTCCAGTCCTCTCCTGCGCTACGGGCCGGCGCTCTCGGCAATACTGTTCCTCGGTCTAGCACTACGCCTGATGCACTGGTGGGCCGTGCGTACGCGACCGTTTTTCGCTGAACTGGCGATGGACAGCCAAGAGTACGATCGCTGGGCGAGGGTCGTCGCGTCGGGGAACTGGCTCGGCAGCGAGGTGTTCTTCCAAGCGCCGCTCTATCCGTACACGTTGGCTGTGATCTATCGCATCTTTGGGCACAGCTACGACGCGGTTTACCTACTTCAGAGCGTCTTGGCTGTCTGTGCCTGCTTTGCTCTTGCGGAGGCGGCACGGTCGCTTCACTCCGACAGAGGCGGAGATCGCGCGAAGCTTCATGGACTACTCACGGCCGCGTTGGCCTCACTCTACGCACCCTTCGTCTTCTACGACGTGCAAATGGCGAAGGAGTCAGCTGCGGTATCCATCACGTGCTTCTTGCTGTTCTTATGGATCGATGCACGTCGTAGGCACTGTTTTGCGGTCGTTCGCTGGCTGAGCATTGGCTGCCTTCTGGGGCTACTGATTCTGCTTCGTGAGAACGCTCTCTTGGTTCTGCCGTTCGTCCTCGCAGGTGCATGGGCGGGAGCTAAGCGCCCTGTAGCGGTGGCGATCCGAGGTATATCTATCGTATTCGGAATTGTCCTGATACTGACGCCCGTGGCGCTACGCAACGGCTTCGTCGGTGGATCTTTCTTGCCGACGACCTTTCAAGGGGGAACCAATTTCTACATCGGCAACAACCCGGAAGCCGACGGCACCTATAGGCCTATCGTCCCCGGAAAGCAGATCCCGCGCCTGGAACGTACTGAACCGACCCGTATTGCAGAGGAAGATCGAGGTCGCGAGCTCACAGCGTCCGAGGTTTCAGCGTACTGGCTTGGAAGGTCCCTCGATTGGATGGTGGCGGAGCCGACTGCTTTCTTGCGCCTTCAGCTGAGAAAGGTGATGTTGTTCTGGCGCTGGTATGAATGGCCCGATGCCGTCGACTATGCATGGGTCCGCAGGCAATCGCTGGTACTTTGGCTGTTGCCCGTAGGATTCGGTAGCGTCGTACTGCTGGCGTGTGTCGGCTTCTTCCTACGTTGGAGGGAGCAGATGTGTCGTTGGAGCGGGCCGGACTTGCCTTTGTCTCTTTGGACCGTAGGCTGGACCGTGTCGACAGTGATCTTCTTTGTCTTCTCGCGCTATCGGATTCCTGTCGTACCCGCACTATTGCCATGGGCGGCATGGTCGCTAGTTCGTCTCTGGGAGGTTTCGGTCGACGGCCGTAGTCGGCGATTGTCGCCATGGATGGCGGGTCTTCTCGTAGCCCTAGCCTTGCTCCTGCCGAGGGCGATGGAACCCGGACCGAGGCAGGATCTTGTGCAGTACAACCTGGGAGTGTTACATCGGGACGGAGGGCGGACGGCACTGGCAAGGGAGGCCTTTGTTGCGGCCTATGCTGTCGATTCTCAACACTTCCTTGCGGCGATGAACCTGGGGCTCCTCGCGGCGAAAGACCGCCGGTGGGCTGAAGCCGAGCTGTGGTTGCGTCGCGCACTTGCTATCGAGCCTCGATCCGATGACGTTCGCGCCAATCTCGGGGCTCTACTTTTAGCCACTGGGCGAATTGAGGAAGCCGAGGAGGAGCTACGGCAGGTCCTCCAAGCCAATCCCAGCCATCCTCAGGCGCGAAGGAATCTCGACTTGCTAGGGCGCGGCAACTTCCGGTGACTATTCGGTATTTGGTAGTTTAAGTAGCCAATCGGCTGTTTCGTCGCCCGTTCCGCTCCGAGGCCCTCGCTTGACCATCGACATTCACTCTCTCGAGCCCCGCGCCATGTCTGCGTTTCTGGAGCGCAGGCGCGCGACTCTGGCGTTCGCATCGGAGATGAATCTTGCGGAGAATCTTGCGGAGATTCTCCGCAAGGCGAACGAGTTCGTGCCGTCGGCGGCTGGCTCGATCCTCCTCGACAACCCGCTCGAGAAGCAGCCCGACCGGGGCAAGAACCGTCTCACCTTCGTCGCAGCCTTCGGCGAACGGGCCGACGAGCTCGTCGGTCGCACCATTCCCGGTGATCGCGGCATTGCCGGGCACGTCTATGTCCACGGCTCGGCGTACCACACCTCGGAACCCAACGGCGATCGTCATTTCTTCGCTGGGATGGACAAGGCCATCGACTACAAGACGCGGTCTCTGGTCGCGGTTCCCATCCGTATCGAACAGGAGGTTTGTGGGGTCTTGGAGCTGGTCAACCGGCAGGGAGCCAATGACTACTCCGACGACGATCTCAACCTCCTGCGCATTTTCGCGGGCTACATCTCGATCTCCATTCAGAACATTCTCGATGGTCGGCGTGCGCAAGAGCTGGCGAAACGAGACAATCTCACCAGCCTGTTCAACGATCACTACCTGCACGTGGCGATGAGCCGGACGATCGAGCTCTGCATCGGGGAAGGCACAGATCTGGCGGTGATCTTCCTCGATCTCGACTATTTCAAGAGCGTCAACGATACGTACGGCCACCTTGCGGGCAGCCAAGTATTGCGTGAAGTGGGTCACCTCCTGAAGAGTTATCTGCGGCCGTTGGAACATTCGATCCCTGCGCGGTATGGGGGCGACGAATTCGTGCTGGTGGCTCCGTACCTCTCGCTGGATGAGGGTGTCGATCTGGCGGAGCGCATCCGTGAGGAGATCATCTCCACGCGGTTTTGTGCCAAGCCGGGAGATATCCAGCGCGAGACGTTGAACCTGTCCGGTATCACTTGCTCGATCGGCGTCGCGACCTTGGCACGACACGTCCAGGAGTGCTCGTCGGTGGAAGAGTGCAAGTCGACGCTCCTGCGTCTTGCCGATGCCGCGATGTACGTGGCGAAGAAGACCGGACGCAATCGGACCGCCGTGGCGGGAGAGCCGGTGCAGCGGCGCAAGTCGGCAGCGGAAGCCTGAGAGGGCGTTTGGATCGTTCCTCTTGGGTAGTTTGTTATGCTGCCAAGACATGTCGGCCCGCTCAGCCTGCAGGCCGGTGTCCCACAATGAAGCGTCAACAGCTCCAAGATCGTCACGCAGCGTACGGAAAGCCGCGCAGAGTCTCTGTCCTCCGACGTGCGCTCGCCACATGGATGTTCTGTGTGCTGAGCATGGCTGTGAGCCAAGCTACGGCACTGGTCTACGCCCCCATTTCCGATGCCGATCTACTTGCCGGCGCAGACCGTGTCGTCGTGGGCGAGGTGGTGGAAGTGAGACCTGTGACCGCGGAGGGGGCACCGTCCTTGGACTACGTTGTCCGCGTAGTTGACGAATTCAAGAGTTCATCCTCGGCGCCGACCGGGTTCGTCACGGTACGGGTACCCGGTGGCCGCCGCGATGACGGCTTGGCCATGTGGATTCCCGGCACACCAAGGCTCGAAGTGGGCGAGCGGTTACTGCTCTTTCTTGCCGACGTCGCGAGCGATCAGTCTGCGCAGCCGCTGGCTCGTCTCTATCAGCACAGCCTGGGCTTATTCCACGTCGTCGAGGTCGGCGACAAGACACTCGCGGTCCGGGCGCTGGCGGAGGCTGGGGTCGTCTTTCTCGCGCAGACGGAGCGGCACGCAGCGAAGGGGCTCTCGCTGTCCGTGGAGCACCACGAAGACAGGCCAAGGGACTTCGAGGGCTTCGTCCACTGGCTGAGAAACGGCGTCCAGGCTGAGTACGAGCTAGATCCCGAGTCGTTGGGCACCGCCTATGCCGACAAGTTCACGCTGCTCACGTCGCGTACGGGTGCGGAATTCGGAGCGTGTGGCGACAACGGAGGCCGTCCGCTTCGCAGATTTGGCTTCGACGAACCGAATGCCCCGCCTACGGGCTGGCGTGTCCACTTTGCGGCTCCTCACGGGGCCGTTGCAGCATTTCGCGAGGCCTTGGCGGCCTGGAGTGACGATTTCGCCACGACGGTGCGGTACACGTTCGAAGGATTGACGTCAGCCAACGGTGTGCTTCGCAACTCGGACGGAGTCAACGCGTTGCGTTTCGACGATCCCTTCGACGACATTCCCGGAACATTCAATGGGTCGGGGTTGCTGGCGCTCGGCGGTCCGTGGTTTTTCTGCCACCACGAGCAGCACCGAGGCGAAGAGTTCCACGAGATCGTCGAGGGCGATATCGTGGTCCAGGACGGCGTGCCCGAAGCGTTCGCCGCCACGCCTTGGCCAGAGCGGCTGATGGTGCAGCTCCTGGGCCACGAGCTTGGACACACCCTTGGGATCGGGCATTCCGAGGAGCCACAGGCTCTCATGCAGGCGGTGTTGCATCTCGATCCGCGAGGCGCAGCGCTGGAGCCCGATGACCTGGCTGCTCTCGAATATCTCTACGCTGCGGAGGGCGTTGGTGCAACGTCGAATCCGCCTGCACCGGAACGACCACAGGCGGTCACTGGACGCGGGCCCTTCGTTCAGCTCTCTTGGCCGAAAGTCGTCGGTGCATCCAACTACCGAATCGAGCGCCGCAGGGCCCAGAGCGCCTGGACGCTTCTGACCACCATAGCGGCTTCTGAATTCGAAGACGTCTATGTCGACCCCCACGTCACGTATGACTACAGGCTCAGATCTCAGAATGCAGCGGGAGCTTCTGGTAGCTCGCCCTACGTCAGGGTGACGGCGGCCGAGGACGGCCGCCCGGCTTCGCCCAGTCAGTTGCGCGCTTATCCAACCAACCGCACCGGTATGGGTCTGCGTTGGCAGAGCAATTCTTGTGAGGTGGACTTCTTGCGCCTGGAGGTGGATGCTGGCAATGGCTTCCAGGCTCTGTTCACCACCATCGAAGGAAGCCGAACGGAGCTACTGCTCACGGGATTGCGTACCGATTTGGAGTACGGCTTCCGCTTGACTGCCGAGAACCGCTGGGGCGACTCGGCTCCTTCGGAACCAGTCTTGTTCAAGTCAAAGGAGGCCAACGATCTCTGCTTCTGGCGTCCGAGAGAGAAACATCTCTGTCTCGACGAGCAACGGTTTCGGGTGGCGCTGGAATACCGAGACAACGCGACGATGAGCTGGCGATCCGCCGTGGGTCGCCCCGAGGACGGGCGCAGGGGCTATTTTTCGTTCTTTGATCCGGAGAACCTGGAGGTCGAGCTGTCCTTCGATCGCGACTCTTCGCAGGCTCCGATCCTCACCTGGACCAGCTTGACGGATCAGGAATGGCGGGTCGAGATCGTCGATACTCAGACCGACAAGTCATGGACCTTTGCACCTCCTCCGAGGTTGTGTACTGGATCGCTGTCGCTGGCCGACGCACCAGCTTTCGAACAGCCGGCACCCGAGATGATGGGCGCCGTCGGCGACTGGTGGCTCGCGGAGGTGATCGACAATGATCCTGCTATGAAGGCGACATCACCTCAGGTCCCGTGTGGCCGAGCTCCGACTGATCTCTATCTAGCGGACGGTCGATTCCGTGCCCGGGTCAACTGGTGGGACGACGATGGTGTTCGTCGCCAAGCGCGTGCTCTCGATCTCACCAACGTGGCCGGTGGATTCGAGATGACCACGAACGATGAGCTGGGTTGGTTGGTCAAGCTGCTGGACGGACGGCAGATGAACGGGAGTTTCTGGCTCTATGCCGGCCCTATGCGGTCCTCCGCGGCGTTTGAGGCGGAATTGGAGATCACAGACCTCGAGACGGGCTTGACGCGCATTTACCGGCGCGCGCGGCCTGCTGGAACTGGGCCAGATAGCGGGTTGGCCTGTGCGGTAGGCGATGTCTCCGCCTTTGGGGATTGATCTACGTGCCGGGTGAGTCCTCGCGAAACGCATCGCGTATCTACACCCGTACGGGTGACGACGGATCGACCGGACTGGGAGCTGGTCAACGAGTGCCGAAGGATCATCCAAGAGTGGAAGCCTATGGCACGGTGGATGAGCTGAATTCTCAGCTGGGCGTCGTGATCGCTACCGGGGTCGACGAGGAGCTGTTCGACCCCCTGGTCCAGATCCAGAACCTGCTGTTCGACCTAGGCTCCGGTCTTTGTATGCCGCTGGAGGATCGAGGAGAGTTTCGGTTGCCGGAGGTGCAGGAAGAGCACGTCGAGGATCTGGAGCACCTCATGGACCGGCTTTCCCGATCTCTTCCACCGCTCAAATCCTTCATTCTGCCCGGAGGCCATCCGGCGGCGGCTCAGCTTCACGTGGCACGTTGTGTTTGCCGACGGGCCGAGCGTCTGGTGGTGGCTCTGTCGCGGACCGAGACCCTCGGTCAGCACGATGCCAGCTTCCTCAACCGTCTGTCCGACGCCTTGTTCGTCATGGCCAGGTACCAAAATGCCCGAGCCGGCGTCGAAGACGTGAAGTGGCTCGGGCGAAAGGGTTAGTGCACCGTTGGTCGATCGGCGCACTGGTGACTCGTCGCCGCTACCGGTCGGTGCCGGGCGACCGACGTGATGGTGGCAAATCAGAGATCGAACTCGACACCCTGCGCCAGCGGCAGCTCGGTACCCCAGTTGAGGGTGTTGGTCTGACGGCGCATGTAGGCCTTCCAGGCATCGGATCCGGCTTCGCGGCCGCCGCCGGTTTCCTTCTCGCCGCCGAAGGCGCCACCGATCTCCGCACCCGAGGTGCCGATGTTGACGTTGGCGATACCGCAGTCGGATCCGGTGTGAGCAAGAAACCGCTCGGCAGTGCGCATGCTGTTGGTGAAGATCGACGACGACAGGCCCTGGGGTACAGCGTTGTGCATCGCGATGGCCTGGTCCAGATCGTCGAACTCGAGAATGTAGAGGATCGGCGCGAACGTTTCGTCGCAGGTGATGGGCACCTGCTCCGGCACCTTGACGACCGTGGGCTCGACGAAGAACCCTTCGCGGTCCACGCGCCCGCCGCCGTAGAGGAGCTCGCCACCCTGTGTCTTGGCCGCCTCGATGGCCGACATCATCGTCCCTACGGCTTTCTCGTGCACTAGCGGTCCCATCAGCGTTCCTTCGTCCATCGGGTCACCGATCCGAATGGTCGGGTACGCCTTCAGCAGACGTTCGGTGATCCGGTCCGCGATACCTCGCTGCAAGAACAGGCGTCGTGTCGTGGTGCACCGCTGCCCGGCGGTCCCGACAGCGCCGAAGAGGATGGCGGAGAACGCGAGGTCGAGGTCGGCGTCGTCCATGACCAGGAGGCCGTTGTTCCCGCCCAATTCGAGGAGCGAACGACCGAGCCTTCCGGCCACCACCTGACCCACTCTCCGGCCCATCGCGACAGAACCGGTGGCGGAGATCAGGGGTAGACGCCCGTCCTGGGTCATCCGCTCACCGATTTCGATGCGGTCGCCGATGGCCAGGTTGAAGATCGCCGGTGCGCCGTGAGCCTCCAGGACCTCATGAGCGATCTTTGTGGTGGCGATGGCGGTGAGGGGGGCGAACTCCGACGGCTTCCAGATCATCGAGTCGCCGGCCACGGCTGCGACCGTGGCATTCCACGCCCAGACCGCCACCGGGAAGTTGAATGCCGTGATGATGCCCACGGGGCCGAGTGGATGCCACTGCTCGTACATCCGGTGCTCGGGGCGCTCCGAATGCATCGTTTTGCCGTAGAGCTGGCGAGACATGCCCACGGCGAGGTCGGCCATATCGATCATCTCCTGCACTTCGCCAAGTCCCTCGGAGAGGATCTTTCCCATCTCCAGCGTCACCAAGCGTCCGAGGGCGTCTTTCTTGTCGCGCAGTGCGTTTCCCAACTCGCGGACCACCTCACCCCGCTTCGGGGCAGGCCAGGTTCGCCACTCGTGGAATGCTTCGACACTCCGTTCGGCGATGCGTTCGTAGTCATCTGCCTGCGCCTGGCGTACCGAGGCGATGACTTGGCCGGTCGTGGGATCCACCGATTCCAGCAACTCGCCCTGGGTATCGAGCCAGGAGCCGTCGTATCCGCCGGAGTTGACTTCGTCGATGCCGAGCTCGGCGAGTAGGGTTTTCGTGTCGTTGGACATATGAGGGATCTCCTGGTGAGTACTGCCCTAGAGCGTAGGATCGGATGATGGAGGGACGAGGCCAGACCGCCGCACTGCTTCCGGCGGCAGGACTGCTGATCTTCGCGCTGTACTGCGGCACCTTCGCCGGCGGCGCGTCCGCTGGCGGCGCGATCGTGGCGCACGCAATCCTGTGGCTGGCTGGTTTCTCGTTCGTGATTCTGGTCGCGACGTCCGGACGACGCCGTGAGAGTGTCGGGGGCGGGTGGCTGAGCGGTGCGGTCTTTCTGATCGCTTGGGCTGGCGTCGCATTGCCTTGGTGGGCGTCGCCGGTACCCCGGGCTGGAGCGAGCGCCATCGTTCTCGTAGCGGTCTTCCTGATCTTACCGTGGCTCGTCGCTCGTTGCTGGCGTCTCGAAACGGGTACTGCGACGCGAGCGCAGCGAGGAGTTTTCGGCGTTGGCTTGGTCTTGGCAGCGGTGTCGGCGAGAGGGTTGTGGGGTTGGCTGGGTATGGACACCGACGGAGCGTCGATGCCCCTTGGGCATCACAACCTGTTGGCGGCATTTCTGGTGACCACGCTGCCGCTGGCGGCGCTTGGATGGCGTTCGGCGGGGGCTTATCGTTGGCTGGCCGCCGCTTCCGTGGGGTTGGGCACCGCGGCGCTTCTGGCGACGCGTTCCCTGGCCGGTGCATTGGCCCTCGCAGCCGTCATCGTGGTGTGGGGTATGTCGCTTCGTTTCCGGCCCCGTCCTGTGCCGCGTCGGTCTCTGGGTTGGACTCTGCTGGTCGCTGCGGGTACGGTGGTGGGACTCGGTCTCGTTTTCGGGCGACGCATCCTCGATGTGGTCATAGGTATCGACCCTTCGACCATGGCTCGCCTCGGGTACTGGCGGGCCGGTGTCGAGGGCATCGTCGAACGACCGCTTTGGGGCTGGGGTCCCGGGTCGACTCCTTGGACCGTTCACGAGCATTTTCGGCCTGTGCCCGGTGTTCATCCGCCGGATCAAGTACTCGCCGACCTGCACAGCTTGCCCCTCCAGCTGCTCTACGAGCACGGCTTCGTGGGCTGCAGCTGTCTAGTGCTGGCGCTGATCGGTAGTTGGATCCTGCTACGCCGCCGAACGATCGTGGATCGGGGTCTCGTGACCGCGGGGCTCGCGGGACTCGTGGCGCTCAGCGTTGCCTCCCTGGCGGGCCTGCCGCTCTCTGTGTTGGCGGTGCCGTTGGCGGCGTGTCTGGCGGGTGGTGCGGTATTGGCGGGGTTGGGTATCGGGAATGGGGCCGGCCCTTCGTCCTGGACACCGCAATTCACCTTGCAGGCCGTGGGGGCTGGAGCCGCGCTGGTGCTGGCGCTCGCGATCCTCGTGCCGCAGGATCAGGCTCATCTCGCCTACCAGCGGGCCCAGCGTGCAGACTCTGCTCCGGAACGCCTGGTCCTTCTAGAACGTGCAGTCGTTCTCGATCCGGAGTTTCCGCTGTACCGCTGGCGCCTGGCACTGGAGCGGGACGACCCCTCGCTAGCGCGCGAGGCGGCGGAGCAGGCTCGTTCCGTCGCTGCGCCGTGGCTGACGGCAGAGGCTTGGGACGACGTTTGTCGCCTATCGCGGCTCGGTACGGTCGCACCCTTTCGCGCCAGTCTCGAGCGAAGCGAGCCCGAGGTCATGGCGCGAGCTTTGGCGGCCCAACCGTGGTTGTTGGCTGCTGAAGCCTGGCGCGGTCGCGAGCGACAGGTCGCCGACGCGGTGGCTTTGCTGGTGGACGACCCGCGGATCGAGATCGGCTGGCGCGCCCGGCTGCGTGACGTCTGGGTGCAGATCCGCAGGATCGACGGGCACGAAGAAGCGGCTCGGCTCCTGGTCCTCGACCTGGATGCCGAGCCGGCGACATCGCTTTCCCTTCACACGTTTCGGCGAAGCCCCTGGCCCGCGCGTATCGGGCAGATCCGGCTCGACGGGCGGCGCCTCGGTCCCGTTGCGGACATGCCAGCTGCCGTGGCCCTCACCACCACGGAGGCGTCCTTGTTTCGCTCCCCGAGTTGTGCCATCGGCCGCTGAGCCAAGGCCCCACGAAAAAGGGGCGTCCTGAGACGCCCCCCTTCTACAGCCTATTCTCAAGCTGTCAACCCGGTGGCTCGAGATCGAAATGAGTGTAGTTCTCATCGGTGAAGGCTGACCATTTCTCCGGCACTTCCTCTTCCGGGAAGATTGCCTCGACCGGGCAGGCATCCACGCAAAGCCCGCAATCGATACATTCCTCGGGATGAATGTAGAGCTGCTTCCAATCGTCGTCCTGGCCATAGATGCAGTCGACGGGGCAGACGTCGACGCAGGCCGTATCTTTCACACCGATGCAGGGTTCGGCGATGATGTGCGTCAAAGTGCTCTCCTTGAACCGGGACGTAGGGTGTTCCGTGCGGCGCGGGCATCCGAGCCGGGGTGGAAGATACCGAAGACGGCGGAAGTATAGCAACGGCTCGGAAAGCGTCTCAAGCGGTTCACGCCTCGGTTTCGGCGTGTGAGAACCGGCCGAACGAACAGAGAGCTTGCCCTTCTGGGACGGCATCGTCTGCGATCCAGCTCGCCATCGTGTCAGCGGTCCACGGGGCTAGCAAGATGCCGTTGCGGTGATGTCCCGTAGCGACCCAGAGACTCGTATCCAACTGATCGAGTACTGGCCTTCCATCGGGCGTCGAAGGTCTCAGTCCGGCCCAGCTCTCGGCCACAGCGTGCTCGGCCAACTCTGGGAAGACGTGCAGCAGCCAGGAGCTGAGCTCTGCCAGTCCGGCGGTGGTTACCCTGCAATCGAATCCTGCCTGGTCTTCGGTCGCGCCGATCAAGAGATCGCCGGCAGAGTCCGAGCTCGAACCACGCCTACGTACCGCGTAGCAGCTCGAACCGCGAACGCTACCCAGGAACGGCCAGTCGACCCCTGACAAGCGAATCATCTGTCCCCGCAGGGGGCGGATCGGTAGTGCCGGCAACCCGCCGATGCGGCTCGACCAGGCGCCCGCGGTCAGGAGGACCGCACCCGTGCTCAGGGTGTCCTGGTCAGTACGCACGGCGGATGAAGCGCCGATCTGCTCGATCGACAGTACCTCCCTGCGAAGGATCTCGACGCCGAGCTGGTCGAGTCTGCGGAGCAGCGCGTGGCATACGTTGCGATTGTCGACGCGGTGCTCACCGGGTAGTCGGAGGCCGACGTCTAGATTGTGTGCTGCATCGGGAAGCAGACGGCGTATCTCCTGGGCCCCCAGACGCTGTACCAGTTCGCCGACCCGGTGGGCCACCGACTCGAAGACCTCGAGACGATCGGGTTCGTCGTGGGGGCGGTCAGCCACCAGTAGAGCTCCGGACCGATCGTAGTCGAGATCGATTCCTGTCGCACTTTCGAGCTCGGCGGCCCAACGTGCCCAACGGTTGCGAGAACTCAGGCAGATCCGCAGGAACTGATCGTCGTCCGGTACTTCCGCGAGGGGAGCGATCATGCCCGCGCTGGCCCACGATGCAGAATTCGAGGCGTTCTCGCCGACCACGTGACGACCGGCGGTTCGATCGATCACTTGAACCCGGAGACCACGCATCGCCAGTGCCTCGGCACAGGCCAGGCCGATGATTCCGCCACCGACGATCGAGATGTCCGCTCGGGAGTGGGGGCGTGCCCTCATGGCGCCATTGTGGCCCAGCCAATAGTCGCGGGCAAGCGCGGCGTCTCTCTGGATTCGCCGCACCGAGACGTGCCGCAGCATCCGAGTCGAGTATTCATGAGACTCAGTTTTCGCTTGATTTCATAGGGGCTTCTCGGGCTCGGGAAGATCGCCCCTTGTGCTACGATCCCGGTCGCGCCGCACCGCGGCGTTCGATCTGCGCCGGCCCGTGCGGTCGGCAACCTGCCCGAGCTCCCACCTGACCGTCTCTCGATGTCTCTGCTCCAGCCGTTGCAACAGCGCAAGCTCGTGGTCGTCACCGGAAAGGGTGGGGTGGGGAAGAGCGCTCTGACGTCCGCTTTGGGTCGTCTGTTGGCGACTTCTGGACGACGGACGCTGATGTTGGAAGTGGATCCGCGAGAGAACCTTCATCAGCTGCTCGATGTGGCACCCTCGGCCGGCGAAATCGTTCCGGTGACGCGAGGCGAGACCGGGGGACGTCTCTTTCTCCAGAACCTGAAGCCGCACGAAGTCGTCGACTGGGTGGTGCGCAAGCAGGTGAAGATCGACATGCTCGTCGAGCGCGTGCAGAAGAGTCCTGTTTACCACCGATTTGTCGAAGGTGCACCGGGTCTCAAAGAAATGGCGATTCTGGGGCACGCGTTGCGACTGGTCCGGGGAGACATGGGGCGTGAGGTCCCACCGCTCGACACGGTCGTACTCGACGCGCCGGCCACTGGCCACGGCGTCTATCTCCTGACGGCTTCGCGGCTCTATGCAGAAGCCATCGCCGAGGGCCCGTTCGCCGATCTTGCACGCGAGGTCGCCGACTTCACCGCCGATGCCGAGGCGTGCAGCGTTGTCGTGGTGACCCTCGCCGAGGAGATGCCGGTGCAGGAAGCGCTCGAGCTGAGGGAGTCGCTACAAACCCGTTTCGGCCGCGAACCCGAGTTGTTGGTGGTGAACGGTCTCTACCCCGAGGTACCCGAGGTAGACGGTCCGTCCCATGATGCCGACGGTCTCTTGGACCTATGGCAACGGCGACGTGGCGTAAATGCCAGAGAGCTGCAACGCCTGGCCCGAGAATGGGATGGCGCGCGGGTGAGTCTTCCCCTGCTTCCCGTGGATCGGGGACCAATACTCGTAGATCAGTTGACAGACCGGCTCGGTGCCGAGTTGGGGCGTGTAGCGTGAGCGCGAGGAGCGGAAGCGAAGCCCCCCAGAAGCTCGATCTGACCTCCTCTGATCCGCCGCTGGTGGTCGTGGTCGGCTCTGGCGGCGTAGGCAAGACGACGCTGGCTGCCGCGATGGGCGTTGAATCGGCCCGCAGCGGATTGGACACCTTGGTCATGACCTTCGATCCATCGTTGCGTCTCAAGGATGCACTGGGTGTGGATCGCTCTGCCCAGCAAGATGAAGTGACGGTACCTCTCGACCAGACGGAAGAGGGTGGGGTCTTGCGAGCCAGCCTCCTCGACGCAGCAAGGACATTCGATCGGCTGGTGGAACGGTATTCGCCTGACGCGGAGGCACGAGACCGAATTCTGAACAACCGTTTCTACCGCCACATGGCAGGACACCTCGGCGGCATCTTGGAGTACATGGCGGTGGAGCGGCTCTATGAAGTCGCGTCGGAGGGCCGCTACGATCGCATCTTCCTGGATACGCCACCCACCTCTCAGGCGATCGATTTTCTCGAAGCGCCGGAGCGCATCGTTCAGTTCCTCGACTCCGGTGTGCTCAAAATCGCTTTACGACCTTGGTTCGATCGGGAAGGTTCGCTGAGAGTCTCGTCGGGCATTGCCGGCTTCTTGGGCCGACGCCTCGAAAGCTTCCTCGACCGCATCGTCGGACTCCAGTTGCTGCGCGACATGTCCGAGTTCTTCCGCGCATTCGAGCCGCTGTTCGACGGATTCCGACGGCGTGCGGAGAAGGTCCAGGCTTTGCTTCGAGATCGCGGCACGATCTTCGTTTTGGTTACAGGACCTGGCGAAGCACGTATCCCCGACACCCTCTTCTTTGCTCGAAAGCTCACGGATTGCGGCCACCGATTGGGTCCGGTGGTGGTCAATCGGGTCCACCCTGAATTCGATCCCGCCACGATCTCGAGCTTGCCGACGGACTTCCGAGAGGGAGTCGATCTATTCCGCTGGCTGGGAGACACTCACCGCCGCAGCATCTCCCACCTGCGGGAGCTACTGCCGACCGATCAGGTGGTGACCGAAGTGTCGTTAGAGGCCGACGAGCCGACGGATCTAGAGGCCTTGGCTGCATTGGGCAATGCGCTCGGCCACGACCTGGTCGCCTCATGCCGCGATGCGGCATCCTCTTCCCAATGACGCGATGCGGCGTCCAAGATCCTAGGGGTTCAGGCAAGCCTGGGGAGAAGCCCAATCCGATTTCGGAGATACGCGTGACAGATGTGAAAATCACTGAGAACAAAGGCAGAAAGTGGCTGTCTGAAGCAGGCATCTCGCGTGCTGAGCCGGCGATGCCGCAGCGCGGCAGAAGAACCTTGACAGCTTTGCCGCGGCGCGGTATAACAGGATTGTTGATGCCGCGGTGCGTCATGAATGGCGTAGCCGAGGTTTCGACGAAACGCAGCGCCGAATGCTCTCGAGCCCACACCGCCGGGACCGCAGGAGGACGAACATGATCCGAGTCATAAAACGCTACGAGAGTCGCAAGCTCTACGACACAGAAGAGAGTCGCTACGTGTCCCTCGAGGACATCGCCCGATGGGTTCGCGACGGCCAGGAGGTCAAGGTGATCGACAATGCCACCTCCGAAGACGTCTCCGCGCAGATCCTCACCCAGATCATCCTGGACGAAGGGAAGCGCGGTACGTCGTTTCTGCCCACCGAGCTCCTCCACGAGCTCGTACGCGCGGGAGAGAAGGCGGTGGCACAGAGTGTCGAGCAAGTCCAGGGTCGTGTCGACCGCTTAGTGCGCAAGTCCATCGACCGGCTAGCTCCGGTTCGGAGGGCCCGTTCGGAAATGGCGGAGCTGCGTCACCGGCTCGCAGAACTCGAGAGCGCGTTGACCGAGCTGGAGTCAGAGAGCGACTCCGCCTCCGGGGACAGTAAGCCTGTGAAAGGGGCAGCGAAGTCCTGAGGCGGCTGTCTCGCACCTCAACCCCGAATCGAAGTTGCGGCGTGGAGCCGCCAGGAGACGAAGACCATGAACACTCGTGAACAGATCACCGATCGCCTCCAACAAATGAACCGCGATGCCAAGGAGCTCGGCCGCAATGTGTGGCTCGCCGGGCTCGGTACGGTCGGCATGGCCGACCAGGCCAGCCGCGACTTGTGGACCCGCCTGATCGAGCAAGGCAAGAAGGTCGAGGTCGGCGTCGACGAACTCCCGAAAGGAGATCTCCTCCGATCAGTTCGGGACGCCGGCGTGCGCGTGAACGACCGGCTCACCGAGACCCGGGAACGGGTAGAGCGCGGAGTCGAGGAGAACATGGCCGGAGTACTTCATCGTTTCGGTGCTCCGAGTCGCCGTGACGTGCAGGACCTGATCGATCGCGTCGACAAACTTACGCGCAAGGTCGAAAACCTGTAGGCCTGAGCGTTACTCTCCGCCGCGAGACCCGGCATTACCGGCTCTTGCGGCAGATTTTGGAACGAGTTCTGGATCGCTAGAGACCGCGATCCGAAAGGAGGCTGTCGTGGCCGAAGACAAGACGGATAAGAGCAGCAAAGGCAAAGAGAAAGTCAAGGAACTTCAGGCCGAGCTGAAGGAATCGGCGAGCAAGATCTGGCTCGCTGGACTCGGTGCGCTTCAGAGCGCCGAGGAAGAAGGCTCGAAGCTCTTCCGCAGCCTGGTAGAAAAGGGAGAGGAGTACGAGTCCAAGGGACGTGAACGTGTCGAAACGGTCAAGGACGATCTCGGGAAGCGTGTCAGCGGTGCCCGCGATCGCGCCTCCGGCACAGTTGGGAAGATCGAAGAGCATCTCGACGAAGCGGTCTCCGGCGCTCTGAAGCGTTTCGGCGTACCGACCCGAGACGAGATCGGCACGCTGACCAAGCGGGTCGAGGAGCTGACCCGTGTCGTCGAGAGCTTGAAAGAGCAGCAGCCGGCCAAGAAGAGCGCGTCGACCGCCGCCAAGGCGTCGACCCGGAAGGCGCCGGCGAAGAAAGCTGCCGCGCGCAAGACGGCAGCGAAGAAGGCGGCTGCCAGCAAGACCTCGACGTCCAAGTCTTCGTCGAGCAACGGCTGAGGACGCAGCTGACGCGGACGGGACTGGCCCGGTCCCGCCCGGCGTCATCTTCAGAGACCGGGCACGTGAGGAGTCGAATGAGTCCTGGAACACAGGAGCGGCTGACCTCCCCGGTCGGACTGGCGTTGGCCGGAGGGGCTCCCGGGGGCGCCATCTACGAGATCGGCGCCTTGCGCGCCTTGGACGAGGCGATCCTCGGCCTCGATCTAAGGGATTGTGGATGTTTTGTCGGTGTCAGCGCAGGGGCTTTTCTCGGTGCGTGTTTGGCGAACGGACTGTCGACGGCTCAGCAAGTACGAGCGATCGTCAAACACGAGCCCGGAGAACATCCCTTCGTACCGGAGACGTTCTTCCGCCCCGCGATCAAGGAGCTGGGCCTTCGCCTCCTCAAAGTCCCGGGGCTCCTCGGCGAGGCGGTTCGCGACTACGTCACGCGGCGAGAAGGGCGTCTCCTAGATGCGCTCACCGTCGTAGGACAGGCCATCCCGGTCGGGATCTTCGACAATGATCCGATCCGGGACTACGTCCATCGAATCTTCTCGATCAAAGGCCGGACCGACGAGTTCCATCAGCTTCGCCGGAAGCTGACAGTCGTCACCACCGACCTGGAGTCGGGGGAGTCGATGCGATTCGGACACCTCGGCTGGTCGCATGTACCGATCTCCGTTGCCGTGCAGGCGTCGACGGCGTTGCCCGGGCTGTACCCACCCGTAGAGATCAATGGCCGTCAGTACGTCGATGGCATCCTGCTGAAGACGATGCACGCGTCCGTGGCGCTCGAAGCCGGCGCCGAGCTCGTGTTCTGCATCAACCCTTTGGTGCCGGTAGATACCCGTCAAGCCGTGCAGGAAAACCGCTTGGCCGCGGGTCAGGTGACGAAGCGCGGCCTTCCTTCGGTCATGTCTCAGACGGTGCGTACCCTGATCCACTCGCGTATGGTGCTAGGAGTCGGCGCCTACGAGACGAAGTACCCCGACGCCGACGTGGTGCTGATCGAACCGCCACGGGACGACTACCAGGACTTCTTCTCGAACATCTTCAGCTTTGCCTCGCGCCGTGCCGTCGTCGAACGAGCCTACGATGCGACGCGAGAGAGCCTGCGATCGCGCAGAAAAGAGCTCGTACCGATCCTCGAGCGCCATGGACTAGGTCTCGATATCGATTTTCTCGAGGACGAGAGCAGGGACCTCTGGGTTGGCGTCGGCCTGCCGGAGTTCAGCCCAGGTGCGCGATCGAAGGCAACCCCGGAGAGTGAGTCACCCAGCGCCGAAACAAGTGAGCGTCTGGTCAGCGAGGTCGACGAGACTCTCGACCAGCTGAGTGGGTTACTGGACCGGATCGAGCGTTGGGCCGAGCATCGCTCGAAACAGCGCGAGGTTGCGTAAGTATTGATCTGCCAAGGGCTTGGGTAGTTTCTCGAGGTGTCGGGCCGGGGCACTTCGTGGTTGACACGGCGGGCTGCGACGGCCAGAATGTTGGGACATTCGCGGATAGGTTGCCAATGCATGTTGTGATGGCATAATATTCCGTGAGGCCCGACTTCTGGATTGATTTTGATGATCGCCGAATCGCATACCCCCAGAGCCCTGGAACGAGCGACCTCGCCGCTCGTCAGAGCATATGCAGAGAGCAGCACCACGCCGAAGCGTCGCGTGGAGGTTCTAGACGCCGAGACAACCGAGGAGCGCTACTACAGCCTCCGGGACCGCAGCCAGGTTCTGGTCGACCAAGGTCGACTCGATGCGGCTCTCGAGGTCTTGCGAGAGGCATTGCAGGTCGCTGTCGAGCTGGACGACGAGAGCTTGGTCGCGATGGCGAAGTGCAACGTCGCGGCCCTGTCGATCTCTCTCGGGAACACATCGGAGCATATTGCCGACCTCCGAGCCGTGCTGATGAAGAACTTCAGCGCCGAGACCAGCTATCGGGCGGCGTACAACCTGTCCCATGCCTACGAGCTCCAGAAGGAATTCAAGAAGGCTCTTTTCTACGCGCAGATCGCGCGGGAGCGCGCCCTGGCGGCAGAGGATCATCTCTACGTGGCGAAGAGCCTCAATCAGATCGGCAACGGCTTGGTCGGCGAGAGCTACTTTCTGAAGGCGGTACGTAGATACCAGGAGGCGCTTCGTCTGATGGACAGAGGTTTGAACAACCTCACCGTGCCACCCAGGATCAGTTGCTCGTACTGTCTCATCGTGTTGGGACAGGTACACGAAGGGATGATGCAGCTCTTTCGCTCACTGCGGTGGATGAAACGCCATCGGGCGCTACCGGTCTATCAGGCGTGGGCTCATCTCTTTCTGTGCTGCGGTTACCTCGAGCTGGGGCGTTTTCGTCGCGCCTGGCTCCATGGGATGAAGGCTCGTTCTTTGGCTGACCAGACCGGAGACTACGGTGCCATCAAGAGCTCACTGTTCATGCTGGGAGAGGTCGAACGGAGCGCAGGGGACTCCGCGGCGTCCTACCAGTGGTTCGCCGAGATGCAGCGGCGGTTCTTTCCCGACAGTCCCGAAATGCCGGAATTGATGTCACAGATCGGAATGACGCGAGTCGTCAACCTAAGGGCGTAGCGATGAAGCAATGGATCATACTCACGACTGCCTTGGCGCTTGCTGCCCTCTGGGGAACGCAAGCCGCGGGGGCAGAGCTGGCGGTCGGGTCGGATGGACAGGTCTTGCGCCTGATCCAGGGGCAATACGGGGATCTCTTTCCAGATGGAGAAGACATTGATCGTACTGCTTCCGTACTCGCCGTCGAGATCGTAGGGGCGGAGGGCGTATCGCGTACTCTCGTCCCGTCGACGGCTGACCTGGCAGAAGAGTTTTCACCGACTCTCTATCATGACCCGATCGTGGACGTGACCTACGTCCTCTGGTCCTCGCGTTACAACGGAGTCCATCCGTTTCTTCGTCTGACGCAGTACTCCGATGGTGAGTGGAGCGAGACGCTCGACATCACGGGCAGCGTCTTCGCCGCCAAGAACGATCCTCGACTTTCAGTTCATCACGACTCGTGGTCAGATTCTGAAGACGAGAGGATCGAGCGAACCGTCTTCCATGTGATTTGGTGGGAAGACGGCATCAGCCGAATCGAGAAGCGGGTTGCAGCGTTGATCTTGGAGAATGGAACGCTCGTCGGTTCCACGGGGTTGATCACGCTGAGCAATCTCATATCGAGCGAGGAAGATGCCCCCGAGCCGAGCGGCCTTGGCGCCGCGGTCCGGCTCGTCGACACCGAGAACGGGTTGGTGGTCGGTTTCGTCGGCAGCAGCGGACGTCTGGAGATCCTGAGATCCGCGGTCCTGCCCGAAGCCTTGAGTCAGTTGGGCGTGGCGGTAGAGCAGGCGATTCTCGCCTTCGATCCAAACCAGGGCTTGCCACTGGAAGAGGTGGTCATCGAGTCGATCGCCCAGGCGGGGACCGACTTCCATCCTGCAACGCTGCAAGCGATGGCCGACTCGGTGTTCGATCTGATCGAGGACGCATCACCCGATTCGGGCCAGTGGGTGGCGGACACTCTTTCGAGTCTGTCCGACAAAGCCATGCCTCACATCATCGAGATCGGGGCGCGAATGAAGGCGGGCGGCCTCGAGGGTCAGGATGTTTCGGTGATCACGGTTCGCCCAGAGCACGAGGGCGCCAGGGCACCGGCGCATCACCTGGCATTCTCGAACGTCGCTAGCTTCGATTTGCCCGACTCGGTTCCCGAAGAGGGTGCACAGCTCTTCATCTCCGAACGCGGTACGGCGGCTCTGATCGCATGGGACGACGGCGACTACGTCGCTTACCGTGAGACGACCTCGGATGGTTGGTCTGACGTAGCTGCCCTGGATGTGACCAAAGGGATCGATCGCGCCACGGCGTATCGGATCCTCGAAGAGCGTACGCTGGAGCGGTAGTAGTCTGGGCGCCTGTTCGGATCGATTCCGGCTGTCGGGTCGCGTCAGGCGCTACGGATCCTGAGGGACCGGCCTAGGACCAACGAAGGTCGTTCTCTAGGATGGCCTCCAGGTCGCGTGCGCTCAGGGGCTGGGCGAAGTAGTGGCCCTGGGCCCAATGAACGTTGAGGCTCCGGACCTGTTCCATCTGTTGTCGTGTTTCGACGCCTTCGGCGACCACCCGTTTCCCAAGGCTTTCCGCCAACGCCGCGACGGCCCGTACGATTTCCAGACTTCCATCCGCCGTCTTGGCGCCCGGATCGAGGCCCGCGACAAAGGAGCGGTCGATCTTTACCGCGTCGACCGGGGAACTCTGGAGAGACAAGAGGGACGACATGCCGGTGCCGAAGTCGTCGATGAACAAACGCGCCCCCGCCCTGTGGAGGTGCAGGAGACCTCTTTCTGATCGATCGCGATCTTCCACCAGAAGGCTCTCGGAGATCTCGAGTCCCACGCGATCGGGAGACACGTTCGCTTCTTTGCAGCTCGTCAATAGGTAGTCGGCATATTCCGGCTGTCCGAGTTCCTGGGCCGAGACGTTGAGATGCAAACACAGATCGAGTGCCTTGTGGCGCTGGCGCCAGTCAGCTAACTGACCGACTGCCTTGCGCACCACCCAACGACCCACAGCGGGCATCAAGCCGCTCTCCTGGCAGGTGGCGAGCCATCGGCCTGCCGGAAGCAAACCGTCCTCGGGGTGTCGCCAGCGAACGAGGGCTTCGACCGCCGTCATGTGGAAGTCGACGAGATCGACGATCGGATGAAACGCCAGCTCGAACTCGTCGTTCTCCACGGCACGCCGTAGGAGGCTCTCCTGATGCAAGCGAGCCACCGCCGTGCGATGCATCTCTGCGTCGAAGATCTCGTACCGGGCCTTGCCACCCGTCTTCGCCCGGTACATGGCGATGTCCGCGTCGCGTAGGACATCATCGGCAGAACGATAGGCCGGGGAGCTGAACGCGACTCCGATCGATCCCGAACTGACCACTTCCTGACCGGCGATCTCGAAAGGACGACCCAAGGCTTCGAGCACGCGTTCCGCGATACGTGTCGCCGTCGTGGGCTCGTCGACGTCTTCTAGAAGAATGGTGAACTCGTCTCCGCCCAGGCGGGCCACGGTGTCGCCCGGACGCAGGCAGCCCTCGAGGCGGTTTGCCATCTCTACCAAGAGTTCGTCGCCCGCGGCATGGCCGAGGCTGTCGTTGATCACCTTGAAGCGATCGAGATCGATGAACAGGACCGCGAACAGGTAATCGCCCCGAGTGGCCCGTCGCAGGTCTCGCTCCAAGCGTTCCGCGAAGAGTGCGCGATTGGGTAGTCCTGTTAGCTCATCGTGAAATGCATGATGGAAGAGCTTGCGTTCCGCCGCCTTGCGCTCGCTGATGTCGGTATAGATGCCGTACGCCCCGATACGGCGATCACCGATGTCGATCGGGTAGCCGAGGATCGATACCTCGACTTTGGAGCCGTCCTTGCGCTGGCGGACCGTTTCCTTTTCGACGCTGCGGCGTTCGAACACCGACTGCGACAGCGTCGTCGCCTCCGACCGAAGCTCCTCCGGTACGATGAAATCGGAGAGCGGTCGCCCCGCCATTTCGTCCGGGTGAAACTGAAAGAGCTCGATGAACGGGTGGTTGGCGTCGACGACGCGATCTTCGTGATCCAGGATGACGATGCCCGCCGGCGAGTTGCGAAACAACTGCTGAAAGAAGGCGCGTTCGCGCTTCAGGGCTTGCTCCACTCGCCGCCGTTCCGTGACGTCGCGGGAGGTCACCAACACGCCGCCTAGCACGGGATTGTCCACCTGGTTGCGCAGCACAGATTCCAGAACGAGATAGTCGCCGTCGGCTCGGCGGTAACGAATCTCCGCGGCACGCGTCGCTCCAGGCTGCTCGAGAACGTCGTCCAGGGCTTCCTCGAATCGTTCCCGATCCTCTGGATGGAGAAAGTTAGGTAGGTCGTCGCCGACCACCTCTTCCGGCGGCAATCCCAGGACGCGCCGGCTCGTCTCGCTTTGAAACAGAGTCCGGCCGCCGATATCCAGAATAGTGATGACGTCGGAGGAGTTCTCCAGCAGCGCCCGATAGTACTCCTCGCGGTGGCGCATGCTCTCTTCGACCTCGCGACGCTCGGTGACGTCTTGCATCACACCGAGCGTCCACCCGGGCCGCCCATCGTCGCTGGCGGCCGGTGTGACGATGAGCTCTACCCACCGCCGGCCACTCTCCCGGTTGGACACGGCGATGTTGTATTCCTCCGTGCCGCCTCCGAAGAGAGTCCGTCCCGGCAAACGATCGCGGTACTTCGATTCGACCAACGCGTCGGCATTGAGGCCTTTGAGCTCCTCTTGGCTCCGCCCGGTCAGCGCGGCGAGGCGACTGTTGGCGAAAACGATGGCACCCGTCTCGTTGCTCACGAAAACCCCTTCGCGAAGGGTCTCCATGAGGGTCCGATGCCGGCGCTGCAGGAGATCGAGACGGCGCGACAGCTCGGCCTGCTTGGCCCTTGCCGCCAACGTTCGTTCAGCAGTCGCGAGCTTGATCTGAAGAGTCTTGGGTTGCACCGGCCGTAGCAGGTGGTCATCCGCACCGGCCGAGAAGGCGGCTCGCACTTCCTGTGTGGTGTCCTCTTTCACCACACCGAGAATGTACGTGCCGTAGCCGTCGGTTGGCTGCCTCAGCCGTCCGCAGAGGTCGCGGGCGCCGTTGTCCTCGAGGTCGAGGAGCAACACACGGAGACGATTTTCGGCCAACGCCTCTTCCACCTCTGCGGCTGCGCCGCATACCTGGAGAGCGTTTTCCCGACCTGCGAAGACCTGTTGGATACTCTTGCGCAGACCGGGATCGTCGACCAGCAGCAGAACCCTCATCGTGGCGTGTTCTTCGCGCGGCGTGGATGCGGTCCGGTCGCGTGGCGGACTCTCCGACCGGGGCTTAGACGGTGCCGGACGCTATCACGCGGAAGGTGTCGAATCTTCTGTAGACTTGCTCCGATGGAGAGCCGGTGGAGCAGCTGACACCCGAGTTCCTGGCCACTGGTTTCCTGTGGTTTGCAGCCTTCCTTTTCTCGGTCACAGTGCATGAGGCTGCCCATGCGTTTGTCGCTTGGCGCCTCGGAGATCCGACGGCCTATGAAGGCGGCCAAGTGACGCTGAATCCGCTACCGCACGTTCAGCGCGAACCGGTCGGCACGATTCTGGTACCGGTCATTTCCTACGCCATCGGTGGCTGGATGATCGGTTGGGCCTCCGCTCCCTACGACCCGATATGGGCCGACCGTCACCCCAAGCGAGCGGCGTGGATGGCCCTCGCCGGACCGGTTTCCAACCTGCTGATCGTGCTGCTGACGGCCCTGGTGATCCGGGGCGGCATGTTGTTCGGCGTCTTGGCAGCTCCGTCCGATACCTCACCGGGGCTCACCGGCCTGGTTCAAGCTGCCTCGAGCGGGCCATGGGAGGCAGCGGCGACTCTGCTTTCTGTGCTTTTCGCCCTGAACGTCCTGTTGTTCGCCTTCAACCTGTTGCCCTTACCACCGCTCGACGGCTCGGGTTGTCTGCCACTGGTGTTGCCCGAGGCGGCGGCGAGAAAGTGGAACGACACCCTCCGCGAGCCGGGCTTCTCGCTGCTAGGACTGCTGGTGGCCTGGAAAGTCTTCGGGTATGTCTTCTGGCCAGTGCTGGTGTTGATGCTGAATCTTCTCTATCCGGGTATGGGCTGGCATCTCAGCTAGTTGCCTTGCCAGCGAACGAGCCTCCTACGGCTTCTTCTGCCTGGCGGGTCGCGTCATCGATGGCGTCCTTGGCCCGCTGGCGTGGCCCCGTACGTGCGTCGATCTCGTCGCCTGTCGCGGCGACCACCCACGGCTCGCCAAGCGCCACCGCCACCCGGGCGAACGGTTTGGGAACGATCAGCCGGTCCCAGGAACGGATTCGCCAGACACGATCCGCGGCGAATCCCAGGGGAACGATGGGGGACCCGGAGGCCTCCGAGAGGAACAGAATTCCGTCCTTGACCTCATACATGGGTCCGAGGGGACCATCGGGTGCTACCACCGGCGAAGCGCCGTTGCGGATCGCCTTGAACAAGCCCCACATCGCCCGTTGTCCACCACGGGTTGTCGAGCCCCGTACGAGCTGCATTCCCCAAGCCCTTGCCAAGCCCGCCACCAGCTCGCCGTCCCGCGACTCGCTGGCCAGGAGCGCCAGGGGTCGGCCGCGCCGCTGAACCTGCCGCCACAGCACACGCGCGGCGATGACCGACCGGTTGTGCCAGAACGCCAGCAGGGCAGGGTTCTCGTCGGTCTGCAGGCCTCTGAGGACGGCCTGGCCGGCGACGACTTCGACCCGCCAGCTGCGACCCAGGGCACCGACAATCACGCGGAGGAGCCGCGCGGCGAGCCACAGGAGAACCCTGCCGCGCCGCGTGGTCGGATCCACCTTGATCGCCATGGCGGTGATTGTAGTCAGCCCGTCACCACAGTGCCACCGGTAAGATCCCGCCATGTGGCGGTTGTGGATCGATACGGGTGGCACGTTTACCGACTGTTTGGCACTGGATCCTTCGGGCCGGCTTCGCCGTGCCAAGGTGCTGAGCTCGAGCGGGTTGCGCGGCGTCGTGGTCGAATCGCTCGATAGATCGACACTACGTCTCGATCTGGGCATGGGCATGGACCTCCCGGATGGTTTCCTGGCCAGTGGAACCCTACGCGCGCTGGAGTCGGAACGCGGGGTCTGCATCAGCTCCTCGAGTGGAGCCGAGGTTCGGGCGCCGGAGCACGACCTCACCGCCGGCGATCGGATCGAGCTGCAGTTCGACGAAGAGGCGCCAATCCTCGCAGCCCGCCTGGTGACGGGTGCTGCCCGAGCGGCGGATTTGCCCCCGCTGGAGCTACGCTTGGCGACGACCCGGGGAACCAATGCACTGTTGGAGCGGCGGGGAGCACGAACGGTGTTTCTCGTCACGAGGGGATTTGCCGATCTCTTGGTGATCGGCGATCAGAGACGTCCAGATCTCTTCGCGCTACAGATCGACCGCCCCGAACCGCTCTACGAACGGGTCGTGGAGGTAGAGGAACGTCTGGCTGCAGACGGCGAGGTCGTGGAACCGCTCGATCTCGATTCGCTGAAGCTACGAATCAAGGGACTGCGGGCCGAAGGCTTCGAGTCGGCTGCGGTGGCACTACTGCATTCCTACCTCCAGGAAACCGAGGAAGTGCAGCGGGTGGAGCATCACGAGCGGAGGGTGGCAGGAGCCCTACGCGACGCCGGCTTCCAATTCGTGTCTCGCTCGGCCGAGCTGTCACCGTCGATCAAGATCCTTCCCAGAGCGGAAACGGCCGTGGTCGATGCCTATCTTTCACCTGTTGTGGGCCGCTATCTGGATCGAGTCTGTACCGCGCTCTTCGATGGAGCCAGGGAGCCGAGGCAGGTTCGGGTCATGACCAGTGCTGGCGGGCTGGTGTCAGCCGACCGATTTCGTGCCAAGGACAGCCTCCTTTCCGGACCTGCAGGCGGTGTAGTCGGAGCAGCATGTGTTGGGCGTGAAGTTGGATTCAAGCGTCTGATCGCTTTTGATATGGGGGGTACCTCGACCGACGTCTCCCGCTTTGATGGTGACTATGAGTACCGTTTCGAGCAGCAGGTGGGCGATGCAACGATTGCTGCCCCATCGCTCGGGATCGAAACGGTCGCCGCGGGGGGAGGCTCGATCTGTGGCTTCGACGGACCGCGTTTGACGGTAGGGCCTCAGAGCGCCGGAGCTTCCCCGGGGCCCGCTTGTTACGGCGCCGGCGGGCCCCTGACCTTGACCGACGTCAACCTGCTGCTCGGGCGCCTCGATCCGCGCCGGTTCGGCATCCCTGTCGATGTTGCGGCGGCCGCCGCTGCGCGTGATCGTGTGCTCGAGTCGTTGCATCAGGAGGGCTCCGCTGTAGAGGCCGACCAGCTTCTGCGGGGCTATCTCGAGGTCGCCGATCTACGGATGGCCGGTGCAGTGCGGCGGATCTCGGTGCGGCAAGGCTACGATCCACGTGAGTACACGCTGGTGGCATTCGGCGGCGCCGGTGGCCAGCATGCTTGCGCCGTTGCCGAAGAGCTGGGGATCTCTACGATCGTCTTGCCCCGGGAGGCAGGACTGCTCTCGGCGCTGGGGCTCGGTACCGCGAGAATCGAGCGGTTTGCCCAGCGTCAGATCCTGCGCCCACTCGAGGATCTCGAGGAGCTCGATGGGCTGTTGGGCGAGGTTACCGAGACGGCACTCGGCGAACTGGCCACCGAGGGTATTGCAGCGACGGACAGCGAGGTTCGGCGGCGGATCGCGTTTCTGCGCTTCGCCGGCCAAGATGCGACGTTAGAAATCGAGATCGAACTCGATATCGGACACGATACGCGTACCTGGTTGGCTCGGAAGTTCGTCGAGCGATACGAGCACAGGTTCGGCTATCGGCCAGGACAGAGGCCCATCGAGGTGGAGTCGCTCCGGGTGGTCGCTTCGAGCCGGGAGTCCGCAGGAACACGCTACCCGTCGTCTGACCCGCTGGCGGGAACTTTGGACTGGGCGAGGCTATCCGCAGCCACGCCACAGGACCGACGTCGTGTCTGCTTCGATGACTGGTACGAAGTACCGGTCTACGACCTGCAGGGAATCGAGCCCGCACATCGAGTCGACGGACCGGCTTTGGTATTCGATACCCATGCTTCGTTGACTCTCGCACCCGGCTGGCAGGCCGTGGCGGCGGAGGTGGGAAGTTTGGTTGCGCGTCGGTCCTCTTCGCAAGATGGGTCGCCAAGCGGTGCCTAGTGTGCGTCGACTGGCTCACGAGGAACGACTGTTCTGGTTGGCGGTCGCGGCAGGCTTTCCAGGATCGGTCACGGCCTTGGCCATTCTTTGGAGCGGCGACTACACGGCCAAAGTGCAGTGGACGTTGACGGTTTTCATCATGATCTTCTGGTGGGGCTTCGCCTTTTCAGTGAGGGAACGGACGCTTCTCCCGCTACAGACGGTCGCCAATCTCTTGGAAGCCATGCGCGAAGGCGACTATTCGATTCGCGGTCGGGTTCCGCGACCCGACGACGCGCTCGGTGAGGTGATGGTGGAAGTCAACCAGCTCGGCGAGCTCTTGCGTAGCCAGCGATTCGAGCGTGTCGATGCGCGGTCATTGCTCCGGCAGGTCCTGAAGGAGGTCGATGTGGCGATCTTCACCTTCGATGAGGATCAGCGTCTGCGGCTGGTCAACGACGCCGGCGAACGTCTGATGGCGCAGCCAGCGGAACGGCTGGTGGGGCGCAGCGCGGGAGACCTCGGACTCGAGGCCTGTCTGGAAGCCGAGGTCACTGCGAGTCTGGAGACATCCTTTCCTGGCCAGACGGGGCGCTGGCAGGTGCATCACAGCGTTTTCCGGGAGGCCGGTGCGCCGGCGCACTTGCTCCTACTCACGGATTTGTCGAAGGCCCTCCGTGACGAAGAGCGGCAAGCATGGCAGCGCTTGATCCGGGTTCTGGGGCATGAGCTCAACAACTCGTTGGCGCCGATCAAGTCGACGGCTACGACGTTATCGTCGATTCTGCGGCGCGAGGACCCCCACCAGGGCTGGCGGGAAGACGCACAACGGGGTCTGGGAATGATCGCGGACCGATGCGAGGCGCTGAATCGCTTTGTCGTCGCATACTCGAAACTAGCGAGACTGCCGGCTCCCCAGCTTCGCCCGGTCGCGCTTTCGCCGCTGGTACGACGAGTGGCTTCGATGGAAAACCGGCGGCCGGTGCACGTCGAGCCAGGGCCCGACGCAATGTTGCGCGCCGATGGGGATCAGCTGGAGCAGTTGCTCATCAACCTGGTCAAGAACGCAGCCGAAGCGGCGGAAGAGACGTCCGGAGACGTGACCGTGACATGGCGCACCGCAGGAGACTCGGCGGGGGAGCCGAGTGGCGGAGTGGTGGTGCAGGTGATCGATACCGGACCTGGGCTGTTGAACACATCGAATCTCTTCGTGCCGTTCTTCACTACCAAACCTGGTGGCTCGGGGATCGGACTGGTCCTGTGCCGTCAGATCGCCGAAGCCCACGGCGGTAGCCTGGAGCTCGTGAACCGTGACGACGGCGTCAGCGGCTGCGTGGCGTCCCTCAGGCTTTCGGGCCAACTGTAAGCCCACACGGATTCTGGCCGCAGGACCGTTCGAGACTGGTCGAGGTATTGCGCCGACAGAGTACACAGCGAGACTTGCTCGGCGAACCGGAACCGCGGGCCGCGCGGGCCGATCCGGCATCAGGGATCTCGGCCCGCCGACCGGACCGTACAGTAGACTCGGACTGTCGGAGTCATCATTCTGTTCATCTCTCGGGGCACCTTCTTGCCAGCTTGGTGCATCGCGGGAGCCCACGATGCATCGGTTCGAGGCGGTATTCTGACTTCATGTCCAGGGTACGAACGCGGTTGGAGGAGTGGGATGTCCAGCTATCGTCGCAAGACCGACACACTGCCTACCTGTATGAACTGTGGTGCGGTGCTCTACGGCGTGTTCTGCTCCCAATGCGGCCAGCGTAGCGCCGAGCCAATCCGCTGGCAGCGTGCCGTCGCCGAGACAGGGCGGCGGCTCAGGACCTTGGACTTCTGCTGGGTACGTACAGTCGCAGCTCTGACGGTCGATCCGGGGCGGATGATCCGACGCTACCTTCGCGGTCGCCGAATTCCCTACGTCTCGCCACCGCTCTACGCCATCGGTGCACTGGCGATCTTTCTCGCCGTGGTCCTCTGGCAGCGTCCGGAGCTGACCGCGCCGGGGACGCCGTGGTCGGTCTTACCTGATCACCCTGCTTCACCGGTGCACGGCTCGGCTCTGGAGGGCGAGCAGGCGATCGAGCGACCGGCCGATTCGACGGAACGGCTCGGCAGAACCGTCTTTGCACTGTGCGCCATGTCAAGCCTTCTGGTCGCCGCCCTCACCGCTCTGGTGCAGTCGAAGCTCTACGCGGGACACGATTTCACCTGGGTCGAGACGTACGTATTCGAGCTCTTCGTGCTCGGCCAGCTCGCACTTCATCAGACCCTCTTCGCTTTACTTGGTGCCTTCGCTTCGAAGATCGGTCTCCTCTCGCTCGCTGTCGTGTTCGTTCTGTTCCTGGCCTTCGCTCTTTCCGGCTTCTATCGTAGGAGCCTCACCTCGAGTCTCCCTGCGGCGTTGCTCCTGGCGACTGTGCAAGTAGCCGGAGTCTTCGTGGTTGGGTCTTTCGTTCGGATCGCGCTCCGGGGATGAGGAACTAGAAGGCGTGTCCGAAGCCCAGATAGACCTCGAAATCGTCGTCTTGCGGACGTCCGTCGAGCGGGAAACCGAGATCCAGACGAACGATTCCGATCGGAGTTTGGGCGCGTAGGCCGAGACCGAGGGAGGCGAAGAGGTCGTCGAGGGATAGGTCTTCGACCTCATCCCAGACGTTGCCTGCATCGGCGAACGCCACCCCCTGGACTCCCTCCCACGGCAGGGGGAATCTCAGCTCTTGATTGAGGACAAGGAGCGCCTGACCACCGCGGGCGCGCAGGCTGCCGTCTTCGTTGGCTTCCCGAGGACCCAGGTCTCGGTCGCTGTAACCACGTACCGAGAACGGTCCGCCGGCGAAGAAGCGCACGCTACGCGGGAGGACGGTCGCCGTGTCCGATAGGCCGACACGAAGGCTCTGCGACCACACCCACGAGGACGACGACCGTTTCGGAGAGAACCTCGACAGCGGAGTGAAGTGATTGAGCTGGCCGTAGAAGCGGAGGTACTCATCCTGTTCGGAGATGATCTCTCGTGCGCCCGACAGATCGAGGCTGAGCAGGGTGCCTCGCTGCGGGTCGAGGATCCGGTCACGGCTGTCCAGGATCAACTGGATTCCGAGGGAAGGCGTCCGCTCCCGCTCGGAAACCGCTACGGCGGCGGACCGGTCGGTCAGCTCCTGGTCCACGAAGCGGCCGTAGAGTCGACCCTCCAGCTGTGGCCGGAGGCGCAACCTCAATTGCCCGGTGACTTCCCAACCCTCGGACTCCAGGCGGTCCTCGGTCTCCTCGAAGACATCCGCGAAAAGCTCCAGCTCAAGGCCGCGATCGGTTAGCCGGGGAATGCGGCTGTAGAAGCGGGCGCGTTCCTCGTTCTCGCCATAGAGCACCCGCAGGCCGAGATCGACGCCTCGGCCGGTGAAGTTGTTGTCGAGGGCCTCGAAGATGCCACCGAAGCCGCCTTCGCTTTCCCACCTCCCTCCATAGGCGACCTCGAAGCGAGGCTTCTCGACGAGGTCGAAGACCAACTTCGTTCCTTCGGCGCCATGTTGGGCATCGACGGTCACACGCGAGAAAAGCCGGGTCTCGATCAGTCGTCGCCGGGCTTCTGCGACCTTGAAGCGATCGAGGAGTGCACCGGACTCGAGCCCTGTGAGGTTACGAATCCAGCTCTCCCGGACGTGTCCGGCGCCGCGGAGCTCGACCTCGCGCAGGACGTAGCGGTTGCCCGGTTCTGCGACCAGTCGAACATCGGTGACGTGATTGGCACCAGCGTCGATCTCGGAGTGGACTTTGGCTTCGTAGTAACCCCACGAGCGCAAGTCGGCTTCGAGCCGCGCTGCTTCCTCGGCGACCCGCGTGCTGGAATAGGCATTGCCCGAAAACAGCTCCGTGCTAGGGCTGCGTGTCTCGACTCGTCGCTCGAGATCCTCGGTCTCGAGACCCTCGATCGTTAGAGAGCTCACTACGCGTCGAGGCCCTGGCGAGAGGCGAAGGCTCAGGAGCCGATCACGGTCCGTCAGCTTGCGACTCGCCACCTCGGCATTGGGGTAGCCCTCGGCAGACAGGACACTGAGGAGTCTTGCGTCGGCGTCTTCGTCGGCTGCGGCCAGCTTCACGCGCCACAGAGGACTCTCGAATCGGTGGTGGAGAGTCCGGATCACCGATTCGGGAAGGTCTGGCTCAACGCCTTCCGCAACGCGGAACTCGAGCTCCCGAAGATCTAACTGACGGCCGGGCTCGGAATGGACGATCACCCGGCGATCGGAATCGGAATGGCCTGAAGCGAGTGGCGGTCGCTCGACGTTCACTTGCGGCTCGGGATGACCCAAACTCTTCCAGACCCGAACGGCCTGCTCACGCATCTCCTGCAACGACGCCTGCTCATAGTAGTCAGCACGATAGAGGCTGCGAATAGAGTCGCGACGGCTGCGTGGCGGTTGCTCACCAGTGAACTCGATGACGGCACGCGGCCCCAGATCTACGTCGAGCACCAGGTCGACGTACCCGGGATCCTTGTCCGGCTCGATGTCGGCGCGCACTTTCGGGTCGGGGAAACCCGAGCGGCGCAGGGATTCCTCGACGTCTACTTCGATGTCAAAGTCGCTGCCATCGGGAACGAGGTCGCCCGGCAGGAATCCTACGGCTCGCCGGATCCGGCGTTCTGCGACGATCGCCTCACCGTCCTGCTCGGTACATGCTGCGCATCGGATCTCGATGTCGTCGAGGCGCGGCAGGTTTTCATCGTTGAGATCCTCGGCACCGCCGAGCCGGATCATCTGCTGCAGCGTCAGGCCGTAGTCGATTTCCTCGGTCGTGAATGCCGTGGCCGACATGCGGGGTAGGAAAGCCAGCTCGTGGAAATCGAGCAGATAGGTCCGGTCCTCAGCCTCGCGAAGGCCGAATGCAGCGGACAGCGAGACGTTGGGCGACAAGTCCTGGCTGACCACCAGCTTGGCCTCCGGGCTGGACTCTCCGAAGATGCGCAGCGGACGGTATTCGATGCGCGGGCCGGACAGGCTCGAGCCGAGCCGTGACGCCAGCTGGTCGCCATAGTACGTGGTAAGCCCGGAAGCGATGGCCTGGCTGTCGATCCGACGATCCTCCGCGGCCGTGCTGCCGAAAGGTACGGGTTCGGCTCTCTCCGCGATCAGCCGCCGGTCGCCGGACGTCGCGATGGAAGGATCTTCGAGAGACGAGGTGGTGGTCAGATCCAGACGGGCCGGAACGTCCGACCTGCCGGAGAACTCCAGTACCGCACGATCCAGCCGAACGACCTGGCCCCAAGCATAGACCTTGCCGCCCGGGTCCACTTCGACGCTGCCGCGAACGTAAGGCCCGTCGAGCGTTCCTCCTACCTCGAGGGGCGCCCAGCTGGCGTGGAGGTCGGCTACGTTGTTCTTGATCCGCACGCCTTCGACCGTGGCGATGTCGAGATCGAGACGCAGGTCGCGTGTCGACTCGGTGGCATCCCCGATATCCAGCTCCGGCGGCTGAAGGAGCAGATTCAATACTTCGCGATCCGGATCGATCGGCCGGCGGAGGAATCCACGTTCGACCAGGATATTGGCTCCCAGGTCGCCCGGGCGGTCCGGGTACAGCTGCAGGTCGAAGTTGCCAGAGAGCAGTACCGTCAATCCGTAGTCGAGGCGATACCGGATGCTGTCGAGGAATCCCGAGAGGTGTGTTTTTCGATCCTCGTCGAGAATCGTACCTTCGACGTCGAGACGGCCTTCGTTGAGGCGTGCATTGGCCTCCATGAGCGAGATCACGCCGTCTTCCACCTTCAAACGGACCCTCGGTGAGACGACGCGGGTGGCATAGGGAGAGACCCAGGTGAACGACATGTCGTCGTCTCCAACGACTTCGATCTCGGCGGCATGGTCCTCCGGTGTGCCCGCCGCCAGTACCGTGACCTCGGCAAGACCTTGTGCTCTGCCGCCCGCCAGATAGCCGTTCAGGAGCTCGGCCTCGAGACTGCCGGTGGCGACTGCCGAGAACTCGCTGACCATTTCGAGAATCGGTTGATCCAGGCGCCAACCTGGCTCCAGCTTGACTTCGGCTTCGACGTCGAGCTCCCGGTTTCCGGTCTGCCACAGGCCGCGTCGAAGCCGCAGCCTCCGATCGGTGAGAGAAACCGTCTGCCGCTCGGCAGATCGAAAGGTGTGCTCGGCGAGCTGTACCGTCGCGTCGCCGATGAAGATCTCGCCGGTCGACGCAGTGGGATCTTCCGGCCGTATCTCGAGTCCGCCATGAAGGGATGTCCGGAGTGTTTCGGAGGGTGGTGCGTTGCCCAGCCACTGGGCGACACCCCCGGTGTCGAGCGCCGGGATCTCGAACGCGACTCGCAGAGGACCGGATGCCTTCTGCGCCAGGGGAAGACCACCGACCGTGTCGAGCCCGGGTAGCTGCTCCAGGGCACTGAGCGGCAGATGAGCGGTAAGCGTTTCGACACTCGGCCCTCCCGGGGGCAGATCCAGCTCCAAGAGGTCCAGAGCCAGCGCGCCGTTCTCGAGTCGTGTGTCGAGGACCAGCCGTTCCACCGTCGGGTGCGGGGAGTCGACGGCAACACGTAGCTGAAACCCGTCGAGCAGCGCTCGGGTCACGGCCTGGTTCCTGGTGAAATCTGCCTGGCCATCGAGCTCGAACGGAGCGACAACGGCCGTTTCCCGACCCTCGGCCTGAATCGTCCCGGTGGCGCGACGCAGTTGCAGAACCGCGTCGGCCAGAGAGAACTCCGCGTCGAAGTCTTCGAGCCACGGCCCGGCCGGCTTGCCCAAGCGGCCGATCACCAACCGCCCATCTACCTGGAGGTCTTCTACGCGAGGGACGGTCTGATCGGGGTCGCCCGCCCAAGGTAGGGAGGCCCGACCTTCGAGAACTACCGTCCGGGCCTCCAGGTCGACGTCCGTCGTCTCCGGCGCCGACACGACCGAGAGGTCTTCGACTTTAAGGCGGCTCCGCAGCGCCAGGCTCGGGCCGGTCTCATCGGACAGCTCCAGCTCCAGCTCACCGTCGACTCGGCCCTCGACGCCTGGTGCGTCGTTCGGATGGATCGCAGCGAGCGACGCGAGCTCGAAGCGATCGGCTGCGATCTCGGAACGGAGTTGGCGGCTGACCGGCCGGCCATCGAAGCGGAAGCGGATCGACGAGTCCTCATTGGGGCGCCATAGGCCGCTGCCATCGATGTGCGGGTCCGTGACGGTTCCCGTGAGCTCGGTCCGAATGTTGAGTTGGCCCAGCCAGGGGAGTGGAGGAAGGGTCTCGATGATCGCCGGCCAGCGACCCTGAAGAGCGCTCTCGAACTCGGCCATCTCAGGAATCTCGACCTCCACGATCGTCCGCTCGCTGCGGAACGTCTCGAGCCCTGCTGGTCGCTGGATCGACAGCGCGGCTTCCATGCTGCGGGAGCCCGGCAGACCCGGCAAGAGTGAAACATCACAGGCCAGCCGAACGAGATCGCTTCCGGCTTCGTCCGCTACGTTACGAATCTGTAGGTCCACCAACGGCTCGGTATCGGCTCGCCACGTCAGGGCGGCATGACCTTCAACCCGCTCGCCTTGAGCGACGTCTTCGCGAAGGGAAAGCGAGGCCTCGACATGGCCGTCCAGATGGGTTCCCCGTGCCGCGATCCGGTCGATGCCGGCACGGCCCACCAGCGGCTCGAACAACTCGGCTGGTACGTCCCGCAAACGAAGCTCCAGCTCACCCCGCCGCCGACGAAGGTCGAAGGTACCTTGACCGCGCAGTACTCCGGAGGCGGATTTCGTGCGCGCGTCGGTACTCGGTGCAGAAATGGAGGGCAAGGCGTTGCCCAGTAGGCTCGCTGCGTCGGCGTGGAGATGAAAATCCGCCACCAACGGATCGGACGGACGTAGCCCAGCCGTTCCGGACCCGCCGACGTCGAGCCCGCTGCCGCGAATGCCGACGTCCTGAATCGTGTAGGGTCCCGAGAAGGGGCCTCTAGCTCGACCGGATAGATCCAGATCCAGGTCGTCGGCGTTGCGTCGGGCCAGGCGTAGTACACCTTTCTCGACGGCAGCTTCGAAGCCGCCGTCGGAGACCGATCCGGTCAGGGCGAGATCCAATACCGACCATGTCTCGAGCCAGCCGTCGGCTGGCCCGCCGAGGACCTGCACATCTCGGAGCTCGAATCGGTGGACGGCCACGGGAATATCTGAGGCGCTGTCGGCACCCTCTTGCTCGCCTTGTGGCAACGGCGCTGTGACATCGACGACGACACCACGAAGCATGACCTGTTCGAGAACCCGCGGCTGCCGAAGCAGACCACGCCAGGTGAACGCTGCCTCGGCATGGTCTAGCACGAGAAGTGGTGGCGCGTCGGGGAGGCCCAGTCGGACCCCATGAAGGGTCAAGCGCCCTGAGCGGACTCGAAGAGCGAAGTCCTGGATCTCGAGTTGCCAACCTCCGGAGTCCGCGGCCGTTGAGGCTCGGCGAAGCAACCATTGACGCCCCGGGTCGGTAGAGAGCAGCCACCAGACGGAGAGCGTCATCGCAGTGGTGAAGACCAAGACACCTATGACCAGGCGCACGAGCCAACGTCGGCGAGCCGGCCTGGGGTGCTCTGTATCGAATGCCGGTAGATCGGCTCGACGTTCGGGGTCGGGATGCGGCACGTGGCGATGTTATCGGGAGGATTTTTTCATGGTTGCTTTTACATGCCCTTGACCGGAGGCGTCCAGCCACCTACAATTTAAACGCTTTACGATGGCAGTTGGTGTGGGTGGGGTCTGACGAACGATTCAGAGCTGACTTTGATTCGGTCTTGAGGATCCGAGCCGTCGGGCAACTCTCTCAAACCTGAGCGGCCGTTCGGTATCGGGAAGCGTGCTGTTCCAGGTAGTCTCGTGCGTAGGGGAGAACCCGACGTAGTCGCCGAGTTCGGGCCAGGAGTCCACATGCCACGGAAAGTTCTCGTAACGCGTCGCATTCCCCGAGCAGGGCTCGAACTCCTCGCCCAGGCGGACTGCGACGTCACGGTCCTCCAGCACGACGAGGAACGCGGTCTGAGCCGACAAGAGCTCCTGCATAGCGTGGGAGGTTGTGATGTCTTGCTGCCGTTGCTCACCGAGCCGATCGATCGGCAACTGATGGAGAGCCATCCAGCGCTTCTCGGGATCGCTCAGATGGCCGTTGGTTTCGACAATATCGATGTCGCGGCAGCTACCGAGCTCGGCATTCCGGTGGCGAACACACCGGAGGTCTTGACCGAGGCGACGGCTGATTTCACATGGGCCATGCTCATGTCCGTCGCTCGACGGGTACCGGCGGCCCATGACTACATGCAATCTGGGCGGTACAAGATCTGGGGACCCAACCTCTTCCTCGGCGCGGACGTTGGTTCGGGGCCCGATGGCGTGCGTAAGGTCCTCGGCATCGTCGGCTACGGGCGTATCGGCGAGGCTGTGGCCCGCCGAGCCACCGGTTTCGATATGGAGATTCTGGCGCATGATCCTTCGAAACGGGCGATCATCGAGGCGGACGAGAAAGTGCATTGGGCGGAGTTGGAAGAGCTGCTGCGACGGGCCGACTTCGTGACGTTGCATCCACCGCTGACTCCACGGACCCGGCATCTCATCGACGGCGACGCTCTGTCTCGGATGAAGCCGACGGCTTTTCTGATCAACGCCGCGCGTGGTCCGATCGTGGACGAGTCGGCGCTGGTCGACGCGCTGAGATCCGGGCAGATCGCGGGCGCTGCTCTGGATGTCTACGAGGACGAGCCGGAGATGGCTTCTGGCTTGGCCGTGCTCGACAATGTTGTGCTCTTTCCTCATATCGCGAGCGCCACGGATGCGACCCGCTCACGTATGGCCGCCATGGCCGCAACCAATGCCGTCGCTCACCTGGAAGGTGAGAAGGCACCGAACTGTGTGAATCCCGAGGTCTATGGCTCCCCGGTGTGGCGGCAGCGTCGGCGGCGACGCTCGATCTAGCGGCAGCGTCGACGGCGACGCTCGGTCTAGCAGCCCGGATCGTTATGTAGGTCACGGCTGGCCTGGGCTCACTGGCCGGAGGGTACGGAGGGCATCGAGATCGATCTGATCAACCGTGCCGGCGAGAGCCATCGTCAGGGACCTCAGCCTGACCTTGATCGGTTCGCCCTGATCCTTCTCGCTTCGCTTCGGTTTGGTCTTGGTCGTCGTCGTTCAGTGGCTCGTGATCCAACACAGCCCGGACTTTGTGCAGCAGCTCCTCCATGGAAAAGGGCTTCTGCACGAGGAGCCAACTCGTCGCCAGGTCCTCCGGAGCGAGGATCTCGTCGGTGTAGCCCGACATGAAGAGTACACGTAGATCCGGTTGCTGCTGCATCAAGTGACGTGCCATCTCCGGACCGTTGAGACCCGGCATGACCACGTCGGTGAGCACCAGGTCGACCCGAGGAGCTGCCGCGTCCCCGTCGAATAGCGCCAGGGCTTGCTTGCCGTCCGATGCTTCGATGACCTGGTAGCCGAAGGTGAGGAGGAACTCGCGGGCCAGGGAGCGGACGCCAGGTTCGTCTTCCACGACCAGGACCGTCTCCTGTCCCCGTGGAAGCTCCGGCAGGAGGAAGTCAACGGTGTCGTCAGCCGTCGAATCCAGGATCCTCGGAAGGAGAATCGAGAACGTGGACCCGCGGTCGACTTCCGTCTGGACGTCGATCACTCCACCGTTCTGTTGCACGATGGCGTACACGGTGGCCAAACCCAAGCCGGTACCTTTTCCTTGCTCCTTGGTGGTAAAGAAGGGCTCGAATACCTGGGAGCGGGTCGCCTCGTCCATCCCGTGACCAGAATCCCGGACTTGCAGCTCGACATAGCTGCCTGGCGCGGCATAGAGGGTCTCGGTGTCGTCGGCGCCTACGACGATGTTGCGGGTCCGGAGGCGCAATGTGCCGCCCTTGGGCATCGCGTCGCCTGCGTTGATTACGAGGTTCAGCACCACCTGCTCGAGTTGGCCCGGATCAGCGCGGATGGCACCCAGCTCGGAGTCGAGGTCCAGCTGCAGGTCGATGTCCGCGCGGATGAGTCTGCGGACCATCTTCTCGGTGCCGCGAAGCACTTCGTTGAGATCGAGCTTCTGGGGCTGGAGAGCTTGCTTGCGGCCGAAAGCCAGGAGGCGCTGGGTCATCAGCGAGGCACGGTCGGCCGCTTCGTGAATCTCGACGACCTGATTCGCCAGTGGGCTGTCCTGCAGGCGCACGCTAAGCAGCTGGGCATAGCCCATGATGACGGTCAAGACATTGTTGAAGTCGTGAGCGATACCGCCGGCCAGGCGGCCTACCGCCTCCATCTTCTGAGCCTGTCGCATCTCTTCCTCGAGCCGACGGTGGGCGGTGACGTCGCGCACGGCCGAGACGCGCATCCGGCGACCATCGGAAGAGAGAGCGCGCGCGTGAACCTCGACACGTAGCTCTCGATCGTCGAGTGTCAAGGCGCGATGTTCATAGGCTTCTTCCAGGTTTCGCTTCAAGTGATGGCCTACGAGCTGGTGATCCGCCGCCGCAACGAAATCCAGCACGGGTCGGCCGACGATCTCCTCCACCGAGCCCCCCACCATATGTGCGTACTGCTCGTTGCAGTCGACGACGACTCCGTCCTGGGATACGACGATGCCTTCGAAGGTAGCGTCCGCCAGACGCCGGAAACGCTCTTCACTGTCCCGCAGCGCGGTCTCGGCGCGCTTGCGATCCGTGATGTCCTGGTAGATGGCGAAGATACCGATCAGGACGTCTTGCTCCATCAGGGGGACGCCCCAGACTTCTACGTCGATCTCCGTGCCGTCCTTTCGGCGCCGCTTGGTGGCGGCGTGTACCGTTTCGCCCGTGAGAACGCGTGCGGTATAGCTCGATGCCTGGCGCCGGAATTCGTCGGTGGAAATAATGTGGTCCAGGCTCAACCCGGAAACTTCGTCGGATGTGTATCCGAAGGTGCGCTCGAAGGCTGGATTGCACAGGCGTACGTTTTGCTCGGCATCGAGTACGACGATCGGGAGTGGATTGTGGGCTATGAGAGATTGTAGATAGACCGACCGGGTCTCGAAGCGGCGTGCCGCCTCGCGGCGCTCCACCTCGAGCCGGTTGCTCCGGCGCGACAGCGCGCCATGTTCCGCCAGTGCCAGTAGGGTAAGGAAGCCTGTAGAGATGATGACCATCGCCCGGAGTCCCACGGGATAGGCCGCAGCCGGATCGAGGCCGAGGTGCAAGAGGGGGAGAAGGCCGATCCAGACTGCGGAAGGCAGGGGAAAGAGACGCGTGTCCGTGGTCTTCGGGATCTGTTGGTCGACCTTGCGGAGGCGCCCCGCGATGCCGATACACCAGAATGGAAGTACCTCGAGCGCTGCCGCGGAACCGACATCGACAGACGCTGCATCTAGGGAGTGCAACACACCGAGCAGTAACAGGCCTACCCCGAGCCACCCGTTGGTCCAGCGCAGCCGCCCGTGCAGGCGCAAGGCGAGATGTAGAAGCAGCAGGGCGCCGCAGAGATCGAGCAGCGGTAGGACGGCCGCCGAGACCGGGCTCGCCGAGTCCCCGTCGCGCAAGAGCAGGGTGTAGGCGACTCCTGTCAGGGACGCGGTCAGCATCGCCGACAACCGTAATCGGTGGACGGAAGCCTGCTGGCTCTCGAGAGAGATACCGCGTGGTCTCGCCGCGATGGCCACCAGAACCAGGAGGTATCCCGGTAGGCTCGCGACTTGGAGGCCGATGGAGTCCAAGATGCCCTGGGCAAGGAGCAGGTTCGCCACCCACCAGATCGCCAAGGCGCCGATCCATAGCCACCAGAACCTCCGGCGCCTGCGGTCGGCGACCCGTGCGAGGCCCCACCATAGGGCCAGGAAGGTGGGCGGTATCACGAGCAGTTGGGTTGTCGGTGCGTCAGAGACGCCGACCCAGACCCAGACACCGATGCCTGCTACGACCGCTGTATATACCGCGGCCGCTGGATCTGCCAGCCACCGAGGTCGCCCCGACTCGGGAAGAGGGGCAGACGGCATCAGGTGGTGAGGACCAGGAGCAGCAACGTCGCCAGAGCGTTGTGAACCATGTGCAAGGTGACGCTGGCTACGAGGGAGTCGCGCCACTCCCGGGTCAGGCCGAGCACAGCCGCGAGGGTCGCCAGGAACGGGATCCCGGCGAGTCCCTGGGGATGTATGGCCGCGAAGACCAGAGAGACCAGTAGCACTGAGCCCGCAATGCCGAAACGGCCTCTCAGGTAGTGATAGAAGCTCCCTCGGAAAAGGCTCTCCTCCACCAGCGGCGCCCACACGACAGCAAGTATGACGACGACGGCTATTCCGCCGGCACCGGCTTCTTGCAGCCAGTCTACGATCGGATGGTGGGGCGCCTTCTCGGTGAAGCGCGTCAAAATGAGCGTCAGTACCAAACCCACGGCCAGGAGCGGCATCGCCGCCAGATAAGCGACGAGGCCACATCCGATCTCGGTTACGAGCCCCCGTCCTCGGTGCCAGCCGAGGGCGCTGCGTAGCTCGGGCCAGCTCCTCCCGCGGGCCAGCGGCCAAAAGAGAACCGCTACGATGGTCCAGTTCAGAAGCAGTAGCCAGTGACTTCCGCTGGAGGTCATCGCCAGGCCGATCAGACCACCGATCACTGTCATGGCGACGAGAAACAACAGAGCCGTCTCCAGGAACGGAAGGCGGGTCTTGGGCCATCCGTGGCCTGCCGCGTCGACCCTGCGGCGGCGGTAGGCCGAGCGCAGCTGGCCGCGTGCAAGGCGGCGGAGCAGGACGAGGCAGGTACCAGTGCCCAACAGCAAAGCCAGGACCAAGACCAGCGCGACTCCGTAGAGCGCCAGCGTGATGCGTCGGGCCTCCTCCGAGGCCTGTGGATCGTCGAACGCCAGGAGAGCGAACCAACCGTAGACCGCCACGAGTTGCTCTCGCTGCGCCGCGGTCGGCTGTACAGCTGGTCGACGATAGAGGCCGGCAAAGACCGCAGCCTCGGATCGGATCTCAGAGTCGAGCGAGTCGTCTGCAGCGAGTGCCGTGAGATCTCTTAGTGCGGAGTCCTGGGCTTCCTCCGTAGGATTCAGATGCATGTAGACCGGAACCAGGGCGATCCGGTCTCTCGTCGTCTCGGCCAAGGCCTCCAGGCGCCGGGCGGAGGTCTCGCCGGGAAGAAGGTCCGAGTCCTCTTCGCCTACTGCCGGGGCGAGAAGGCTGCGAACTCCGAGCTCGAACTGCGCCTGCAGGCGTAGCTCGAGCCGCTCGCCGGGTAGATCGCCGGCCTCGGAATCGACCGGTGGCGTTGCGGCATTGGCCAAGTAGAGAAGCCCGACCGTCACTAGCAGAAGGAGGGCCACCGCGAGCTCGCGGACATCGGTGCGCCGCTCGGGTGGGGTGGGCCGCGCCCACGCTCCGGAATCGAGAGCTTGTTCCGAATACGCTGGGTTCGTCGGCTCGAGAACTGTATGCGGCGAAGAGTCGTCTGTCACGTAGAGCGCGTCGGTAGTTCGGTGGCGCGAGTAAGGGTAGTCAAACGCGAATCATACCGCCCACCGACGGCCGGTTGGGTGAAATAAATATTTATCGACATTTGGCTCTAACTCTTCTATGTCTTTCATTTGACAATTTGCCGTCCCGTTCCTAGCATTGTCCTTTGATTCTCGCTCTCTACAAGGCTGCGCGACACAGATCGGCAGACGCGCAGCAATCCGATCCAAGTCAGCCGGAGACCTCCATGAACATCACCCAGGTCAAGATCTTCCCGGTCGAAGAGGAGAAGCTCAAGGCATTCGTTTCCATCGTGTTCGACCATTGCTTCATGGTCAACGACATCAAGGTCATCCAAGGAAAAGACGGGCTTTTCCTGAGTATGCCCAGCCGCCGCAAGAAGAGCGGTGAGTTCAAGGATGTGGCGCATCCCTTGAACAACGAGACACGACGCGACATCGAAGAGACGGTTCTGCGCGAATATCGCGCGATGGTAGATGACGCGACACCGCGCCGTCCCGATCGTGAGAACGATCTGGCCGAGCCGGCCCCACTGGCTCAATACGCGAGCTCTAACGGTTCCAGCAGATCTGGTTCGAAGGAAGGCCTCACAGAAGACGCTGTCATGCACGCGGAATCTCGTACCCCGTCCGCCTCGTCCCTCGTGGCCAAAGCACAGACAAACGGAGGGGGCGAAGTGGCGGAAGGCGAGAGCAGGCTCGACTCCCGACAGTCGACGGAAGAGACCGATCCCTCGTTGGAAGAAGTGCAGGAGCGCCATCTCCGGGACTCTTTCTGGACCGTCTCGTAGCCCGGCCCGTTACTGCGTCTTCCGACAGCTCACCGGCGACGTGGCTTGACGGGAACCCCTCCGAGCAAGGAAGATAGGCCTTCGCAGGGAACGTGCGTCCGACGCCCGTCTGCGCGGTCGGCAGGGTCCGCGACCTAGACCGGCGGCGCAGCCCGACTATCTCACCCAATTCGCTCGCAGCGCCGCCTTCCCCAGGTCCCCTGCGCTTCGAGCCCAATCCGCGGATTCACTATCGATGCACGGAGAGCTGATCATCTTCGGCGGTCGGGCCCACCCGACCCTCGCACGGGAGATCTCCGAGTACTTGAATATCCCGTTGGGAAAGGTCAAGTGCTTCAACTTCTCCGACGGAGAGATCTTCTGTCAGTTGCAGGAGAACGTCCGCGGATCCGACACCTACCTGATTCAGCCGACCTCAGCGCCGGTGAACGACAATCTGGTGGAACTCCTTGTGATGCTCGACGCCATCAAGCGTTCCTCCGCGAGTCGGGTCACCGCCGTGCTGCCTTACTACGGCTACGCGCGTCAGGATAAGAAGGACGCACCCAGGGTACCGATCACCGCCAAGTTGGTGGCTGACCTCATTTCCCAGGCCGGTGCCGATCGCATTCTCACCATGGATCTGCACGCGACGCAGATCCAGGCGTTCTTCGACAAGCCGGTGGACCATCTGTTTGCTGCGCCTGTCCTTCTCGAGGCGATCCGCGAGCTGAACATCCCAGATCTCGTGATCGTCTCTCCGGACGCCGGCGGAGTCGAGCGCGCCCGGGCCATCGCCAAGCGCCTCAACGCGGGTCTCGCCATCGTCGACAAGCGCCGCACCGCACCGAACGAGGCCAGCGTGATGCACGTGATCGGCGAGGTCGAGGATCGAACCGTGTTGATTCTCGACGACATCATCGACACCGCGGGGACGTTGACCCACACCGTCGACGCGCTGATCGCCCAGGGTGCCAGAAAGGTCTATGCCGCGGGTGTTCACGGCGTCCTGTCCGGGCCGGCGCTCGATCGCATCGAGAATGCGGCCATCGAGCAAGTTCTGATTACCAACACCACGCCTCTCGAAGACAAGCTGAAGCGCTGCAACAAGCTCAAGCCGCTGTCCGTTGCGCCGCTCCTCGGCGAGGCGATCCGACGAATTCACCGCAATAGCTCGGTCAGCTCTCTGTTCGTTTAGGAGACGCAGACCGGCGGAGCGACCACTGCGCGCGAATGGCGCGCCCGTGAGGAAAGAGACATGAGCGACCTGACCCTGGAAGTCCAATCACGTGAGGCAGGCGGCAAGAACGTCAACCGCCGCCTGCGCAGCGCGGGCAAACTGCCGGCTGTCGTCTATGGCGGCAAGCTGCCACCGAAGAACATCGAGGTGGACGAGCGCAGTATGCAAGAGCTGCTGCGAGAGACTGCCGACGACAATCCGATCTTCCTGCTCAAGCTCGGGGATCAAAGTCGCCACACCATGATCAAGGAACTGCAGAGCGATCCCATCAGTGGTGAGATGATCCACGTCGACTTCCTGCGGGTGTCGATGGACGAGGAGGTCACCGTCACCGTCGGGATCGAGCTTCACGGGACGCCCGAAGGTGTCAAGAACGAGAATGGCATGCTCGACTTCGTCACCCGCGAGGTCGAGGTCACTTGTTTGCCCGGCAACATTCCTGGGCACCTCGACATCGACGTCAGCGGACTCCATCTCGGCGACACCATTTCTGCAGGCAACATCGAGTTGCCGGAAGGTGTCCAGTTGCATTTTGACGAAGAACGAGTGATTTGCTCGGTGCACGCCAAGGCCCAGGAGGCGCCGACCGAGACCGAGGAGGCCGAGGACGAATTCGGCGATGCGATCGAGCCAGAGGTCATCGGCAAAGCCAAGGACGACGACGGAGCCGACGAGGCCTGAGGAGCGTGCGGATCGTCGCAGGTCTCGGCAATCCCGGAAAGCGCTATGCCGGAACCCGACACAATGTCGGGTTCCGCGTCGTTCGGGAGCTGGCCCGACGCCGAGGCGTCCAGGCGTTCGACGAGGCCTGTGGCAGCCTGATCGCGAGAGCCGACGACAGGCCTGCTCTGGTGATGCCCCAGACCTACATGAACCGCAGTGGTTTCGCTTTGCGCTGTTTGGCGGAACGTCATCAACTGGAGACCGGTGCTTTCCTGGTGGTGTACGACGAAGTCCACCTGCCCCTCGGGGCCCTGCGTCTACGACCTAAGGGTAGTCCGGCGGGGCATCGTGGATTGGAGTCGGTGCTGGAGAACTTAGGGACCGACGAGGTGCCGAGACTCCGGCTCGGAGTCGGTGCTGCCGAGGGCCCTCCTGACGGCGCAGACTTGGTGGACTTCGTACTTTCCAACTTCGAAGAATCCGAGCAAGAGACGGTGGAAGTCATGATCCAGCGTGCCGCCGACGCCTGCGAGATCTGGGCGATCGAGGGATCGGACGCCGCTATGCAACGCTTCAACCGCTCGTCGCCGACCCCAGACTCCGAGGAAGCTGGCCCAGATTCCGAGGAGCCTGGCGAGGTCGCGACCTGACGCCGGTCCGCCGTCTCTTTCGATCGACCCGAGCCCATTTCACGAACCCTGATTCGCTTCACCATCCTTCCCGCCCGTTCCGGCCGTAGCCGGAACCACCACAATCAAGGAGACCAACCCAGTGGATAGCCAGACTTTGTTATACGCCGTCCCCGTGACTGGCGCGCTGGCCCTGATCTTCGCCTTCCTGCGCACGACCTGGATCAACAAGCAGGATATGGGCGACGACACCATGAAGACCATCGCGGGCCATATCCGCGACGGCGCCATGGCATTTCTCGGCCGCGAGTATCGCGTTCTTTTCATCTTCGTCATCGTCGTAGCCAGCTTGCTGGCCTTCGCCAACCACGGACGCGAAGACAGCTCGGCATTGATCGGCGTCTCGGTGTTGGTCGGGGCGTTGTGCTCGGGGCTCGCCGGTTTCTTCGGGATGCGCGTCGCCACGGCGGCCAACGTCCGCACCTCGGCGGCCGCCCGTACGAGCCTGAACGACGCGCTACGGGTCGCATTTTCCGGTGGCGCGGTCATGGGCTTCTCGGTCGTCGGCCTGGGCGTGCTCGGTATCTCGATCTTGACGATCGTGTACCTCAGCATCTTTCCTGGTGATCTCACGCGGGTCATCAACGTCGTGACCGGTTTCAGTTTCGGAGCCAGCTCTATCGCCCTGTTTGCTCGTGTCGGTGGCGGTATCTACACCAAGGCGGCCGATGTGGGTGCCGACCTGGTGGGTAAGGTCGAAGCCGGCATCCCGGAGGACGATCCCCGTAACCCGGCGACGATCGCCGACAACGTCGGCGACAATGTCGGCGACGTGGCGGGTATGGGAGCCGATCTGTTCGAGTCCTACGTTGGTTCCATCGTGGGCTCGCTGGTTCTCGGTGCCGCCGCAACGGCGACGGCGACGCAGGCCGACGGCCTGCCGGCGTTGGTACTCCTACCGCTGCTGCTCGCCGGAATCGGCATCGTGGTCTCCCTCGGAGGAACCTTCCTCGTGCGTACCAAGGAGGGCGGTAATCCCTCGACGGCGCTCCATACGGGCACCTGGGTGTCCGCTGGCGCCATGCTCGCGGTGACGTACGTCGTCTGCAGCCAATGGATCGAGGGCAGCTTCAGTCTGCAAGGTGCCGAGTTCACGGGTACCGGAGTCTTCTTGGCGACCATCGCCGGCTTGGCGGCGGGTGTCGCCATCGGCATGATCACCGAGCACTACACCGCAGAGTCGCGCAAGCCTGCGCAGGCGATCGCGAAGGAGTCCGAGACCGGTTCGGCCACCAACATCATCGCCGGCTTGGCCTTGGGTATGAAATCCACGGCATGGCCTACCGTCGTGCTCGTCATCGCGACCCTGGTCGCCTACGATCAGGCCGGTCTCTACGGAATCGCGATCGCAGCTCTGGGCATGCTCTCGACGACCGGCATCCAGCTTGCGGTCGATGCGTACGGCCCCATCGCCGACAACGCGGGTGGCATTTCCGAGATGGCCGCGTTGGGCAAAGAGGTACGCGAACGTACCGACAAGCTCGACGCCGTGGGTAACACCACGGCCGCCATCGGCAAGGGATTCGCCATCGGCTCGGCCGCTCTGACTGCGCTGGCGCTCTTCGCCGCCTTCCGCACCACGGTGAAGCTCGAGACCATCGACGTGTCGAACCCGACCGTCATGGGTGGTCTGTTCCTGGGTGCCATGCTGCCGTTCCTGTTCTCCTCCATGGCGATGCAGGCTGTGGGCCGCGCCGCGGGAGAGATGATCGAGGAGGTCCGCAGGCAGTTCCGTGAGATCCCCGGCTTGATGGAAGGTAAGGCCGAGGCGGAATACGCCAAGTGTGTCGACATTTCCACGGCCGCCGCCATTCGCGAGATGGTGATGCCGGGTACTCTGGCAGTAGTGGTCCCGGTGGCGGTCGGCTTCTACGACGTCGCCGCTCTCGGTGGTCTGCTGGCCGGCGTCACCGCCTCGGGCGTCATGATGGCGATCTTCCAGTCCAACGCCGGCGGCGCCTGGGACAATGCCAAGAAGTACATCGAGGCTGGGCATCACGGCGGCAAGGGATCGGAAGCCCACAAGGCGGCCGTCACCGGCGACACCGTCGGCGATCCCTTCAAAGACACTTCCGGACCCAGCTTGAACATCCTGATCAAGCTGATGTCGGTGGTGGCTTTGGTCATCGCACCGCTGCTGGTCTAGCCACGACCGCCGCTTGCAATCGAGGGCCCGGCGGGTACAATACGCGTCCGCCCGCCGGGCGACTCACAACCTCTTTGTCCCGACCCATCGCGAGGCCGGGGCCCAAAGACCGTAAGGAGGACATCCATGAACCGGATGTACGAACTGGCGATCGTCGCCGAGCCTCGCCAGACAGAAGATGACGTGCAGGCCATCTGCGACCGCATGAAAGAACTGATCGAGAAGAGCGGTTCACAGGTTTTCCATGTGGACGACTGGGGCAAGCGCAAGCTCGCCTATCCGATCCGCAAGTTCAACGAAGGAAGGTACACCTTCTTCTATGTCACGACCGAGGGAGACTCCGTTCCCGACTGGTCCACCATCGAGCGGCTGTTGCAGCAGGACGAGAGGATCCTCAGGCACCTCGTCGTACGCACCGACGAAGATCTGAGCCGCGCTTTCCGCAAAGGTAAGGTCTTCCCCGAAGTACCGGGCATATCCGATGAAGATCTCCGTGCATTCCTGGGAGTTCCCCCCGCGGAAGTCGCAGAGGAGGCTAACTGATGGCACGCCGCAGAGTGTTCTATCGCCGCCGCAAGGTCTGTAAGTTCACGGCCGAGGGCATCGAGTACATCGACTACAAGGACACGAAGCTCCTTCAGAATTACATTCTGGAGCGAGCCAAGATCCTGCCTCGCCGTATCTCCGGCACTTCATCGCGTCATCAGCGTATGCTGGCTACCGCGATTAAGCGGGCCCGCCACCTGGCACTCGTCCCGTTCACCGCGGATTGAGAGGAGTTAGGCCATGGAAGTGATCCTGCTCCAAGACACTCGGAATCTGGGCAAGCGTGGCGAGGTCGTCGACGTCAAGCCCGGATATGCCCGCAATTTCCTGCTGCCGCAGGGTGTCGCCCTGGAAGCGAACCAGGGGAACATGGCGTTTTTCGAGCAGCAGCGCGAGAAGATCGACGCTGCCCACTCCAAGGCTCTCGAAGAAGCCCAGGAGATGGCCGCCAAGATCAACGAGATCCGCATCACGGTCTCGAAGCGCGTCGGCGAGAGCGGCACGCTCTATGGGTCGGTGACGACTATGGACGTCGTCGCTGCTCTGGCCGAGAAGGACGTCACGGTGGAGAAGCGGCAGATCGACCTGGGTGCGATCAGTCTCAAGACCTTGGGTGAGCATCCGGTCAAGATCGACCTGCACGCCGAGGTAGATGCCGAGGTGATCGTCGAGATCGTCCCGGCCGACTGAATCCGTGAGCGCCCGGGAATCGGTAGACCGCCAGTCGGTGGGGTCGGTCGAACCGACCGACCCCAAGATCGACGACTTTCTCGGCGAGCCTACCCGGGACCTCGCTTCGTGGGAATGGCTGTGGTCGAACGATCGGCCGTTTCCTACACATGCACGAGGCGGTTTTCTAGGCCGCCTCGTGGCGTTCTGCAAGCGGGCGCTACGCCCGCTGGTGACGGCACCGCAATCCGACCTCTGGGATCGCCAGCGAACCTTCAACTTGATCCTGCTGGAGACCTTGGTCAAGCAGCAGGAGGAGTACCGCGATCGGTTGGAGGAGCACCAAGGCCTCCTCGAACGGCTGGATGCGCGCACCATCCAAGGCCTGCAGGAAGTAATGCGTCACAACGACGCGCTCTTCTCTCGCGTGGATCAGAAGCTCGACCGCTACCGTCGGGAGGCCAAGGATCTTTGGCATCGTCTGGGCGCCATCCTGACGGCGGTCGAAGATTCAGCCACCGGAGGCAACTCCGAGGTCGCTGCCGATGATCCGTCGAACTCAGGAAGCGGTCTCCGCCGGGCTTCGGAGTTACTGGAAGAACAGAGCTACTTGAGCCTGGAAGAGAAGTACCGCGGGTCGGAGAGCGATATCGCCGCACGCATCTCGGCCTACCTGCCGCACCTGGAAGCATGCAAGAAGAGTGGACGTGACGTACTCGACTTGGGCTGTGGCCGCGGCGAAGCCCTGGAAGTATTCACCGGCCACGGACTCAGCGGGTGCGGGGTGGATTCCAGCTCTGAGATGGTGGCGCGTTGCCGCGAGAAAGGCTTGCGAGCTGAGCAGGGAGATCTATTCTCGCACTTGGCATCTCTCGAAGAGGGAAGTCTAGGCGCCGTGGTCTCGTTCCACGTCATCGAGCATCTGCCGGCAGAGACGCTGCCGAAGCTTTGCCGCCTCGCTTGGCGAGCCCTGGCTCCCGGTGGCGTGCTGATCCTGGAGACTCCGAGTCCGTTGTCGATGGTGATGGCGGCACGCAACTTCTGGATCGACCCGACCCACCTACGTCCCGTGCATCCCGCGCATCTCGAAGTCACCTATCGAGAAGCCGGGTTCGAGCCCGTACATCGCATCGACCTGCATCCCTTCTCGCAAGACGACGTGCTTCCCGAAATCGATCTAGAGGCCCTGCCCGAGGACCAGCACCTTCTGGCACACGAGGTCAATCGGCTGCGAGATCTGTTGGACGATCTACTATTCGGCTATCGCGACTTCGCGTTGCTCGGCACCAAGGCCTGACGTTCAGTCCACCAAGCGGCGCAAAGTGGCGATGCAACCCGATCGGTAACCACCGCCGAAGAGATTGAGGTGGTTCAGCAGGTGGTAGAGCTCGTAGATGCCTCCCCGTTCCCGAGCGCCGGGCTCGAGGGGCCATACCTCCTCGTACGCCTGATAGAACGCCGGTGGAAAGCCACCGAAAAGGCGGGTCATCGCCAAGTCGGCCTCACGGTGCCCGTAGTAAGTAGCGGGGTCGATGAGCACGGCCCGACCTTCGGAGTCGGCGAGATAGTTCCCGCTCCAGAGGTCGCCGTGGAGCAAAGAGGGTGGCTCGACGACATCGTCGAGGAACACATCCAGCCGATCCATGAGTCGATCGCCTAGCCGGAGCAACTCTGTGTCGGCCCGGCCAGCTGACTTTGCCAGCCGCAGCTGGTGACCCAGCCGCCGCTCGCGCCAGAACTCGGTCCACGAAGCTCTCCAACCATTGGGCTGGGGGGTCGAGCCGATGTAGTTGTCGTGTTCGAATCCGTGCTGCCCGCATGTCGCATCCCGGTGTGACTCGGCGAATTTCCGCCCGAAGTCCTCGAAGAAGCCGGGGCCCGAGCGCCCGTTTCGATGGCCTCCATCACCAAGAATGGGAAGGGCTCGGAACCGTGGACGATGGGATGCGGTACCCGGAGTGCGCTCGCTTCCGCCAGGGAACGAAGCCCCTCCGCCTCGCGCACGAACATGTGCGGAGGGGGAGACGGATGGGTCTTGAGAAACAGCCTGCGACCGTCTACGAGTGTGAGGAGTACAGCGGAGTTGATGCTTCCGCCATAGACGGAGTCGGCCTGCGAGACAGAAACTGCTCCTTCGGTAGCACGGCTGATCGCAGTCTCGACCGCCGCCAGGAGCTCTGGTCTCATCTCCGCGGTCACCTCACCGTCCGTGAGGTTCCATGTCTGGCCTGGGCTCCTGATCGCGAACATATCGGTCCAACCAGGCGACGATCTCACGCCAGACATCGGCGCGGTACTCGTTCAACATGTGGTCGGCGCCCTCGTAGAGAATGAACCGGGTCGGATGACGAAGCTCGAACAGCCGCGTTGCCATCGCCAGGGCCTGCCCGGGGTGAACCCGCCAGTCGGACGAACCGTGGAGTATCAAGATCGGTGTCTCTGGATGAAGCCTTTCCGGCCATCGGAGTGGAGACCGTTCGAGGCGTTCCCTCGCAACGTCGTCGGTGGCGTGCTTCAGGGGCTCGAGGGCTGCTGCTGCGTCGGGGCGGCGCTGGGCAGAGTCGAAAGCGTCTGTCCCCGCGGCGACCAGGATCGCCGCGTCGATCCGGTCGGTCCGGGCAAGGGACTGATAGGTCATACCACCGCCACGGCTCCAACCCAACATGCCGATGCGCTCTCCGTCCGTGTTGGGCAAACGATCGATCAAGCGCAAGAGGTTGAGCACGTCCTCCACGTCGGCCCCGCCACCCTCGTCGTGTCCCTCGCTGCCCCAGTTGCCGCGGTACTCGCTAGCGACGACGGCGTAGCCACGACTTGCGAGATCCATCATGTGCAGTAGGTCCCAGAACAGGATACGACCATAGGTTCCGTATCCACCACGGTTGTAGACCACTGCTGGCGCCGGTGCTGGCGAGCCGACTGGCTGAACCAGGAAGCCGACAATTCTCAGCCCGCTGCTGACGTAGACGATCTTCTCGCATCGAGTGTCTTCGCCTCGGCGAAACCGTTCGTACGCGGCTTCGGTGAAGAACTCGTCGTAGATCCGCTCGTCCATGTTGGGCGGACCCCCGGCCATGAACTCGCGCCAGTCCGCGTACGACGCGAAGTCCGGCCAGCTGCAGGGCTGCCGGTCGAGAATCTCGCCGTCTGCGAATTCGCTGGACGGCGTTTCGGGTACGGCGGAGAACGCGGGGCCCGCCAGCAGCGTCGCCATCAGAATCGTCCGCACCAGAAAGGTCGCACGATGGGGTGCCGACGGCGGACGACGGCCGAGGGCAGCGGAGGGTCCGGGCGAAGACGAATGCCGACCGGCACAATACGCGGAACGAGCAACAGGGACGGTAGGGGTCATTCTCGGATTCCGTTGGGTGCCTTGTGAGAGTTCGAGGCGGCCTCGATTCCTGACGGCTGGCCGTAGATCAGGTCGCAGGCTAGGGGCGAGAACTGGATCCACGCGCGAACGGGATCTCCAAGGCGTCGAGAGAGGAGCTCTAGGTCTTCGTGACTCGGGCAGGTCTCGCGCAGTGTTTGCAGACAGTGCTCCGACGAAAGGATGAGCCAGAGCAGTGCGCCGACGGTTTCGGGATCGGAATCTTCGCCTTTCACGACACTGCGAACCGCTTCGACGAGTTGAAGTAACCGAGGGTTCGGGTCCATCATGTACCTCACGGAACATCCGTTGGGCTGCCGATGCCGGACACGTCGGACTTCGGCAAGCCATGGGCAGATCGATCAAGATGCTGTTTTCACCCTCGGTGAGCGTCCGAGGGTCAGGTCCGAGTGCTCTCGCAGTCACCAACCCGTGGTGAGCTATCGAGGCTCCCCGGAACGGTCTGCTTCGTACAGGAGGCTCGGCGACTCGGTTAGACGAGGCCGGATACGTCGAACCGCCCGCTGCGGGCGTCGGGGGCAACGGCTCGGCCGGGTTCCTTCGCCTCAAGCGATCGGAGGACCCCGAAGCGGCGGGACGGCTACGGAAAACATCCGTGCCTCGTCCGGTTCCCTGGGCCCGGCGACACCCCGAGGCGGCGGAGACCCTGGATCGGCCGCTGCTTCCGTGACATCTAGCATCACCGACTGCTGGATTTCGCAGGCGCTGCATAGATGCCCGCCCGCGCTGTCTTCGGTGTGCTGGTGCCCTGCCTCGAGGAGGGCACCTCCGGTAACGAAGACGAAGCCCCCCACGAAAGCCCAAACGACCCATCGCATCCGTCCCTGACCTGGAGAGCCGGGCTCGGTTCGCTGCACGGGAATCCGCTGCTCGGATTGCGTCATGATGGTGTCGGTGTTTCGATCGCAGTGGCCTAACCGGAATGATAGCCGCTGCCGAAGAGGTGTCAAGGCAATCCGCGGCGTCCACGTGGCCGACCGACCTTGTCGGGAGCCCACCTCTCGTAGAGCAACGGAACGAGCAGGAGGTTCAGGAACGTCGAAGTGAGAAGGCCGCCCAGGATCACTTGACCCATGGGACTCTGGATCTCGTTGCCGGGCTCGCTTCCGCGGAGTACCAGAGGGATCAGCGCCAAACCTGCGGTCAACGCAGTCATCAGGATTGGTGCCAGACGTTCCCTGGAACCCCGCCGGACCGCTTCGGTGAGGCCGAGTCCCTCGTCGTATCGCAGGTGCTGATAGTGACTCACCAGCAAGACGCCGTTGCGCGTCGCGATGCCGAATAGCGTGATGAAGCCGACCAGCGAGGCGAGGGACAGCACACCTCCGCCCAACAAGACGGCGAAGATGCCGCCGAGGAGCGCCAGAGGGAGGTTGACGAGGACAACCAGGGTTTCCCGATGCGTGCCGAAGGCCAGGTAGAGAAGACCGTACATGCCCAGCAAGACCCCCGCAGACAGGGCGCCCAGGTTGCGAACACTTCGAGCGGCCTCCTCGAACTGACCGTCAAAGGTCACGACGTAGCCCTCAGGTAGGTCGACCTTCGCGGCGACCGACTCACGTGCGCTTCGTACGGTTCCAGTGAGATCGGCGCCGACGACGTTGGCTGTCACCATCGCCACCCGCTCTACGTTCTCTCGGCGTACCAGGGAAGGCCCGAGGTCGAACCGAACGTCGGCCACGTCGTCAAGGCGGACAATATTTCCTTCCGCTGTGGTCACGGGCAACTCTGTCAGGCGTTCACGGTGTAGCCGGAGCGAAGGGGAGTAGCGCACGACAGTGGACGACGTGAGTCCTTTGTCGATCACCTCACCGACAGCAGCGCCCTGGAAGAGCGCTTCGACCGAATCGGAGAGCTCGGCTGTGGATAGCCCGAATCGAGCCATGGCGGGTCGGTCGAAGTCGATGACCAGCTGTGGAATAGACGCCTGCTCGGCATTCGAAAGGTCGACGATGCTCGGGTCTTCCGCGAGGACGCCTTCGATCCGTTCGGCGAGACCACGGAGAACCGTCAGGTCGGGACCGAAGACTTTGACCGCGAGGTTCGTCCTGCTGCCCGAAATCATGTGGTCGATCCGGTGACTGATGGGCTGTCCGAATTCCGTAGCGACACCTGGAACCTTCGTGACCTCGCTGCGCATCTCGGCGAGCATCTCGTCCTTCGTTCGGCCGTTCTCCAAGGGCCGCAGGACGACTTCCAGCTCAGACCGGTTGACGCCTTGTACGTGTTCATCCTTCTCTGCACGCCCGGTCCGGCGGCTGGTGGACACCACTTCGGGAAAGGCCAGCAGTGCTTCCTCCACCCGCTGGCCAAGCCGATCGCTCTCTTCGAGGGGAATGCCTATCGTGCTGGTGACGCCTACCGTCAAAGCGCCTTCGTTGAAACGCGGCAGGAAGCTGCGCCCGAGAAGCGGCAGCACCGAAACAGCCGTGGCGAAGATCAGTACGGTAGCGCCGACGACGAAACCGCGATGGCCGAGTACCCAGGAGAGAGTGGGCCGATAGGCGCCGTGGAGTCGGCGGAGGAGCCAGGTGTCGCGAGCGTCCAAAGAGCCGGAGCGCGGAAGGAGCAGCAGACACAGGACCGGTGTCACGGTCATCGACACCAGCAGAGAAGCGGAAAGTGCCGCGACGTACGCCAGCCCGAGGGGGCGGAGCAAACGACCCTCGAGGCCCGGTAGCAGGAAGAGCGGCAGGAACACCAGGACGATGATCAGTGTCGCGAAGAAGATGGCTTTGCGCACTTCCGACGAGGCCTGGAACACGACCTCCAAGGCCGGGCGGCGTTGGTCCGGAGACTTGTCTCTCTCGAGGCGCAGGCGCCGAAAGACGTTCTCGACGTCGATGATCGCGTCGTCCACCAACGCGCCGATCGCGATGGTGAGCCCGCCGAGAGTCATCGTGTTGATGGTGCCGCCGAAAAAGGAAACCACCAGCGCCCCGGCGACGAGGGACAGTGGGATGGCGAGGGCAGAGATCAGGGTGGTACGCCAGCTGCCGAGAAACGCGAACAGCACGAGGACGACGAGGATCGCACCGTCGCGCAGCGCTTCGGTGATGTTGTGGATCGCGACCTCGATGAAGTCGGCCTGGCGGAAATTCTCTGTTTCGATGACGACGCCCGAAGGCAATGCGGCGCCGAGGTCGGCCAGGATCTCGTCGATCTTGGCGGTCAGCTCCAGCGTGTTTGCATCAGGCTGTTTCTGTACCGACAACACCACGGCCGGTTTCCCGTTGTACCCGGCGGCGCCGCGAGACGGCTCGGGGCCCCAGGCGACGTCGGCCACGTCTTCGATCCGAACCGGGACGCCTTGGAGGACGGCAACGACCGTCTTCGATAGGTCGTCCGCCTCTGTAACCCGGCCTTTGGAGCGCACCAAGTACTCCTGGCCACCGTCGACGTGAAACCCGGCTGCCGGGCTACGGCCAGCGTCGCGTGCAGCTCCGGTCAGATCACTCAGGGCCAGGCCGTAGCGTGCCAGGTCCTCCGGTCGAGCTGTGATCTGGAGCTGGCGCCGCGTGCCGCCGATAGCCACGACCTGCGAGACGCCAGGAAGCGCCAGCAGATTCCGGCGCACCACAGTGTCCGCCAACCGGCGGAGCTTCATCGGTGAGATCGCCTGATCGCCCTTTTCGCTGGCCGTCAGCGCGACGAAGGTGATCTCTCCCATGATGGAGCTGATAGGACCCAACTCGGGCCGCTCCGCGGAGGACGGCAGCGCTACCCGCTGAAGTCGTTCGGAGACGATCTGGCGCGCCCTGAATATGTCGACTCCCCAGGTGAACTCTACCCAGATTACCGAGATGCCGTCGGCGGACACCGAGCGCAGACGGCGCACGTCGGTGGCGCCGTTGACGGCCGATTCCAGCGGGAAGGTGACCAGCTGTTCGACATCCTCCGGCGCCAGACCAGGTGCCTCGGTAACCACGGTCACCGTGGGTGCCGAAAGATCGGGGAAGATATCCACCGGCATCATGGCAGTCCACAGTGCACCCCCGAGGAGCAGGAGCCCACCCAGAGACAGGACGAGCAGCTGATGCTGCAACGAGAAACGGATCAAGCGATCGAGTGTGGTCATCCTGGTCCCCTCAGTGGATGTGGCCGTGCTCGGCTCCGCTCGATATCAAGGAGGCCCGTCGAATGGACTCTCCGCCCCGTGTCACCAGGCGTTGGCCTGGCACAAGGCCATTGACCAGTGCCTGCTCGCCTTGTCGGGAGACGACGTCGACAGGCTGACGGACGAAGGTCTCTCCGCCGAGCTGTAGGTAGACCACCATCTCGCCTCCGTCGTCCACCAGGGCGGAGGTCGGCAGAACCACACCCTCGTCTTGAGCTGCGAGCAGAATCTGCGCGTTCCAGGTAGAACCCAAGGGAACGACCGAACCGGGGATCTCGATCAAGACATCGAGTTTGCCGGTGCTGGAATCCACCCGCGGTGCCACCGAGATCAAATGGGTGGCTTCCCGATCAAAGCGCAACGCACTCTCCAGCGTCGAGTCGGATCGAGTGGTAGCTGCCAGCACGACTCCCGACACGCCTTCCGTGAGCAGCGACGATGTATGAGGGGCGATGGCGACCTTCAGCCACGAGACGTCTGTGCGCACCAGCTGTGTTAGGCGGTCGCCTGCACCCACCGCGCTGCCGGGGGTAGCTGTGACCGCGGCCAGTTGGCCCGCGAACGGTGCCTCGATGAGGAGGGGAGCGCCCCCGCCTCGGCCTTGCCGGGCAGCGCGGGCCGCAGCCAGATCCTGTTCCGCGGCAGCGAACCGGGTCTCCGCGATGGTGGCCCGGGTCCGAGCCTCTTCGAGCTCGCGTAAGCTCGAGGCTTCCACCTGAAACAGCTCATCCAGTCTCGTCAGGCGCTGGACGGCGGAATCGCGTTCTTGGTGGGCTGCATCCACATCGGCCTTCAGCTCGGCCAGGCTGCGGCTCGGGGAAACGCTCGGTGCCAGTCGAAACAGCACCTCTCCTGCGCGAAGATCCTGACCGACGTAGGGCCAGGGCCGGGCTTCGATCAAGCCATCGACCGGAGCGGTCAGCCAAGTTTCGCCACCTGCCACGGGTCGTACCTCGGCCAACCCTTCGACGGCGTGGGAGAAGGTTCCGTTCCGCACCCAGTCGGTTTCGAAACGCGCTTGCCATTGCTGCTCCTTGAGGAAGCTGATGGGCTCGCCGCCAGCCGTGGCGCCCCGAGGCGCGGGAGCGCGCAGCATCTTGCCCGCAGATCCGTGTCCTCCCACGCGTATGTTGCCTCCGCGAATCGTCTCGTCGCCAGCAGCCGAAGAGATGCGAAACAACAGGTCGAAGTCGCCAGCCGACTCCGGCGTCATCTCGATGTCGAAGATTCCAGGTCTGGACGGAGCGGCGGCCGGGAACGCTTCCTCCCGGCCGTTCGGGCTGGTCAGGACCACCTCGACCCGACCTGCTTCCAGCGGCGAGAAGGCGCTGAGTACGGTGACGTGCACGTGGGCCAAGGAAAGTACACCCGCTTCGAGAACCTCGGATTCCGGGAAAACCTCGTAAAGGCGCCCCCAGGCCGTGACTGACCAAGAGCCTGCCGATCCATGGGCATGATCGGTAGGCTCGACCTCTGGAGCCTCGCCAGCGCATCCGACGCCCAGAAAAGCTGCCGCGGCAAGCCAGCAGAGGTGAGGGGCGGATCGGTGCTTCCGGTTGTCAGCGAGAGTGTCCGGCATCGCCATCGCCATCGCCATCGTCATGGGTGTGGTCGCCTTCCGGGCCATGTTCGTGATCATCCTCTTCGCCATGCTCATGGTCGGCGCTGTCGTGGGAATGGGCGTGCTGCTGTGCCACGTCGTCGTCGCTGAGATCTTCGGTGCTGACGTCGGCCGGGTAGGCCGGCTCGTACTGCACCTCGTCCTCGCTGGCATCGTTCTCAGCCCGCGCGTTGGTAGTCGAGCTGGGATCCTGTTCCACGGTCTCGGTAGGTGTACCGCAGGCAGCGAACGACATCACGAGGAGCGCACCGAGCCATATCGGGAAGTTCGAAAGCGTCTTCATTGTGGAGATCTCCTGGGTTCCATGGAATCTGAGGTCTGATGGACACGGCCCGAGTCGATGAAAGCCCGCCCGCGGACCCGTGCGACGTCGCGCTGACGAGCCAGTGCTCGGGTTCGCAGCTCGAGAGCCGCCAGGCGTGCTGTGGTCGCGGCCCGTACCGTGTCGAGCAGTGTGGTCAAGTCGCTCTCGCCGAGACGAAACGAGGCATGCGCGGCAGCGACAGCCGGGTCGGCGTCGGCGAGTGCTCGATCGGCAGTCGACGAGGCTCGCCGGAGCTCTTCGTAGGCGTCGTGGACGCTTCGCCGTCGGGAGTCGAGATTCCTGCGTAACAACTCCAACTGCGCTGACAGCGCGTCTCTTTGCGCCTCGGCGCGACGACGCTCGGCGCGTCCCTTGCCGAAAAGGGGCACGGGCCACGACATGCCGAAGATCGGACCATCGCGCGACGCGCCGGCCAGCTCCACGCGCTTCCAACCGACGACGAAGCTCGGCATTGTGGCGAC
>JALCBJ010000009.1:87950-98184 GCA_028066595.1 Thermoanaerobaculia bacterium
CGCCGGCCAGCTCCACGCGCTTCCAACCGACGACGAAGCTCGGCATTGTGGCGACCTTGTCCGCCATCTCGACCGACAGCTCTGCTGCCCGCAACTCTGCCTCGAGTGCGGCGACTTCGGGATGCGGGCCGGCATCGGTTTCGGGAGCTTGGTTCAGCTCCGGTAGAACGGGCCGAACCGCAGCTCTTGACTGGATGAGGTCAGGTCTCCAAGCCCCCACCTCGCCGAGGATCACGCCAAGGTCTGAACGGCCCAAAGCTGCCCGCGCCCTCGCGTCGAGCTCGGCGAGTCCGAGACGCCGAGCTTGAAGCCCGGACGCTTCGCCGACCTCGGCTCGTTTCCGCAGCCGAACGGTCATCTCGCCGAGCAACGCAGCTTCCGTGTCCAGTATGTCGAGCCGCGCAGTGGCTATCGCCCAGTCGGCGTAGATACGTCGCAGCTCGAGCTGGAGCTCGAGCAACGAGCGCTCGAAGGACGCGTCGGCTCCTGTCAGCCGCTCCGATGCAGCCTCGACCTCGAGACGCTTGCGGTCGGGGCGAGGAGGGCGCCAGCTCAAGGTCATCTCGGTCTCAGTACCCTCGTTGCCGAGATCCTCCCGCGCTGCGTCGAGCTCTGGTTGTTCGACGATCCGGGCGAGCGCCAGCTCTGCTTGGAGAGCTCCCACCTCCTTGGAAAGAGAGAGAACTGCCAGCGAGGAGGCTTCCAAGAGAGGAGCGAGAAACTCCCTCTCGGTGATCTCCCAGGTCGCCGCTTCGCCGGGATCAACGCGCTTCTTTTCTGAAGTTACGACCCGTGGGTCGGTGGGTGGGGTTGCCGCGAGCGATCCGGTCCATCCGGTCGTCAGGACAGCCGCCAAACAAACCACGGCCTTCTGCCGCATGTTGGCTCCTTCCGGTTCATGTGAGCTCGATCGGGCGAACGCCGGCTGGCGAACGCGGGGCTCAGGCGAACAGATTCGGACCCACGGCGGGTCCGAACCGGAAGGGCGGTATCAAATCAACAGAGAGCAGTGCAGATAGGGCAGAGGTACCGGATCGTCCGGTGGACCGACCCCCTCGTATCGAAGGCTCCGGCGCCAGTAAGGCTCGCCGGCTCGCATCTGCATCGAGACCAGTCCGTTCGCGATGCCAAATAGCGAGTTAGGTGCGTGGTCTCGCGACACGAGCACGCCCGTACCAGGGTCACGAAGCTCGTGCTGGTGATGATCGTGTCGCAGCTCGACCGGACATGGAGGAGCCGCCGGCCCGTGGATATGGACCTCGGAAGGCCGGTGCGCATGGCTACCATCCGGACCGTGAAAGTGATCGGTTCCGGTGTGATGTTGCCCTGTCTCGTGATGTCCCGCACTGTGGTGGAACGCGAGGAGCTCGTGAGCATGTATCGCCAATGCAGACATTGCCGGAGCCAGCAAGCTGACCGCGGCGCACAACAATCCCACGTGGCGAAGTGTCCTCACAAGCGCAGTGTACACCAGGCTGGAGCAGCGAATGTTTGGGTACGTAGACCGCCGGTGGACGCCCGGTGGACGGATTTCCGAGCTCGTTGTCCGGCTCTGGAAACGAAAGACGTCAGACCTTATGAGGAGCAGATTCATTGCAGGGAGCGAATCTAAGACCACTGGATCAGCACCTCACCCAACGACGAAGACGAACGGATCGACCCGCGACCGATCCATGATCCACCAACGACTCAGCGGATTCGGAGATGCCCATGCGAAGCAACGAAGGTTTCGGCATCGTGTTGCGATGGCCCATGATGGCCGTTCTTGCCGCTCTCGCGCTGACACAGCCCGCGGTCGCAACCGACTATCACGTCACGGTGTTGACCGACGATCTCGAGAACAACGGCAACTGCACCTTGCGTGAGGCCATGACAGCCTCGGTCACGAACGTCAGTGTCGATGCATGCCCGGCAGGAGAGGAATCAGACGTGATCATGCTCGACACAGTAGGAACCTACGTCTTTTCAGTCCTCGGAGAATTCACCACCGACTCGACGGAGAGTCTCGTTCTGAAGGGGCCTACGGCAGGCGCCAGAGCGGCCACGATCAACCTGGGGTTCCAGAGTCGCTTTCTCGTATTCACTGGGTCCGGTTACGTTCGCCTCGAAGATCTCAACATTGCCTTCGGCGTCAGTACGGGCGGTGGGGGCGCTCTTCGATTCACCGACGGCGATCTCGATCTCTCGAACGTGGGGCTTCTGTTCAACCAGGCAGGGTCTCAAGGCGGCGCGCTCTACTGGAAGAGCGACCAGATCGGCGACAATCGGGAGCTTTCCATCGCCGATAGCGAATTCAGCGGAAACCTGGTCGCGGGGCATCTGCCGGAGGGAGGGGGGCTCTTTGCGGAGGCAGACGGTATGGGCCATGTCCTGATCTCCGGTTCGATCTTCGACGGCAACACGTCTTCGTCTACCGATCCTTCTTCACCGGTGGCAGGTGGTGCCGGCGCAACGATCGAGGCTCGTGTGGGTGCAGAAGTGGAGATCAGCGATTCCACATTCATCAACAACGAAGGTGTCTTGCAGCTGGATGCCGGCACCGTATCGGGTTCTGCCCTGGAGGTCTTCCTCGAAGACTCGGCGCTCCTCTTACTTACGGACAACCAGTTTCTTTCCAACACCAGCATCAATGCCAGCTCGAGCTCTGCAGTGGATCTCTTCACCGTGGCTCAGGATCCCGCGCAACTCGTGGTCGATCGCAACATCCTGGCAGGCAACGAGGGTTGGCAGCTCAACGTCATTCTCAACCCGGGCGGAACGGGACATGTGAGCAATAGTCTCCTCTTGGGAGGTGAAATCGGGGCCAGAATCCTCGGCGGAGGCAACCTCACGGTTTCGCACCTGACGGTGACCGAGAACGACGTAGGTATCTTGATGAACGGTTTCCCCGGGGGAACCGCGATGATCAACAACTCGATCGTGACCCTCAATGGTCTCGACTTCAATCTTCCGTCCGAAGTCGTATTGCTATCGAATCTGGTCGGTGTCGAACCGGAGTTCTCCGATCCGGCAGACGGTGACTATCGGCTCAGAGAAGGCTCTCCGGCGGTGGATATGGGCAACTCGGCGTTGCCCGGCGGCGGTCGTCTGGATCTCGACAAGGGTCCCCGGGTCGTGGGCCCTCAAACCGATATCGGAGCCTATGAGTTTGCTGCGGTGGTCTTTGCCGATGATTTCGAATTGGGTGACACCCAAGCCTGGAGTCAGACGGTTCCGTAGCAGTTTGTGGTGCGCCCCTTCCGATCTGCGGCCTGAGTGCTTCGTCTCCGATCACACATCCTCAGCGCGCAGCCGCGCACGACTGGCAGCACGAGCTGCTAACGACGGGATGTGTTCCGTTTCTCGACGGCTGCTGTCGAGCACGTATCCCGGAGCGTGGGCCGACACGACAGCGCATGGCGAGATCGGTCCAGAGCTCTGCGTATAGCTGTACAGCCCGTCAACTCCAGCAGGTGGTTCCCGATCGGGACTGTGTTCGTATGCCTCGGCACGAACGAAAGCGGGTTGGCTCACGTGCGCTGGATCTTTGGGCGGCTCCGTGTTTCCCCAGCTGTTCTTCGGCTTCGGACGCGCGGAACTACCAGGGATACCAAGTACACAGCGACCGCGCTGAGCACGATGGCGGGTTCCGGACTGATCGGACTGCCGTAGACCGCGATTCTGGGTACGGTCACGAGGAGTGAGCAGAGCCCCACCGAACCCACGACGACCCAGATCAGACGAGGAGTCAGTCTCGCGACGGTGGCCGCCGGGAGACTGAGCATCGCGATGACCAAGATCAGACCGACGACTTGCGTCAGAGTGATGACGGTGAGCGCGATCAAGACGAGCAAGACCGTATCGGTGGCCAGAACGCTGTATCCCTGCATTCTCGCTTGTTCCTCGTCCAGACAGACGGCGAGGAAGCGTTTGTGAAACAGAACGACGACGAGAACCACGATCGCGTCGAGCAGTCCCAGCAGTCGCAGGTGGTCGGAGTGCACTAGGGCCAGATTGCCGAAGAGATAGCTCATCAGCTCCGAGTGATAGCCGGGAGTCAATTTGATCAGCAAGATTCCGAGAGCCATGCCGGCCGACCACAGGGCGCCGATCACGGTGTCTAGCCGCTCACCGGCACGTTGCCCGAGCCATGCCAGAACGATCGCGGATCCAACCGAAGCGGCGGTAGCGCCCCAGAGTGGATCCATCGATCCGAAGACCTCCGGCCAGCGGTAGGCGAGGTAGATCGACGCGCCGATTCCGCCGAGTGCGATATGCGCGATCGCCCCGGCCAGAAACACGAGTCTTCGCGTCACGACATAGGGTCCGACGATGCCACTAGCCAGACTGGCCATCAAGCCCGCGGCGAGACCCGAAACGAGGAATCGATTCTCGGTCAGGTCGGCAAAAAACTGCATCAGAGAGCTTGCTCTTCCGACCGGCTGTGGTCGACCAACGCGGTCGCACCGCCATAGAGCCCTGCCAGCCTTTCCGGTGTGAGCTCCTGGGTGGGGTGAATGGTCACCGAACGGCTGACGCAGGCTACACGCTTGAAATGGGCCGAGACGAGGGACACGTCGTGGCTGACCATGACGATCGGGATGTCGCGATTGAGCTTGAGCAGCAGGTCCATCAGCTCCTGCTCGGCGTGGAAATCGACGCCGGTGGTCGGCTCGTCGAGAATCAACAACTCCGCCTCCCCGGCCAGTGCTCGCGCGATCAGGGTTCGCTGTCGTTGTCCCCCTGACATCTCACCCAGAGGACGCCGGGCTAGGTCCTCGACGCCCACCCGCCGCATGGCCTCCAGGGCATGATTCCGGTGTTTCCTGCCGAAACGGAGCCCCCAGGGCGATCGATGCAACCGGCCCATCAGAACGACATCCAGAGCGGTCGCCGGAACCGACAGATCGACGTAGGCATGCTGTGGGACGTAGCCGATCCGAGTCCGCACCTGTCGAGATGGCCGCCCGAAGACTTCGACCGTGCCCTGCGTCGGCTCGAGCAATCCGAGAAGCAGCCGCAACAGGGTGGTCTTGCCCGATCCGTTGGGGCCGACGATTCCGAGCAAGTCGTCGGACTCGATCTCGAGGTCGACATTTTGGAGACACGGGCTCCTTGCGGGGTAGGCGAACCAGACGCCCCGCATCGACGCGGCAAGACTCGGGTGCATCAGAGGCTCGTCTGCCCCATACGACTCGCCAGGCGAGAAGCGCGGAGATTGGAAAGGTGCCCGGTGACGAGTACGACGCCCGCCAGCAAACCTGTCGCGGTTCCGGCCCCCGAACTGCCAGCCTCTTCCATCATGCGTGCGAGAAGGAGGCCGCCGATGCCGATGGCCAGGACAGCTGCTACGAAGCCAGAGCGGTGCCTGAGCCACCCTAAGAGGAGCGCCGTCGCCGCAAATGCAACCGCTACGAGTACGAAACCCCACTCCGCCTCGTGACCGAGGAGGACGCCGAGGCCCAACGCGCCCAAGGCGCTGGGGAGGAATGCGGACAGTGCGCAATGAGCGGCACAGGCGCTGCTGGCGAACACACCGATTCGATCGACCGCATTAAACCGGCTATGTCTGCAGACCTCTTCGTTCATACCGTCTCCTCATTCATACATGGTTCAGCGTGGGTGACCTGTGGCGCCGTTCGGGGCCATCGGCGCCGTCAGCAGAAGCTCGGCGGCCTTTCGGAGATTGGCGGGAATGTCGGCGACAAGCGGGTCGAACGTGACGATTCTCGCACCGAGCGCATCGGCAACCGTCGCCGCGGCCCGCCCTCGAAACTGCGGCTGCACGAAGATCACCCGAATCCCGAGCTCCCGGCCCAGTTGCAGCAAGCGTGTGAGCTCCTTCTCACTCGGGTCCTTGCCTTCCGTTTCGATCGCCACCTGCCGCAAGCCGAAGTCGTCGGCGAAGTATCCCCATGCCGGGTGGAAGACGAAGAACGCACGATCGTCGAGAGCATCGAGGCGTGCTCTCAGCTCCTTCTCGAGCGAGTCCAGCTCCTCTTTGAGCTGTGCTGCATTCGACCGGTAGGAGGAGGCATTGGAAGGATTCGCTCGGGACAGCGCTTGGGCGATGGTGTCAGCCATGATCTGCAGGCGCTGGGGAGACAGCCAGACGTGAGGATCGAGTCCGTCGGACTCGGCCTCCGAGCTCTCGGCGTGCCCGTGATGATCGTGCCCGTGATGCCCGTGATGCCCGTGGTCATGATGATGGTGATGGTGCTCCATCTTTCGTAGCTCGATTCCGTCCCTCAGATCGACGACGGTAGGCCGGTCAGCTGCTTCGATGGCGCGAAACCAAGGAGCTCTTTCTGCCGGAACCCCGATTCGAAAGAACAGGTCCGCTCGCGCGAGTTGAGTGATCTGAGCGTCGGAAGGTTGGAACGTCGCCGGACTATCGTTCGGCCCCAGGAGGCATCCCACCATGCCCTCCGGTCCTCCGAGGATCCTCTCTACCAGCCAGGTCTGGGGAGGCAGAGTGACCATGATCTTCGGATGAGATCGTTCGAGGGACTCGGCGAACAGGCTCGAGGCGCCGAGCAGCCAACCAGCACAGAGGGTCGTCACGATGCGGTGGGTGGGTATCATTCCGCGAGTGCGATCATGGCGAATTGGTTTCGATCAGCTGAACGTCGAGTCGAGGTGTCTCGCCCGGGGCCAACACGATGATCTTCGTTCGCGGCAAGACGTCTTGGAGGGTCTGCACATATAGGTCGGTGCGGGTCAAGCCGGGTGACTGACGGCGCCGGAGCAACAACTCTCGAAATCGTTCGACGGCGCCTTGTGCTGCTTGCAACTTGCCGTGGGCTTCGGACTCTGCTTCGCCGATGCGCTGAGCCGATTCACCATGGGCCAAGCTCAGATTCCGATCTTGCTCGGCCTGCATACGACTCAATGTCGCCGCAGCCTCAGCGCGAGCATCGAGGACGTCGAGAAAGGCACCGGCCGCCTCCTGCGGCGGGTCGACAGATTGGAGGTTCACCGAGACGAGAGCTACCCCGCTGTGGTAAGCATCCAGCCGCTCCTGGCTCCGCTCACGGACCTGTTGTTGAATCAGGGCCTTCGACGAAGTCAACACGTCGTCGACGCCGAGTGCAGCGATGGACTCGACCATCTCGGCGCGGAGGGTTTGGCGCACCAGCTCCTCTGCGCTTTCTGACGAGAAGAGAAAATCGCCGAGGCGTGTGATGCGGTACTGAACGGTCAAGATCGACTCGATGAGATTCTCGTCACCGGTCACGAGATCGAGCCGATCGCGGTAGTCCCCACGGATCGCCAGGCGGAAGACCTCTGCCGTCCTCACTTTTGTTGCCTCTTCGATGCCAGCGGGCAAGCGAAAGCGGAGGCCCGGGCTCACGCCGTCGTCGATCAACGCTCCAAAACGCAGCAGCGCTGCGGATTCTCCGTTGTTCACCGTGTAGATTCCTCGGCTCAGCCACCAGGCCGAGACCAGCACGAGACCGCCGAGAATGTAGATCCGAAGGTTCGCGTTCAGAGTATCGCGAAGCCGCCAGATCCATCGGATCGACCAGGGTAGCTGCGGATCATCTGCCATGGAGAGTATCCAACAGTTCGGAGTCCGACTCGATGAAGATCGTCGTGTTGCGATCGAGGATCTTTTCGTAGCTCTCGAGGTCTCGAAGAAATCTGTAGAAGGCGGGATCCGCGGCATACGCCTCGGCTAGCAGAGCCAGCGCCTCGGCTTGACCCGTACCTCGGATTGCTTCGGCCCGTGACTCCGCTTCGGCAAGAATGTTGGCTCGCCTCTTGGTCGCCTCGGCTTCGATCTTGAGCGCCTCCTCTTCGCCTTCGCTTCGGTAAGCGGTCGCGATCCGTCCTCGTTCGGCGCGCATCCGATCGATCACACTGGCTCGGTTCTGCGGCGGTAGGTTGAAGCCGTTGATCCGCAAGTCGAGAACTTCGATTCCGAATCCCTCGCGTGCGGTCTCTTTCACCGCATCTCCTGCGACCGTAGCCACAGCGCGAAGCCGGACAGCCGAGGGATCGACGTTGATGAGATGTTCCATGGGTTCGCTTCCGACCGCTGCTCCCAGCTCCGAAGCGGCGAGATCGAGCAGACGCGCTTCGGCCTCGATTCGGGTCCGTACCGTCTGCGCGAACTTTAGGGGTTCGGCGATACGCCACAGAATGAAGCTGTCTACCAGCACGTTGCGCTTGTCGAGCGTCAACATCTCCGCGGGCTCGTTGTCGAAGACCAGTAGCCGGCGGTCCAGGCGAAGAACTTTGTCGATCGGCCAGGGTAGCTTCATGTGAAGGCCTGGCTCGGCGGTGGTCTCGCTGGGCCGTCCGAACCGCGTGACGATTCCGTACTCCGTCTCGTGGATCGTGAAGAAGCAGGTCGGGAGAAGGGCGGCGGCAACGAGCGAGGCCGAAACCAGCCAGATCTTGGTCATGCGTTTCATCACGGATCCTCGTGCGTGAAGATGGGAATGGGAGGGGTGCGGTCGCGCCACAACGTCACGCCGGGGGCCGAGACGTCCGAGGGCACGATGTACTTCTCTCGTCCTGCGAGCACCCGCTCCGCGGTCTCGAGCCAGAGCAGGTGGCCGAGCAAGTCGGGGTGCCGGCCATAGGGCTCGACGAGTGCTGTGAACGAACTGGACCGACCACTGGCTTCGAGACGGCTCTTTTCCGCCGCGGCTTCGGCGTCGGCGACCACACCCATGGCGTTGCCACGGGCTCTCGGAACCGACTGGGCGACGCGGCCGTGAGAGCGGTGGATGGCGGTCTCCCGGTCCTCCAGCGCGCTGGATACGTCGCGGAAAGCGTGGACCGCGTCGCCTGGAGGATGGAGGTCGACAATCTGGATGCTGCGGATATCGACACCCAAAGACGCCTTGTCCAGTTCCGCCTGCAACGCCGTCGCGATCTGCGTTTCGATGTCAGGTCGGAGTTCGGTCAACAGGTCGTCCAGGATTGCCGTGGCGACCAGCTCTCGAGCGACGGATTCGGCGTAGAGGTTGACGAAGTCTTCGCGATGGTCGACTCCATAGAAAAACTTGCTGGCGTCCGACAGAGAGTAGTGGACGCTGAAGCTCATCTCGACGAGGTTTTCGTCGGCAGTGAGAAAAGTCGCCTGTGCCGGCCTCGGATTCATCGCGGCCACCGGACTGTGCCAGTCGCCTCGAGGCGCCATGCGAGCCAGGTCGCGGCGCCGTTCCAGCATCTCGAGATCAGTTGCGAAACCGATATCGGATTTCCGGGGATAGCTGGCCCACCGAACCTCCCACCAGCCGAAGGGTGCAGGAGGTACGTAGTGTAGGCCGGGGCCAAGATCGGCGCGATAGAGCTCCCCGAACAGGAAGCCGTAGCCCTTGGACTCCGGCGGCACGACGCGGATACCCGTCGCGAGATAACCGACGATTGCCAGGATGGCTACAGCGAGGGTGACGCCACGCTTCGAGACGCGCCGCAGAACCGGGAGCTCATTAGCCATCCGCTGTCGGGCTGCACGAAGTTCCGCCATTCCGGCCAACCACGCACCCCCGGTGAGACTGCGGACGAGTAGGACCGCGAGCAGCAGGCTCAGCAGGACGCTCCACAGGCCGGGGGCAGTTTCTCCGCCGTCGATGAGACTCAAGTCGGGCATGACCCCGCCCATCACGGCATCGAGCAGAAGACCCGCCGCCAGCGCGCCGACCACCACACTGAAGAGATAGACCTTGACGAACCGTCGTCCGAACGTACCCATGAGGAGCAGTACGGTCGCGGCGTTGGTCGCAGGGCCGGCGAGCATGAACACCAACGCGGCTCCGGGACTGACACCCTTGGCCAGGAGCGCGGCGGCGATCGGCGTGCTGGCGGACGCACACATGTACATCGGGATGCCGGCGACCAAGAGCACGATCATCGGGAGCAAACCAGAACCCAGTCCGAGCTCGCCCAGATTGTCGGGTAGGGCGGCGGCCAAGACGCCCGCGACGCCCAGGCCAATCACCAGCCAGAACGCCAGATCGTCCAGAAGATCGGAGAACCCGTAGCGGAACGCCGGTCGCAGGACGTCGTCCCATAGGCGTCGGCCCAGATCCTTCCTGTCGTCTCCCTTGGCCAGGAACACGTCTCGAAGGACCTGGCGAGCCGTCTCGTTACCGGAATAGGCCAGGTCGTGATCGTGGTCGTGATGATCGTGACCGTGGTGGTGATGGTGATGATGGTCGTGATCGTGGTGGTCGTGATCGTGGCTATGATCGTGACCGTGGTGATGATGGTCGTGATCGTGGTGATGGTGGTCGTGATC
>JALCBJ010000009.1:98284-116966 GCA_028066595.1 Thermoanaerobaculia bacterium
CGATGAATCGGGTCCGGTGAGCTCGTCGATCGATTTGGCAGACGCGATCGAAAGAGCTCCACCCAACACTGCTGTGAAGAATGCGGCAATAGGTCGCGCGATCGCCATCACCGGGCCCATCAGCCCCCATGTCAGGAAGATCGAGTCGATACTCGATTCGGGCGTCGTGATGAGAAACGACTGCGCGGCGGGTTTCGATGCGCCCTTGCGCCGAAGCTCCACGGTGATCGGAACGACGCCGCAGCTGCAAACCGGTAGCGGCACGCCGATCAGCGCTGCCCGCACGACACCGGAAATCCCGGGGCGTCCCATCCACCGCAGGACGAGCGACTCCGGGAGCAGGACATGAATCAGTCCAGCCACCAGAAGGCCGAAGAGAATGAAGGGAGCCGCCTGGATGGTCATCCACCAGGTCGCCTGAAGAACTTCGTACAAGAAGCCTGTCATCTTCCTGCCTCCCGGATCGAGTCGATCGGATTCACGAGCGAGGCGCGGAGGGCCGGTATCAGGCTGGCCAGGACCGCGATCGCCAGAAGAAGGATCCAGGCACCTAAGGCGATCCCTGGATCGGTGACCTCGACACCGTAGAGCTGACGAGTGATGAGTTGCGCCGAGATGGCGAAGCCTACAAGGCCGAGCACCGTCCCCGCGAAGAATAGACGTAATCCGTCACGCATTACCGCGGTGAACAGATCGCGAGGACGGGCGCCGAGGGCGATACGCACTCCCATCTCCTGCCTCGCTTGGGACACGGTCAACGACACTACACCGTAGATACCGAGGGCTGCGAGACTTAGGGCAAGAACGCCGAAGAACACGAAGAGCACGCTCGTGGTTTGGCGCTGCCACTCCGACTCCGCGACCCGTTGGGGCATGGCAGCGACGTCGAACACCGGGATGTCCGCGTCGGCAGACCGGATAGCAGCCTCGGCATGGCGCATGAGATCTGCACCCTCGACCGAGGTACGCAGGGCGAAATAGGTATCACCTGTGTAGTGCTGCCGGTGGGACACATAGAGATCCGGACTCGGTGGGCCCACGCGGCGCTCGCTACGGACGTCCTCGACCATCCCGACAACGGTTAGCCAGGATGTTTCGGCCGTGGGTGGTCCCAGTTTGAGGCGTCGTCCGATCGGGTCTTCGGCAGGCCAGAGAACGTCGGCCAAGCGGGCGCTGACCATCGCGACCGGAGTCGTTTCCAGCCGGTCGTCCTCCGTAAAGCTACGGCCGCGCAGAAGGCCGATCTCCATGACGTCGAAATACCCGGGGCCTACCGACTGCAGGTGGATGAAGGGATTGCCCTCTTGGGCTACGGTCGACTGCCCGTCGAGCGTGATCAGACGTTTCGTGTAGTCGTCCAGCCCAGCGAGTGGCAGGTTCTGGTTGGCCGCCACCCCTTCGACGCCCGGGATCGCACGTAGCGCGCGCATCGCTTCTTCGTAGAACGGGGTGAGCTGCTCGACCTCGTTGTAGCTCCAGTACGGAGGGTCCACGCGAAACGTGAGGAGCTCGCGATGTTCGAAACCGAGATCCTGACGCGCGAGCAGGAATGCGCTGCGGCTCATCAAACCGGCCCCCAGCAGTAGGACCAGTGCGATCGCCACCTGGCCCGTCACCAGAGTGCTCCGCAACCGTTGAGACGGCCGGTCCCCCGTCTCTCGGGCACCAGCGCGGACCGCGGAATTGAGGCCTCTGCTCGTGAGGCGGAACGCAGGGACCAGGCCGGACAGAGTCCCGCTCAACAAAACGAGACCAGCAGCCACCCAAACTGCGATCGGTTCGATGCGGAGACCCATCCAAGATGGAAGATCCGTACTCAACACGGTTCTGAGACCTTCGAGGGAACCTGCGGCTATGGCGAATCCGATCGCTCCTGCCGTTGCGGCGAGTAGCAGACTCTCTATCAGCAGTTGCTGGATCAGGCGCCGCCTGGTGGCACCTAGAGAGGTACGGACGGCCATCTCGCGTTGCCTTTCGAGAGAGCGGGCCAGCAGTAGGTTGACCACGTTTACCACAGCCATCAGCAGCACCAAGCCGACCGCGGCTGCAAGCGCTACGATATAGGGTCGTGCAGCCCCTACCCAGGAATCGCGCAATGGTGTGACGTCAAAGCGGATACCGCGATGAGTTTCCGGATGAAGCTGCTCCCACCGAGCGTCGAATCGACGGAGCTCCTGGCGTGCCACCTGTAGCGTGACGCCCTCGCGAAGTCGGCCGACCACGGAGTGCCGCCGCCCATCGAGCCCGTTGTACTCGGTCACTTGGCGGTACAGCTTGATGCCAGGAGGAAAGTCCATCGAGCCCGCAGCGAGGACCCCGACTACGACATACGAGCCAGCGTCCAGCACGATGCTCTTACCTATGATTTCAGGGTCGCCACCGAACCGTCGCTGCCAGAAGTCGTGCTCCAAGACGACGCGATACTGACGTCGGAAGTCATCCGTCGAACCGAATGGACCGCCGAGGACGAAACGCGCTCCGAGCACCTCGAAAAGGTGGTGGGAGTTGATGGCGGCGGGAACGGCTTCCGGTGGACCATCCCCCGTCACGTTGTATTGACTCGTGTAGAAGGTAGCCAGAGCGTCGAGGGTCTCGCTCTCTTCGAGCAGGTCATCAAACTCGCGCTGCGAGACTCGCCCTGGCTCGGAGCCCTTCTTCGCTTCGATTCGGACGAGCCGGTCCGCGTCGGCAAAGGGCAGCGGCCGGAGGAGCAACGCCTGGACGACGCTGAACATCGAGACGTTGACGCCGATGCCGACCGCCAGCGTCGCGACGATGAGTAGAGAGGTACCGGGCCGTCTGACGAGGGAGCGGATGGCGAGCCGTGCGTCGCGCAGTAGGCCGCTCATACCCGACTCCCGTCTCGAGTCCGGACGGAGGGTGCGTCCATTGTTTCTCCTGGTCGTGCCGCGAGAATCCTTGCGCTCGAGGCACGTGGTGCGAGGTCCTGGTTCAAAGTTACGGAATGCGAGTACATCGGTTCAGGTCTCTCGCAGCGAGTCGGATGGGTGGACGCGCATGGCGCGCCACGCGGGCGCGAGGCAGGCCGCGACGCCTGCAGCAAAGAGGGCGAGAAAGGCGATGAAAAAACTCACTGGATCTCGAGCGCCCACGCCGAAGAGTGAGGCGGTCAGCACCGGTGCCACGGTCAAGGTGATCGCCGCACCTCCTGCGACGCCCAAGATCAGCAACCGGGCACCCCACCAAAACACCAGCCGGGCCAGAGCAGCCCGCTGCGCGCCCAGGGCCGACCGGACGCCTAGCTCCTGGCGCCGGTTGACCAAGTCGTGGGCCAGGAGGCCGTAGACGCCGAGAGCGGCGAGAAGCAATGCGACGATCGCGAAGAGGGGTGCCAAGTGACCGAGCAGACGCGCTTGCCAGAGGGTTTCGTCGAGGATCGAGTCGAGTGTGCGGATCTCGACAACTCCGGTCTCCGGCGCGGCAGCCTCGAGCGCCGCTCGAACGGCTGGTAGTAACGCTGTCGGCGAGCCATCGAGGGCAACTGTGAGGCGTTGACGCCAAGCCTTGTACTGAGTGATCGGGTAGTAGAGCTCGGCGCCGAAGCCCGCCTCCCTCGGATCGTAGCGTACGTCACCCACCACGCCGATCACCTGCGCCCACGAGTCGTTCTCGAGACGCGCCTCCTTGCCCACGGCGGGTTGATTCGGAAACAGCTGCTCCGCGGCGCGCTGGCTGAGGATGATGACGAGGCCGTTGTCGCGCGAGTCGGCCCAGGCGAAATCGCGGCCTTCGACGATGGGAATCCCCATCGACTCGAAGTAGCCCGGCGTGACGTCGACCGCCAAGATGGGCGCCTGGTGTTCGAGCTCGTCCTCGTTGTCACCGCCTCGCGCGAGAACCTTGGCCGGCCACCGATCGAGGTCGAGGTACGGTAGATGAGTGGCGCCACCGGCGGCTCGGACACCGGGAACGTCGCGCAGACTCGCTTGCAGACGACGATACAGGGCAGCCAGGGAATCCGTCTGTTCCAGATAGGAACCCGGGTACTGAGGTGACATCTCGACCGTCACCACCTGTTCCGTGGTGAAACCCGGGTCGATACGGTCGAGCGCTCCAAACGAGCGCGCGAGCAGGCTCGCCGCAACCACCAGGATCGTGGCGATCGCCAGTTGGGCGATCACGAGGAACCTTCGAAGCCGACCTCCACGTGCCGCAGATGCGGCTCTGCCGGCGAGTAGAGAACGAAGGTCGAGACGCCAGCCGACAACGAGTGGTGCAAGACCGGCGACCAATGCCACGAGCACCGCGGCCGAAGCGGCAAAGCCCACCTCCTCGATTCCGAGACGCACGTCGAGCCACGCAGGTAGCGAGGTCGGTACAAGGCGCGGCAGCATGTTCAGAAGTGCCTGCGCCAACAACAGACCAGCGAGTGCGCCAGGAGCGGTCAAAAGCAAAGTCTCGAGTAGGAGTTGCCGACCGAGCCGCACGCGATCCGCGCCGAGGGCGAGCTGGAGAGAGAATGTCGCGGCACGTGCCACCCCTCGTGCCAGTTGCAGGCCAGCGAGGTTTACGGCAGCCAGGGCCATGAAGACCCAAGTCATGACGAAGAGTGACCGAAGGTGCGGAGCCAGGTCGGACGTCGCGTACTGGCGAAATGGGGTGATTCGCGGGCGCCAGTCCTCGTTCGTCTCGGGAAAACGCTCTGCCAGGGACTCCGCGATTCCCGAGAGTTCGGTCTGCGCCTGTTCGATACTGCTATCGGGAGCCAGTCTGCCGAGGCCCTCGGGCCACCGCAGGCGACGCTGGTCCTCGCGGGTGTCACCGCTATCTTGCGTGTCGATCCAGCTTTGGTAGGGAAACCACATTCGGGCGCCCTCGGGGAAGCCGAATCCGGGCGGCAGCACACCGATCACCTCGAAGGTGCCCAGGGAAGTGCGGAGGGTCTGCCCGAGTACGTCCGAGTCACTGCCGAAGTGGCTACGCCACAGGCCGTGAGCGATCACCACCTTGAAACTGTCGGCACCCTGGCGATCGTCGCCGGCCTCGAAGAGCCGGCCGAGAACAGGGTGTACTCCGGTCGCCGGAAGGACGCCGGCGGTGACCAGCGCCGACGGAATAGATGTCACCCGGCCGTCCGGCTGGATCAAGTTGTCGCGGCGCGCGGAAAAGGCGCCCACTTCTTCGAGGAGGCTCACTTCGGCCCGATAGTCGTCGGCGTCGGGTACCGACAAGCCCCATGATCCACCGGTCTTGCTCGACACGCTTTCGATGACTACCAGCCGCTCGGCATCTTCGTAGGGGAGCGGGCGGAAGAAGGCGGCGTGGATCAAGCTGAAGACAGCCGTGTGCACGCCCAGGCTGACGGCTAGGATCAGCACCACCAACACCGACAGCAAGCTCTCCTTGCGCAGGCTGGCGAGTGCGAGGCGAACTTCGTGCAACATCATCGTCAGGACGTCCGAGCCGCGGAGGGCACGTGGAACCCGAGGAAGCGGGGGCTAGTGCGTGCCTCGTCGGTGTCGACACCGTGAAGACGAGGTGCGCCCTCGGCGATGAAATGTGGGCTGGCGCGATCGATAGCCCAAAAACAGCGAAAGCTCGTCGAGAGATCGACGGCTGGGAGCATGCGGAACTCCATCTTGAAGCCTGCGGTAGCAGCGGCACCGGAGGCGGACTGACTCGAGTCAGGAATCCGGCTCTACCGGATTCGACGGGTGCGGTATTCCGACACCGATCAGAAGATTCCTGGGCGATGTCCCGAATACGTAGTCAGCGAAAAAATGAGTCAGCCGAGGGGAGGACCGCGGAGAGGCGGAATAGCAACAGAAAGCGACCGTGCTTCTGCCCGCTCCGGACACGATGCCTGGACCTGAGGTGGAACGGGTTCCGGTTCGCCATCGACATCTCCGAGATCCAAGGTCGAGGGCTGCTGAACCTTGCACGCGCTGCATTCGTCTCCGCTCCAGTCCCCCTCGTCGTGATCGTGACCTACGGCGGTACCGCCGGCCAGGAGCAGAAGCAAAGATAAGGAGACGGGCAAAATACCCCACCGGAACCCATCCCGCTTCAGGCTACCCGAAGTGCCGCGTTGCTTCTTGATGATCTTGGGCGAGCTCGTCATGACTCTAGAGCGGACTCCGTCCGTATGGCACGAGATCATAGCCCTTGCCCGGGCAATGTCAAGGCCTCGGAAGCTCAACCTACCTGGGCTCTCGATCAGGCGTTGAAGCCGCGCAGGTCCTCGAGAATGAGATAGAGCGAAGGGACCAGCAGCAGAATGATCGTGGTGGAGAAAAGGACCCCCGCACCGAGTGAGATGGCCATCGGAATGATGTACTGCGCTTGCAGTGACGACTCGAGCACGATCGGAGTCAGTCCGCCGAAGGTGGTCAGCGTGGTCAGCACGATAGGCCGGAAACGGCGGATACCAGCGTAGTGGATGGCCTCGAGGGCGGAGGCACCGACACGGCGGCGGCGATTGGCGAATTCGACCATGATCAGAGAGTCGTTGACCACGATGCCGGAGAGCGCGATCACCCCCATCAGGCTGACCAGTGAGAGATCGTAGCCGAGCACGATATGTCCGAGCACCGCACCGATGATGCCGAAGGGGATGGCGGCGAGAACGACGAATGGCTGGACGTAGCTCCGGAAGGCGATGGCCAGTAGGGCGTAGATGATCGCCATCGCGAAGGCGAAACCGGTCCACAGCGAGCGTGTCGCCTCGCGCATTTCGGCATCGCTTCCCTCGAAGGTCCATGTCAGACCCGGGAAGTCAGCGCGTAGACGGGGTAGCTCCTCCTGTTGGAAGGCTTCGATCACCTGGCCAATCGCGCGCTTGGGCTCGATGTCCATCGACACGCTGACCACCCGGCGTCCATCCCGACGGTTGATGCTCGAGAACGCCTCGCCGCGGTCGATCGCAACCACGTCGAGTAACGGCACCTCGGCTCCGGTCGGGGTACGGATCACCAGGTCTTCCAGGGCGTGGATGTCTCTGCGTTCCGACTCCGGGAGCTTGACCCGAACTTCGACCTCGTCGGTGCCACGGAGGAGGCGGAGCGCCAGGTCGCCATAGAACGCTCCGCGGAGCTGTCGACCGACACTCTCGGCGGTCAGCCCGATCGCGCGCCCCTCCGGCAGCAGTCGGACGTTGAATTGTTCCTTGCCCTTGTCGTAGTTGTCGTTGATGTCTCGGGCGTTCTCGAATTGATGGGCCCGGGCCACCAGCGCGGCGGTTGCCCTCTCGAGGATGTCGACATCGTTGTGGCTGATGTCGATGCTGATGTCCGGGCGGTAGCCACCGGGTCCGGCCTCGGCTTCGAACGTGATTTGGGTTACGCCGGGCAGATCGCCGATCTCCCGGCGCCAGAGGTCGATGACGTCCGCGGTCTCGAGCTCGCGTTCGTCCGGAGGCCGCATCACGATCTCGACGTCGACGAACCGTGCTCCTCCCCGAACGTTGGTCTTGACCCCCTCGGAGGTCGTCTCGAGACCATGCTCTTCGATCATCCGCAGCGTCGCCCTCGTCACCTCTCCCGCGATGGTCGCCGCCTGGGCCGGGGTGGTACCGACCGGCAACCGAACCCCGGCCTCGATCTCGTCGGCCGAGACCTCGGGCATCAGGATGATGCCCATGTGGGCGCTGGTGGCGTAGCTGGCAGCGATCAGAAAGAGGGCGACCGCGCCGGTGAGCGTCACGTAGCGGTGCTCGAGCGCCCGATCGAGTAGGCGTGCGTAGTGCGTGCCCACGAAGTGCGTAAAGCCGGCGGAGAAACGCGTCTGCAGCCCGTGCAAGGTCCGGCCGATCCGATTGCGAGGTCGGGTGCGACCGGCATGGGCCAGATGCGCTGGCAGGATGAAGAACGCCTCGATCAGCGACACGATCAGCACGACGATGACGACGTAGGGCAAAGGACCCCAGAACTTGCCGGTCTCACCGGGAATAAAGAGCAGCGGCACGAAGGCAACGATGTTCGACAGGATGCTGAACACCACCGGCGCTGCCACCTCGCGGGCGCCCGCCACCGCGGCCTCGAGGCCATCCTTTTCCGTGCGGCGTTTTTCGAAGACGTTTTCACCCACCACGATGGCGTCGTCGACCACGATCCCGAGTACGATCAGAAAACCGAAGAGACTGATCATGTTGACGCTGATGTCGAGCGCCGGGAGGAAGAGGAGGCCGCCGAAGAAGGAGATGACCATCCCCATCATGACCCAGAAGGCGAGCCTCAGCTCGAGGAAGAGCGCGAGGATGGCCAGCACGATGACGATCGCCATCAGGCCATTGTTGGTGACGAGTCCGACCCGTTGGCGGAAGTCCTCGGCGGAGTTGTTCGTGAAGCGCCACTCGACTCCCGGGGGCAGGTTGGCCTCGAAGGTGGTCATCTCGGCAGCGACCGCATCGGCGATGTCGATGGGCGACTGGTCTCCGACGCGGTAGATCTGGAGTTGGATCGACGGCCGATCGTCGAATCGAGATGGGTAGCCCGCATCCTCGAAGCCGTCACGGATCGTCGCGATGTCGTCGAGGGTGACCGTCGACCCGTCGGCTCCGGCCAGGATCTCGATTCTGGCGAATTGCGCCCCGATCTGTTTGCGCTCGGCGACGCGGAGCAGGACCTCGCCAGTCGGGGCCTCGACGGATCCAGCCGCGACATCCTCGCTGGAGGCCGCGATGGTGCGGGCGACCTCACTGAGGGTCAACCCATACTGCCGCAAGGTGTCCCGGGGAATCTCGACGTGGGTGACGTAGTCCGGGGCGTTGCCGAGCTCTACTTGGGTGATCGTGGCGTTCGACCGCAACTGATCGCGCAGTCGCTCCCCGAGCTTGCGGAGCATCCAGCGATCGACATCGCCGTAGAGGACGATCCCGAGGACTCCGCGCTGTCGGGAACCGATCCGGACCTCTGGTTGTTCGATATCGTCCGGAAAGGTGCGGATCCTGCTGACCGCCTGATCGACATCCTGGTAGACCTGCATCAGATCGGCGCCAGCGACGAGCTCGATCGAGACGGAACCGGTCCCTTCCCGGGCCGAGGACGTGAGCTCGCGGATGCCCTCGACACTCTTGACCGCCTCCTCGACCGGTCGCAGGATCCCTTGCTCGACCTCGGAAGGCGCCGCTCCGGGGTAGCCGACTTCGACCTCGATCACGTCGAGCTGGAACTCGGGGAAGACCTCCTTCTGGCCTGCCAATGCCGACCAGAACCCACCGACCAGCAGGATGAGCATCATCAGGTTGGCAGCGATCGGATTCCGGGCCATCCAGCCGATCGCGCCGAGCCGCTCGCTGCGGGGTTCGGTCGGAGCGCTCATCCTGCTCCACCCCCGTCGGCGCCCAGATTCTCATTCAGGCGCAGATCGATACCGTCGCTCACCGTTGCGAGGTTGGTGACCACGATGCGCTCGCCGTTGTCGAGCCCGTCCCCGATGTAGGCGTGCTCGGCATCTCGGAACGTCACCCGCACGGGGCGAATCTCGAGCTTGCCCTCTGCGAATACCCAAACCGTGTCATCCTCCCGCACCAGCTCACGGTCGACCCGGACGACGTCCTCGAGCACCCGGCCTTCGACCCGCACCTCGACCACCGTGCCGAGGAGGAAGGGTGGTGCGTCGCTGCGGTGGGCCAGCGGATCCTCGACGGTGACCAGCACCCGGGCCAGACGGGTTTGATCGTCGACGGTCCCGATCAGTCGGGTCAGCACACCTTCGCGAAAGACGCCCGGCTCCCAGGCGGTCCGGTCGCGAACTCGCACGCTCGAACCATCTCCGTCACTTTCGAAACGCAACCAAGGCAGAGTGCGCATCGGCACCGCTGCGATCACCCAAGCCTGTTCGATGCCGACCAGGCGGGCGAGTCGATCGCCTGGGCCGACCTGAGAACCGAGGTCCACGTCCCGTGCCAGCACCTGGGCGTCGAACGGAGCCGTGACCTCGGTCCGGCGGAGGTGCAACTCCGCCTGCGTCACCGCGGCGAGAGCGGCGTCGACCCGGGCCTCGGCCGATTCGATCTGGGGTTCTCGTAGCACCAGGGCACGGTTGTCGTCGTCGATGGTTTCGTCGAGCAAGGCGAACTCTCGCTCGGCCACCGTCCGGCGTCCCTGCTCGATGAGAAGAGTCGCCCGTGCCTCGCGTAGCTCGCTGCGACGCATGGCCAGGGCGTTGCGGTAGTCGGCCGGATCGATCGTCACCAACGTCGCCCCACGCTCGACCAAGCCACCCGGCTCGAACGACGGTGCCATCGCGACGATCTCTCCCGAGACCCGCGGGCTCAGCTCGAGGTCGCGGGAGGCCTCTACAGTGCCGAGTACGACCACCTCGGGCCGGTGATCGGCACGGAAGACTTCGACGACCTCTACCAACGCGGCACTCCGCCGCATGACGTCACCGCGCTCCGCGGTCGGCTCGGTGCTCCGGATCACATAGACGATCCCTCCAGCCAAAGTCAGGATCGCCATGCATAGCACGATAGTCCATACCGTTCGGTCGCTGTTTCGCGGCTCTTCGTGCGTATCCTCGCACTCTTCCATCATCTTTTCTCTCCGGGGCGTGCACCCTCGATCTCTCGATCTTCTTGCTCTTCCGTCTCCCGCGCGGTGTCGAAACCTCCGGCCAGGGACCGGTACAAGGCGATATGGAGCTCCAGCAGCTCGAGCCGGGCACTCAGCCTCTCGCGCACCAGGTCCTGCTCAGCGGTCAGGGCGTCGAGCACCCCAAGATAGTCGACGACACCGTTGAGGTACTGGACCTTCAACTGCTCATAGGTCTTCCGCGCGAGGTCGACCTGTGTGTCGAGATTGGCGAGCTTCTCGCGTTGCAGGCTCTCGCTCGCGAGTGCGTCCTCCACCTCTCGAAAAGAGATCAGAACCACATCGGCGTACTCCGCCAGAAGGCCTCGGGCGACGGCGCGGGTACGTTCGACATCCGCTCGGCGTTCGCCGCCGTCGATCAAAGGGGCGACCAATCCGGCCGCGAGTTCGGTGATCCAATCCGAAAACAGGTTACGGGCTCCGGAGTCGGAGGTGGTCACGGCCCCGGAGAGCGTCAGACGTGGGTAACGAGCTGCCAGCGCAGCCGCGATCTCACGGTCGGCTGCTTCCACCTGCAGTCGCGCTGCCCGCACATCGGGTCGTCTTTGCACCAGCTCGGCCGGTAGCCCGGCTGCCGGAAGCGGCGGCGGCTTCGCGAGCAGCGCGTCGGTGTTCTCGGGCGCCTCCTGCGGTGGACGCCCCTGGAGCACCGCCAGACCATGGCGGAGCAGGGTGATCCGGGCGCGGTTGTCGATCCGCCGGGCGCGGGTGGCTTCGAGAAGAGCCTGCTGGCGCAGAACGTCAGCGCTCCGGATCAGTCCGGCGCCGAACCTCACCCGCTGGAGCTCCAGCACGGTTTCGTTGGTGGCGATCTGCTGGTCCAGGACTTCTTGTTGGAGCCGTGCTTCGGCGAGCCGATACCAGATCGTCGCGACCTCGGCCGAAAGCGCAAGCGTTGCACTGCGATAGTCCTCGCGGCTGGCCGCTGCACGCAGGCTGTCGGCCTCGGCGAGTGCGTCGATGCGGCCCCACAGGTCGATCTCCCACCCCGCGCGGAGCCCGGTGTCGAGGTCCGTCCCATCCTCACCGGCGAAGCTGTCGTCGGTGCTCGTGGCACCTGCCGAGAGGTCGAGATCGGGTCGGCGGTCTGCTCGGGTCCGGCGGGCGAGGGCCTCGGCCTCGCGGAGACGCTCCCACGCCACCAGCAGGGTGTAGTTGGCATCGAGGGCTCTGTCGATCTCGCGGTCGAGTGCGGCGTCACCGAAGGCATGCCACCAACGGTCGGGCACCTCGGCCGAGCCGTTGCCACGAAACGGCTCGGCCTCCCGGAGCGGCAACTCGACTGTCGCTCGGTGCGTGGTGCATCCGGTCAGGGCCAGGGCGGCAACGAGCAGTGCGGTCGGGAGCGTTGCGTCTTGGCTGTTTCTAGCTCGGAATCCGGACATAAAGCACGATGGGCAGTTGATTGGATCTCGTGATCTCTGTCACTTCGAACGGAAGAGGCACCTGCAGGAGCGGCCGCCAACGGCAAGCTACGCGGCGGGCCGTCAACACGAGATCACGAGAACGTCAAGTCGACGTCAAACGCGATTTCACGAGTCCATGACGTTCTGTTGACGCGGTGATCACCACGCGAACGGAAGAGTCGGCTCGGCCGGGTCGCTACCGTGGAGGCGAACGTGGTGACACTAAAATCGACCGGAGATCACTACATCTCGGACGTGAGACGCTGTGCGAATTCTGATCATAGAAGACAATGCCGACGTCGCCGAGCACATCGGCGATTTCCTCGAGCTGGAAGGGCACAGCATCGATTTCGCGCCGGACGGTGTGGTCGGCCTGCATTTCGCGGTGACCCAGAGCTACGACGCGATCGTGCTCGACTTGATGCTGCCTGGCATCGACGGCTTGTCACTCTGTCGGCGGTTGCGGTTAGAGAGCGACTCCACGACGCCGATCCTGATGCTCACCGCCTTGCAGTCACTCGACGACAAGTTGGCTGGGTTCGAGAGTGGCGCGGACGACTACCTGACCAAGCCGTTTGCGCTCAAGGAGCTGGCAGCTCGCCTCCGAGCGCTGCACACGAGAAGTGTGCAGCGAGGCAGAAATCTCCGGTTTGGAGAGGTCGAGATGGACGTGAAGCGAATGCTCGTACGAAGGGAGGGGCGGAGGTTGCATCTCGGCCAGATCACCTTCCGCATCCTCGAACGCCTGTTGCGGGCCGCCCCAGGCGTCGTCAGTCGAGCCGACCTCGAGCAAATGTTATGGGGCGAGGACCCACCGCTCAGCGACTCCCTGCGAACCCACATCTACGGTCTGCGGCAGGCCCTCGATCGACCGTTCGACCGGGCCCTTCTGGAGACGGTTCACGGCATCGGCTACAGGCTCCGCGACGACGATGATCCAACGAACGACTGATCTCGCGAAGAACCTGCAGAGGAGGATCTGGTTCCTGGGGGTGTTTATCGCGGGCCTTTCGGCGTTGATCGTCGTCGGCGGCTCTCGGAGGCAGGAAGACAATCTGTTCCGGATTCAGGCTCGACTCGCGCTCGACAGCTACCTCGAACGGCATCCCGAGGTGTTGGACGGAGAGCCCCTACCACCGATCAACACTCCTTGGTTCTCCGTATTTCGCGGCGAGGAGGAGCTTCCTGTGGCCTACCGAGACCAGGCACGGGAGCTTGCGCCGGGAGTCTACGAGCTCAGTCCCCATGGACCCGGTCCCGAGGAATACGTGATGGTCGTGAGAGAGGCCGCTAAAGGTCTTCCCAGGCTCTACCTGGTGTACGACGTGCGCGAGCTCAACGAGCGCGATGAGCTTCTGTACTCGGGCTTGCTGTTTTTCCTGGCTGTCGGTGGAGTAGCGGCGCTGCTTGCTCTCTTCCTCACGACTTCGGCGACCCGGCGGATCTTTGCGCCCGTTACCAGCCTGGTCGAGACGATCGAGACGAACTCGGGGCCAGGCGGATTCGCTGCGGCTTTTGATCGCACGGAAGACGAGCAACTAGGGGATTCCGATGAGGTGCGACAGCTCAGGAGCAGCCTGAGAGCATCGATGGCACGCATCGACCGGCTCGTCGAGCGCGAGCGCGAGTTCTCACGCAACGCCAGTCACGAGCTCAGGACCCCGCTGACCGTAATCCGTAGTGGCGCCGAGCTGCTCGGTAGGGAAATCGAGTCTCCAGCTGCGCTGCGGCGGGTTCGGAGCATCGAGAGAGCCGCGCTAGAGCTGGAACGTGTAATCGACATGTTCCTGTTTCTTGCCCGCGAAGAGCTTCCTCCCGCCGCCGAGCACCCGGTCGACCTGGAGCAGGTCGCGCGGTCGGTTGTCGACGCGAGCAATCATCTACTTCGCGGCCGAGACGTTGACGTCCAGATCCGGTTTGCGCGAGCTGTCGATCTGGTGGTTTCGGAACGGATTGTCTCGATCCTGCTCTCGAATCTGGTTCGCAACGCTTTCGCATCCACACAGGCGGGTAGCGTCATCATCGACGGCGACGAGCACCGCGTACAGGTTCTGGATACCGGGCCCGGCGTCTCCGCGGCCGCTGCTCCCTCCAACGCACCGGTGAAAGGCGGCGTCGGCCTGTTGATTGTCGAGGACCTGTGCACGCGGCTCGGGTGGGATTTCTCCCTGAGCGACCGGCCGTCCGGAGGCGCCGTGGCGGAACTGAGTTGGCCGGATGGTGTCCGGTTTCCCTCTGTCGGTGAGAGGCCTTGACGACGGAGCCGTCCTAATTCGCTGACGCGACGAGGTGATCACCCGGTTCAATGTCTTGGCACGGTAAACCAGAACCTAGCACCGCGACCGGGCTCGCTCTCGACCCCGATCATCCCTTCCCAGGCGAGTACCAACTGGCGCGCGATCGCCAGACCTAGGCCGACCCCACCCGTTCGCCGATCGCGTGAGGGGTCGATGCGGTGAAAACGATCGAACACGTGTTCCAGGTGGTCAGTCGGGATGCCCATGCCCTCGTCCTCGACTTCGCAGCGGACACCGGACGGGTCGAGGAGCAGACGAATCACGACATGCCCGTCCACCGCGCCGTGCTGCAAGGCGTTCGCCAGCAGGTTGCGCACGACTTGACGATAGCGATCGACATCGACCGAGATCGGCGGCAGCCCTTCCCCGATCTGCAGGCGTACGTCCGTCCGATTCTCGCCGGGAAGCGCGTCGATCACTTGTCGCGTAGCCTTCTCGAGATCCGCTTCCACGGGATAGAGCTGAAGTCGACCCGCTTCGGCCAGCGCCAGCTCTTGCAGATCGTCGACCAGCCGGCCGAGATGGACGATCTCGCTATGTAGCCCGTTCAGGAGTGCATCGTCGACCGCGGCCAGGCCGTCCTGCACCGATTCGATACGACAACGCAGGTGGGTGAGTGGCGTCCGCAACTCGTGGGCGATGTCGCTGACCATGCTGCGACGTGTGCGCTCTTGGCGTTCGAGCGACGCTGCCATGGTGTTGAACGTACGGGACAGCTCGCCGATCTCATCTCGCGACCGGACGTCGACCCGTTGCGTCAGATCTCCACCCTCCAACCGCTGTGCCGCGGCCATCAACGTCTCGACAGGGCCAACGATGCGATTCGAAAGTGTGAGCGCGATGACCAGCGCTAGCAAAGTGGCCACAAGGACACCGACCACGTGCGCGGCGCTCACCCGTCGCGCAAAGCCAATCTCGGGCGCGAGGGTCGCCTCGGTATCCAATGCTGGGAGTACGAAGAGCACGCCGAGGGCCTGCGGGCCGCCGAGCGGTATACCGCCGTCCACGGTCAACCGCTCCTCGTGGATGTTGCCCTCGGTGATGTGGCGAATCTCGAGCTCACCGTCCGCCCGCAGTACGACGTCGCCGACCGGACTCGTGTCGCCGATCAGGACCCGTTGCGGTGAGAACAGCACCATGCGCGTGCCTCCAGCGCGCACGCTCAACGACTCGAGCGCCTCCTGGACATGCTCCCCGGGCCCGGCTCGTAACGCAGCGACCAGGGCTTCGGTCGAAGGCAGCTCGATCCCGGAAACCTCCGTCTCGATCTCCAGGAAATGGCGGAACTCACTGCGGGTGAAGCGCCCCAAGCCGACGCCCACGAGGGTTGATGCCGCAAACGTGATGAGCACGATGGCGAGGGTCAGCCGCCAGCGCAGCGAGCGAATCACGCGCGGATCCCACCGAATCGATACCCTTGGCCGAAAACGGTCTGGACGAACTCGGGTGATGCGCGGTCGGCTTCGATTTTCTTGCGCAGATTCATGATGTGGGCGTCGATCGTGCGGTCGAGGCCGCTGAAATCTTCTCCAAACGCGCGCGCCGCCAGCTGCTCGCGGCGAAAGACGCGCCCGGGTGCGCGTGCCAATGTCGTGAGCAGGTTCAGCTCCGCAGGTGTGAGCGAGACGGTTCGGCCGGCGACGGTGACGACGCAGCGTGCGAGGTCGATTTCGAGACCCACGAAGCACAAGCGCTCTCGTCCCGCCGACTCCGGATGCTCACCACGACGGAGCACGGCGCGTACGCGCGCTACCAACTCGCGGGGGCTGAACGGTTTGGGCACATAGTCGTCGGCCCCCGAGTCGAGACCCAAGACACGATCGTCCTCCGTCGTTCGCGCCGTGAGCATGATAATCGGCACGTTGCTCCGCTTGCGTAGAGCCCGACAGACCTCGAATCCCGAAAGTCGGGGCAGCATCAGGTCGAGAACGATCAGGGCCGGCGGGTGGAGCCGCGCACGTTCCAGACCGGTCATGCCGTCGGTTGCGATGTCTACCTCGAAACCATCGTTCTCGAGGTACAAACGGATCGTGTCTGCCGTTTGGTGATCATCCTCGACGATCAAGATCCGCGATGCCATATCGCCAGTGTATGAGGAACTCTTGAATTCGGTGTGAAGGAAGCGTTGACGGGATCTTCACCGGTCTTCCATACGGTTTCGCTCGAAAGGAGACCCTCATGGGAACCAACCGATACCGAATGATCCTATTCTCACTCTTGACCCTCCTCGCCCTCGTCGCCCAAGGCAGCGAAGAGCAGGAGCGCCGGCAGGAAGCCATTGCCATGGCCTGGGTGGCGGCGCACAACGCGGCCGACATCGAGATCATGGCAGCCTTCCGCGCACAGCACTTCAAACGTTCCGAGGTCACTGCCTGGCAAGATGGCTACTGGCGGGCCATCGCGCAGTTGGGCTCACTCGAAGTCTTCGGCGTCGGGATCGACGACGAGGGCGCGATCGCGATCGAGGCGCGGCCCGAACACGACGACGAGCAGCTGTATCTGATCTTCGCGTTCCACGAGGACGCCCCCGATCAGATCGCTTCGGTCTCCATCGAGATGGCCGACGGTCCCGACGACCCGGACGGCCTCCCCGATCTGGACCTCGACGGTGACTGGCAACAGATGGGAACCGAGCTGGATGTCTGGCTTCACTCGTTGGCGCGGGAAGGCCTCTTCTCCGGTGCGGTCCTGGTGGCCATCCAGGGCGAGGTGAAATTCGAAGGAGCGTATGGAATGGCGTCTCGGGAGTTCAGCGCGCCGAACGATCTCGACACCCGATTTGATGTCGGGTCCTGCAACAAGGACTACACGCGGGTAGCGATCCTTCAGCTTCGCGCTCAGGGCAAGCTCGCGCTCGACGACACCGTCGGCAAGCATCTACCGGACTATCCCAACGACATCGTGCGCGAGCGCGTGACCATCCAGCAGCTGCTCGAGCACCGTTCGGGTCTCGGTGACTACTTCACCGAGGAATACGGACAGACGCCGATGTCGAACTTGCGGCGTATCGAGGACTACATCCCGATCTGGGGCCCCAAACCGCTGCTGTCCGAACCCGGTAGCGAGGAGAGCTACTCAAACTTCGGTTATACGGTGCTCGGCGCGATCATCGAAGAACAGTCGGGCCAGTCCTATCCCGACTATGTTGCGGAGCATGTCTTCGAACCCGCGGGCATGACGCGCAGTGGCTTTTTCGAAACCGACGCGGTCGTCCCCAACGTGGCGGTGGGCTACACCTCGACGGGCCTGCACGGTCCACTCGAGGAGCCGATCAAGAACATCTACCTCGAGCCCGCCAAAGGTGGCCCTTGGGGAAAGAGTTACTCCACGGTACGCGACCTCTATCGTTTCTACGACAGCATGATGCGTGGCCGGATTCTGGAAGGTGAGGACAACTGGCTGGAGGGTTCATGGACGCGAGGCGGCATCATGCTGGGCGGTGCGGGTCCCGGCTTGAACGCGATGATGAGTCTGGAAGAGGGCGTGATGGTCATCGTCCTGGCCAACATGGACCCACCGATCGCGGAATCCGTGGCCCTTCGGGTATCGCGCGAGGTGAGGCAGTGAGCCGTTTGGGAGCCTGGCGGAGCATCCTCCTGGTCGTATTGGTGGTGTGGATGGCCACGGACGCGTTCGGGGTCGTTACCCGACACGACATCGACGGCGTAGCCGAAGATGCCGAAGCCCGGCGCTTCCGAGCTGTGTGCAAGATCCTGCCCGACGGGGAAGGCGTGCTCATCGCTCCCGATTGGGTATTGACCGCGGCACACGTCACCACCAGCGCGCCGGTCGATGTTCTGCGCGCGCGTTTCGCCGGCATCGACTATCGAATCTCGGAAGTGATCCCGTATCCGGGTTGGCAGCCGGGGAGGGCCGACATCGCGTTGATGAAGCTTGCTTCCAGGGTGTCTGGAGTCGAACCGTTGAAGCTCCACGACGGGCCGCTCGAGGTCGGCCAACGTGTATGGCTGGCGGGACGCGGTGATTTCGGCGATGGGCTGCGCCGCGTGGTGGGTAACGATGGCAAGCTTCGCATTGCCGACAATGCGCTCTTCGAGTTGAAAACCGATCGGCTCGCCATCCGGCTCGACGACCCGGACACAGGTGCGTTGCCCGCCGAGGGCATCAGCGGCCCCGGGGACAGCGGCACACCGCTCCTGGTGGATCGCGACGAGTACCTCGAAGTGATCGGGATCGGCTCGGTGGGCTACGTGCCATCGGGTGGACCCTACGCTGCATATGGAAGCGTCGACGTCTTCATTCGCACGTCGTATTTTCGGGAGTGGATCGACAGCCGCGGCGGGCGAGCCCGATGAGCCAACGGCCAGCATCCGTTGGATGCCGGCCGACCGACTGACAATCCGTAGACCATAGATTCCGCGGCCGTTCCAGGTCTATCCGCAACGGGCTCCTAATGAGGCTTCGC
>JALCBJ010000010.1:0-78661 GCA_028066595.1 Thermoanaerobaculia bacterium
CCAGCCGAGGCGCTCGGGGCCTTCTGCGGCGCTGGATTCGAAAGATCCGAAAGCGGCTCCGGCCAGGAGAACCAAGCTCGGTTGCAGTCCGGTAGGAGGCCGGCGGAGCTCAAGCTCGAGAATCCGCCGGTGCTACACTCGCGCGCGCCGAAGCGATCAGGGGAGATTCCTATGCAAACGATTCGAAACGTCTTGGTACGTGCCGTGGTCTGGGTGGCTTGCTCAGCTGTCTTGGGTGCCACCGCCTTGGGTGCCACTGAATCGGGGGGCGCCGCACTAGGCGATCTGCAGCACCTCGAGGTCACGGAGACCGGGGCCGATCTCCATACGACGACAGGAGCCCTCCTGCGCATCTCGATGCTCGGTACGAATCTCTTCAGACTCGAGGCGGGCAGGCAGGGGACCCTCTCGGGCGAGGGTAGCGGCAAGGCACCGATCGTGATCGACGACGAGCCACGCGAGGTACATTTCGAGGTCGACCAGGGCGAAGAGAGCGCGAGATTGACGACCTCGGACTTCGAGCTTGTCATCCATCCGGCGCCTTTGCGCTTCGAGCTCCGCCGGGCCCCTGACGGTGAGCTCCTCTGGAAGGAGCTCAAGCCCTTGTCGATGACGGAACAAGCGACGGTGCAGACGCTCTCCAGCCGGTCGGACGAGGCCTTCGTTGGCGGCGGTCAACAGAACGGAGCGTTTCACTTCAAGGGCCGCTCGATGGAGATTTCCTATTCGGGTGGCTGGGAAGAAGGGGATCGTCCCAGTCCTGCGCCGTTCTACATGTCGTCGAACGGTTATGGCGTGCTGCGCAACACCTGGAGCGAAGGCAGCTACGATTTTCGGTCCGACGAGTACCTGAGCACCCGACACTCGGAAGACCGCTTCGATGCCTATTTCATGGTCGGCTCGTCGATCCGCGATGTACTCGACGTCTACACGCGGCTCACCGGCCGAGCAGGCCTTCTGGCCCGCTGGGCGTTCGGGTACGGCGATGCGGACTGCTACAACGATGGCGACAACGAGAAGAAGCCCGGCACCGTTCCGCCGGGCTGGAGTGACGGCCCGACGGGCACGACGAGCGACGTGGTCCGGAGCCTGGCGGAGAAATATCGCGAGCATCGCATGCCCGGGTCATGGATCCTCCCCAACGACGGCTACGGATGCGGGTATGAGGATCTGCCGGAGGTCGTCGAGAGGCTCGCGGAACTCGGCTTTCGTACGGGCCTGTGGACCGAGGACGGCGTCGAGAAGATCGCCTGGGAGGTGGGCGAGGCCGGCAGCCGGGTGCAGAAGCTCGATGTCGCCTGGACTGGCAAGGGCTCGCAATGGGCGATGGACGCCAACCACGATGCGGCCCAGGGCTTCCTCGACAATTCCGACGCACGGCCCTTCATCTGGACCGTGATGGGTTGGGCGGGTATCCAGCGCTACGCCGTGACTTGGACCGGGGATCAAAGTGGCAGTTGGGACTACATCCGCTGGCACGTGCCGACCCTCATCGGATCGGGTCTCTCGGGAATGAACTACTCGACGGGAGACGTCGATGGCATCTTTGGGGGATCTCCCGAGACCTATACGAGGGATCTCCAGTGGAAGGCGTTGACCCCGGTCTTGATGGGCATGTCGGGCTGGTCAAAGGCTGCTCGCAAGCATCCATGGTGGTTCGAAGAACCCCATCGTTCGATTCACCGGAGCTATCTCGAGCTGCGAATGCGCCTGACCCCCTATCTCTACAACCTGGCCCGGGAAACCGAGACCCGAGGGGCACCGATGGTGCGGGGTCTGATGTGGGACCACGAAGACGATCCCCATGCGTGGACCGGTGAGTACCCCTACCAATTCTTCCTTGGGCGGGAGCTCCTGGTAGCGCCTGTCTACCGGAGTCAGGCCACCAGCAAGGGATGGCGAGAGGGCGTCTATCTGCCCCGCGGCCGGTGGATAGACTTCTGGGATGGACGGGTGATCGATGCAGGAGACGAGGGCCTGGAGATCGCCATTCCGGTCGATCTCGAGACGCTTCCGATCCTCGTACGTGCCGGCGCCATCATTCCGATGTATCCGGTAGCGCTCTACGACGGACAGGTACCCGCCGATCCGCTGACCTTAGAGATCTATCCGTTCGGCGACTCCGAGTTGCGTCTGTTCGAGGACGACGGCGAGACCCGGGCCTATCGAGACGGCTCCTTCAGCGAGCAGCTCTTCGAAGTGCAGGCACCCCAGGAAGAGTCGGGGCCTATTGAGGTCTCGATTCATCCGGCGCACGGCGAATTCGACGGCAGGTTCGAAACCCGGAGCTTCGAGTTGGTGATTCGGGGACGTGCACCCGCCGGCCGGGTCCGACTCGATGGCGAGGATCTGCCGAGGATCGAAGATTCGGCCGATTGGGAAGCCTCCAAGAAGGGTTTTCGATACGACGCCGAGGACCGTGGCGGAGCGACACGAGTCTCGATCGGAGAGGTTTCGACTCGTGTGATGCACCGGATCGAGATCGAGCCTTTGAGCGGCGCCGAGGCTCCCGTGGCCTCGAGCTATCCCGAACCGCCGCCGAGGCAGGACTTCTTGGATTCCGACTCCATTCAGGTTGTCGGACGTCCGGCCGAAGAGCCCGGTCACGCCTTGGAGAACGCCTTCGACGGCGATCCCGACACCTGGTTCCGAACGATTCGAGACCAATCGTTCGCCATCGGACCCCACCAACTTACGCTCTATCTCGGAGATCGCCGCGTGATCGAGGGGCTGACCTTTCTTCCGCGCAACGACAAGCATTGGAGGTACGGCCAGGTGCGGGAACTCGAGGTATACCTCGCGGACGTCAACGGGCAGTGGGGAGACGCGATTGCGAGGCTGGAGCTCGAGAAGCTAGAGGGTGAGCAGGACGTCCGCTTTCCACCTCGTGCGGGACGGCTATTGCGCTTGCGCGTCCTCAGCACCCACGACGGGGGCGACGATCCGATGGTGCTCGGTGCCCAAGGTGAACGCGTAGAAGATTTCGACGCCCTGGCCCCGGTCAAGGTCGGGCCGATCACGATCTCGGAGCTTCGTATCCTGGAGCATAGGACCTCCGGCCGGCAGGAGATCATTCATCGCTTGTCGGCCGAAGCTGAAACGCCCCGGGCGCCCCTTCGGATCGATGGGCTCGAGTTCGAGCGTTTCTCCAGCGCTTCGGAGGCACTGACCTTCGAGCTCAGCGGCGATTGGCAGCGCTTGAAAGCCGAGGTCGGTGTCGCAGAAGCGTCCCAAGGTGAGGTGCAATGTCAGGTCCTGGGCGATGGGCGCCTGATCTGGAGAAGCGCCACCTTGAATGCCTCCATGCCGCCATCCAAGCCCACTCTCGATATTCGCGGCATTTCCCACCTGAGTCTCGTCTGTGAGTCGATTTCCGGCTCACCGGATGCCTTCTGGATCGATCCCCGACTCGAGGGCTTCGAGGGAGACGAGGCGCTTCCTTCGACCTGACGCGAGTGAGCGAGGCGTGCTGCGGGACGGATCGGCAAGATGAGTTCAGCAAGCCAGCTGGTGTCGACGCTGACCACCCGCTTCGGCGAACAGTTCGGTGAGCTCGGGAGTGTGCGGGTCGCTCTGGCGCCGGGCCGGGTCAACCTGATCGGCGAGCACACCGACTACAACGACGGCTGGATTCTGCCGATGGCGATCGAGCGATATCTCGGCGTGGCCTTCCGAGCTGGCGACGATCCCGTAGTGCGAGTCCACTCGTTGGCGTTCGACGAGACGGTATGCATCGACCTCGAGTCCTCGGATCTGCCCGAGGCTGGGGGATGGAGGTCGTACGTCGCAGGGCTGCTGAGAGTGATGCAGCGGACCGGTTTGAATGTGGCGGGTTTCAGTTGCCTCATCGGCCCGCTATCAATGCCACCGTGGTCGCCTGGACACACTGGAGGCAAAGTGTCTCTCCTTCGGCGGGACCTCGGCCTATGCGGCTGTCTCGAAGGAACTCCTCGAAGTGGTACAGCCGGGAGCTATCGAAGCCGCAGTGCTGGCAGAAACGCAGGCACAGGCTACTCGTGACCAGCGAGTTCGGGCTCTGATGCTGGAGATCCGGGCGTCACCATGTTCTTGTCAACGCTTCCTTGAGAGCCTGCTTATCGAGAGTTACCTCCGCTAGAGCAGCTTTTGAGCCGCCGGTTCTCCTGCTCCAGGTCCTTGAGCCGTCGAGCCTCGTTGACACCCACCGTACTTGGCTTTCCACCGGTAGTACGTCCCCTCCGAGATCCCAAGGAGGTTTTTGAACCGCTCCGAAACGCGATCGCAACGAGCCCGACCCAGCTTCGTGAGCTAACCATGACTCGGCCCGCCCGAGCTCGTCTAAGCAGAGAGCGAGTTCAGGGCGGAGTCGAATCCGCGCCTTCCTTGGCGAGACCTAGAGAATCCAAGACGAGATGTCCCAGCTCTGTTCGGAGTCGGCTTCTGACGTCAGCGAAGCCTGGATCGTCGACCCGATTGGTCATCTCGTACGGATCCGCTTCTAAATCGTAGAGCTCGTGGAGCTCGGGGTGGTGGACCCAGTGGATGTATTTGTACTTCTTGGTACGCACGACCCGGTAGTCCATGTCGACGAGCCAGGGCATCGGGTTCTCGTAGGTATAGAACTCGATCAGGATGGACTCTCGCCATTCGGCGCCACGGTTGCTCAGAAGGGGTAGCAGCGAACGGCCCTGGATGTGATCGCCCTCCGGGACTCCTGCGAGTTCCAGGAGAGTGGGAGCCAGATCGACCGAGAGCACCAGCTCGTCGGGCGTCGAGCCACCAGCGACCAGCGGTGGATACCGCAGCAGTAGAGGATTGCGAATCGAGTCCTCGTACGGCAGCCTTCGTTCGAGGCTCAGCCCGTGCTCGCCGAAAAGAATCCGTTGTCGCTGGAGAGCACCACGACGGTGGAATCCAGCACTCCCTGCGATTCGAGGGTCATGAAGATGCGGCCGAGGCTCTCGTCGACGGCGAGGTACATTTCTGCGCGCCGCGGATCGTCTCCTCACTGGTACCGGGGTCGAGGATTCCGCGGAATTTCTCGGTGATGTCGGGGGACGCGCGGTAGGCGAGGGCCTGCCGCAGGGCTGCCTTGCCCGATAGGTCGTCTGGCGAACCGACCGCGTTGGCGCGACGGGTGAACACCTCGTTCTCGTAGCGCCCCCGATGGCGTTCGGCCGGCAAGTAGCGCATCGGTTAGCTGAGATCGACGGAGCCGTCGTCCAGCTGTCGTGCTTCGGGATGAACGGCCTTGTGCGCCAGGTAGAGGAGAAACGGAGCGTTCCGCTCTCGCTCGATGAACTCCACCGCCCGGTCGGTCAGGAGATCGGTGACATAGCCTTCGACCTCTTGTAGCTCCCCGTCCTCGAATAGGAAAGGAACGTGAGTTCGACCCTGGCCGGGTAGGCCGGCCCATTCGTCGAACCCGGGCCGCGGTGTGGGATCGTTGCCCATATGCCACTTGCCGACGAAGGCGGTGTCATAGCCCGCGGCGTCGAGGGCCAGGGGGAAGGTCTCGAGCCGGTGACTCAGGAGGTTGCGCGCCACGTTGTCGATGATGCCGTGGCGCGACGGGTATTGGCCGGTCAGGAGGCTGGCGCGGTTGGGGGAGCAGAGCGGGACGGCGTGGAAGGAGTTCAAGAACATGGCTCCTTCCCGTGCGAGGCGATCAGTATGTGGCGTTTCAAGGTAAGGGTGACCACCGGCGCCGAACTCGTCCCAACGCAGATCGTCGACCACCACGACCACGATGTTGGGCCGTGGGCGGTGGGCCTCGGCGACCGGCTCGGGTTCCGGCGCGATGTCTTGCTCGCTGACGGGTTTCTGGTCTCGACAGGCCGCGACCAGGATCAGCAGCAGCCCGAGAGCCGTAAGGGTCGTGGCTTTGCGCACGCGTGCGCCGAGCTCGATGCGGTGGGGGGATTCGACATCGCGGACCTCGAGACGTCTCGTCGCGTTCGCGAGAGAAGTCAGGTTCTGAGTTAGTGCCTTCCGATGATGGAGAGCCGGGGCCTCGAAGTCAATTGTGCCGAGCGGATCGCACCACCAGAGCATCCGAACGCCAGCCATTCATCGACATCACCCTCTCTCGAGTGCCAGTCAGCTCTCATGAACCATCGCTTCGGCAGCCCAGGTCGTCCCGTTGTCATCGGTTCCGCAGACGCAGAGCTTGGTCGGCAAAGGCGTGGCGAGCACCGGCCAGCCGAAAGCCGCACCGTGTCCTGGCTCGAGTTGGTGACCGGCAGCCAGATGCTCTTCCGGTGGCGCGCCGTTCTGTGCCGAGAGTGGTGTCCACCAACCCTCATCGAGGACGAAGGCTCCCACCCATTCGACCTCCGCGGGACGCGACGCCATGAGCTGGACACGGACCCGCGTTCGTTCGGGCTCGTCGTCGGACGCTTCTGCCCTGGTCACCGCGGAAACCTCGAGCTGGACGCCGCCATGGGATTCGGCCAACCGATCTGGTTCTCGATGACCTCGTGCCCACCGAGGGGTCTCGTGGCCGTGGGCGTGAAGGATCTCCGCCAGCTCCGGGGTTGCCATGGAGAGGGCCCATGGGCTGACGGTGGCCCCGGCCCGGAGGAGCAGATCGAGCGACGCTGGGGCATCCCCGTCGTCTCTCCAGCCATGCAGGGCACCGTAGACGAGCGCCGCCAGCGGGGTGCCGCCGAACTCGTTCTGCCGCTCGATGGGCGGCTCGGGATCGGCTTCCAACAAGAGTCGGATGACCTCGACGAATCCATGAAACGAGGCGGGGTCGAGCGGTGTCGACTCGTGTGCTCCGACGACGTGCGGATCCAGCCCGGCGGCGAGACAGGCCTGGACCGCAACGTGATCGCCGTCCCAGGCGCGGTCTGCCAGCAACCGGTGATGTTCTGGCGGGATCGAGTTCGCCAGGCTCGGCTGCTGCGAAAGAAGCTTCTCCACGGCCGGTAGATCGCCGCTTTCGCATAGACCGAGCAGCTGCAGCCAAGGAGGTACCAGGCGATCCCAAGTTTCGACGAAGGTACGGTGGCCCCGCTTCTCGGCGATGCGGCGAGGTGACGAAGCACCACCGGCCTCGCCCCACCAACCGAGCTTCCAGTCGAGGATGTTGCCGGGAGGTACGGGGGCGTAGCCAGGACTGCCCAAGCGAGCCTCGAGGTACTTAGGATCCTCTTCGGCCAGGCGCTCCAGGAGCTCTGCGTCTCCCAACGCCGCGGCCAAGAACACATCGGGCCTCGCGCCTCGTTGTAGCAGGGCTTGCGCGACGTTGGGGCGAGATCGGATCGCCCACTGTGCCGGTGTGCTGCCGTGGTCGACGCACAGCGCATCGAGATCCGCTCCACGCTGCAGCAAGAAGTCCACTGTGGCGACGTCAGCCGCCAGGTGGAGGGGCTGCTGACCGTCCGGTCCCGGTGCTTCTACGAGACTGGGATTCTCGTCCAACAGCTCCCGCAGGCGATCGGTTTTGCCCAGGCCTGCAGCAGAATGCACGTCGACGGTCGCGCCATGGTCGAGCAGCATTGCGACGAAGTCGGGGTGCTCCGTGACCGCGTGATGGAGCGCGCTCCATGGTCCCGCTTCCCATGTGCTTTTTGCGTCGACGTCTGCGCCAGCCTCGAGCAGGGCCTCGGCCAGCTCTCGATGCCCCATGCCGACCGCGAACACCAAGGCCGGTGCCTCGAATCCGAAGACCGGCGCGTCGATCTGTTCGCGCAGCTCTGGCTGGTGAGTCAGCAGCTCCCGTAGAGCCGAGGCGTCACCAGCTTCGACATGGGCGCGGAATCGAGCATCGACATCGGGCATGGTTCTTCAACTCCCGGACGGACCTTCGAAGATCTCCTTGGCGGTGTAGGGGCTTCCCGCCCGCTCCCAGAAGCTGCCACCGACGTATCGAAAACCACGTTCGAGGGCAGTGAGCCGATCGATATCGTTCGTCTCGAGGCGCAGTTCGAGAGAAGCCAGGTTCTCGCGAATCCGTTGTGCGTGGGTGGACTTCGGTATCACCGCCGTACCCCGTCGGAGTGCCCAGCTCAGCAAGACCTGTGCTGGCGATGCACCGACTCGATCGGCGATTTCGCGGACGGTCGGATCTTCGAGGAGGATCGGTTCTGACCGACCTCTCATCGACTCCGGCCGGGCGGGCGAACCGAGGGGTGAGTAAGCGGTGACGAAGATTCCGTTCTTTTGGCAGAAATCGACCAGCGCGGTCTGCTGCAAGTACGGGTGCAGCTCCACCTGAAGTACCTCGGGCCCGAGGTCGGACGTGGCCATCAGATGCTCGATGAGGGGTGGGCTGAAGTTCGATAGGCCGATGTGTCGGCACAACCCACGCGACACCGCGTCTTCCATCACCTTCCAGGTCGTTTCGATAGGCAGGTCCCGCGGAGAGAAGAAATCCTCCGACCTCTTGGGTCGCACGATGCCCTTGCGAAAGGCGACCGGCCAATGGATCAGATAGAGGTCGAGGTACTCGAGGCGAAGATCCGCCAGGGTCCTCTCGAGCGCTGGGATCACGTGTTGCGGCTCATGGGAGTCGCTCCACAGCTTCGACGTCACCCAGACGTCGCCCCGCGCCAGGTCTCCGGAGCCGAAGGCTGTTTCCAGCGCCTCTCCCACCTCGGCTTCGTTGCCGTAGATCGAAGCGCAGTCGATATGGCGATATCCGGCCGACAGAGCCTCTAGCACCGCGGCACCCACTTCACCGGGTTTCGAATTCCAGGTACCCAGTCCGAAGACGGGCATCCGGTCGCCGTTGGGAAAGTCGAAGATCATGGATGAGGAGTATTCCATGCGTCGAGCCCGGCGATGTCGTGGGCTCAGCCGGCCGGACGCCTCGGACTACCTTGGTGGCGGATGGCAGAATAGCGGGATGTTCCGATTCCGAATCGTCTGGGCGTTGATGCTCTCGGCAGCAATACCCGTCTCGGCGTTGGCCGACTCTGGCTCGTCTCCGATGTTCACGGCCGTGATGCCCGATATCGTGGCTCGCTCCATCGAGCTTCACGGCGGCGACTTGTTCCGGCGTTCGGAGGTGAATTTCCAGCTTTGCTCGCGAAGCGGCTGTGCCGAGGTTCGCGTGTGGCGCCGAGGCGGTCGGTATGAGCACGAGGTGGAGGGTCGGCTCGGTGGTGCGCTTCGTCGCCTCCTCGTGACCAACGATGCGGTGAAGCTCTGGACAGAGGCAGGTGAGAGTACGTCGATCGCCCCGGAGGAAGAACAGAGCTGGCGCGATGCGGCGACGTCTCGGATGTATCACGCGTTTCTGCCGTTCCGGCTGGCCGACCCGAGTGTGCGCTTCGCAGACCTCGGCGTGGAGACCTGGGGCGAGCGGGAGCTGCATCGTGTAGCCGTGGGATTCGAGGCCGGCACCTCGAGCGCCGACTACGATCAATGGGCGTTTTGGTTCGACGCCGAAACGGCCCGGTTGGAGCAATTCGCCTACAGCTATCGGGGCTCGCCCGACGGGCTGAGGTTTCGCCAGCTACATCGATTCCGCAGAGTCGAAGGGCTGCTGTTCGCCGACCAGGTCAATCTCGGCTGGGAGGGTCCGGGTCTGTCGGTCGCCGAGCTGAGTCCGGAGTCGATATCTCGTCTTCGAGAGGTTTCACGGGTGGAGTTTCGTGAGCTGAGCGTTCGGATCCTGGACTGAACTCGTTCTGCGACCCGGCTTCGGAGCTCGACACACTCATCCTCCGGCGCAGGATCTCTGGGGCCATGCCGAGCTCGTCGGCGGCGTCGATCAGGTCGCCGTCGTCGCCGAAGGGACCGAGCCAGGAGTTAAGTCTCGTAGCGACTGTTGATTGTAGGAATGCATCGACTGGATCCAGCTGACGGCTTGCGTGTGTGGCTGGCTGCCGGGTGTATGTGGCCGGCTCCCGGGCCGCCAGCTCTTCGATCAGATCGCCGTGTCCGCGCTGAAGTGAGAATTTCTGATGCAGGCGTTCGGCTGGCCAGAACGCCGGGTTGGGAACGATGTCGACGTAGACGGTCTCTCCGCGTTGGCGGTGGACGGCGTCCTTGGACCGTTCTGCTATCGCGCGCTGAGCAGATCCATGCGGCATGATCGCCAGGTGAACCCGCGGATCGGGCCCGGGAGGAATATGGTTGGGCTGACCGCTCCAAAAGACCTCGAGCAGCGTCTCATACGAGATAAGCGATGTATCGAAGGTCACCTCCACTGCTTCCCGATGGTCGCCGAGATGATGGTAGCTCGGGTCGGGCTGATCGCCTCCTGCGTATCCCACCCTTGTCGAGATCACACCGTCCAGACCCCCGAACCGGGAGTCTCCGCCCCAGAATCAGCCGACGCCAAAGACGGCGGTGTCGATCGGTGGAGAGGAGTCTCGCTCGAGGGCGATCGAGGTACTCGTCGGGGGAGCGCCGATGACGAGAAGGGCTGTCGCCAGCAATGTTCCCATGCGACCGGCGCTACGCACCGAGATGCCTGTGTGATGACGGGTGATACTCATGGCGCCTCCGCTAAGAAGTGTCCGCGTGCTCTGGGACTACGTCGGAACCAGCTGAACGGCTTTCCGAAGGGATACGACGGCCTTGTTCAGCTCGGCTTCGTCGCGGCAGCCAGGCGCTTCGAGAGAAAGCGGCGCTCGGGCTCGGAGCACGGACAGAGCAGGGCCTCGCGGTATGAGTCGGCGGCTCCGGCGACGTCTCCGGTTCGCAACAGGAGCTCCGCGCGGGTCGCGGGCAGCAGGTGGTAGCGGTCCAGAGGAGCGAGGTCCGCCAGCAGAGCGAGACCGGCTTCGGCGTCCTCGTCGTGAGCCACGGCCACGGCGCGGTTGAGCGCCACGATCGGAGTGGGATGTAGCGCGTAGAGTCGATCGTAGAGCTTTCGTACCAGTCTCCATTCAGCGCCCGCCGGTGCCGCGTGCTGGGCGGCGATGGCAGCCTGGAGGTGGTAAGTGGTTTCTTTTCCACCAGCGGCGGCCTGGTCGAGATGGCCGAATCCGCGGGCCACCAACTCGTGATCCCAGAGGGAGCGGTCCTGATCGTCCAGGAGTATCGGATCGCCGTCCTCGTCGACGCGGGCACGCAATCTCGACGCTTGAAACGAGAGAAGAGATGCCAAGGCATGGCTTTCCGGCCGTGCTGTCTGCGGATGCTGCGTCAACAGCTGGGCCAGCCGGAGCGCATCCCGACAGACGTCTTCCAACACATGCTGATCACCCTCGTACGCGGAATATCCGCGGTCGAATATGAGGTAGATGGACTCGAGCACCGTGTCCAGTCGGCCGGGAAGCTCGTCGCCCGTGGGGACCTTGAACGCGATGTCTTCGCCGCGCAGCAGCCGGCGTGCGCGGACGAGACGTTGGGCCACGGTCGAAGGTGCCGTGAGGAAGGCGCGGCCGATCTCACGAACTCCGAAGCCGCCGACCGTCTTGAGTACGAGCGCGACGCGCGACGCCTCCGGCAAGGCCGGGTGGCAGCAAAGGAACGCGAGGCGGAGCTGCTCGTCCACGAGCTCGGTGGCCAGACGACCTTCGGCGGGAGCCACGAAGCGTTCGATGCGCGCTTTGAGGATGGGCTCCTTGTCACGAGTGGTGGCGACGCGGCGCAAACGGTCGAGGGCCAGGTTGCGAGCCACTCGATATAGCCAAGCGTCGGGCCGATCGGGTACTCCATCGTGGGGCCAGCAGCGCAACGCCTTGACCATGGCGTCCTGGACCACCTCCTCCGCCAGGCTCAGGTGGGCCGGGCCGAACGCGCGCATCAACGATGCTACGAGTCGGCTCGATGTCTGGCGAAAGAGGTGGTCGACGAGACCGTGGACCTCCGTCGTGGCTTCGGGCTGGTGGTCGCCCTGCCGCGTCACGAGATCAGGTGAGGTCCGTGCGCCGGATCTCGACCGTGGCTTCGAACTCGAGGTGCGGACACGTCCGAGCGATGGCGACTGCCTCGTCGTAGGACTCCGCCTGGATCTTGAAGTAGCCGCCAAGAATCTCCTTGGTTTCGCTGAAAGGCCCATCGGTCAGCCGAACTGAGCCACCGGCGTTACGGAGCACGCGCCCCTCGCCGTCGGTCAGCTTGTCGCCACCGAGAAGCTTCCCGCGCTTCTCGAGATCTTCCGCCCACGCCCCGTACTTGGCGATGATGGCTTGGATCTCCTCGGGCGAGAATTGGGCAAAATCTTCGGGATTGTCGTACAGGAAGAGCATGTAGTCGGCCATCGGAATCTCCTTCGTAGATCCAATTGTGTTGTGCGGGATATCCCGCGTTCAGGGTCGTACGGCGAAGAGACGTTCGATGCGCGCCGGGATCGACACTACCTGCAAGAAAAAGTTCGAATTTCTCTCGAGGTGCCGATTCGCCCTTGCGTACGGCTCCCGTGAGCCGAGCCCTGAGGAGGACGGTGGACGGTGCTCTGGGTCACTCCCAGATTGGGCTGCTAGGTGCGGGGGTCGAGAATCAGACAGGTCGTGGTGCCGTGAGCGATCAACTGACCGTCTTCGTTCTCGATGCGACCTTCGGCGATGGCGGTCGACCTTCCCATGTGGACGACATAGCCGCGCGCCAGGATCGGACCGGACTCGGCCGTCAGCGAGCGTACGAGATTGATCTTGAACTCGAGCGTCGTATACGGCCGTTCGATGGGCAGCTTGGTATGGACGGCGCAAGCCATGGCCGTGTCGAGCAAGGTGGCGAAGATGCCGCCATGTACGGTACCGAGCGGGTTGTAGAGGCTCTCGTTGGGATGGCACCGGAAGAGGCTGTGCCCTTCCTCGAACTCCACGGCCTGGATGCCGAGGAGACTCGCGATGGGAGGCTGGGGCAGCTCGCCGCCGAGCATCGCACGGAGGAGCTCCAACCCGGTGGCATAGCGACCACTGGCGACCGCGCGGCCGTAGATCGACGGGTCGAAGTACTCGATCGTTCGCGTATGCGGTACACCGAAGTCGAACGGTTCGGACGAATCCGACGCGGAGGGCCCTTCTCGTTGGTTCATGGATCCGATCCTATCGGACTCGCGGCGACCGTCGGCTCCCGAGCGGACCGATTCCACGTGTGCCGACATCTCGATGCGCAGATCTCGAGCCAAGTGGCGGATGATCTGATCGTAGCCGGCGGGGAAGAGTACATCGCCCCCGGCGAATCCCCCGTCGTCGCCGGCGGTCGCCGACAGCTGATCGAGATTGGTGGCAGCTTCGAGCTCCAGCGTGGCGCGGAACCACGAGAGCAGACGCTGCTCGAAGTCGTCGAGCTGCTCGTCCGCCAAGAGTCGCCGAAGCCCTTCGCCCACGGAGATGTCTTCGCCACGCCACCAAGCGCCTCGTGCGAGCCTCGTGAGTAGGGACTCGAACTCCTCACTGTACTCGTCGAGTACCTCGTCGCGTATCCGCTGGCCGTCGGTGTCGAACGGCGTGACCTCGTAGTCCGTCGGCCGGGTTTCGATGCCAAGATCTCGGGCCAGAGCCGTGAGCGGATTGCCCTTGGTTCCGTGGATCCAAGACGCGCCGAGATCCACCGCGGCGCCCAAGCTGCGGTCCGTCCATACGCGTCCGCCGACGCGATCGCGAGCTTCGAGGACCACGGTTTCGAACCCGCGGCGCGCCAACTCGCCAGCGGCGGCGAGCCCGGAGACGCCTGCACCTAAGATCAGTACTCGACCACGGTTTCCGCCCTGAGTTCCGTGCATCTCGCGTCTCGTTGTAGCCAGCGTTGCCAGCAGGGTAAGCAGGAAACTCCTTCGGTCGAGTTGGCCTCGCATGGCGTGTCTCCTTTGAGTCGTACTCTTCTCGAGGATACGACAGGCACCGATGACCTGGACGGTAACCTAAAATCCGCCTGCCCGTAGATCGAGTAACAGAACCAGTCTCAGGCTTGCCATCGTTTCGATCGTTGCAGGCCAGTCATCGAGAACCAAGTAGAAACAGATGGCCATCCTACTCGCACGATGGGTTTCGAAGCTCGCGCTGATGGGGGTTTTCCTCGCAGCCAGCACCGCCGTTGCCGAGGCAGACCTACCGGTCTTCGAAGATCCCAAGCTCGAATCGTCGGTGCGTCTCGAGTTGGGGCTGGGCTCCGACGTCGAGCTATCTGCAGAAGCCCTGAGCCGCCTGGAAAAGCTGAACATCAGCGACCGCGGAATCAGCAGCCTCGCGGGCCTCGAGAGCGCTGTGAATCTTCGAGTGCTCGCTGCGGCGAACAACGAGATCGAGAGCGTCGAGCCACTGGCGCAGCTGACTCAGCTGGTGAACATCAATCTCAATCACAACCGGGTACGCGACATCTCCTCATTGTCGAAGCTCCACGATCTGGTCGGGTTCGGTGCGGAGTACAACGACATCAAAGAAATAGGCGTGATGGCCAGTTGGCGATCCCTCCGTGGAGTCGACCTGGTCGACAATGGCTTTGGTGATCTGACACCGTTGGCCGGCTTGCCCGAGCTGGTCGCTATTTGGGCGCCTGGCAACGGGATCTCCGATCTCAGCACCCTTCGCACTCTTCCGGGTTTGAAGGTCGTCTCTCTGGGTGACAACCCGATCGAAGACTTCTCGCCCCTGGAGGACCTGCCTCATGTCGTGGATCTGGCCCTGCCCCGAAGCGGGTCTGACCACGGTGAGCTGGCTCTCTCACATGAAGGACCTGAGTCGTCTGAACCTTTGGGGCAATCGCATCGAGGATCTGACTCCTTTGGCTGCTCTCCCCAACCTCGAATGGGTGGATCTGCGCGACAATGCGATCTCCGACGTCGGTCCTTTGGCGCGCAAGGAGAAGCTGAGCAAGCTCTTTCTCGCCGAGAATCGCATTGCCGATGTCGCCTCCCTGGAGGCGTTGCTGGCGTTGGAGTGGCTCGTTCTCGACGCCAACGAAATCGAGTCGATCGAGCCGCTGACCGAGCTGCCGAAGCTGCTGAACCTGTCGGTGACCAACAACCGCGTCGGATATAAGAACTGGCCCGAGACCTCCCAGATCCTCGGGCTTCTGGAGAAGGCCGAGGTGCAGGTGCACTTCGCGCCTCAGAAGCCCCTTTCCGTGTACGCCGAAACGCCCGGAAGCAAACTCGACCAGGCCGATCCGGACGCCGAGGTCATGAGCTAGATCGCCTGCAGAAACTGTTCCGGTGTGGGCGTCACGCCGGTCTGCGCGCGGCCTTCGAAACTCGCCTGGGCATGTTCGAGACCACCGAACGTTCCTCGTTGACTGTGGCGTACGAAGGGCTGGTCGGCTTTCTGCTCAGACAGTCTCGGCCGCGCTCGATCCGACGTGACTCCAGCCACTGTTGTTGTGCGGCAGACCCGTTGTGCGGCGCCGTCACGCCGGTCTGCGCGCGGCCTTCGAAACTCGCCTGGGCATGTTCGAGACCGCGAAACTCTCTCGTTGACTGTGACCTTCAATAGGCTGGTTAGCTCTCCAGCTCAGACAGTCTCGGCCGTGCTCGATCCGGCGTGACTCTCGGAGTGGTGTGGGTCGCTACTCGGAGCCAGCCAGGAATTCCTCCAGGCTGCGCCGTAGCCATGCCACGGATCCCTCGGGTGCGAGGCCGATGGCGCGTTCGAGCTCGCGCCGGGCCCGTTCCGGGTTCTCTTCCATTACCAGTTCGAAGAGCATTCGGTACGTGTACCAGTAGTCGGGATAGAGCTCGATGTTGAGTTCGAGGATGCGGATCGCTTCAGCACGTCGCTGTTCGGCGATCAAGGTGCGGGCGAAGGCCGTGAGAGCCGTGCGCCCGAAGTCGAAGGTGTGGCTGCCGTAGTACTCCTCCCGGAGCTCGCGAAACCGCTCGACGCCGGCTTCCACGCCGTCTTGGATCACGGTGTGGTGAATCACTTCCTGGATCATTCGAGGTTGCGTCTGGCCGCGGTGGCAGGTCTCGCAGCTGACCCGAACCGCGGGCTCGGCGCGATCATCCAATCCGGCGAGGTGGACTCCGTTGATGGCCTCCACCATGCGCAACATCTCTCTTGCCTTGCGCTTGGCCGGCTTGTCGTCGGATGCCAGGTCGTATTGAGACAGTGATTGGCCTTCTTCGCCCACATGGCAATGGCTGCAGCGAACTCCGAGACCGCCGACGAAGTCGAAACGCATGATGTCCATCAGATCTTGTTGACTGATGTCGGACGGCAAGACTCGAAGATTCTCGAATCCCGGCCCCTCGGCTTCCTTGGGCTTTGAGTCCTGCGATGTCGCCGCGGTGACGAAGGCGAAGAGCAAGAGAACGGATACCGGCCAGGCGAGTCGGAGGGGAAACCGGCGTTGGAAGAAGAGTCGTTCGGATGGGGAAGGCATGGGCGCTCCTTTCGTTTCCCATCACCGTGACAGGACGCCGATCGCGAAGGGTGGGGAACTGGTGCCGGGAATGTCAGAGAACGGTGAAGATCGGACAGCTCGGCGGGCTATGGTTTGCCTACACCGTCCTGGCTGCGAGATCCTGAGGTGTGTCGATCCGTCGCCTTCGATCTCCGTCTCTGTGGAGCTTCGTCCTGCTGCTGGCCAGCTTGGCCCTCGTCGTCACGTTGGCTTCGCAGGCGCTCATGGCCGAGCGTTCTCACCGCGCAACGACGGTCGGGGTGCTCCGTGACTACGCGGCTCTGGCTGCAGGAGAGATGGTGCGCCGGGCGACGGCGGAGATCGGTTACTACGGCTACTATCCGGTGATCACTCGTTTGGTGGGCGCCGCCAAGAGAGGCGAGCCTCTGCCGGGACCAGACGACGTCGCGAGCGACGACGAGGTATCGCGCGCTGCCGAGTTGATCGCAACCACTTTTCGGTTACAGGCCGACACCGCCGAGCTCGTCGTGGCAGGCAGAGGATTCGATGGCGAAGCCGAGGCGTATGTCCGTGGGTTCCCCCACGACCTCGAAACCCGCGGTGGCTTGGGTGAAGATCCTTACGGTGTCGATCATCCGGTCCTGGCGAATCGTCTGCGGACCTTCGCTTGGGCCGCCGTCGGGTCACCGTCCGGGAACCCGAAGGTCGAGTTCGTGGGATTCGAGGTGGATCGGGAGGCCCTGGGACGAGGTCTGCGCGAGGCAGCCGATCGCGCGTCACTCCTGCCCGCCACTCTTCTGCATGCCGAGGGTTACGACACCGACGTGGTCGGCGTGAGCGTCCGTCTGATCGATCCTCGGGGCGACATCGTTTTCTCCAGAGGTGCCGGCGAGAACTTCGGCGAGAGAGACGGCTACGATCAATCGCTGTCGGCGGAACAGGTCTTCGACGACTCCTATGGCGGACTCTTCGAGGGTTATCGGGTGGAAGCCGCGATCGACCCGCAGATGGCATCGCGACTCGTCATCGGTGGCTTGCCGCGGTCGCGACTACCGCTCCTATCGGCGTTGACGCTACTCGCCGCCGCCCTTGGTGTGGGTGCCTTCCTGCAGATTCGTCGGGAGCGGGCGCTGGCGCGCCTCCGTTCCGATTTCGTTGCCCGGGTATCCCACGAGTTGCGTACCCCCCTCGCGCAGATCCGTCTTTTCGGCGAGACTCTGCGTCTAGGCCGGGTCCGTTCCGAAGAAGAGCGTGAGCGCGCCCTGGAAGTGATCGACCGGGAGAGCACGCGTCTCACGGCCCTGATCGACAACGTGCTGCGGTTCTCGCGCGCGGAGCGCGGTCTCGATCGGCTGTGCTTCGAAATGCAGGACCTGACGGCTCTGGTTCGCGAGATCGCGCGCGACGTGATGCCCCTGGTGGAACACCGAGGCGTCCATCTGGAGCTGGACGTCGCCGACGGACCGCTCCCCGTGCTTGTCGATCGCGACGCCCTTCACCAGATCGTCCTCAATCTGTTGGAAAATGCCGTGCAGCACGGCACCACGCCGCAGACCGTGACACTCGGTCTGACCGGAGACAGCGAAGCCCGGCTCTGGGTACAGGACCAGGGACCCGGCGTGCCGAAGAAGGAAAGGCAGCGGATCTTCGAGCCCTACGTCCGGGGTGAAGGTTCGAACGGTGGCGGCGGGGCTGGTATCGGCCTTGCCGTGGTCCGCGACCTGGCAGAGCGGCTGGGGGGCGACGTGCGTTGCGAGTCATCGGATAGCGGTGCCCTCTTCGTGCTGTCCTTGCCGTGGGATCGCGACTCGCAGCCGCCGAGGGGGGCGCCGTGAGCCGGGTCTTGGTGGTGGAAGACAACGCCGACCTTGCCTACGGCTTGCGAAACAACCTAGAACTAGAGGGGTACACGGTCAGGGTAGCAGGAGACGGCGGCACCGGACTGGACCTCGCTCGCCGCTGGATGCCGGATCTGGTCGTTTTGGATCTCATGTTGCCCGGCACCGACGGATTCCGAATCCTCCGCGAGCTACGCTCCGAGGGTCGGGACATGCCGATACTCCTCCTGACGGCCCGAGGGGAGGAGGCCGACAAAGTGAGAGGGCTGAAGCTCGGGGCCGACGACTACGTCACCAAACCCTTCGGCCTATTGGAGCTCTTGGCTCGCGTGGAAGCCCTGCTACGCCGTGCCAGCGGACCCGCGGAGACCGTGTTGCGATTCGGTCGGATAGTGGTCAAACCCAGCTCGCGCACCGTGAGCAAGGAGGGGCGAGAGCTGGATCTCGCCCCCAAGGAGCTCGATCTCCTGCTCGCCCTGCTGCGGCGCCGGGGAGCCGCAGTCTCCCGCCTCGAGCTCCTGGAGGAGGTCTGGGGCTATTCCGACGCCGTGATCAGTCGAACCGTCGACACCCATGTCGCCGCCTTGCGCAAGAAAATCGAAGATGACCCGACCAACCCTCGATACTTGCTCACGGTGCGCAAGTTCGGCTATCGCCTGGAGCCGGGTCCGTAGTTGGATAGCATCCGGTCGAGGCTCCGCAACGGTACCGCGCTCGTTTGCGCCTAGCCGTCGAAACGTCGGAATTTGAGCCTTAACTCGCACCAATTTATCCCCTGGGGAGAGAGGGCTGTCCCGTAATATCGGATCCGTTCAATCTTCAGTGGTTTTGGACTCGTAGCCCGAACAAAGCCGCCGTGCGTCGGGACCAGACTCTCCGCAAGGATGCGCGGGCCGTGCCTGCGCCGACGTTCCTTACTCCCCCAGGCAACCTCCCCGATACCCGGCGGTCGAGGAGACAGTCATGCGATTCAGGAACCGTGCGTTGGCGAGCGCGTTACTCGCGGTAGTCCTTGTGTGGCCGGCGGTCGCCCAGGGGCCCGTCGGCAACGAATTCCAAGTCAATTCCTACACAACCGATGGTCAGGGTACTCCGGACGTGGCGTTTCGGGCCGACGGTAGCTTCGTCGTCGTCTGGGAGACCGAGGACCAAGGTACCTGTCCGGTCGACATCTTTGCCAATCGCTTTGTCGACAACGGTGCGCCCATCGGTACCGAGAGTCAGCAGAGCGACCTGGGCTCGGGCCTCTTCCAGCGTCATCTCGAACCCTCCGTCGATGCGGCTGCGGACGGTGATTTCGTCGTCGCTTGGTACGTGAACGACCAGGATGGGACCTACCGGGCCTATGGGCGGCTCTTTTCCTCCACCGGCGCTGCACAGGCACCCTTGTTCATGATCGACAGCAACATTCCTGGGCCCCGCTCGCCGGACGTCGCTCGCCAGGACACGGGTTCCTTCGTGGTGGTCTGGGACAACTACGGTGATTTGCTGGGCCAGCGATTCAGCGACGGCGGCGCACCCAGCGGCAGCCAGTTCGCTTTGAGCGCCGACGGCTGCGGTGGTAGCGCCTGCCAAGGCAGTGAGACGGCGATCGACATGGACGGAGACGGCAACTTCGTCGTCGCCTGGAACTCCTACGGTGCTGATGGCGACGGATCGGCCGTTCTCGCGCGGCGATTCGATTCGGCTGGCGCGGCCCAAGGTAGTGACCTGCTGGTCAACACGGAGACCTTCGATGACCAAGCTCGGGCCTCCGTCACGGTGGCTCGAGACGGCAGCTTCCTGGTCGCGTGGTCGTCGCAGGACACCTTTGGTAACAGCGACGTCCGAGGTCAGTTCTACGACCGAAACGGCGTACGGGTCGGCGAAGAGCTCTTGATCGATGCGGAGGGAGGCGGCCCGAGTGCTGCCGTGGATGCCCATGGCCGGTTCGCGGTTCACTTCTCGAGCTTCGACGAGCAGGGGAATCAGGGTATCTATTCTCGAGCCTTTGACTCGCAGGGTGGTGAGCTGAGCCCTCGGTTCCAGGTGAGCTCGGTGAGCAGTGATCAGCGTTTCGCCCCGTCTCTGTCGGCGACCGACGGCGCATTCGTTGCGGTATGGACGAGCGAAGATCAAGACGGCTCAGCCACCGGAGTCTTCGGTAGTCGCTGCGTGTTGAAAGACGATTTCATTGCGTTCAAGCAACTCCCAGGGGCTTTGCCGTCACTCGCTCTCGAGAACGCTGGTTCCGAGGAACAGGGCCTGAGAGATGACACGGCCCTGGTGGACCTCGACGGCGACGAAGAGCTCGAAGTGGTGAGAAATGCGGCCGGCCTCGCACCGGGTGCCACGGCACGGCTGGACACGGTCGACGGTGTGTCCGACCCGGATCCCGACGTCGTTGCGGTCGGCGGCCACGTGCGTGCCGTGGTCGACGTAGATGGAGATGGTGAGTTGGAAGTCGTCATCGAGAATTCGGCGGCAGCGGGTGGAACCGTGTCGCGGGTCAATACTCTCGATGGTGTCTCGGACGCCGATCCGGACCTGATCTTCATTGGTGGCACCTTTGCCGGGCTGGTCGACGTCGACGGCGACGGTGAGCTGGAGGTCGTGGTCGAGGACTCGACTGCCGCGCCGGGCAGCGTCACGCGGGTCGACAATCTGGATGGCGTGTCGGACGCCGATCCAGACGTGGTGTTCGTCGGTGGCACGTTCGCTGCCGTAGTTGACGTCGACAGTGACGGCGAGCCGGAAGTGGTCATCGAGAACGACGCGGCGCCCGGGATCGTGACTCGCTTCGACACCTTGGACGGTGTGTCGGATGCGGACCCGGACGTGGTGTTCGTCGGCGGAACCTTCGCCGCGATGGTGGATCTCGACGACGATGGTGAGAAAGAGGCCGTGGTGGAGAACACAGCGGCACCCGGCGTCGTGACACGCTTCGACACCTTGGACGGCGTCTCGGATGCGGACCCGGACGTGGTGTTCGTCGGTGGTACCTTCGCCGCCGCGGTCGACCTCGACGACGATTTCGAGCTCGAAGCCGTGGTCGAGGATGCCGCCGCGTCGGCAGGCTCGGTAGCACGGGAGAACACGCTCGATGGCGTGTCGGATGCGGATCCGGACGTGGTGTTCGTCGGCGGTACGTTCGGTGGCACCGCCGATCTGGACGGTGACGGTGAGCTCGAAGCCATCGTGGCAAATCTGTTGGCCCTGCCGGCTTCGGTCACGCGGGTCGACACCTTGGACGGCGTTTCGGATGCGGATCCGGACGTCGTCTTCACGGGCGGCGTACCTGTGGCGGCGCTCGACGTCGATGGTGACGGAGAATTCGAGGTGCTGGTCGAAGACGGTGCGGCCGTCGGCGGCACGGTGACTCGCGTCGACACCCTGGACGGTGTTTCAGACCCCGATCCGGACGTGGTGTTCGTCGGCGGCACGCTAGGCGCCGTGGGTGATGTGGACGGCGACTGCGAGGTCGAGGCCGTGGTCGAGAATCCCGCCGCGAGCGGCGGTTCGGTGACGCGGGAGGATACGCTCGACGGGGTCTCCGATGCCGATCCAGACATCGTCTTCGTTGGCGGCCTGGTGGCCGGCACTGCAGATGTCGATGGCGATTCGGAGCCCGAGCTCTTCGTCGTGGACCCGGGGGCGGCTTTCGGCAACGTGTCGCGTGTCGATACCCTGGACGGCGTTTCGGATGCGGACCCGGACGTCGTCTTCACCGGTGGCTTACCGATCGGAACCGCCGATCTCGACGACGATGGCGAGCTGGAAGTCGTTGCGGAGGACGAGAGCGCGGCCCTCGGGACGGCGTCGCGTGTCGACACTCTGGACGGCGTCTCGGACGCCGATCCAGACGTGGTGTTCGTCGGCAGCACGGCGCTCGGTACCGCCGATCTCGACGACGATGGGGAAGCCGAGCTCCTGGTCCAGGGAGCAGCCGGCGGCACGACGGTAACCCGTGTCGACACGCTCGACGGTGTGTCGGATGCTGACGCCGACATCGTGTTCTTCGGCACCGAATTCGCTTTCGTCACCGACCTCGACGGTGACGAGGAGCTCGAGGCGGTGGTTTCGAGTGACGCGGTCACTGCCGGCGACGTCGTGGCATTTCGAACGCTCGACGGCGTATCGGATGGCGATGACGACATCGTCTTCATCGGTGGTCTGGTTGCCGCAGCGGCGGACCTCGACGCCGACGGATCCACCGAGGCGGTGGCGGACGATGATCAGCGTGCAGCTGGAACCTTCGACACATTCTCGGTCGTCGGAGAAGGGGGCGCGGATCCCGTCGTGATCTTCGTCGGCACGGGCGCGGCGGAGCTGTTGACGCTCGTCGCGCCGAACGTTGGCGAGAGTCTGGACGTCGGATCCAGCGTTCAGATCCAGTGGTCGTCCACCGGTCTCAGCGGCAACGTACGCATCGAGCTGTCGCGTGATGGCGGTGCGACGTTCGAAACGTTGTTCGGCAACACGGCGAACGACGGTGCACAGAACTGGAATGTCACCGGTCCCGCGACCACGCAAGCGTTGATCCGTGTCTCGAGCCGCGTGGATCCTTCGATCTTCGACGAGAGCGATGGGACGTTCACCATCCCGGCGGCTTTGCTGGCTGTGGTGACACCGAACGGTGGAGAGAGCCTGGAGATCGGCTCTAGCGCCGAGTTGCAGTGGTCTTCGTCCAACCTCGGCGGCAACGTGCGCGTAGAGCTGTCGCGGGACGGCGGCGCGACGTTCGAGACGTTGTTCGGCAACACGGCGAACGACGGTGCACAGAACTGGAACGTCACCGGTCCTCCGACCAGCGATGCCCGGTTGCGCATCACCAGCCGTGTAGACGGTACCGTCTTGGACGAGAGTGATGCGTCGTTCACGATCCTGCCCGCGTCACTCACGGTGCTGTCGCCCAACGGCGGTGAAAGTCTGGACGTAGGCTCTCAGGTCCTACTCGCCTGGAGCTCGACGAACCTTGGTGGCAACGTACGGATCGAGTTGTCCCGAGACGGTGGAGCGACGTTCGAGATCCTGTTCGGCAACACGGCCGATGACGGAGTCCAGGCTTGGAACGTCGTCGGCCCGGCGACTACTGATGGCCTCCTGCGGGTCAGCAGCCGTGTCGACGGCTCGATCGTCGATCAGAGCGATACGGTGTTCACGATCAACTCGCCGTCGCTCGCCGTACTGACGCCGAACGGCGGTGAAACCGTGACGATCGGTCAGGAAACGCTACTCGCCTGGAGCTCTTCGAACCTGGGTGGCAATGTGCGGATCGAGCTGTCTCGGGACGGCGGGGCAACGTTCGAAACTCTGTTCGGCAATACGCCGAACGATGGTTTCCAGACCTGGAACGCCAACGGTCCGCCGAGTACGGACGCCCTGCTGAGGGTGAGCAGTCGCGTCGACGGTTCGGTGGTCGACGAAAGCGATGGGTTCTTCACCATCCCGGCGGCTGCTCTCACCGTGGTGTCACCGAGTGGCGGCGAGTCGTTCGAGGTCGGCTCGCAGGTCTTGTTCGAGTGGACGTCTGCCAACCTCGGTGGCACCGTTCGAATCGAGCTGTCCCGGGACGGTGGCGCGACGTTCGAGACGCTGTTCGGCAACACCCTGAACGACGGTCTCCAGGTCTGGACCGTCGATGGGCCACCGACCACCCAGGCCGTCCTGAGAGTGAGCAGCCGTGTCGACGGTACGGTGGCTGACGAAAGCGGTGGGTTCTTCTCCATCCCGGCGGCATCGCTGACAGTGCTGTCACCGGACGGTGGCGAGACACTGTCGATCGGCACTCCGGTTGTTCTCGAATGGTCTTCGTCGAACCTTGGTGGCAACGTTCGACTCGAGCTGTCTCGGGACGGCGGCGCGACGTTCGAAACGTTGTTCGGCAACACACCGGACGATGGCTTCCAGATCTGGAACGTCACCGGGCCAGCGACCGCGCAGGCGCTGGTGCGTGTCACCAGTCGGGGTGATGGCAGAGTCGTCGACCAGAGCGACTCGATCTTCCAGGTGAACTGAGGCGACGTCTGGAAGCCGAGTGACGGTCGCCCCGGTGTGGGCGGTCGTCGCTCGGCTTTGGTGCCGAAGACCTCGCCGCTCGAAGCGAGAATCCTCGGTGCCGGGTAGCACGTGGTATCCGTCCGTGTGTCCGCCTCGAAGCCCAACCGAGGTGTGAAATGACCCGCTCCGATGGGCAAGGGCGCCGGAAGTTTTACGATTTTTACGTATCCCACCGTCCTGGCTCTCGTACCTCGTTGCTAGAGTCCTGATGGGCATGGGTGGCGCAGGGTTTGCGGCCTCCAACAGCCCAAAGCGGCGGTACGAGGATGGAGCCACACAACGACACCACAGCCGACGGGACCGCCCTCGACGGCGGGCAACCATCACTTGGTGGCGGTGCCGTTGTCGACACAGCGGGGGACGGCGCGAATCCGATCGTGCGCTTCGCGGTCGAGCGCCGGGTGACCATGGCGATGCTGCTGGCGGGCGTCCTGGTCATGGGTTGGCTGTCCGTGACGAGGTTGCCGCTGGAGTTCCTGCCCACCATCTCGTCTTCGAATGTCTGGGTTTCGGCTCCCTATCCCGCCTCCTCGCCGGAGGAGGTGGAACGACGAATCGTGCGGCCGCTGGAAGACGCCATGGGGACGCTCGAGAACGTCGACCGGATGTCGGCCACGGCATCGTCCGGTGAAGGGAACGTCAGTGTGGAGTTTGCCGACGGAACCGATATGGATCAGGCGATCGTCGAGGTGCGCGACCGCGTGGATCGTGTGCGTCACCGTCTGCCCGACGACCTCGAGCGCATCAACATCCGCCGTTTCCAGACCTCTGATCTACCGATCCTACGTTTCCACCTGTCGTCGGATTGGCCGAACGACGATCTGCTCGATTTCACCGAGCGAGTCATGCGGCCGCGTCTGGAGCGCCGCGCCGGCGTGGCGCAGGTACAGGTCCGCGGTCTCCAGACCCGGCAGATCCAGATCCGGCTCGACCCAGCTCGAATGGCCGCCCACGGCATCGACGTTCGGCAGTTGCAGTCGACCCTGCGTCAGAGCCATCTCGACCTCTCGGCGGGCCATGTGGACACTGCGGGCCGTCGCTGGCAGCTGAGGGTTCTAGGACAGCTGAAGACCCTGGACGACCTGAGTGGGCTGCCGGTGCTCGGTGCAGAAGGAGGCATCCGTCTCGGCGATGTCGCAGACGTAGAGCTGGGGTATCCCGAGCAGAACAGCTTCAATTTCCTCAACGGCTCCGAAGCGCTGCAGATCCGTGTCTACAAGGCATCCGACGCCAATCTGTTGGATGTGATCGAGGGCGTCAAGGAGGAACTGGCGCTGTTGGCGGCCGATCCGCGCTGGGCAGGCCACCATGCGCGTATCTATGCCGATGCATCGGCCGACGTCAAGAAGGGCCTCGCTCAGCTGCGAAACGCGGGTCTGGTGGGCGGTGGGTTAGCGATCTTCGCCGTGTTCTTTTTTCTTCGCCGCTTTCGTACGACATTGCTGGTGGGCATCGCTGTCCCAGTCTCGGTGGTGTGCACCTTCGTATTGATGTTCCTGCTGCGTCAGACCACCGACGTACAGATCACCTTGAATGTGGTCAGCCTCATGGGTTTGGTCATCGCACTGGGCATGCTGGTGGACAACTCCATCGTGGTCATCGAGTCGATCTACAGGCGGATCGAGATCTTCGGCGAGGATGCCCGCAGCGCCGCGCTACGCGGCGCGTCCGACGTGGCACTGCCCATCCTGGCGTCGACGGCGACGACGCTGTGCGTCTTCATACCCGTCATCTTCCTGCGGTCGCAGGGGGGCTTCTTCGGGCGCTACATCGTGGAGATCGGCACGACCGTTTGTATCGTCATGGTCGCATCGCTGCTGGTAGCGCTCACGGTGGTGCCCATGGTCGCGGCGCGACTACTCGGTAGCGAACGACCGACGACTCTGCGTTTCTTCCAGTGGATGTCGGAAGTATACGGTCGGGTGCTCGGGGCGACTCTGCGCTTCCGATTCGTGTTCCTGGTGTTGGCGCTCGGGATCCTGTGGGGATCATGGACACTGTTCATGGGTATCGAGCGGACGTTCATGGGACGGACTCAGGAGCGTCAGCTGACCATCAACGTCGACACGCCGCGCAACTACTCACTCCATCAGACCCAGGCCCTATTCGACGAGGTTCGGGAGGTGCTCCTCGCCCACAAGGAGGATCTCGACATGGCGGACCTGACGTCTTCGTACGTGGCGACAGGAGGTCGCCTTCGGGGCAGGAGCAACTCCCGAAGCTTCGACCTCTACCTGGTCGACGAGAGCGAGGCCGAACTCACCACCGGCGAGGTGCGAGACAAGGTACGTGCCCTTCTTCCGCGCAAGGCCGGAGTGGAGTTCAAGCTCACCCAGGAGCGACGCAATGGCCCTGGCTCGAACCTCGAGGTCGAGCTGTCCGGCGACGAGATGTCGGTCCTCGAGCTCCTGGGGCGCGACGTGGCGTCGCAGATGGAGCGGATCGAGGGTTTGAAAGACGTCGATCTCTCTTTGGAGAGTGGCGAAGAGCAGTTGTTGGTAGAAGCCGATCGCGACCGGCTGGCCCTGGCGGGTTTGTCCACGGAATCGGTGGCGCGGACCGTCCAGACGGCTCTGTCCGATCGGCCGGTTTCCTACGTCGCAACCGATGACCGAGAGGTGGAGATCGTCATGAGCTACGAGGGCCCGGAGTCGGCGACGCTGCGCGAGCTGCGCAACGTCGAGGTCCATGGGGACGGCGGAGCCGTTCCCCTCGATACATTGGCGACGTTCCGCAGTACCCCGGGACCCCGCTCCATAGAGCGGGAGAATCGGCGCGCAAAGATCCACATCAGCGCCGACGCGAGCGATCCCATGGCCATGGGAATGGCGATGCGAGGCGTTGGCTCGATTCTGGGTCAGACCAGCTTTCCAGCAGGCTATTCCTGGAGCTTCGGCCGTTGGACCCGGCGTGGTCAGCAAGACGAGGAGGGGGCAGCGTTCACCTTGCTCTTCGCCATGCTGTTGGTCTACTTGCTGATGGCCTCGTTATTCGAGAGCTTCGGCCATCCTCTGTCGATCATGATGTCCGTGCCCTTCGCCTTCGTCGGGGTGGGTGTCGTGATGCGGTTGGCAGGTCAGCCCCGGGACACCTACACCGAACTCGGGCTGATCGTCCTGATCGGCGTCGTGGTGAACAACGCGATCGTGCTCGTCGACCACATCAATCGGTTGCGCCGCGAAGGTTTGGATCGTACTCGGGCCATCCGACAGGGTGGTCGGGATCGATTGCGCGCCATTCTGATGACGGCCGTGACCACCATCGTTGGGCTCCTGCCCATGGTGGCGCCCATCCTTTTCCCCAGCATCTTCGGGCCCCTGGAGGGCCGATCCGCCACCTGGGCACCGGTCGGTCTCGTCATCCTGGGTGGTCTGACGACCTCTACTTTTCTGACTCTCCTCGTGGTACCGACCGTCTACTCGGTCGTCGATGACGTCGGCGTCTTCTGCCGACGGGTCCTTGCCCACCTGGCGTACCGCCGACCATCTCCAGCGGCCGAGTCACCGACTCCGCTATCGGACTCTTCAACCTGATCGCTTCGTCCTTGCAGGCTCCAGCGACGACTGCTCGGTAGAGCGACCGTCTCGAGCCATCTTCCCGTCTTCCGCTGCCCGAGGCAGGAAATGAGTCTGCTGCCGATCCCTTTCGCCAACGCCTAGTTCGCGCACTTTGGAGCCGCCATGCTGTCTGTCCCTCAGTTGTTTCGACTGTCGATTCGCTCGACGCTCTTTGCCGTCGGTGCGCTCTTGGTATTCGGGTTGGCATTCCTCTCGGCATGCGGAAAGTCCGACGCGGAATCAGACTCGTCCGGTACGCAGGCGCGGAGTGGTCGTTCTAGCGACGGCCGCAGCTCCGTACCGGGCCGCGGTGGCCGTGGCGGCCCGCCCGGGCGGCCGGGTCGCTCGGCCGACATGGCGGGTGACACTTCGGTCCGGGGTGTTCCAGTGGAGCTTCGCCGCGTGGAGCGGCGGCCGATCGCGTTGTTCTTCGAGACCCAGGGAACTCTGGAGGCAGAGAACGAGGTCGATCTCACCGCGCGTCTGGGCGGGCCGGTGCTGGAGTTGCACGCCGAGCAGGGCGAGCGGGTGCGGCAAGGCGAGCTGCTGGCCAAGATCGATGACCGTGAGATCAAAGCGCAGCTCGACGTGGCCGAGGTCCGCCTTTCCGAAGCCAAGCAGTCCTATGAGCGTGTCCGCAAGCTACACGAACAAGACTTGATCAGTCGGGACGCCTACGATCAGGCCCTGGCGAGCTACGAAGCTGCGCAGGGGGAGCGGGAACGGCTGGCAGTGCAGCTCGAGTACACCCGCATCACGGCACCCTTCGACGGCCTGGTAGCCGAGCGGTACGTGCGGCTTGCCCAGATGGTGCAGAACGGTTCTCAGCTCTTCCGTCTGGTGGACTTCGACCCCCTATTGGTGCCGATCCGTGTCCCCGAGCGTGAGTTGCCGCGACTGCGGCTCGGACAGCAGGCCGAGTTGCGCGTGGAGGCCTATGGCGAGCGCCGATTCGGCGCCGAGGTTCTCCGCATGTCGCCGGTGGTGGATCCTGCGTCGGGCACCGTGGAGGTGACGTTGGAGGTGAACGGTGAAGCCGTTCTTCGCCCCGGCATGTTTGCCTCCGTCTTCTTGGAGATGGATCGGCGCTCTGACGCCTTGGTAGTTCCCAAGGCGGCTTTGGCGTTGGACAGCCTCGGGAGCACGATGTACGTGGTTCGGGATGGCGCAGCACAGCGACGCGATCTGACGATCGGGTTCCGCAACGACGATTTGCTGGAAGTCGTGGAGGGTGTCGAAGCCGGTGAGATGGTCGTCATCGTGGGCCAGGACGGGTTGGCCGATGGTACGCCGGTAGATGTCATCGAGGCTCAGACCTTGGACGGCGAGCCTGTGGAGGGATTCCAATCCACTGACGCGGAAGCCGCGGTCGAAGACAGATTCGCCTCTGGATCCGATCAGCCGGGCGCAGCGGGGCGCCCACCCGGCGGACCCGGTGGCGGCGGGCGCGGCGGGGGCGTTCCGGAATGGCTTCGGGATCTCGATTGGAACGACGAGACACAGGTCGATCGTCTGCGGGCGTGGATGCGAGAGCGCGGGCTGTCGGACTCCGAGATCGATCAGCGTATCGAGCGAATGAAGCAGCGTTTCGCTGATGGTGAAGGAACGGGCGGGGGCGGTCGATGACGGAGACAGAGCCAGACTCCGGCTCTGATTCCGCCGTCGGGTCGGCCCGGGAGCCCGGTATCCGTCCCGTAGAGAGCCGCCGGGAACGATCGGCTCTCGTGGAGCTGGCCATTTCCCGGCCGGTGACCGTTTTCATCGGCGCCGTGGCGGCCATCGTATTCGGGTGGGTCGCGTTTCGGCAGCTGGCGACCGATCTGCTTCCCGACGTTACCTACCCGTCCCTGACGATCCGGACCGAGCTTCCCGGCGCAGCCCCGGTGGAGGTAGAGACCCTGATCACCCGGCCGGTGGAAGACGCCGTCGGCGTGGTGGGCAATCTCGTGCGTGTGGAGTCGAGCTCCCGACCGGAAATCAGCGAAGTGACCCTGGAATTCGCCTGGGGCACGTCCATGGACTTCGCCGCCCTCGACGTGCGCGAGCGCCTCGACGTGGTGAGATTGCCCCAAGACTCCGACCCGCCGGTGCTGCTGCGCTACGACCCGTCGCTAGACCCCATCCTGCGCCTGGCGGTCGCGAGCGATGGCGAGGACCCGACCGACGATCTGGTGCGCTTGCGCCTCGTAGCGGAAGAACGGGTCAAGCGACCTCTGGAGCGTCTGGAAGGCGTGGCGGCGGTGGAGGTTCAGGGCGGCCTAGAAGAAGAAATTCAGGTCGAGGTCGACGAGCGGGCTCTGGCCAACTACGGCTTGTCGGTAGAGCTCCTCAGCCAGCGCTTGACGCAGGAGAACGTGGACATCACCGGCGGCGAGCTGCGTGACGGGCAGAGCCGTTTCCTCGTGCGAACCGTGGGCGAGATGTTCCACACCGAGGAGCTGGGGCGAATCGTCCTACGCCGCATAGAGCCGAGAAACACTGGAGGGACCAGCCCGTCGGAAGCCGCGGTCGTACGTCTCGAGGACGTGGCTTCGATTCGTCGGGGTAGCGAGGAACGCGAGATCGTCACCCGACTCGATGGTCGGGAGGCGGTGGAGGTCGGCATCTACAAGGCGGGTGGCACCAACACGGTGACGGTTTCGAAGGCAGTTCACGACCGTCTGGATCAGGTGCGTGCCGAGCTGCGTGAGCTGAACCCGGACTTGCGTATCGAAGTCGTCAGCGATCAGGCGCGATATATCGAGAGTGCGGTCCGCGAGGTGCTGGAGACAGCGGCATATGGAGGTCTGCTTGCGGTCCTCGTGCTGTTTCTGTTTCTCCGCAGCTGGAAGGCGACGGCGATCATCGGTGCCGCCATACCCATTTCGGTCGTGGCGACATTCTTCTTGATGTACGTCGGTGATATCTCGCTCAACATCATGTCCCTGGGTGGGTTGACCCTGGGCATCGGTTTGTTGGTCGACAACGCCATCGTCGTGTTGGAGTCGATGGCGAAGAGACGCGAGGAAGGGCTCGACGATGACGACGCGGCCCGCGATGGGGCCTCCAAAGTGGCCCGAGCGATTGCCGCTTCGACCTTCACCAGCATCTGCGTGTTCCTGCCGATCATCTTCGTCGAGGGAGTGGCGGCTCAGTTCTTCGCCGATCAGGCCCTTACGGTGACCTTCTCCCTCCTGGTGTCGCTGCTGGTGGCATTGACGGTGATTCCGATGCTGGCTTCGCGCAGGGCACCTGGTGTCGAAGAGGTAGGAGGTTCCGGGCAGTCGGCCTCCAGTGAGCCGGCATCGGTCCGTTGGACGGTCGCGTCGTTGACCGTCTTGGGTCGGGTGCTCGGAATGCTGTGGATTCCGATCGCCTGGCTCTTGGACCGCCCGGCCGTTCTTTTTCAGCGCGTATTCGACCGCGTCGCGAAGGCCTACGGTCAGCTGTTGCGGGCTTCGCTGCACCGGCCTTACATCGTCGTTCTGATCGCGGCGCTGGTGTTCGGCGCCAGTCTGTTCTTGTACCGCGACCTGGGGCGAGAGTTGGTCCCCGAGCTGGTGCAGGGCGAGTTCTTCGCCGACGTGCAACTCGAGCCCGGCACCCATCTGGAGGTGACCCAGCGGCGCCTCGCCGGACTGGAGAAACGAGCGCTGGCTCTCGATGGCGTGGCCCATGTCTATTCGGTGGCGGGAGCGAGCCGAGAGCAGGGTGGTCAGGCCGGGGAAAATCGCGAGCACCGCGGTCAGATCACGCTGACGGTGGCCGAGCCGTTCTCCCGACAAAAGGAAGAAGATCTTCTGTCGCAGATGCGGGAGATCGTTGCCGACGATTCCCAGCTGGAGGCACGCTTCGGCCGCCCTTCGTACTTCAGCTTCCAGAAGCCCATCGAGATCGAGCTACGGGGCTTTCACCTCAAGTTGCTGCGCCGTCTTTCCGACGAATTGGTTACGGCACTCGAGACGGCGCCGGGGATCACTGACGTAGAGTCCACCGCCGAAGGTGGCGCGCCGGAGTTGCAGGTGCGCTTCGATCGAGATCGCTTGTCGGCCTACGGCTTGACCTTGCAGCAGGTAGCTCAGGTCCTGCGTACGAAGGTTGAGGGCGACATCGCGTCTGAGATCCAGCGCCAGGACCGGACCATCGGCATCCGTGTCCGCACCGAGGAGCGATTCAGAAACAGCGCGCGTTCGCTGCGCCAGCTGGTGGTGCACCAACAGGACGGCATCGCGATTCCTTTGATGCAGGTAGCCGAGGTGACAGAGGCGGAAGGTCCGGCGGAGATCCGGCGCGTAGATGGAGAGCGAGCTGCTCTCATCACCGCCAATCTCGAAGGAGTGGACCTCGCCAGCGCGGAACGGACCATCCGGGAAGCCGTGGAGAGTTTGGGCCTGCCGACGGGCTTCGACTGGCGCCTCGGCGGCCAGCAGCGGGAGATGGAGCAGTCCTTCGATTCGATGAAGTTGGCCTTGTCTCTTGCTGTATTCCTGGTCTATCTCGTGATGGCGTCTCAGTTCGAGAGTCTGCTGCACCCGCTGGTGATCCTGGGTAGCGTTCCGCTTTCCTTGGTGGGCGTTCTGGGAACTCTATGGCTCTTCGACATCCGGCTTTCTGTCGTCGTGTTGATCGGCGTGGTCCTCTTGGCGGGCATCGTGGTGAACAACGCCATCCTGCTCGTCGACACGGCGAACCGCCTGCGCAGGGAAGGCCTGGCGCGCTTCGAGGCCATCCATACGGCAGGCACTCTGCGCCTCCGGCCCATCCTCATGACCACCGCCACGACCTGTCTGGGTCTCCTGCCCATGGCCATCGGACTGGGTGAGGGCGCCGAGCTCCGCGCACCCATGGCCATGACCGTCATCGGTGGGCTGCTGGTCTCGACGCTACTCACCTTGGTGGTGATTCCGTCGGTCTATCGAATCCTGGAACGCTGAGTCAGGCCGATGGTAGTGCCGTGATCGGCCCTATTTTTGTTCCGTCCGCATCACTCGACGAAGCTGCGTAGCTCGCCGAGCACGGGGTCTTCGCTGCCTGGGCCCACGTGCACCATGAAGCTCTCGTCGTCGTAGTGGTAGTCGTGGCTGGAGAGCTTCCAATAGAGGATTCCTCCGAGAAACGGATCGTCGAGTCGCTGGTGCGCTTCGCGAAGAGCACGGACGGCCAGGGCGCGTTCCCAGAAGCGCTGGGGCTGGTCGCGCCAAACGACCACGTACTCTCGCATCTCGCCCTCGGAGCCGTCGGGATTCGTCGTCGGCTGGTAGATCAACGAGAACCCTTCGTCGGCCCACGGACGCAGGGTGGACTTGGCACGGTAGGTGTAGCCCATTTCGGTGAAGATGACCGGCTGATCGGTGATCCGCTGCTCTTCTCGGAAGGTGGCGATGCGTCCCAGGACGTCCTGCCAGCCGGCTTCGAGGAGGGGATACAGAGTCTCGGGACTTTCTTCGTCTAGCACTTCGCTGCGCAACTCGAAATAGGCATTGACACCCATGACGTCGAGGGCGTCCCAGAAACCCACGAGATGGTACTGATCGAAGTTGGCTGCGTATCCGATGGGACCTGAATAGACCTCGCGAACCTTGCCGATGAGCTCGCGCCAGTGGCTATCCAGACGGGCTCGGTGAGCATTGACTTCTTGCAGAGATATTCGACCCGTGGCTCCGGAACCGGTAACCGAGCGAGCCCAGCCTTGCTCGATCGCGATGCGCGCGTCGATGTACTCCTCTACGGACGCATAGCCCTCGCTCTCGGGCAACGTCAAGTGGCGTTCGGCGATCAGCTCTTGCTGTGCCAGTACTTGTTCGCGCCGATCCTCCTGTTTCTCGGCATTGAGGTAGTACTCCTCCAAAGGCGGTGGCTCGACAGCGGGAATCGTTGTGGCCAGGGCGTTCATTTCCGACCCGATGACGAAAAGACCGACACCCTCCTCCTCGGCGATGCGTGCCCAGCGGAGCACGAAACGGCCGTACTGCTCGAACCAGGATGCAAGCATTTCATCGGTTTTCGGACGAATCATCCCGTGCCACAGAAACGCGTTGCGCTCGAAGGCGTGATCCAACGCTACGCGGCAGATGAAGACAGTGGTCAGGCCCTGCTCCCCGGCACCCCGCATTTCTTTCATCACCCACGGTTCGTCTTCGTCCCACCAGAGATGATCCGTGTCCCAGTCGCCCTGCATAGCGTAGTCGGTGAGCTGGACGGAGTTCATACCCTGGGCTTTCAGGTTCTCGAACCAGCGAGCATGTTCCGCCTCGTTGACCTGTATGCCGCCGAGAACGAAATCAGGGCGTGGTATTCGATCTGCGGCCGATCCGTCGCGGCACGCCCCCATGATCAGGGCCAACGATGTGAGAAAGAGAAAGCAAAGGAACGAACGATAGAAGTGCATGAAGAAGAGTCCGTGGGGCGGATCGGGTTGGTTTCAACCCAGGTGCCACTGGTCAACCGTCCGAACGGCCGGTAGTATGTGAACGTCTGTATTCCAGACGACATTCTTTTTTCTTTGGTCACGCTCTTTCTGGGACGATTCAGTATGTTCTCTCGGTACCTGGTTTGGCCGCTCTCGCATGAGGTCACGAACGTCGCGAGAAGCGAAGCGACGATATCGCGGTCCGGTCTGCGTCGTCTGTCGATCCTGTCTCTCGTGGCGGCTGTGGGCTGCGCCGTCCTCGTGGGCGGCTGTGGAAGGGCCGGCGCCGCCGCAGCGGAGCTATCGGCGCAGGAGGTAGCGGAGCTCAGAGCCGCCGAGAGATCGGAGACCGTGCTCTCGAAGGTATTTCGTGTCGACCAGAAGTACCGTTCGATGATGGGGCCCCACGAAATCGTCGAGCTGCAGCTGGGATCTGATCTGTCCGAGGGCTCGGACGACATTCTGTGGATCACCGGCTACCGAGCCGAGATGGTTTCGGCCGACGGGAAGAGACCGATGCCGCAGGAGTTCATGTGTCACTCCAACCTCGATATCGACGTCGCCTCCCATCAGGAAACTCTCGACGTCGATATCTCTTTCAGCCCGCGGCTCTTTACCCTGTCCCAGGGGCAGCTGGAGATCGACTTCCCGTCCGGATACGGGATCCCGGTGCATCGTCGCGAGACGATGGCACTCACCACCCAGGTACTGAACCTCAACCACGACGCTCCCAAGATCGACGTTCGACATCGAGTGACCGTGACCTACGTTCCGGACAGCGCTACCGCCGGGCGCATGCGGGCGTTGCAGCCCGTGGCCGCCTACGGGCTGGCGCTGACCGAGGGCGAGTCGGGGCACTTCGGCGTAGAAGCACCCGAGGAAGAGGTTCACGGCCCGGGTTGTTTGGTGGAGCAGCCGGCGTCGGACCATTCCTACGAAGACGGGTTGGGTCGTGTATTCACAGGCCACTGGCAGGTTCCGCCGGGTCGTCAGGAGAACCGGACCCTGGTGACGCATCTGATGAACGTTCCCTACGAGACGGAGATGCACTACGTGGCGGTTCATCTCCATCCCTTCGCCGAATCGTTGGAACTTCGCGATCTCACGGCCGACAAGGTTTTGTTCCGAGCGGAAGCCTCCCAGTTCCCCGGAAAGATCGGACTCGCCGAGGTCGACCACTTTTCCGACCCGGACGGTGTGCTGGTCTACCCGGACCATGAGTACGAGCTGGTGAGCGTCTATCGCAACACGTCGGGCGAGACTCAAGACTCGATGGCAGTGATGTATATCTACCTGAGAGATCGCCGAGTGGAGGAGCGAATCGCCGAGCTCCGAGGCCGCGGCGTATGAGCCGGGACGACGGTCCGAGGGCTGCCACCTATTCTGAAGGGAGCCTGGTCGACGGTCGGTTCCGCATCGTGGCGCTGCTGGGGAGAGGTGGCCTCAGCGAGGTGTATCGGGCGGTCGTAACAGAGCCGTCCGGAAGTCTGCACGGCGGCGAGGAAGTGGCCCTGAAGATCGTAATGCCCGAGCTCCTGGGTAGCGACAAGGCCATCTCTCGATTCAAGAGGGAGATGCGGTGGACCCAGCGCATCGACCACCCGAACGTCATTTCGGTCAAGGACTTCGTGTTGTTGTCCCATGACGGCACGGAGCTTCCTTGCCTCGTGATGGAGCTGTTGGAAGGCGAGAGTCTGGTGGAGTACCTGGAGCGCCGCGGGGTGATGTCGGGTGAGGAAGCGAAGCCGATCGTCTGTCAGATGGCTGCCGCTCTCGACGCCGCGCATCGGGCGGGCATCGTGCACCGGGACCTCAAGCCGGCCAACGTGATCTTGGTTCCCCGCACGGCCGACGACGTGCCGCGGGTCGTGTTGACCGATTTCGGCGTGGCGCGGGAAGACAAGAGCACCGACCTACGGGACGACTCCCAGTCGTTGACCGCATCGAACGTGATCCTCGGTACCCCGGATTATCTGGCCCCGGAACAGCTGGAGCTCGAGGAGGCGTTGCCGGCGAGCGACCTCTATGCCTTGGGTCTGTGCTTCTACCAGATGGTCACCGGCAGCCTGCCATTCGAAGCCGATTCACCGCTCGAAGCCGTGTTTCAGCGTGTGCAGAAGGACGCACCGTCTCCTAGTCTCAAGCGTCCCGATCTCGAGGCGAATCTCGAGAAAGTGATCCTGCGCTGCTTGGCACGCGATCCGGAAGATCGCTACTCCTCGGGAGCCGAGATCATCCGTGATCTCGACGGTCAGAACTCGGGCTATCTGACAGCGATCCCCAGGCGGAGAGTGGGAACTGAAGTCTGGGTGAGCCTCGCCACGATAGGGATTCTGCTGCTCGTGGCGATCGTTGTAGCCGTGATCTACGCCAGCAAAGGTATGTAGCAAAGGCTACAGACACAGGCACGAACGGGGCAACTCGGTGAAATGAGCCTTTGGAAGAGGATCGGTCGCGCCGAACAAGAGCTCGATAGTTACAAGGACATCGGCCTTTCCGTCTTTCTGACAGTCTTGCTGATCCTGTCCTTCGGGATCTTCCCCTTTGTAGATCTGCACGAGCTTTCCGGTCGACTGGTTTCCTTGGGTTTCACCGGCCTGTTTCTCGCCGGCAGCCTCATCGGTGACCTCGGGCGCGGGTCGCGTCGCGTCGTCCTCGGGTTGGCGATCGCCGGAGCGGTTCTGACCTGGGTGCCGGCAACGGCATCCGAGGAGTGGTTGTGGATCTGCCGACTGGCGGTTTCGATCGTATTCATTCTGGTGATCAGCGTCGCGCTGCTACGTCAGGTCTTCCGGCCGGGCGAGATCAACTGGCACCGCTTCCGAGGCGCCACCGCGGTCTACGTGCTGATGGGATTTCTTTTAGCCCTAGGATTCGTCTTGCTCGAGGGCCTGGCGCCCGGCTCGTTCGACGGGTGGGCTCAGCAGCCTCGGGACCACCAGATCCGCGATGCGGTCTACTTCAGTTTCGTCACGCTGACCACGCTCGGGTATGGTGATATCACCCCCATCGGCGAGGGGGCCCGCAACCTGGCCGTGGTCGAGGCGCTCATCGGCCAGATCTTCCTGGCCATCCTCATCGGGCGGCTGGTCACCTTGTCGGGGCAAACCGAAGGCGACCACTGACAGCCTCTCAGGTCGTCGCGCCTGGATCTGCCACGGCGGCCGATAGTGCCGCTTCGATCTATGCTTCCCACGCCTCGACGGTAGCCGTCAGCGTCGACCTCGAAATCGATGACTTCATACGCCAGCCAATGCTTGGCCACCATCTGCAAGCTCGAGACTGCCTGCTCGATCAGGAAGGAAAACGCCTGCGCGTCGGCAGGGAACTCCTTCTGATGCTCGACGAATAGGTTGACACGGTTCAACACCTCGGAATCTTCGGGATGAAGAGGCCCAAGACTACGAAGGAACTCTTGGTCGATGAGCTCTTCCCGGGTCGGCTGCCGTTGAGGAAAGGTTCGGAACGAGTCGTGGATCCACATCGTTCCCAGCAGAACGACCCAGAGCGCCGCGACGACAGCGTAGCCCACAAATAGTCGAGTCACTCGGGAACGATTCATGTAGGCAACTTAGCCCGACAATGTGTCGGAGCGCGGCCGCTGTCGCGGCGGGATCTAGGCAATCGTCGACGTACGAGCCCCTTCGTCTTCAGGGTCCCAGGCCCAAGGCCGCTTCCAACTCGTGGAGGGACGTCTCTACGAGCCGCGTGAGATCCCGTGCATCATCGAGCATCTCAGGGCATGAACTGGCGGAAATCGACAAGGTTCCGTTGTAACTGAAGACCGGCATGATGAGACCGACTCCGTCGAAAATCGGCGCGGTACCGTAGTGCGCCAAAAGCTCGGCACCTGCCAGGTAGAGCGGCACTTGCGGGCCCGGGACATTGGTGATGACCACGTTGAAGATGGGTTTGTGTTTCTCGGCCAGGTGGCCGCGGGTGTAGAGCCGAGCAGCCAGTCCCCCGATGCCGAAAGGAACCAGCCTGCTGTATTCCATGAGCGTCCGGGCGCCGATCGCCTGGTGGTAGGTCTTGGCTTCTTTGGCTCCTGTCTGGATGGCCTCGAGCCGAGCCTGTGGATCTGCAACGTCAGTCGCCAGAGATACCAGCATGGCCGACACCAAGTTGCCACCGCTTCCTGCCTCGTCGTCGTCCCGAATCGACACCGGCACCATGGCCACCAAGCTGCGTTCTGGCAACGCCGCACGCTGCTCGAGGTAGGCTCGGAGGGCTCCCGAGCAAACGGCCAACACGGCGTCGTTGACGGTGCAACCCACGGCTCGCCGGATGGCCTTGAAGCGCTCTAGTTGCAGGCGGGTACCACTCCATGAGCGCTTCTGCGAGACGCTCTGGTTGAAAAGGGTTGATGGAGCGGAGAATGGTAGAGGTGGGGGAGTGACTTTGCCCAAGGCCCAGACCGCGCCGCTCTTGGCCAGGCCGCGAACCGTTTCGGCAACCGTGCTCGAAAAAACGCCAGCGTCGAAATCGCGGCCGGCGGCCCGTAGCAGGTCGAGCCGGGTGGGACCCCGGCCCACGGGCGCATCGTTTTGGCCTGCCTTCAGAGTCGTTCCCGGCGGAGGTGGATCGGGTGCTGGATCGTAGAGTGCTGCCATGATCTCGGCACCGGAGATGCCGTCGATGGCGGCGTGGTGTACACGGGTGATCAGCGCGACGGAACCCTTCTCGAACTGGTCCAAGGAATCGACGTTCTCGACGAAGAGGATCTGCCACAGTGGCCGGTCGCGATCGAGCGTGCGGGCGAATTCGTAGTTCACCAGGGCTCGAAGCTCCTTGCGGCCGCTGGGCGCTGGCAGCTGGGTTTTCTGGAGGTGGTAACCGAGATCGAACGCGTCGTCGTCTACCCAGTAGGGTCGGCCGAGTCCGAGTGGAACCGAAGCCAGTTTGCGTTGGAGCGTCGGGATCATCCGGACACGAGACGCCAGCAGTTCCCGAACTGCTTCGAACTTGAGCGGTCCGTGAGGTGTTCGGCCGGAGACGATCGACACGCCGCCCACGTGCATCGGAGCGTTGTCGGTCTCCAAGGTGAGAAAGGAAGCGTCGAGGCCGGAGAGCTGTTGCACGGAGTGAATCCCGTACCCGGGTCGTTCAAGTACTGGTTGGGAAATCGGTGGGAAAGACCGCGTCTGGCCGGCCTGGCTGACGGAGGCGCGATCTGCCCACGGGCTCGGGGTAGAGGAAGCGGCGTGTGCCAGATCGCTCGAATCTGCGCCAGGAGCCTTCGGGCTGAGCCAGACGATCGGCGATGGCATGGAGCGCCAGAGGATTTACCCCGAGTCCCAAGTGGCTACCGGGAACGCGAATGTTCTCGGCGATTTCCGACTCTTCGAGCACGCACGTGGGCCAGGCCGTGATGCCGTCGCCACAGGAGTAGATGGCCGTGGTGGGAACCGGAGGATTCTCCCGCACCATGCGATAGGTCTCCGGGTCGATCTGATCGAGTGTCTGACCCGACAGCTGTTCGAAGAGACGCCAGGCGTGATTGGCCCGGTGGTCGTCGTTGAACGGACTGCCGAGTGAGATGACGCAACGTACCCATTCGGGCTTGTGATTGGCTAGCCATCGACAGTAGACCCCTCCCAGGCTCCAACCTACGAGGCTGACCTTGCGTCGATAGCGCCGATGGAGCTGCCGAAGGCGTTCGATCAGCTCGGCTTCGAGATGCGGGTCGAGCCCGAAGTTGCGGCCGAGCTTCCAACAGTGGGAGCGCCAACCGTTGCGTTGCAGGAACTTCCGGAGTGGCCGGGTAGAGATGCCGGACGCGACAAAGCCGGGTAACACCATGACGGGGTGACCGTCGCCCTGGGGACCCCGGTCGAGAATCGGTGACGTCGCGTAGGTCGTCGCCAGCTCCCAGAGAGCACGTCCTTCCAACGCGAGCAGGAAGAGAGAAGGCGGTTTGACGGTCTCACGGTCACGCTCCATAGAAGTCCTCCGAATGTCTGGTCCCTCGGCAATCGCCGACGGGCCAACGAGAATTATAGGCGCCGCCGGGCGACCGTCGTCGTGTGGCGGTCTCCCGCAGCAATTCTCGTATTCACCCATGAGTTCACGACACCTGTCGTAGACTGAGAGCGGGTAAGATCCCCTAGTTCGCCCGCCCGAGCACGTGCCGTTCGTGTCTTTCCTTCTTCGGCTCCAGGAGACTTGTCGATGAGCGATTCCCAGAATCCTGCACCTCCCACCCCGCCTTCCGACTCGCCACCACCGCCTCCGGCATCGCCGCCGCCTCCCGCCGCTCCGCCGCCGGGTGGGGGAGCAGGATCAGGTGGGCCGCGAGCCGACGGCCCGCGGATTCCTTGGGAGGAGCGAGAGCAGAGAGGCTTCGTGGGTGCGTTCGTCGACACGGTGAAGCTCGTCGTGCAGCAGCCCGCGGAGGCCTTCGGGCGGATCCGCGCCGATGGCGACTATGTACAGCCGCTGCTCTTCGGCGGCTTGATCCTCCTGGCCGTTACGTTGTTCAACGTATTGTTCAGCGTGCTCTGGGGTGCCCTCTTCAGTAGCTCCTCGGGCCTGGGAGCCATGGCCGCCGCCGGCGGCATCGGGATGATGATGGGGATCGTGGTGATCATCGTTGCTCCGGTCGTGATCGTGATCATGCTGTTCCTCATGGCAGGGATCTTCCATGGCATCCTGAGCTTGGCCGGCGGATTGAACTCCTCCCAGACTGGCTTCGAAGGATCCTTCAAGGTGGTCGCCTACGCCTCGGTTTCCGGCGTCCTTGGGATCATTCCTATCGTCGGCTCGCTGTTGCACCTGGGAGCGTTCGGCTACTTGAGCTACATCGGTCTGCCCCGCGCCCATCGATGCACCGACCAGCAGGCTCTGTATGCCTTGATCCCATTGGCAATATGCGGCGGCTGCGGAGTGCTGGCGATGATCTTCAATACGATCAGCGCGATCTTTCTCTGAGTTTCTCTGAGGGAGCTCACTGGCCGTGAACCCGGACAGTCCTCAGCCCAGAGGATTCCAACTCGGACTCCTCTGGGGATCTGTCTCTGCGCTGTCGATCTTGATTTCGCCGCTGGCACCGTGGCTCGCCGAACGCTCCGATTCCTTCTGCGTGATCAAGGCCCTGACCGGTGTACCCTGTCCAGGTTGCGGCACTACGAGAGCTGCGCTGGCCTTGGCGCAGCTCGACGTGGCGCACGCATTCGTGTCCTTTCCGCTGCAGAGCTTCGCTTGGTCGGTGTTCATCGTCGGCGGGCTGGTCGCGGGCGCTTGGTCCTTGTCGCGGCGTGACTTACCCAGTCTGCCGCGTCGGGTTCCAAAGTGGGTCTTCGGCCTGGCGGTCGTTCTGGTGATGGCAAATTGGGGCTACTGCATCGTGACCGGCGTCTGAGACCGAGGCTCGCGCCGTTGTTGGTTTTCCGGGGCGGATGCCTGCCTTGTAAGGCATTCCACGGTGTGCTTGCGAGCCGCGGGTCTCCCCGTTAGGATCCGCAACGAAAGTCCAGGCCACGCCAGTTCAGGTCTCGGAATGCTGTGCAAAGCGGCATTCGGAACGGGACTCGCTCTCAGCTCTAAACAGCCCACAGGAACCGTTCATGGTCAACGTCTTCGTTCCGAAAGAGATTGCCCCGGGTGAGACCCGCGTGGCGGTGACGCCAGAGACTGTCAAGAAGATGGTCGCAGCTGGTCTCGCGGTGGCGATCGAGCAGGGCGCCGGCGCCGGCGCTCATTTCACCGACGCGACCTACGAGGATGTGGGCGCCGGAATCTCGACCGACCGGTCTGCCAGCTTTGCCGACGCCGATCTGATCCTCAGCGTTCTCTCGCCCCCGGCGTCGGACCTCGCGCAGATGAAGCAGTCCTCGATGGTTGTAGCGCTCATGGCGCCTCACCAGAACCACGACGAGATCAAGGCTCTGAAGGAAGGCCGTGTGAGCTGCCTGGCGATGGAACTGGTGCCCCGCATCAGTCGAGCGCAGGCCATGGACGCGCTGTCGTCCCAGGCGTCGATCGCCGGATACAAGGCCGTGCTCCTGGCGGCTCAGCGGCTCGGCAAGTACTTCCCGCTGCTGATGACCGCTGCTGGGACGATTCCGCCGGCCAGAGTCGTGGTCATGGGAGCCGGTGTCGCTGGCCTTCAGGCGGTGGCAACCGCCAAGCGGCTCGGGGCCGTCGTGGAAGTGTCCGATATCCGCGACGTGGTGAAAGAGCAGGTCGAATCCCTGGGTGGGAAGTTCATCGAGCTGCCCGACATGGGAGGCGGGGAAGGCGAGGGCGGCTACGCTCGCGAGATGGGCGAGGAGTTTCTCCGCCGGCAGCGGGAGATCGTCACCCGTCACGTCTCCCAGGCCGACGTCGTGATCTGCACGGCGCTGATTCCGGGCAAGAAGGCGCCAACCCTGGTCACCGAAGAGATGGTGAAAGGCATGAAGGAAGGCTCGATCGTGGTCGATCTTGCCGTGGCCCAGGGAGGCAACTGTGAGCTGTCCAAGGACGGTGAGGAGGTCACGGAACACGGAGTCTTGATCCTGGGCCCGTCGAACCTACCGGCTGAGACTTCGGTGGATGCCAGTCAGCTCTACGCTCGCAATATTTGGGCTTTGCTGGACAGCATCCTCGACAAAGACGCGGAGCAGCCAGCGCCCAAGCTCGACTTCGAGGACGAAGTCATCGACGGTGCGCTTCTGACACACGATGGCGAGATCCGACACGCACCCACGCGTGAAGCGATAGAAGGAGGTACGGCATGACCGAAGCCGTCGTGATGGGCCCGCTCTTGATAGGACTCTATGTGTTCGTGCTGGCGATCTTCGTCGGTTTCGAGATCATCACCAAGATCCCGCCGACACTGCATACCCCGCTGATGTCGGGCGCCAATGCCATCTCCGGCATCACCATCGTCGGCGCCTTGGTCGCTGCGCAAGGCGCCGATCCCAACACGTCCACTCTGCTCGGCCTTTTCGCCATCATTACCGCCACCATCAACGTGGTGGGCGGCTTCCTGGTCACCGACCGCATGCTGCGCATGTTCGGCAAGAAGAAAAAATAGGACGCCGCAGACATGAGCTTTCTCGTCCCTACCCTCTATTTGCTGTCGGCCGTTCTCTTCATCCTGGGCTTGAAAGGGCTGACGCGAGTCAAGTCCGCACGCCGCGGCAATGCTCTCGCGTCGCTGGCCATGCTGATCGCGGTCCTCGCAACCCTCGTCGAGATGGGTGTCGTCAACTACACGTTCATTCTCATCGGCCTCGCGGTCGGCGGGCTCGTGGGAGCAGTGGCCGCCGTCAAAGTCGAGATGACGTCGATGCCCGAGATGGTTGCGCTGTTCAACGGATCGGGCGGTGGCGCTTCGGCGCTAGTCGCTTCATCGGTGCTCTGGGGTTCGGTCATCGAACCAGGGTCCGGACAGACGGCTGTGGCCGTGCTGGCGCACGCACCCGGCGTCACCACGGTGCTTTCGATGTTGATCGGTGCCCTGACGCTCTCGGGCTCGGTGGTGGCCTACGCCAAGCTGGCGGGCAAGATGTCGGGCAACCCGATCCTGCTACCGGGCCGACATGTGCTCAACGGTCTGCTACTCGCCGGCTCTCTGGGCCTCGGAGTTTGGGCGATGTTCAGCGTATCCGATCCGGCCACACTGTCGATGGTCGCCGTCCTGGTCCTGGTACTCAGTCTGATCCTGGGAGTCATGCTGGTGATCCCGATCGGTGGTGCCGACATGCCGGTGGTCATCTCTCTCCTCAACAGCTATTCGGGCCTCGCCGCGTCGGCCACCGGCTTCGTCCTGCAGAACAACGTGCTGATCATCTCGGGGGCTTTGGTCGGTGCTTCTGGCTTGATCTTGACCCAGATCATGTGCGTGGCGATGAACCGGACACTCGCCAATGTGTTGTTCGGTGGCTTCGGAATGGAAGCCGACGCTGGGGCCACTTCGGGCGCCGCCGCCGAATACGGTGTTGTTCGTTCGTTCAGCGCCGAAGAGGCGGCGCTGGTACTCGAGAACGCGGAGTCGGTGATGTTCGTGCCGGGCTATGGTCTCGCGGTCGCTCAAGCGCAGCACGCCGTCCGAGAGCTGGCCAACCAGATGGAGAAACGCGGAACCAAAGTGGCCTACGCAATCCATCCGGTGGCTGGGCGCATGCCGGGCCACATGAACGTCCTGTTGGCGGAAGCCGACGTGCCGTACGAGCAACTCTTGGAGATGGACAACGCCAATCCGGAATTCCGCAATACCGACGTTGCGATCATCGTCGGTGCCAACGACGTGGTGAACCCTGCAGCGGAGAAGGCACCGGGCAGCCCGATCTACGGCATGCCGGTGCTCGAGGTCTGGAATGCCGCTACCGTGATCATGATCAAGCGCAGCCTTTCGCCGGGATTTGCCGGCATCAAGAACGAGCTCTTCGAGTACGAGAACACGATGATGCTGTTCGAAGATGCGAAGAAGGCAGTGCAGGGCATCGTCACCGAGATGAAGGAGCTGTGACGACGCGCCGGCGTCCCCGTGCTCTTGGCCTCCGCCGATGGGTAGCCGTGGCTTTGCTCGGGTTGGTTGGCCCGGCAACCTTCGGCGCGTCCCGACCGCCGGTCACTGGATCGGGTGGCGCAGTGTCTTCCGACGAGCGGCTGGCGACCGAGGCCGGTCTCGAGATCTTGCGCAGCGGCGGCAACGCGACCGATGCAGCTGTGGCCGTGGCTCTCGCGTTGGCAGTCGTCGGGCCGGAGGCCGGCAACCTGGGTGGGGGAGGTTTCGCGGTGACGCGTTATCCCGGTACCGCCCGCGAGGGAATCAGTAACGTCCGGTTTCTAGACTTCCGGGAGGTTGCTCCTGCTGCGGCCCATCGAGACATGTATCTCGGAGCCGACGGCAAGCCGGATCGCGACAAGTCCTGGAACGGCCCTCTGGCCGCCGGCGTGCCGGGCTCGCCGACAGGTCTCTACGAGTTGCACCGGGCTCAAGGTGCTCTGGAGTGGCCACAGGTGGTAGCCCCGGCGATACGTCTGGCGGAAGACGGATTCCCGATCAGCCGGAGGACCCATGACTCGCTGGTCGAGGACCAGGCGCGTCTGGCGCGATTCCCGGAAACCACCGCCGTCTGGTTCGATGGTGACCGGCCGAAGACACCCGGAACGGTGGTCAAGCTTCCGAGGCTGGCTTCGACGCTGCGCCGTTACGCGGAGCTGGGGCCGAGGGCCTTGGTGATCGGGGAGGTCGCGAAGAGCATCGTCGAGATCTCGGAGAAGTACGGCGGAATCTTGTCGCTGCAAGATCTGGAGAGCTACCTACCGACTTGGCGGGAACCGGTCCGCTATAAAGCGTTTGGCTGGCAGTTGGCCGGTGCCGATCTGCCGTCGTCGGGAGCGATCTTGATGGCGTCGTCGTTGTGGATGATGGATCGAGGTGGCCTTCCTTCGACGGAGCCATCGAGTGCCGACCGAACCCATCTGATGGCCGAGGCATGGCGTCGTGCGTTTGCCGATCGCTTTCTGCTCGGCGACCCCACGACGACCGGCGCGACCGCCTCCGATCTCACCGAGCCAGCATGGCTGACCGACCGCTGGGGATCGTTCGACCGGCAAACCGCGACCGATTCGGCAACCGTGCGGCTGTGGAGCCGGGTCACACGAGATGCAGGCGCTGAGTCTGCGGACACCACGCAGATCTCGGTCATCGACAAAGACGGCAACGCGGTCTCGGTGACGACGACCCTCAACGGCCTGTTCGGCGGTGCGCTGTGGGTGCCGGGATTCGGCTTTCTCAACAACGAGATGGACGACTTCGCCGCAGCGGTGCAGGAGCCGAACGAGTATGGTTTGGTACAGGGCGAGGCCAACGTCGTACGCCCGGGAAAGAAGATGCTGTCGTCCATGAGTCCGACGGTGGCCTGGAAAAGCACGGATGCCGGCGAGGAGATCCTGGTACTCGGCGGGCGAGGTGGCTCGCGAATTCCGACCGGTACGATGCAGGTTTTCGTCGCCTTGGCGGTCGACGATGCTGGGCTCCAACAGGCTCTCGACCGTCCGCGAGTTCACCACCAATGGCTACCTGATGCGGTCTACTACGAGCCGGATGCACTGTCGCCAGAAACCCGGGCGGAGTTGGAGCGCCGCGGTCATCGCGTAGACATCAAGGAATCGATCGCGCAGATCCAGGCGGTCCGAATGCGGGCCGATGGTTCCTACGAAGCCGCTGGGGACCCGCGCAAGGGCGGCGGCCACGGTGGTGTGGTCGATCCGATTCGTTGATCTGAACGAGTCTCGGAGTCGGCTAAAATAGACTGGGCCTAGTCACCCCAGCTGCGGCACCTCTAGGTGTCGGCTCCCTTCGAAGCCACGAAGTCACTATGTCTGGAGATCCCATGTCCTCCTCGCTGCGATTCCTACCTCTCTTCGCTCTTCTCGTTCTCGTCGCCGCCTGCCAGCCGGCGCCAGATACGGAGGACACGACCACGGCCTCGTCGGAAGGAACCCGCGTGGAGAACGTCGATCTCGGCGTCGCCGTGGCCCAGCTCGACCCGTTCTTTCGGGTTTCTTCGAACGAGGGTGGAACCATCTCCCTCGTCCCATCCGATGACTCCACCGCGGGCGAGCTGACGATTCGCGCCGACGAGCCCAGGGATGCGGGAGGCGTCAATCTGGTGGCAGCGATCGAAGAGCACAAGGCTCACCTGGAAGAGCGTGGCGGAGAGTTCAAAGGCCAGCGCGAGTTGGGCGGACCCCTCGGCACAGCTTTTTATTCTCGTGGGCATTTCGCGGCCGAAGATGGCACCGCAACGGAGGAGACGATCATCTTCACCGTACATCCCGCAGGAGATCGGGTCCTGCGGCTCACCTACGTCTACCCGCAAGGTGACGATTCGGCACAGCGTATTCAGGATCAGCTCTTCGCTGTTTTCGGCGAGCTGGTAGCTGCGGAATCGGGACAGGATTCGAGCACTGTGACGTCGGATGCGACGGACGCTTCCGGCGGGACGGGTTAGGTCTCGGCCGGCGTGGACGACGGCGCGACTCGCGTGGAGTGCGGCCGATGGTAAAGCGTCTGCCGAAGCCACCGATCCGCCCGCGTAAGAACGTCGACTTCGACCTCGTCGTCGAACGTCTGGAACAGCACGATCGGGCTTTCGATCACGATCTGCTGCGCCGTGTTCACGAGTTCAGTGCCGAGAAACACCGTGATCAGAGGCGCAAGTCAGGTGAGCCCTACCTGACGCATCCGGTGTACGTCTCCTACATTCTCGCCGATCTGAAGTTCGACGCGACCTGTGTCGCGGTGGGTCTGCTCCACGACGTCCTCGAAGACACGCTGACGACGAAAGAGGTCTTGGAGAAAGAGTTCGGCAGGGATATCGCCGAGTTGGTGGACGGCGTCACCAAGATCTCGATGACCGAATACGTACGGCGTGACCAGGCACAGGCCGAGACGTTTCGGAAGATGATTCTGGCGTCGGCGAAAGATCTGCGGGTGATTCTCGTCAAGCTGGCTGACCGGCTTCACAACATGATGACCCTGGAGCACATGTCGCCCGATTCCCGGCGGAGAATCGCTTCGGAAACGTTGGAGATCTACGCCCCGATCGCACTTCGCTTGGGAATGTCGAAGCTTCAAGGCGAGCTCGAAGATCTGGCCTTCTACTATCGCTATCCGCGGCAGTTCGCCGAGCTCGATACCAAGCTTCGCGACAAGATGCGCGCCGCCAAGTCCTCGATCCAGCGCATCGCGCGGCAACTCACCAGAGCCCTCGAGCAGGCCAGCATCGCCGCGGAGATCAGCTATCGAGTGAAGCGGTACTACTCGATCTTCAGGAAGCTCCAACGCCAGGGCATCGACATCTCGCAGCTCTATGATTTCTTGGCGTTTCGCGTGATCACTTCCGATCTCAAAGATACCTACGCGGCATTCGGTGTCGTGCACCAGAACTGGCGGCCTATTCCGGGTCGGTTCAAGGACTACATCGCCATGCCCAAGCCCAACCTCTATCAGTCGTTGCATACGACGGTGGTGGGCGAGAAAGGTCAGCCGTTCGAGGTACAGATACGCACCGAAGAGATGGACCTAGTGGCAGAGGAAGGTATCGCGGCGCACTGGCAGTACAAAGAGGGCGAGAGCTCTGACCGCGCCGACAACGATCCGAATATCTTGTGGCTGCGACAGTTGCTGGAGTGGCAAAAGGAAGTGCAGGATCCGCGGGAGTTCCTCACCGCGCTGAAGATCGACCTCTATCCTGACGAGGTCTACGTCTTCACGCCTCAGGGCGACGTCAAGTCATTCCCTAGAGGCGCCACGCCCCTCGACTTCGCCTATCGGATCCATACCGACATCGGACATCACTGCTCCGGCGCACGCGTGAACGGGAAATTGGTACCGCTCAAGACTTCCCTGCGCAACGGCGACATGGTGGAGATCCTGACTTCGCCGCAACGTCATCCGAGTCGCGACTGGCTGAACTACGTCGTCACCACCCGAGCTCGTTCGAAGATCCGACATTGGCTCAATACAGAACAGGCCAAGGAAGCCGAGGCGATCGGTCGACGCATTCTCGAGCGTGAGTTGAGGAAGCTCGATCTGGCGCCCAAGAAGGTCCTCGATGGCGAAAAGCTGGCCAGTTACCTCCAGCGTGAGGGCCTGGCCAGGGTTCAAGACCTGTACCAGCGCGTCGCCTACGGCAAGACACCCTTCAAGCAAGTGATCGCCGCGCTCGTCGATCAGGACGAGAAGGAAGCCGAGTCCGGGTGGCGTCGCGCCGTCGACCGCGCAGTGGATCGCTTCCTGCCGTTTGGCGGCAAGGGACCGATCTTGGTGAAAGGACACGGAGATCTCCTCGCCAGCCTGGCCAAGTGCTGCGAGCCGGTGCCGGGCGAGCCGGTCGTGGGCTACGTCACGCGCGGCCGTGGCATCAGCGTGCATGCAGTCGGATGTCCGAACCTGAAGAAGCTGTCGTATGACCGCGAGCGCGTGGTGGAGGTCGAGTGGGCCAAGGCCAACGAAGCCCGGGTCTTTCCCGTCTCGTTGATGATCGAGACCGAGGATCACAAGGGGATACTGGCCCGGCTCACCGACGTCATCGCCCGCGAATCCTCGAACATTCGGCAGTTCGAAGCCGAGGCCGTCGAAACGGGACGTGGCCTGATCGACGTTGTCGTCGAAGTCAAGAACCGCAAGCATCTCGACCGTTTGGCACACGCGATCGAGAACGTTCCGGGGGTACTGCACGTGACCCGCGGAAGCCACGCTGTCACGCAGTCCGTGCGCACCTGAAGGGTCGGATTAGTGGGGCCCAGGAGGCTCTATTCCGCCTTGTGAGCCGACTTATAGCAAAAAGCGAATGCTGAATCTTGACACCATGAGAAACCGCTGCTACGCTCCGAGAACGTTCGAAGATTCGGTTCTAAGTGCGCATCAATACTGAGTTTTCGCCGCCCACCGGGGCATCGGAAACGGAGAGACCAAGAGGCAGACGACGGTGTTCTTGTCACGCTCCAAAGGGGTTGTCGGATTGGACATAGGGAGCGCCACCATCAAGCTCGTCGAGCTGAAGGAAAAGAAGGGTGGCCAGTTTCTGCTTCAGAGGATCGGCGTAGAGCCCCTCTCCCCCGAAGCCATTGTCGACGGCTCCATCATGGATAGCTCCCTGGTCGTCGACGCCATTAGCAAGCTCAACGACCAGACCGGCGTCAAGACGGCGAATTTCGCCACGTCGGTGTCGGGCCACTCGGTGATCATCAAGAAAATCGAGCTCCCTCAGATGGCTCCCGAAGAGCTGGCCGAGTCGATTCAGTGGGAAGCCGAGCAGCACATTCCCTTCGACATCAATGATGTGCGTCTCGACTACGTCACTCTTTCGGACGATCCCGGCCGCGAGGAGATGGAGGTTCTCCTGGTGGCGGTGAAGCGGGAGAAGGTCAACGATTACGTGTCGGTCATCTCCCAGAGCGGCAAGAGCCCCTCGATCGTCGATGTCGATGCGTTCGCGATCCAAAACGCGTACGAGCTGAACTACGAGCTCGATCCGCTCAAGAACGTCGCGCTGATCAACATGGGCGCAGGTGTCACCAATATCAACATCGTAGCGAGGGGGCAGAGTGTCTTCTGGCGCGACATCTCTTTCGGCGGCAATCAATTCACCGAAGCGTTGCAGCGCGAATTCAACCTTTCCTTCGATCAAGCGGAGCTTCTGAAGCGCGGTGAGTCGGTAGGCGCGTACTCACCGGCCGACGCCCGCAAGGTGCTCGACGGCGTGTCGGCGGAGATGGCCAACGAGATCCAGAAGACCTTCGACTTCTTCGGAGCGACTTCCTCCGAAGGCCCGGTCGACGAGCTCGTTCTGTCCGGCGGCTGTGCATTGACGACCAATCTGCAGGAAGTGCTTCGCGAGCGCTTCGGAGTACCTACGGAGCTGCTCAATCCGTTCCGCAACGTCCAGTTCAAGGACAGCGATTTCAATCGTGAATGGCTGGAGTCGATCGCGCCTATGTTGGCCGTTTCGGTCGGTTTGGCCATCCGGCGGGTAGGAGACTAGGCACCATGATTCGCATCAACCTACTCTCCGAGGGGCGCCGTCCTGTCGTAGCTCGCTCGGCCAAGCCGAAGATGGGTTTCGGCGACCAAGATCCCTCTCTGATCATTCTCTGTATCGGTGCCGCAGTAGGGCTGCTCGTGGCGGGTGGTTGGTGGTGGCAGCTCAACAGCGAGGTCAAGAGCTGGCGGAGCAAGATCAGCACAGCCCAGGCAGAGCTTCAGGAGCTCGATGAGTACGTGAAGAAAGTCGAAGCTTTCAAGGCGAAGCAGGCGGAGCTGACCACCAAGATCGAGGTCATTACCAACCTGACCGCAAATCAACGCGGGCCTGTTCACGTGATGGACGAAGTCTCCAAGGCGCTACCCGATCTGCTGTGGCTCAGTGAGATGGGCATCAAGGGTTCTGAAGTCACCCTGAGAGGCTCGGCCTTCAATACGAACGCAGTAGCGCAATTCATCGAGAACCTGGTGAATGTGGAGTGGTTTGCCGAACCTGAGTCCGGGCCGATCAGTCGAGACAGCGGTACGTTGTACCAGTTCCAGCTCGGGTTCAAATTTTCCACGGCCAAGTTGCTCGAGCTGCAAGGCGTCGAGCCGGTTGTCGAGGCCGACGTGGAGGATGACGAACTCTAGGCCGTGTGCCTGAAGTTCTCGTCGAACAAGGGGCGAAGAAATGGCAGAAGGATTCCAGACTGGGCTCGAAGGGAAGCCGTGGTACGTGTCTGCGGCTGTTGCGGCCGGGCTGGCGGCAGCCATCGTCATCGGAGCCAAGGTCGCCAAATTCGATGATATGAACAACGCGATTCGGCGAATGCAAGGTCAGCATGCCGAGCTCGAAAAGAAAATCAACGAAGCGCGCACTGCGCAACGGAGCCTGCCGCAATTCGAAGAGGTGGTGCAGAACCTCGAGCTGGAGCTCGAGAAGCTACTGCTTGTGTTGCCCGCGCGACGGAACACGGAAGACTTGCTACGTCGGGTCCGGCTTCTCGCCGAACAGGGAAACTTCAACTTGCTGCGGTTTACGCCGCGCCGGCAGTCCGAGCGCGAGTTCTATTACGAGTGGCCGATCCAGATCAACGTCGACGCTACGTATCACAACCTCGCGTTGTTCTTTGATCGCGTATCGCGTTTTTCGCGAATCATCAACATCGAAGACCTACGCATCCTCACTCAGAAGCAATCGGGTGCGCACACCGTGAGCGCGACATTCACACTCAAGACCTACCTTTACATCGAAGATACGGAAGAGGGAGACTCGCTATGAAGAATTCTCATAGCCGAGGCATTCCTGCTTGGCTGTTGCCGATACTCCTGGTTTGTTGCGTTGGAGTTCTGCCTGCCCTCGCCCAGGACGAAGATGCCGATCCTGAACCCTCCGAAACGGAAGAGGTGATCGACGAAGGGATGGGTGACCTGGGCGCATTCGGAGAACAGGCTGTGGACTTCGGTGCAGTCGACGAGTTGCTGGAGCAAGATTCGGAAGTCATGAGCGATCCTGGCACCTATAGCTATGACCCGGGAGCCAGGCGAGATCCCTTCCGTTCGCTGGTGCAGCGCGCTCCAGATCCTGACGAAGATCGCGAGCGCCCCGAGGGCGTGCCAGGCCTGTTGGTGGACGAGATCGCGGTGCAGGGGATCTTCATGCTGCCCGAAGGGCCTGTGGCGCAGGTCGTTTCCACGAGCCAAGACACGAGTTTTCTGATCCGGCCAGGCGATCAGCTCTGGGACGGAGAAGTGGTGAGTATGACGTTGAACGAGGTCGTATTCAAACAGGATACGGACGATCCCAACTCTCTGAAGCCGTTTAGGGAAGTAGTGAAGAAACTCGACCCGCGGGTCTGAGGGGACGGAAGTGTTCGACAACCAACCGAGGCCGCAGATGCATAGCATCCAACCGATCGATGAGAAGACCCACCGTTCCCAGGAGGCTAGTCACATGACGAGCAACACGGACACGAGACGACGGCCGCGCCGAGGCAGCGCTTGGCGAGCCGTGCTCGCTCTCGTCCTCGCGACCAGCCTTTTCGGCTGTTCCTCTGCACGGCAAGATGTGGCGACGAGCGGAGACACCAGCGGTTCCGACACGGTGGCTTCCGCGCAGGTCCGTCAACCCGCCGAGATCGTCGATCTCTCGATCGACGAGAGCGAGGAGGGCGCCTCGATCCGGGTGGATGCCGATCGCTCCCTGGTCTGGACCAGCTTCCGGAACACGGAAGGTGATCTGGTGATCGAGCTCCCCAACTCTCGCCCTGCGGCCATGGTGACCGGCCTGGAGCCTGCCGCCGGTCTGGTGGGTGCCGTGGAGGTGGAGAGCCTCGACGACGGTGAACGTCCGATGACGCGGATGACGGTGCGCACCCGCCAGACGAGCGAGCACTCCTTGAGCAGTGAAGGCAATGCGCTGATCCTCGATCTGATGGCCATTGCTGGCGCTGGTGACATCGAGCTGGCCTACGAGCCGATCGAGGAAGAGGATCCGTCGGAGGTCGCCAGTTACGAAGAGGCGGCTTCGGAAGGCACTCCGTCCCAGGTTGTTTCGGCGTCGAACGGCGGTGGCATACCACAGACCTACGGTACGCCGGATGCACCGCAGGTCGGACCGGCGCCTACAGGAGTCGCGGCTACGCAGCTCTACGAGGTCATGGTTGAAGAGCGGAACGGTGCGACTGCGATCGAGGTTGCCGGTGACGGCGAGTTCGCCTACTCGACTTTCCGGCTCCAGAATCCAGACCGGTTCGTGCTCGACCTGGAAGGTGTGGTGAATTCCGGAGCGCGGTCCACGATTCCAGTAGGTAGCGGTCAGGTGCAACAGATTCGCATTGGCCAGTTCAAACCACGTCCGGAGCCGGTTGCGCGAGTCGTGTTCGATCTTTCGATCTTCGAAACACCTGTCGTAGCTCGGACATCGACAGGGTTGGTCATCAGCTTCGGCTCGGCAGACTTCATGCCCGAGACTGCTGTCGCGTCGCAGGCCGACACCGGTGAAGAGCCAGTCGAAGTGGCGAACATGGCCGATGCTGGTACCCAAACGGGTGATGACTACCAAACTACCGAGGAAACCTACTCAGAGCCGCCGACCATGGTCGCCGAGACCTCTGACTCCGAGTACCTTTCAGATGACTCGACGGGTACGGCAGACTCCGGATCCACCGAGATTCCGGTCTATCAGCCGCCGGCAGCGCCACCGCGGCCCGCTGCGGGCGGAGAGGACGTAGCTCTCTTCGAAGCCCAGCAAGTCGACGCCAACGATCCGGAAGACCGGCGGGACAGAATCCTCGAGTCCTTCGGCTCCGTCGTCGTCAGTCGCAATGATCGGGAATACGTTGGTGAACCGATCAGCATGTCCCTACGGAACGCCGATCTCGTGGAGACCCTCCGTTCGTTCGCCAAGATCAGCGACCTGAACCTCGTCATCCAGCCTGGAGTCCGCGGTTCTGTGACCGTGGAGCTCAACTCAGTGCCGTGGGATCAGGCGATGGAGCAGATCCTCAAGATCAACAATCTGGGCATGGATATCGATGGAACCATCGTGAGGATCGCTCCTCTAGACCAGCTCCAGAGCGAAGCCGCTGCGGAGGCTCGGCTGCGCAAGGCACGTGCCGAGTCGATTCCGTTGCGTACCGTCATGCGCAGTCTCAGTTACGCACGGGCTCAGACCGTTGCGTCGGTGCTGCGCCGCAGTGTCGCGAGCCAGTTGCTGAGCCGACGGGCGACCATCGAGGTCTACCAGCCGACGAACACGTTGGTGATCAGCGAGGTTCCGGATCGTATCGACACGGTTCTCGCAGTGATCGACAACCTCGACGTCCCCGAGCCGCAGGTGACGATCGAATCGCGCATCGTCGAGGCGAACAAGAACTTCTCCAGAACGCTCGGCATCCAGTGGGGTTACAACTACACGGCCGATCAAGAAAACGGAAACACCACCGGTCTTATCTTTCCGAACAACGTCCAGAGCGACGGTGGTGTTGGGCTCCTGACGGGTGGTGCCAATGGCTTTCTCAATCTCGCGATGGGGAACATCCTGGACACCTTCCGACTCAATGCCCGTCTGCAGGTAGCAGAGAACGAAGGTCTGATCAACGTCGTCTCCGCACCGCGGGTCACGACACTGAACAACAGTCCCGCCTCCATCCAGAGCGGCTTCCAGATTCCGGTGCAGACGGTCAGTGACCGGACGATCTCCGTCCAGTACATCAACGCCACGCTGCAGCTTCGAGTGACGCCGCAGGTCACCGCCGAAGGTACCGTCCTGCTGGAGCTCAACATCGCGAAGCGCACGCCAGTCTTCGCCCTCCAGGTGCCGGGGGCAACCGGTGTGCCGCTCCAAACCAAGGACGCTTCGACACGCGTTCTGGTCCGCGATGGAGCGACGGCGGTGATCGCCGGTATCTACGAGATCCAAACCGATCAGGGTGAAGATCGCGTGCCGGGTCTGGCCAACGTTCCCATCCTGGGATATCTCTTCCGAAACAAGGACCGCAACGATCTCAACACCGAGCTGATGATCTTCATCACGCCTCGAATCGTGCAGCTCTGATGCGATCGGTGAACGACAGTGAGCTTGATGTCATGAGTACCAAACAGATCCATCCGAAGCGGGAGAAATCCAACATGCGATTCCAAGGCCTACGCGCCACAATCCGATTGGTGCTCGTACTCTTGGCATTGGCCCTCTGGGGATGCGACGAGCCCCTGCAAGAAAACGATGCCGGAGGTATCGCTCTCACGGTCGAGTTTCAGTCCGCACCAACTATCGTCGGTGTGAACGACCAAAACCGAGTGACGATCGGGCAGATGAATATCGACAGCATCGCGGTGAATCCCGACGCTGGGATCTCGAGTCTAATGGACGTCGAGATCTCTACGATGGAGGTCACGTATACACGGGCTGACACAGGTACGCGAGTACCGGTCCCATATGTGGTGCAGCTTCTCGGAACGGTACCTGCTGACGGGACATTGACGTATAGCAACATCCCGGTGCTAGGCATCGAGCAGATGCGCGCCGAACCGCTCTCCGATCTCCTTTTCGAGAACGGTGCCGTCGACAAAGAGACAGGGAACGACTACATCCGGCTGAATGTCAACGTTCGGGTGTTTGGCCGCACCCGAGGTGGAGAAGAAGTAGCAAGTCGCCTTCGCGGCGAGACCGTCGAGTTCGTTCCGTCCTTGGTCACGAGCTTCTGATCCCGGAACGTGGAACTACAGACCGGATTCAAGATCCCGAAAAGGGGAGCCGACATGAAGGCCTCTAGCCGACTCAAATCAATTCTCGCAGCCGCGCTCTTGCCGTTCGCATTGTTTCTCGTGTCTTGCGACGCAGATTCTCCGACGGCACCGACGCAGCAGGCTCAGACTCCGGTCACCGGAGGCCAGGCGACGACCTGGAACATCACGGTGACGGTCAGTCCGAACCAGTTCACCATCGGAGACTCGCAAACCACCGGCTTCGTCACGATCACGGCGACACGCGCGTCCAACGGAAGCCGTGTTCCGGAAGGGACCAAAGCGGTGGTCTCGACGTCCGCCGGAGTGCTGACCGCTCCCAACGGAGTTCAGGGCTCTAGCGTCGCTGTGGAGTTTGACGAGACCGGATCCGCACGAGCGACCATCAGTGTCGAAGGATTCGATTCTCCCGGATCCGTCGTGGTGCGCGCGCAGTTGGAGAGTAGCTTCGGCACGGCCAACATCTCGATCGTCGAAACTCCAGACGATACGACTGGAGTATTTGGGCTGACCCAACTCACGCCGACTTTCGGACCGCCTGAGGGTGGCACGGTCGTCACGGTGACGGGCTCGAACTTCGAGTTCCCGATGAATGCTGCGCTCTGCCGAACGTCGACTGTCTCGACCGGCTCCGACTGCGTCGCGATGACAGGAGTGTTGATCCAGAGCTCGACGTCGTTCTCGGCCGTGACGCCGCGAATCGATCTGCCAGCGGGCGAGAATCTCACTGTGAATCTCGTTGTGACGAAGAACAGCGATTTCGCTCAGGACGCTTTCCTGCCGAACGCATTCACCTACACGCGGAACTCTTCAGGACCGACGCAACTCCTGCTGATTTCCGTGACGCCGGCCTCCGGGCCGAATGAAGGCGGTACACAGGTGACGATCCGGGGTGACGGTTTCAACCAAGAAGCGCAGGTCTTCTTCTCCGACGGACCGTTGATCGAAGCGACGGTTCTGGAGGTGACCAGGACCAGAATCCTGGCGATCACGCCCTCTGCGACCGGACCCAACGCGGGGAACGCGAATTCCATCGTGGATGTGGTCGTACGGGATCCCATCAGTGGCCAGCAGGCGGAGCTCCAGGATGCCTTCCAGTACGGGAGAGGTCCTGAGGGCATGTTCATCTCGGCTGTCGGGCCCAATGAGGTTCCATACTTCGGCGGCATCCCCGTGACGATCTTTGGTCAGGGGTTTGATGAGCCGGTGGCCGTGGAAGCCGGTGGTGTGGGCCAGACACCCACCTCCGTCACCGGAACCGAAGTCGTGTTCAACGCGAGCGGCGTACAACTGGATAGCTGTTCACCGGCTACCGGTCCCGTGAGTGTGACGAACATCGAAACCGGAGAGAATGCGAACGGGCCCGACTTCGTCTACCGACCTATCGAGCCCGTGATTCTGTCGGTCGATCCGGCATCAGGTCCGGAGGGCGGTGGGAATACGGTGGTCATTAGCGGTGTCAGCGGCGGTTTCCGGGGCTTCGATCCCCCGGTACGAGTCATGATCGACGGCCGTCTCGCCACGGTGCTTTCCGTGAGTCCGGACGGATCGTCCGTCAGTGTCATCGCGCCGCAGTTCACCGGGACGTTCCAGACCGAAGCTTGTACGGACGGATCTGGTGGCTCCGGAGAACGTCAGCTGGACACTGCAGTGGACATCGAGGTGGAGAACACACCGACAGGCTGCACCGACTCGGCAACCGAGGCCTACATCTACCGGCCGGCTGACACGACCTGCCAGGTGACCACGGTCGCCACGGGACCGACCGCCTCGTTCACCACAGGAATCGCCGGACTCGTCGTCACTTTCACTGACACGAGTACGGCAGGTTCGAGTCCCATCACGGGTTGGGACTGGGATTTTGGAGATGGCGGTATGTCGTCTTCCCAGAACACCTCCAACGTATATGGCGCAGCGGGGCCCTATACGGTGACGTTGACGGTAACGGACTCGAATGGATTGACCTCTATGACGTCCCAGGACATCAACCTGTAGAGCGAGTTCTCTAGTTCGTGCTTCGGAATCGAGGCGACCGCCTGGACGGGTGGTCGCCTCGATTCGTATACTCCCGCGAGACCGAAAACGGAAGGGTCCCGGGCGCGTTCCGGGACTCGTACCGCCTCAGAATCACACTCCCCAGAGCACTCGATGCGCTTTCGATCCGTCGCCTACCCCGTCCTGCCGTTGCTACTCCTGTCCGCGTTCTTCGGCTTCTCCTGCAGCTCTGCCGACCATCCGACAGCTCCCGCTGGAACGACGCTGACCATCACGGCGTCGTCCACGAAGATTGGATTGAACGGCTCGGCTCAGATCAATGTCACAGGATTTCGACCGGAAGGTAACCGCCTGCCGGAAGGAACCTTGATTCGGTTCAGCGCGTCACTCGGGACGATCGAACCTGCCGTGACGACGATCGGAGCGGATGGGTTTGCTCGCGCGGTGTTTCGGGCCGACGGTAGAGCTGGTACGGCGAGCGTCACCGCCAACTTGAGCACGGGATCAGGCGGCGGCGGTGGCGGGGGAGGTGATGGCGGCGATGGTGGTGACGGCGGTAGTGGATCGGGAGCCGGCACAGGTGCCGAGTCGGCCAGTGTCAGCATCGAGGTATCCACCGAGCAGCCTACGCTATTGATCAGCGCGAATCCCTCCGCAATCGACGTCCTCGAGACGTCCGAAGTGACGATCACGGCACGCGACGAGAACAGCCTTCCCCTGGGTGCTGGGGAAGAGATTCTCCTCACCGCGAATCTCGGAACGATTTCGGTGAATGGCACGCAGGTCGACTCAGTACAGACCGAGGCGGATGGCAGAGCTCGCGTCACCTTTACGGCCGGCAACGAGCCAGGGGAGGGTGGTGTCTCCGCGATTCTTCGTAACAGCGAAGAGGCGAGCGTTACCATCACGATCAGCGACGCACCCAACGATCTGTTCTTCGACGCCAGTCCGCGCTCCATCCAGGTCAGCGGGGGTACCGTAGAGCTGACCGCGACGGTAGTGAATCGGAACAGCGACCCCATCGGCCAAGTCGTCGTCGGCTTCGAGGCCGGCGAGGGTAGCTTGAATCCGTCGTCGGCGCTGAGCAACGCGCAAGGCATCGCGTCCTCGACTCTTACCGTGGCCGATAGTGAGGTAGATGACAGCACAGGCTCCTTCACGGTCAGTGCATCCATCGTTGTAGATGGTCGCGAGATCCGTAAGGTCATTACGATCAGGGTCGAGTAGCGCGCCAGGTCTTCGTACTTCGGGCGGTGGCCACGAGCGGAAGGGCATTGTCCGATGCGGACTTGTGCCGATTGGCGCCTGACCGGGGAGAGGCTATAATCCCGGAATAGTCGCAATACGCTTTCCGTCTTCCGGCCACCGACCTGGAACCCTGCATGACCGACGACGCAAGCCAGAGATTGGACGAACTGAAGCTCCTTTGGGAGAGTGATCCGTCGTCGAAGGTCTATCTTCAGCTCGCTTCTGCCTACCGCCAAGCCGGTCAACTCGATCACGCTGTCGAAGTACTGGAGACCAGTCTCCGGCATCGACCTCGCGATCCACGGGGAAGGGTCGCGCTCGCTCGCTGCAAGATGGAACTGGATGATCCCTCCGGCGCTGCCCAGCTTTTGGAAGGAGTGATCCGGCAGGACGCGGCTCACCTCGAGGCGAACAAGAAGCTCCTCGAGTGTTATCTGCTCCTGGGCGATACGGACAGGGCGGAGGAGCGGCTCAACATCTACCGGCTGCTGAACGACCGGGATCCCGAGCTGAGTCATCTCGAGTACCGGCTGACCAGCCTCAAGGACGGTGGCGCATCCGCGGAATCCACCGATCCAGTGCAGGCGGCGACCCCGGAGCCCGCGGTAGCGTCGGAACCCGCCGTGGCACCAAAACCAGAGCCTTCAGCGCCTGACGGGGTGGACGCCGAACCAGCGGCATCTGGATCTACGCCAGAGACGCCGGCATTCGAGTTCGAGCCGATCGAGGACGACTCTCCCGGTCACGAGGCTCCAAGATCCGATACGGGACGCGACAAGCACAGGACCCAGCCCGACCTGGGAAGGTTGGGACTTTCGATCGAAAGTATCGGGTCGGACGAGGCTGAATCGATGCCCGAATCCGCGGTGCCTGAGCCCGCTGTACCTGAGCCGGCAGTGCCCAAGCTGGCCGCTGCGGAGCAACCTACATCGGAGCCGCCGGCCGAGGCGGAGCAACCCTCCCCGACGCACGACTCGGCTGAGGCCCAATGGGAGCTCGAACCGACCGATCCTCCGGCCGAGGAAAGCGATGCAGCGCCAGTGATCGAGGAGGAGGTTCAGCCATCGGACGAAGATCTCTTCGACGAGCCGACATCGCAGGAGGCCACAGGGGATCTTTGGGGTGGAGATCTCTTCGACTTGGCGTCGCCGACTGCTTCCACAGATCCCGACCTGGAGGGTCTCTGGGAACAGACGGAAGTCGTTGATTCGGAGCCGGAGGAAGCGGAAGAAGGTCAGGAAGTGGAGCAGGTAGGCGCTCCTCGGGACGACTCTGACAGCGGTGCCGAGGCGGCCAGCGACTCAGCCGACGAGGAGGACGGTGAGACCGAGACCGCTACATTGGGTCTGCTCTACCTGAAGCAAGGTCATTTGGACGAAGCCGAAGCGATTTTCCAGCGCGTCCTGGCACAGGAAGAAGACAACGAAGCGGCCCTCGCTGGTTTGGAGCAACTCGAGATCCAGCGGTTGGCAGCCGGTGCACTCGAGGCCGAAGTCCCACCTGAGGGCGACGTGATCTCGCCTCAGGATTCCGACGAAGCACCCATCCAAGCTGTTCCCGACGACGCATCACACGAGCCGGTGCCTCCAACCGAGCCCGATCCCGCGCCGGGCGAGTCGGAAACGACGGACGATCCGCTTCTGGTAGCCGAAGAAGAGGCACCCGAGGTGGAGAGCGAGCCTCAGTCGACGGAGCCCGAGGTCGTTCCTCCCGCATCAGTACCCACGATGGATCATGCTGGGGTCGAGCAGCCTCAGTCAGGGGAGCCAGCGGCGGCGGCGGCGGCCGATCATCAGGACACGCCGGAGCAGCTCGCCGAGCGGCCCGAAGAGAGTGCTTCGGTAGAGACCGAGCCCGCCGGTTCGAGCGAACCTTCGGCTGACGCCGATCCAGAGAACCAGGAACACGATTCCGTCGGCTCGGAGAGGCCGGTATCATCGCTCACCGCACAGGCCCTTCTCGAACGAGCCGTTGCCGAAGGAGCTAGTGTTTCCGACGCAACCGATCGCAAGATCGCCGTGCTGGAGCAGTACATTCAACAGATCCGGACTGCGAGCGAAGATCATGTTCACTGAACGTCTCGAGCAGGTCGCCGACAACATCGACGGATTCATGGCGCTGGCGCTCGTGGCCGGTGACGGCATCCCGGTGGAATCTGTCAAGAGGTCGGAGGACGTTGATTTCGAGGTGCTCTCGGCCGAGCTCATGGCACAAGTCCGCGCTATTTCTCAAAACCATCAAGAGCTGGCTGTAGGCAAAGTGCAGCACTTCGCGGTCACGACCGACCGTATGACACTGATGATCAGCTCGCTCGCCAAGGGCTACTACCTGCTGCTGGTACAGCGTGCGGGTAGCAACATCGGCAAGGCTCGTTTCGAGCTACGTCGCGCTCTGCTTCTCTTCGAAAAAGACCTCATGTGAGCCGGCCGCGGGGGCGCTTCCGGGAACCGGCCGAACCAGTTGTTCGGCCTGGACCCGGGCGCTCCCTACGCTCACCCGCGCCGGTGAGGCCGGCCTGGACAGGAAAGGTACGACCTTGTTGACCTTCGATCAGATCAAAGAGCTTCTCGAACTCGTCGCGAGCCATCGGATGACGGGTCTCGAGTTGGAACGTTCCGGTTTCCGACTCAAAGTCGATGGCTATCCCGCGCCACCCTCGGCGGCCGCACCCGCTCAGAGCGTGCAGTCGGCGACCGTGCTGCAGGATACTTCGCCTTCGCAGGTTGCACCGGCTGCTCCGGCGCCGGCCGCAGACGCATCTCCACCGGAGAGACCGGAAGCCGTAGCCGACACCGGCGACGAGATTCCGGAGGGCGCTCACATCGTCACATCCCCGATCGTCGGCACGTTCTATCGCAAGCCGAACCCAGATTCTCCTGCCTTTGTCGAGACCGGCGCCAAGGTGGATGAGGGTGAGGTCTTGTGCATCGTCGAGGCGATGAAGCTGATGAACGAGATCGAGTCGGATGTGGCCGGGGAGGTGATCAAGATCTTCCCGAAGGACGCTCAGGCGGTCGAGTACGGCGAGAGACTCTTCGCCATTCTTCCGCGTTGAGATCGCGGCCCCATGTTCAAGAAGATCCTCATCGCCAATCGGGGCGAGATTGCCCTGCGCATCATTCAGGCCTGTCGCGAGCTCGGCGTCGAGACGGTGGCTGTCCACTCCACTGCGGATGAAGCCAGCCTGCATGTCACGTACGCCGACGAAGACGTTTGCATCGGACCGCCTCCTCCGGGGCAGAGCTACCTGAATATTCGGTCGATCATCGCCGCGGCGGAGATCACCGGTGCCGAAGCCGTTCACCCAGGATACGGATTCCTCGCGGAGAACGCCCACTTCGCAGAGGTGCTCGACGAGTGCAAGATCGGTTGGATCGGTCCATCCGCCCAGGTGATTCGCACGATGGGCGACAAGGCCAACGCCCGCCGGGTGGCGGTGCAGGCAGGAGTACCCGTGTTGCCCGGCTCGGAGGAGCCCCTCGCTTCGGCGGCGGAAGCGCGTCGGCTGGCCGATCAAGTCGGTTACCCGGTGATTCTGAAGGCCGCTGCAGGCGGTGGCGGCCGCGGAATGCGTATCGTCCGCGACCCCGACGAGATCGAGAGAAACTTCAAGACTGCCTCCGAAGAGGCCTCCATCGCATTTGGTGACGGATCGATGTATCTCGAGAAGTACCTGGAGCAACCACGTCATATCGAGTTCCAGATCTTCGCGGACACCCACGGCAACGTCCTCCATCTCGGAGAGCGGGAGTGCTCGATTCAGCGTCGACACCAGAAGCTCCTCGAAGAGTCGCCGTCTGTGGTCATGGATGCCGAGAAGCGCGAGGAGATGGGAGAGGCGGCGGTCCGTCTGGCCAAGGCCGTCGGCTACGTGAACGCCGGCACCATCGAGTTCCTCTACGACCAGGGTGACTTCTACTTCATGGAGATGAATACGCGCATCCAGGTAGAACACCCGGTGACCGAGATGGTCATGGGCGTCGACCTGGTGAAAGAGCAACTCCGTGTGGCAGCGGGCGAGCCGATGTCATTCCCGAGCGGCCTGCACCCCCGTGGACACGTAATCGAGTGTCGGATCAACGCGGAGGATCCGGTTACCTTTGCGCCTTCTCCCGGACGGATGACGACGCTACATCTTCCTGGCGGACCCGGTATTCGCATCGATACCCACGCGTACCAGGAATACTTCGTTCCCCCGAACTACGACTCCATGGTCGCGAAGCTCTTGGCCCGTGGCCGAGACCGGGAAGAGGCAGTCGCGAGGATGTTACGGGCGCTGGAGTTCTTCGAGATCGACGGCATCAAGACCACCATTTCCCTACACCGGAAGATCTTGCGCGATCCCGTGTTTCGTGCCGGGGACTTGTCGACTCGCTTCATGGAAGGGTTCCAGGAACGCCAGAAGCAACTGGCCGACGACGGCTGATGCCGGCCCGAGAAGGGTCGCTCGAACCCGGGACGAGGCTCTATGCCATCGCCGATGCCGAATGCCTGGGTACTGACCCGCGGGAGTTTGCCGAATGCGTCGCTGCGATGGTGCGGGGCGGGGTCCAGCTCGTGCAGCTTCGCCTCAAGCCGTCTCACCCCGATCTGAAGGGAGACGACGCGCTACGCTTTCAGATGATCGAGTGCACCCTCGAGAGGCTGGAGAAGACCGGATCGACCTCGGTCGTGGAGCTCTGGCTCGACGATCGAGCCGACCTCGCGGCGCTGTTCCCCGGAGCCTTCGCAGGCGTACATGTGGGTCAGTCTGATCTCCCACCCGGGGCCGTGCGACGCGTCGACCAGCAGGATCGAGATGCCTTCCTCGTCGGTCGCTCTTGCCACGACATCGATCAAGTGAAGGCGGCGGACGCCGACGCTGCCGTCGACTGGATCGCCATCGGACCCGTCTATTCGACGAAGTCCAAAGCGAATCCGGAGCCGCATGTTGGGATCGAGGGCGTCCGTGGCGCTCGTGCGGCTACCGCCAAGCCGTTGGTGGCTATCGGTGGGATCCGGGAGGGACGCTTCGGATCGATCCTGCGGGCAGGGGCCGATACCGCCGCGGTGCTGAGCGCGTTGGTCGCAGGCGGGCGGAAACCGAGCGAGATCGAAACCACGGCCCGCCGATTGGTCGAGGAAGTCGAATCGGCTGCCACGGGAATGTCATGAAGCGTGAACCGGGGGAACTCTCGCGCGGTTCGGGCTACAATCCCCGAGCACGAGCAAGAAATCCGAAGGAGACGAGATGAGTCGAGTGAGCGAACACTTCGCCAGCCGATGGGGTCTGATCGTGGCTACGCTGGGCATGGCGGTCGGTACGGGCAATATCTGGCGTTTTCCCAGGGTTGCGGCCTCCAATGGAGGTGGAAGTTTTCTGGTGGCCTGGGTCGTGTTCCTGATCCTGTGGTCGGTGCCGCTGATGATCGTCGAGTTCTCCTTCGGCAAGCACTCACGACGTGGCACCGTCGGCGCCTTCGTCCGGATGGGCGGCGAGAAAATGGCCTGGATGGGCGCCTGGGTAGCGCTCTGTGCCACGTGCATCATGTTCTATTACTCGGTGGTCACGGGCTGGTGCTTCCGTTTCCTGGCGGCGGCGGCGTCCGGCGGGTTGGCCGAGCAGGGTGCCTCTCGCGAGTTGTGGCAGAACTTTGCTGGCAGCTACGCCTCGTTGGGCACCCACCTCTTGGCCATGGGAATCGGCGTCGCCGTGGTTTGGTTCGGCATCCGCGGCATCGAGCGCGTGGCAAAGATTCTCATTCCGACTCTGGTATTGATGGTGGTGATCCTGGCGATACGAGCTGTCACACTGCCTGGTGCCGAGGCGGGACTGGACTTCCTCTTCACCCCTGATTGGGCGGCTCTGAGGCAACCCAAGATATGGCTCGAAGCGTTGACGCAGAACGCCTGGGACACGGGTGCCGGATGGGGGTTGATCCTTACCTACGCCGTCTACATGCGGATGAAGGAGGACGTGTCGCTCAACGCGTTCCTCATCGGTTTCGGTAACAACTCGATGTCGCTCCTCGCCGGAATCATGGTGTTGTGCACGGTTTTCGCGATCAATCCGGGTGCCCAAAGCGAAATCGTCGGCGCCGGAAACGAGGGCCTGACCTTCGAGTGGATGCCCGAGCTCTTCGCCTCGATGCCCGGTGGCGCCGTTTTCATGGTGCTCTTCTTCGCTGCCCTGTCCTGCGCGGCGCTGACCAGCTTGATCGCCATGCTCGAACTGGCGACCCGCGTGCTTATGGACGCGGGTATCCCGCGCCGCAAGGCGATCTTGGGCGTAGCGATGGCCGGCTTGTTCTTCGGAGCTCCGTCGGCGCTCAAGATGGAGGTCTTCCAGAATCAGGATTGGGTCTGGGGCGTCGGTCTGATGCTGTCCGGCTTGTTCTTCGCCATCGCGGCATTGAGGTTCGGCCTGGATCGGCTGCGGAACCAGGTAGTGAACGCAGAAGGCTGCGACCTGCCGATCGGTCGCTGGTGGATCTGGATCGTGGGCGTGTTGGTGCCGGTCGAGGCCGTAACACTCATGATCTGGTGGTTGCATGCTGCGCGTGGGTGGGATCCGGAGGGTTGGCTTCGGCCGTTCGGCGTAGCCAACGCCGGCACGGTGTTGCTGCAATGGTCCGTCGCTTTGATCGCCCTCTTGCTGGTGAATCGTCAACTGGTGAAGTGGTCCGGAGCCTCCGAGACCGCACAGGATGAGGAGGCGAAGGCATGAGCCCCATCGCGCTGAAAGTCATGATTCTCGTTTGCGGTTTCATCTGGGGCGGATTCGCTCTTCTGTTGGCCCGTGCGCTGCGCCGAGAGGGTGCGAAGAAGCGAGGCGGATGACGGCGTCCGGACTGCCGTCCCGTATCTACCTGGTAGGTTTCATGGGCTCCGGCAAGACCCGCATCGGTCATCTATTGGCCGATGCGCTCGGTCACGGTTTCCTCGATGTCGATGCCCTGGTTCAGGAGGACGTGGGCATGTCGATCCGGGAGATCTTCGAGCAGGAAGGCGAGGCCTGGTTCCGGGCACGGGAGACTCATTGGCTGCGCCGAACCGACGAATGGGACGACGTGGTGGTAGCCACCGGAGGCGGAGCGATGGTCTCCGAGGCGAACCGGCGTTTGCTGCAGGAGCGGGGAGCGACCGTGTGGCTGAACGTTCCGTTCGACGTCATCGTCGAACGCATGGGCGCCGCCGGACACGCTCAGCGGCCGCTCTTGGACGATGAGAAGAGAGCCCGACAACTGTACTCGGAACGACTGCCTGCCTACCGCCGAGCGGACATGGAAGTACCTGTCCAACAGAACGAAGAAGCGTCACAGGTTGCTGCTAGAATCTTGGATCTGATCCATTCCGGCACATAGAATTGCGCCTTGCTCAGCGGGCGTCGTCCGTGCCACTCGGACTTTGCCTCGATCAAGGCAGGCCGCATCGCCCGACCCCATATGCGTTACCTCATCCTTTCCGACATGCACGGCAATTGGGACGCCTTCGCGGCCGTGCTGCGCAAGGTGAAGCGCAAACGCTTCGATGCGATTCTGGTGCTCGGCGACCTGGTGGGTTACGGCGCGGGCCCGAATCAGGTGGTCGAGGCGGTGCGCGATCTAGAGGGTACGGTATACGTGGTGCGCGGAAACCACGACAAAGTGGTGGCCGAGCTGGAGGACGGTTCGAATTTCAACCAGCCCGCACTCGCGGCCGCACGTTGGACTACCGACCGACTGACGCCCACCAATCTGCGGTACGTCAAAGACATGCAGCTCGGCCCCGTCGCGGTGACCGATGAGTTGCATATTTGCCACGGATCACCTCTGGACGAGGACACATATGTGTTCTCGATCTATGACGCCTACGAGATCTTCACCAACTATCCTCAGGCTCAGGTCATCTTCTTCGGCCACACTCACATCCCGTCCCGATTTGTGCTCCATTCCAAGGACACGATCGAAGTGGCCGTCGTCCAGGGTGAGTCGGAGACCTTGGAGCTGGAGGAAGGCAAGCGGTACCTGCTCAACCCAGGGTCCATCGGTCAACCGAGAGACCGCGATCCACGGGCTGCCTACCTGATCTACGACAGCGACTCTCAAGTCGTGCGGTGGCAGCGGTTGGAGTACGACATTCCGAAGGCACAGGAACGCATCGAGAGAGCCGGTCTGCCGAAGGTCCTTGCGGATCGGTTGGCTCTCGGGATCTGAGTCGCTTTCTAGGTCGGCCCCCGACTGCGTGGGGTGGCTGGAACAGAGTCCGCTGGCTCAGGCGGCCGCCGGTACCATCGACACTCGGTAGTTTCGACTGCCGAGCTCCTACTCCTCGTCTCCCCCGTCCTCGAGGATCGGCTTGGCACCTTCCTCTCCGAAGTAGCGTTGCAGAAATGCGCGCACAGTACCGTTCGCCCGGGCTTCACCCAGAAACGCATCCAGGGAGGTCTTCCAGACGGAGCCCTTGGGCAATGCGAATGCAATGTGCTGTCGTTCTGTGAGGGAGATCGTGATCTGAAGCTCTGGATGTTGCTTCATCAGGTCGAGCACTACTGCCGAGTCGCAGGCCAGCGCATCGACTTCGCCTGCGGACAGGGCCGCAAACATGGCCGTTGTATCTTCTGCGTAGTGTAGTTCAATGCCGTCGATCGTATTCAGCACACTCTCCCAGGTACTGTTCTGGAGCGTGACAACGGTCTTTCCAGCGAGATCTTCGGGGCGCGAGCCGTGAATTGCCCGTGAGGCTCGACCAGCAAGATACGGACAGGAAAGTAGGAATCGGAGAAGGCGAATTGGGATTCACGCTCCGCCGTGCGGGTGATGGTCGCCGCTCCCAGATCGCAACGGCCTTCGAGCAGGAAGTGGAAGATATCGGCGAAGTGTTCGGGCCGGATCCACTCGAGACGCAGGCTATGCCTCTCCGCGAAGGCGACCAAGAGGTCGTGTTCGAAACCAGTGAGGTTCCCGTCGTCGTCGAAGAGGAAGGGAGGAGTTTGCCGCGCGCAAACCCGCAGAGTGTCGTCCGCGGCTCTGGCCTGTGGCAACCAGGTTGTGGCCAGGAGGAGTGCTAGGGCGAGAAGGCGAGCGGTGGACATCGGATTCTCCCGGAGAGATTCACACTGTAATCGATTCCCTTCCGACAGGCTACGCGATGACACACCACGTCAGCTCTCTAACTGGCCGGACGGGTTCCAGGCTGCATAGTCTACGGCGAATCGATCTGGTTCCGGCCACGACCGCTCCGACCCAATCCGTTGGTGTTCCTATCGATCTCGGGAAAAGTGTGGCCAATCAACCCATCTTTCTGGACGAATGCCGTTTCCCGATCGGGGAGACCAAGCGAGTCGGTTCAGGAAGAGCGCATCGAAGCGCTACGTATTCAACGCGAGCCTCTCGCCATGAGCAGGTCGTCGATCTCATCCACCTTGCGTGCTGCCCGATATCTGCCGACGGTCGAAAGGATACCTCCGGCGAGAATGATGTAGAGACCGAACCAGACCAGCTGGATCAGCGGTTTGCGGGTCACGTCTACCGATAGCCGTGCCGGGCTTGGCGTGCTCGGAATCCCGGCCACATCGAGCTGCACCGAGCCGGAGCCCGGGTTGAGCCCGGTCATGGCGATCCATCCTTGGCCGGGGAGTGCCACGGGCGGTGTCTCGACACTGCCGTTGCCGAAGAACCGGTAGGTTGGTTGTACGGCAGTCACTTGATCGCCACGTCGCACTTCGACTGTGGCTGCGATCTCTACGGGTGCTCCCGAGGCGAGGCGAACCATTGGATCGCGTCCGTCGAGCTGAAAGTCGACGAACCGGATTTCCAGATCGCCCACGGTCTCGGCAGCGCCCTGGTCCAGCTCCAAGCGTTGCTCGGTCGTCGAGCCCACTTCGGGTTCGTATTGGATCGGAGAGATGTAGAGGTCCAAGAGCGGGGTGGAGCTAATGTCGGGATTGACCATCAGCTGCCGGGTGCGCTGATTGACGAACATCTTGGGGTACGTGAGGAATCGCTTCCCATTGCGTTCCACCATCACCTCCATTCGCTCCTTCTCGCGTCCCTGCCTGGGAATGAAGCGTTGGAAGGTGAGTTTCATGTCGGCCACTTCGACGGCCTCACCCTGAGGGAGGGTGACCTTGGTGGAATGATCGTAGGAGTACGAGGCTAGGGCACCGATCAGAAACACGCCGACTCCGACGTGGGCCAGGTAGCCGCCGGCCTTTCCCAGGCCGCGCTCTCGGAACAACCCGATCACCCTCTGGAGGTTGGCCGCCAACGCCCAGGCCGCCAGGAATAGAAAGACGACATGGAAGAGCTCCTCGACACCGGAGGCGATGCCGACGACCGCGGCGACGAGGGCCGTGATCGCGGAGGGGATCAGTCTGCGCCCGAGAGCCGAAAGCTGCGTACTCTTCCAGGTGAGAAACGGTACGGCGGCCAAGAAGAAGGCGATGAGGAGGGCCAGCGGCATGTTGACCGTGTTGTAGAACTCGGGACCCACCTGTCCTGGGCGCTCCATGAACCAGCTGGTGAGAAGCGGGGCCGACGTTCCGAAAGTAATCACGATAGCCGACAGGCCGACGACGATCGTCGACAGCACCAGCGCCGAACCGCGCGAGATCAGGGGGTCCTCGTTCTCCCGTGTCTCGACACCCGGCAGCCTCCATATCAGCAATGCCACGCTGCCGAGCCCGAAGAACGCCATCAGTCCGACGAGCCAAGCCGAAAGCCCGAGGTCTACGAAGCTGTGGACGGAAAAGTCAGCCAGTACGCCGGAACGGGTAAGGAACGTGCCATAGAGCACCGACAAGAACAGGGCACATGCCAGCACGAGATTCAAACGTCGATAGCGTCCGCGTGCACGTTCCAGGTAGAGACCGTGAATCAGCACCACGCCGATGAGCCAGGGAATCAGCGACGCGTTCTCCACGGGATCCCAACCCCAGTAGCCTCCCCAGCCAAGAGTCTTGTAGGCCCAGTAACCACCCATGAGAATGGCGGTACCGAGTACCAGGAATCCACCGAGAGTCCAGGGAAAGGCGCGGGCAGCCCAGTTCCGAGTCTCGCCTCGCCAAAGGGCGGCGACCGCGAAGGAGAACGGTATGGCCGATGCTGCATAGCCGATGAACATCACGGGTGGATGGATGACCATCCAGTCATCCTGCAGCAGGGGATTCAGGCCGGCGCCGTCCGCTGGCGTCTGGGGCAGCATGACGAACGGGTTCTCACGAACCAGGATGAAGAGCAGGCCGAACTGAGTCAGAAGATAGACGAACATCACGCTAGGCTCGGCCCTGCCGGCGGATCGGGCCAAAGGAATACCCAGAAGCGCACCCCAGAGCAACCAGATCAGAAAGCTCCCCTTCTGGCCTGCCCAGAAGGCCGCCATCTGGAAGTGATTGGCCAGCTCCAGCCCGGAATACTGGTAGACGTATTCGATGCGGAAATCGCGGCGCCACAGGCATAGAAGCAGGACGACCGACGCCAGGAGCACCGAAAGTGCATAGAACGAATAGCCGCGTCGCGCGAAACCCAGGCTTGTGGCGTCGCCCCGCGTAGCCTGTCCGTAGCCGTTCAGGCTGGCGACCGCGAAGAGGAGGGCGCACCACATCGTGACTGCGCCGGGGAGGTAGAGTTGAGACAGGAATTCCATGGTGCCTTCCAGGCGAGCGGTGCGGATCTGGGACGGGTCAGCCGTAGGAGCGATCGCCGTACGACGCTGCTTCGTCGCCTGCGCCGTATTGCTTCTCTTCGTAGCCCTCGATGCCTTGGTACTTCGACGGACACTTCACCAGCAGCTCGTTGGCGGCAAACTGCTCGGTGGTCGGGTCGTATCGTCCGATGGCAACGATCGACACGGCGTCTTCGAAGTTGGCGGGCTTGAGGCCTTCGTAGCGAACGCTGATCCGCGCTGCCGTATCCTCGGTGTCGATGAGGGTGAAGTGGAGCTGGCCGGCATCCATGTCGTAGCTCGAGCTACCTTGGAGCAATCCGCCCGCTACCTGCACCGTGCGTTCCGTGGCTCGAGCTGATTCGTAGTCGACGTAGGGCGTCACCGCCGAGGCGAACTTGGTGACGGTAAAGCCACCGAATATCACGAGCAGGGCGATGCCCGCGCCGTACAAACCGAGCTTCGAGCGCTTCTTGTTCCTGGTCATCTGTCGTTCTCCTCGCGGCCGATCTTCGAATCCAACCGCATCAGGTAGAGAAACAATCCGCTCCAGAGAATCAAGTTGACTGCTGCCAACCAGAGTGTTCCATCTTGTTCCAACCGCGTGGCTCCCTGAAGTATTTCGTCGGACGCCGGATTCGGCCTAAAACGTCACCGTCCGGGCTATCGTCCTCCACTCTGCAGCCCGGAGGGCCCGAACGCAAGGCCTTCCCGAGCGGGGGCTCGCAGACACGCCCCGACCGAATGGGTGGGACGACGAAAGCAGTCTAACGTCTCGCACGAGGGGTCAGCCGGCTTCGGCGTTGAGATCGAGGACTCTCCGACGAAGCGATGCGATCCAACAGAACAGGGCCGTGAAACCTGCGATCGCGGCCACCACGACCAAACCGATCTCCCGGTCCATTTCGGCACTGCCTGGGGTCGGATGAAGCGAGAAGCTCGCCATGCGCGGCAGGATGAAGAAGAGAAATGGAGCGACTACGAAACCGAGGACGGCGTACACCGCGGAAAGGCGAGCGCGCACCTCACTATCCTCGACCGCTCCGCGCAAGCTCAGATACGCACCGTAGTAGAGCAGCGCGAGTACGATGCTCGACTGCCGAGGATCCCAGTTCCAGTAGGCGCCCCACTGGACTTTGGACCACACCGCGCCCGTGACCGTCGCCAACACGCAGTAGAGCATGCCCACTTCGATCGCGGCCACGGCGCGGTGATCGTCGATGGAACGTCGTTTCCAGAGATACACACCGCTCCAGGCTGCTGCGACGAGAAAGGCGAAAAACGACGCTACGGCCAGGGGTACGTGGAAGAAGACGATGCGACTCGACTGGGGTGCATCGCCCATCTTCCCAGCAAATCCCTGGGACAACGGAGCGTAGAAGAAGGCTGCCCAGATCGTGGCGGCGAGCCAAACGAAGAGCAGCCAGCGAAAGGTCTTCTGCTTGATGGTCATGTCGGTCTCGAGAACGGCCGAGGACGATTCGACGGAGGCGCGTGGCTCAGGGATTCCACACGACGGGGAAGAGCATCAGGCTGGCCACCGTCACCATCGAATCATACAGGACCGCAAGTCCCAAGGCAGGGCTCTGGGCTTCACCAGCCACCGCCACGAAACTGGCGTCGATGACCAGTTTGAGCAAGGGCAGCAGGATCGGAAAGGCCAGCACAGCGAACAGGGGACCCCGCGCACGCGCCTGGGCCACCATGGCGGCAATCAGAGTCGAGCCCACCGCTAGTCCCACGCCGCCTACCAAGAGTGCGATGGCGAATGACCAGAGGTCCGCCACCTCGACTTGGAGAAGCACCAGGAACAACGGTGTCACGACCGCTTCGAGCACCAACAGAAGCGTCAGGTTGTACAGCGTCTTGCCACAGAACAGACAGGATGGTCTGGCGGCGAGACGCAAGGGGTCGGCGGTATGAGTCTCTTCCTCGTGGACGAAGGTCCGCGGTAGACCCGCGGTGGCGGCGAAAAGGAGGATGAGCCAGAGGAGGACCGGCATTAGGGGACGCTGCTCGGGCGTTGCTCCCGCCGGCCCGACGGAGATGCTCACGGCGATCAACGTGGTGATGGCGAACAGCAGTACCGTCGACAGGGCGTAGCGGCTGCGGAGCTCGCAGCGCCATTCCTTACTCAGGATCGCCCAGGTCTCTCCCAACCAACTCATCATGCCGATCGAGGTTCCTCGTTCGTCTGTGCTCTGAGTTCCTGAACGAGGAACCCGTCTCCGAGGTCGAGCCGTTCGTGGGGGCGGGGAAGATCCAACGGCCCTGGGTTCGCTACCACGGCTGCGGCGTTCTCGAGGGCCGCGTCGAGCAGACCGAGCACGTCACGGGCACCGGCGTCGTCGAGGTTCTGTAATGGTTCGTCCAGGAGCAGAATACGCGGTGAGTGAAGCAGCGCCCAGCACCAGCGCAAGCGCTGTGTCATACCGGACGACAGCACCGACGCGGCGCGGTCGGGGGGTAGGCCGACCGATTGGAGCAGCTGGCGGCCTCGTTCGGGTGCGAGACCACGGAGGCGGGCGAAGAAATCGAGGTTCTCTGCGGTGGAAAGCTCGCCGTACAGCTCGACCGCAGGTGATAAGAAACCCACCGCCCTCCGGCGTTCCTCGACGTCGAGGTCTACATCATCCACCACACATTCGATGGTGCCCTTCTGCGGGCGCATGAGTCCTGCGAGGCATCGCAGCAAAGTACTCTTGCCAGAGCCGTTGCCGCCGGTGACCAACAAGATCTGGCCTCGGGTCACTTCACCCGAAATGCCTTGCAGCACGCGTAGGCGACCGAATCGGCGATGCAGGCCACGGAACGTGAGCCGGTGCTCCTCGGCCAGCGTTGGATTCGATGTGGGCACGGGCCGGATTATAGGCGCAGGGTAGGATCTGATCCCATGGTCAGGACTTCACGGATGCTCTTCCGATCTCCCTCGCCGTGGGTGTGCTTCCTCCTCGTCGCCGCGACGTGCCACGGCTGCGCGTCCTCGTCGCCTTCCAGGTCACAAGGCAGCCCGCTGCCGACCGAGATGGTGCCACTCGTGCCGTTCGAGGAGCAGCACGCACTGCTTCTGCTGATGGCAGATCGTCGTCTCTTCGAGCCGTTGGCCGTCGCGGAGGCCTTTCGCGGGGACGAGGCACTGCGGGTCGAGCTGGCTCTGGTTCTGGGCCGACTCGGCGATGTCCGGGGTATTCCACCCCTCGAACGTCTCCTGGGTGCCGACTCTGCACAGGTCCGTCGGGCGGCCGCTTTCGGGCTCGGAGAGCTCGGCGAGAAAGGGCACCTTCAAGGTCAGCCTGCCTTGGAGGGCGCCTTGCTCGATCCGGATCGCGAGGTGGGGCGCCTGGCGGTCGAGGCGCTGTGGAAGCTCGGCGTCCCGTTGGAGTCGGTCGTCGCGGAGCTGATCGAGGGAAAACCCGACGAGCTGCTGCCGCGTCTCCTGCCGTCGTTGTTCCGTTTCGACTCCCCGGGCGTCGTGAGGTGGGCAGAGCAGGGGCTCGATCATGCCGTCACGACCCGCGACGACCAACTTCGATGGTGGTCTGCCTACGCTTTGGCTCGCAAACCACAGGCCGAGGGGGCACCTCTCCTGCGCAGCATCCTCGACGACGCCGACCCGTGGATTCGTGGCTGGGCCGCGCGTGGACTTGGCGGAGTAGGCGATCGTCACGACCTGGAGAGGATCGAGCCGCTGCTGGAAGACGAAGCAGCTGGGCCGGTCATCCAGGCTCTGCGCGCTGGCAAACGGCTGGTGGATGCAGGCAAGTCGTCGCCGCCGGATTCCTGGCGACGCCACCTGGCGCGCTTGCTTGCCGATCCGAGACCGGGTGTCCGTGTGACGGCGATCGAGACGTCCGCCGCCTGGCTGCTCGACGACGAGCTCGCGGCACAGCTTCTCGGGTTCGGCCGAGAGGGCGAGCCGAGGGAGCGAGAGCTGGCTCTACTCGCGCTGGCGGAAGGAGAAGACGAGCGCGCTCTGGTACTCCTGCCATCGGCGTCCGGCGATCCGGATCCGTCCGTGCGAGCCGCTTCAGTGCGGGCTGCGGGCTTGCTGGGCGAAGTCGAGCTGATCGCGCGCCTGCTGCTCGACCCGAGTCCGCAGGTCCGCCGAACCGCAGTCGACACATTGTTGGTAGCGGAGCCCGCTGACCCGACCTCGCTGCTGGATCGTGCTCTTGCCGATCCGGACGTCACGGTGCGTGCCCTGGCGCTCGATTGGGGAGGTGATAGAGGACTTCTCGAGATGGACACCCTGAACGACGCCTGGCAGAACGCCCAGCGAGATCGCCTCCCCAATGCACAGCTGGAAGTGGTCCGTGCCCTGGCGGTGCTGGCGTTGGCGGCCGAACCCGAAGCCGACGTCGATCCAAGCCTCGCGGTCCGCCGCCGCGCGGCCATCGAACGCCTCCAGCTCATCGCCCGTCAGGCAGACTGGCTGGTGCGTCGAGAGACCATCGCTGCGCTGCAAGCCGGCGGCGCCCCGGCACCGGCGTTGGGCTCGTTCGACACCGGCCTGACGATCGAGAACTATCGAGACGTGGTTCGCCGGACGCGAGGGGTGAGAGTGTTCGACCTCGAGACGAGGCACGGTGTCGTCTCTCTCGAGTTGGAGTGCTCGGCCGCACCGATGACCTGTTTGAGCTTCGAGCAACTGGCGACCCAGGGATTCTTCGACGGCCTTGCCTTGCATCGTGTGGTGCCAGACTTCGTCATCCAAGGTGGTGATCCCCGAGGCGACGGACAGGGAGGGCCGGGCTACAGCTTGCGCGACGAGATCGGGCTGATCCGATTCGGGAGCCATGTGGTAGGAATGGCGCACTCGGGTCCTGAAACGGCGGGAAGTCAGTTCTTCATCACGCTCTCGCCTCAGCCCCACCTCGATGGTGCCTACACCGCGTTCGGGCGGGTAGTGGCCGGCGCCGAGTGGCTCGGTCGTATTCTGGAGGGTGACCTGATCATCCGCGTCACCCAGCGTTCCGCCCCTTCTCACTGACGTTTCATCACGCATTTCGCGCCGATCTAGGATCTCGCCTTACTGCAACCTTCGCCAGAGCCCTGCGTAAGAAGCCATGTCGAAAGGAGAGATGCAGCCAACCGACGAGGATCTCGTTGCGTCGATCCTGGAAGGAAACAAAGAACTCTATGGCGAGATCGTCCGCAGATACCAGGGCAGGCTGGTCAATTACGTCTATCGCATGCTGCGCAACCAGCAGGATGCGCTCGACTTGGCCCAGGACGTCTTCTTCAAGCTCTACGGTGCCCTGGATCGGTTCGATCCCAAATATCGCTTCTCGACGTGGCTCTTCCGTGTCGCGCAGAACGCCGCGATCGATCGGATTCGCAAGCGTCGACTCAAAGTGGTCTCGATGCACCGCAACGAGCCTGGAGAGGACGGGGGCGATTGGGATCTACCCGACGAGAAGCCCGATCCGTATCAAGACGCCCGGAACGTGGAACGCGGGTTCGCCATTCACGATGCCATCGAGGAACTACCAGCCGAGTATCGCGAGCTCATCCAGCTCAGACACTACGGAGAGCTGTCGTACGACGAGATCGCGAAACTCAAGGACATGCCGCTCGGTACGGTCAAGAACAAGCTCTTCCGCGGCCGGCAGATGCTCAAGGAGCAGTTGTCGGATTTCCTCACCGATTGACACTTCCAGTGAACTGATGAGTCAGATGACGCGAATAGCCCTTCGAACGGTGAGCCGCTCCACCGTGAACGCCCTTCTCTGATCGAAACGAACACACTCGGATCGGGTACTTCGACTCCAACATACAGTGATGCGGGACAGGACGATGACGACCTTTGACGATTCTGCAACGAGCGAGACCACCTGGATGCAATGGTTGGATCTCGAGGCGGACGGTGAGCTGAGTGCCGACGAACGCCGTCTTCTGGACCAAGCCGCGGTGGACCACTCCGCCCTCGAGTCGGAGCGCGCCACGTTGGGAAGGCTGCACGAGTTACTCGCTCCTGGGTCCATCGCTCCCGTCATCGAACCGAGTTCGGATTTCGTCTCTCGGGTCATGGACCATTTGCCCCAAGCCGAATGGGAGACGCGGTCTGAATCGTCCAACGGCTGGATCGTTTGGCAGCTACCCGTCGCCGCCATGCTCGCCTTCGCGGTGGCCGCCGCGTTCCTGCTGTCGGGAATCGATAGCGCGATCTTGGGTACCGGCGCCGCGATCGCCGATTTCTTCGCGACGACGGCCCTTGCGGGCGCTGGGCTACTCGAGGCTTCCTGGCGCGGTATGGGATGGGGCCTACAGCAGATGTTTGCGGACTCGCCGGCCACTGTCGTAGCTGTTGCGGGACTCGTGCTGGGTATCGACGCTCTGTTCGTTTCGTTGCTACTCCGCCGGCGCCGTACCGCTACGGAGTCCGCGTCGGAGCCACCCAGCGACAGCTGAGTTACCCGGACCGCTCGGAACCTTGCCGCAGAATGCGGTGCTATTCTCGAGGAGATGAGACCCGCCCCGCCGGCTTCGAGGAAGATCATGGTGAAGACGACCGCGAAGCGATTCGCGGTCGTCTTCGTTGGTGGGCTACTTTGGATCGTAGCCCCCCCAGGGACCGGAACGACCGCCGCTCAGGACCCGTCCCGGCAGGCCAATGCAGGGTCGCCGGACACGACTGAGTCCGCGTATCACCTCGAGGTGGGTAGCTTTGCCCGCCAGCGGATCGTCACGTTGGGCCGTGACCTGATCGTCGAAGGGGAAGCGCGCTCCCACGCGGTCGCCCTCGATGGCAGCGCCCACGTCACCGGGTCCGTGGAAGGGGATTTGATCGTTTTGGGTGGTGACGTCACACTGGGTGCATCGGCACGGATCGGTGGCGACGTCTACGTCCTCGGCGGCCGAATCCAGGCCGCTCCCGGTGCCGACATCGGGGGCCGATCCGTCGCATATCCGGAAGCCTCGGATCTCTGGGTGACTCTCCTCGAAGGCCCGGCCCTCGGTCAGTCGGCAGCTTCCAGGATCGTCATCGGAGCCAAGCTCGCTCTCCTCGCGTTCTGGACTCTGGTCCTCCTGTTGATCTTCGCGACCAGCCGTCGAGAACTACTCGCCACGTCCGAGGCCATTCGTGAGCAGCCCTTCCGCAACTTCTTCGTCGGTCTCACCGGCGTCGCGGCCATGATGCTGACGGCACTCTTTTTCAGCGCCTTCGCGGGAGCCCTCCTTTCTGTCCCGCTCTTGGTATTGGTGGCGGTCGTCGCACTCTTGTTGAGATTCTGGGGCATGGTGGCGGTTTTCCATGCACTGGGCTGCTGGCTCCATCAGATTGTGGGCCTACTCTTGAAGAAGACTGGGCGCGTCATCCACCCGCCGGTGACCATCGCTTTCTCGGGCTTGTTGGCCCTGGGGGTCATCAAGCTGTTGCCCTACCTGGGGGTTTGGGCTTGGTCCGTCGCCACGTTCATCGGCGTGGGAGCGGCGCTGACCACCAAGTTTGGGCGTCAAGAAGCCTGGTTCGAGAGTTGAACCGGAGCTGACTCGGTTCTCGGTCACACGTCCCGTGCTCGGGACTTAGAAGCTCCTAGATTCCTGCGCCGCGACGGTGCCGTGCCAGGGCCACCTGCCGATCCGGGTCGTCGACGAAGTGATCTTCGAGGACGCTCACCAGGGTTTTGTGGAGGAGGCGTCGGTGGTCATCGTCCAGACGACGGAGGATGGCTTCCCTCAACTTGTCGTGCGTGAACCGCCAGCGACCTCCGCGGCTTTCGAGGATGGCGGCATCAGCACATTGGCGGACCCACGTGGCGAGATCGTGCAATGGGTAGGCATGGGTGAGGAGAGGAAGGTCGATGCTGCGGCCGTAGGCGGCGGCGAGCTCGAGGATGTGACCTTCGGTCTCCCCGATCCTGCGTAGACGATGCTCCATGAGATTCTGGATCCCGCCGGTGAAGACGGTTTCAGGGATCCGCCGATCAGAGAGCTCCACAGAGACCTGTTCGAGCCGACCGGCCTCCTCCGAGAGTGCGCGGATCACCTCGACGACGAAGAAGACGTTGCCTTCGGTCTCCCGCTCCAGATATCGCACAAGCCACGGTTCCCGGCCGGTAGGTCCGAG
>JALCBJ010000010.1:78761-116417 GCA_028066595.1 Thermoanaerobaculia bacterium
TACCTTGGGCAGAATCGGGTAGCTGTCCGAGGTGCGACGGAGGTCTTGGGTGCCGAGGCTGCCGGGGAACTGCTCCGCCAGGAGATCCCAAAGGCCGGGCACCACGTCGATGAGCTGTGCGGCCTGTTTCTCGTCCGTCAGGCCTGCGGCCATGACCAGCCAGCGGATCACTCGGTACCACAGCATGAGAGGCATGGATTCGGGCGTGGCTCCGCCGCCGGTGACCGCCGCCCCTTGGACCAGCGCCAGGGTACGCAGCTCGTCGAGGAGACGGCTCTTCCCGACGCCGCTCTCGCCGCCGATCAGAACCACGTTGCCCAGGCCTTTGAGCGCTTCCCGAAGGCGCCGCGAAAGAGTGTAGAGCTCTGGCTTCCTACCAACGAACTTGGCTGCCTGAAGAAAACTGTCGCGGTGTTCCCGTCCTTCGGATTTCGGAAGACCCAACGCCGCTTCCAGATCCTGTGCCGCCTCCGCTGCCTGGTGGTGCCGGAGCTCGGGATCGCGAACCAGCATCCGCCGCAGAACCCGACGAAGGCGCGGTTCCAGATCGTAGGAGACGTGGATGTCGGTGCGAAAGCCAGCAAGGATCTCGGCGACACTTCGGCCCGCCAGCGGATGCTTCCCTGCAAACAGCTCGTGCGCCATCAGGCCGACGGCATAGATGTCCGAGGTCTCCGTAGCTTGGCGACCCTCCAAGCATTCTGGGGCCAGATATAGGATCGTGCCGGAGATGCGAGCCCCTTCTTCCTGGGGTTCGGCTCGATCCCGTTGCTGTGCGATGCCGAAGTCCAAGAGCTTGACCTGGCCTTCGACCACCATCACGTTGCTCGGCTTGAGATCCCGGTGGATCACGCCACGACGGTGTAGGTAGGAAAGCGCCCGAAGCATCTGTAAGACCAGCTGCGCCCTGCCCACCTGGTCCAGGTCCCGGCCTGCTTCGAGGATGTCGCGAGGCGAGTCCAGCATCTCCATCGTGTAGTACGGTCTGCCGCGGGCGTCGAAGCCGTAGTCGAGGACGCTGATGATGTTGGGGTGGCGCAGCGACGAGAGCAAGCTGAACTCGCGGGCCAGCTCGACGTGTTCGGCGGCGGGTCCTCCGGAGGTGCTGGTCGGAGAGTCGAAGCTAGGGCGGGTCGCTTCGTGGTGACCGGTTTCTCTCGGCAGCAGCTCGAGCTCGAGCGGCTCGGCGGTCACCTGCTTGAAGGCCACGTCGATGCCGTACAAGCGGTCTTTCGCCCTGTGGACGACGCCGGTGGCACCGCGGCCGAGAATCTCGTAGAGCCGGTACCGCGGTCCGATCAAGAAACGGTGCCTCGATCAGATCCGGTCTGAGTGGACTCGGCTCGAGTGAGCCCACCCTCAGCTGGCTCCATCCGCAGGAGCGACGTGCCTGTCATGGACCTGGGTCGAGGTCTTCCCATCAGATCCAGAATCGTGGGGAAGACGTCAGCCAGACGGCCTCCGGAACGCAAGGGGGTCGTGGGGTCGAGCTCATCACCGACCAGGACGCACTCTACCGGGAAGGTCGTGTGAGCGGTGTGCGGTGCGTCGGTCTCGGGATCGTACATTTGCTCGGCGTTGCCATGGTCGGCCGTGATCACAAGTCTGCCGCCCCGGGACAAAGTCTTGGTCACCAGCTCCCCGACGCAAGCGTCGACCGTCTCGGCCGCTTTGATGGCCGCGTCCAGCTTGCCGGTGTGCCCGACCATGTCGGTATTCGCATAGTTGACCAGGATGAACTCCTCGCAGTCGTCGGCGTCGAGACGCTGCAACACCAGATCGGTCACCTGTCTTGCGTTCATCTCGGGCTGCAGGTCGTAGGTAGGTACTCTCGGCGACTGGACCATCTTCCGGATCTCACCGGGGAACGGTTCATCGCGATAGTCGTTGAAGAAGAACGTCACGTGGGGAAACTTCTCCGTCTCGGCGCAGCGGAATTGGCGGAGTCCCAACCGGGCCAGGTAGGCACCCGCAGTGTCCTCCATCTTTGGTGGTTTGGGAAACGCGACGTCTACGAAGGGTTCGAGATCGCGCGCATAGGCCGTCATGGTGACGTAGGCGAGGTCGAGCTTCTCGCCACGGTCGAACCCACGCACACCGCTGTCTGGGGATGCTTCGACGTGACCCTCGAATTGGTCGTAGACGAAGGCACGCGAGATCTCCCGCGGACGGTCACCGCGGTAGTTGTAGAAGATCACGGTGTCGCCATTCTCGACGCGACCCGACTCGGCATCACCGACGATTCGCGGCGTGACGAACTCGTCCCCTTGCTGGCTGTGGGAGGTCGGATGCTCGTAGTAGTCACCCATCGCTTCCGCGGCGGACGAGAAGCGGGCCGGAGTGCTCCTGCCGGTGAGGCAGTCGTAAGCCAGCTGGACCCTCTCCCATCGGTTGTCGCGGTCCATGGCGTAGTACCGGCCGATGAGCGATGCCACCGTGCCGACGCCGAGCTCGGAGCAGGTCGCTTCGACGGCTCGAACGTAGTCGATACCAGTGAAGGGTCCAGAGTCGCGACCATCGGTGAACAGGTGGAGGAAGACCTGTTCAACCTCCATTCGTCGGCAAAGCTCGAGACAAGCGTAGAGGTGATCGAGCAAACCGTGGACACCGGCGTCGGAGGCGATACCGAACAGATGCACTCGTCGATCGCGTTCTCTCGCCCGTTCGATCGCCTCGCGAAGCGCCGGATTGCCAAGGAACGAGCCGTCGCGGATCGCCTTGGTGATGCGAACGGACTCCTGGTCGACGACCCGACCGGCTCCGAGGTTCTGGTGCCCCACCTCACTGTTGCCCATGGTGCCTTCGGGCAGACCAACGTCTTCGCCCGAGGTTGCCAACAACGTCGATGGAAAGTCGCGGACCAACCGGTCGGCAACCGGTGTTTCGGCCAGCTCGATGGCATTCCAGCTCGCATGTTCGGGATGTGGGTTGCGACCCCACCCGTCCCGAACCACGAGAACGACCGGGGACGGAGACGGTTCGATTTCGGTGGATGGCTCGGCGGGCATGACAGAGCGATTCTAAGGCCTGTGGTCCTTCCTCACCCGTGGCGGATCAGGGCTGAGGTGGATGAGGGAGCGTGTGGAGCAGGTCTGCCAGGCGGTACGCGGCCAAGATCAGCTGTCGGCGTACCACGGGCTCCGCACGTCGTAGGTACGCGGGTGAGGGAGCCGTATCCTCTTCGATTCCCGCATAGACGTACGATTTCGCTAGCTCGCGGCCCTCTTCCGCCCAAGCCCGGGGATTCCGCTCTGCCAACGGCAGGTTCTCAGGACGAATCTCGCGGACCAGCTCGCGCGCCAGCACACGAATCATCGCTTGGCGATTTGGAGCCCGCCGATCGGGGAGAAGTCCGACGCCGCGGTCCCAGAGCAGATGGAGGTTCTGATGACTGCCCTCGCCGGCCAGGGAATAGTCGTTGCCGCCGCGATCGCCTTTGGGTCGTTCGGTCGAGAACCGGGAGACCGTATGGAGCGGTTGGTGGATATCTCCGACGACATGGATCAACACCCGCAGCGCAAAGGCGCGTCCGAACTCCGATGCGGCGGGGTCGCGCAGTGTCTCGACGGACTGCCGGATCGCGAAGATCACGTCATCTTTCGAGGGTGGCGGCAGTGGCAGCTTCTGTGGGTTGATAGGCAGGTTGACGTAGTGCCAGCGATCCAGGTGCCGGAACCCTTGCTCCCGGATGTGGTCGAGCCAGGAACAGGCGCCGGGGAAGTCGCGTGTCTCGGGCTCGACCGAATCCAGAATCGCGAGCAGGCGATGGACTTCGGCACGTGTCGGCTGCTCGAGAAGCGATTCCGTGATCGTGCAGATCACCTCGTGGCCCGCCGGTGTCCAGGCCGGAAGAGGGCGCGAACTGGCTGCGAAACAGCACAGAAGAACCGCGGCAAGGAAAGGGAGCGAGAAGCCGTGGCGCATGACGCCCATCGTATCCTGGCGGGCCCATCTGTGATGCCGCGAGAGGCGAGGCGGAACGCTCGTGACGGGGCTCGCTCAAGGCGTGGCGGCCATCTCAGACTGGATCCAGCGCTCGATCTTGGCTTCCAATGCGATCAGCGGCAGCGGGCCGTCATCCAGCACGGCCTCATGGAAGGCGCGGATATCGAATGCGCTGCCCAGGCTTTCCTCGGCGCGGGTGCGCAGCTCGCTGATCTTCCGTTCGCCGATGGTGTAGGCCAGAGCCTGGCCGGGAATGGTGGTATATCGGCCGATCTCGCCCCGTGCCCAGTCGAGCTGCCGGCGACCGAGCTGAGACCGTGCCTCTTCCAGGTCCCAGCCGAAGTGATGGATGCCGACGTCGCCGACGAGGCGACCCGCTCGGCCGAGGGCGAATCGCTCGCGCCCGACCCGTGACGTCGGGTCGCGGTACAGGCCCAGCTCCTCGCCCAACGATTCGGCATAGAGGGCCCAGCCTTCCACGAATGCACCGAAGTAGCCGTAGCGAAGGAAGTCCGGCACGTCCTCGAGCTCCTGGGCGAGCGCGATCTGGTAGTGGTGTCCGGGAATGGCCTCGTGCAAGAAGAGTACCTCTGCATTGGCCAGGTCGAATCCGCCGGGCTGCAAGAAGAAGGTCCCCGGACGAGGATCTCCCGGTGTCGGACCACGATAGAACGCTCCCCCGAGGCTTGTCATGTGGGGCTCGACGAAGCGGACGGCCAAGGGAGCCTCGGGCCGGTGGAGGAAGAGACGGTCGAGCCTTTGCCCGACCGACTCCTCCAGGCTGCGGAACGTGGCGAGCACCTGATCGTCGTCCCGTGTGAATCGGCTGGTCGCTTCCGCCGCAAGCCGCTGCTGGACGCGGAGAGAACGCTTGCGGCGACGAGATTCGGATTCCCCCAGAGCGAAGACCTCCTCGGGGCCCAGCTCGGTCGTCGTGAAGTAGCGAACCAGGCTCCGGTACAGCTCGGCACCGCCATCGAGCTCGCCCAAGCCCAGATCGTCGCGCGCGGTGGTGAGATATTCGCGGGTCAAGAAGGCGTGGAACCGTGCATAGGCTGGGACGACGAGCGTACGGGTCGCGGTTTCCAGCTCTTCTCGCAGCGCCTGGAGCTGATCGGGCGGCAGGCCAAGCCCCTCGGCCGTTTCGAGGGGGCGTTGGAAGACGGTGTCGCCTAGGGGCCCGCCGACCATGCCCGCGATAGCCTGGATCTCACGCGCCACGACAAGCTTCGGGTGAACGAAGCCGCGCTCGGCACCACGGCGCAGATTGTCGATCGCCTGATCGACCCAGCGAACGAGGTCGTTCGCGCGGGAGGCATACGCGCGGAGATCCTCGGCCGAATCCATGGCCAGGTCGGCGTCGCCGGCGGCCACGCCGGCGAACTCGCTCGGGAAATCGGCGCCCGGGATGAGAGGCAGAAGGTGGAGCGGTCGATCGAGCAGCTCCAGTTGCATGTCGACAAGCCAACGAAAGGCCTCAGCCCAGGTCCGACGCCGGGCGTCGAGCTCGTCGAGCGGGATTGCACGGGCGTCGCGCGCGGCGCGTTGATAGATCTCCCGGCTGCGAGCGCGGTACGCCTCGCTCAGATCGACGGTCATGCGGCCGACGGACCGGCCATCTCCCACCCGATTGGCCAGGCTCGGATCATGGTCGAGGCGTGCCTGGAATGTGGTGTGGAACAGTGCGTCGAGGCGCTGGGCGGCCGGCTCTATCTCTTCGGCCGCCGCAAGTTCCGGTGCTTGTTCGGCTGTGGCGAGCGGTGGCGCCCAACAGAGCCAAAGCAGCGCGCCGACGAGTGGGAATCTTCGCAGGGACATCATGGCGGTACGCTCGCCTGGCTTCAGGGTTCCGACCACGACGCGAGCGGGCGCTCGGCAGTGATGCACAGCTGGGTGAGCGGGTCTGCCGCCAGCGGATCGAGCATCTCGATGCGAGCGGACAGAGCTTCGGCCACGATCTGTGGGGACCGGTCGGCGGATCGTGGCTGGGTGAAGATCACGCGAGCGCCTCCTTCCCTGGCTTGCCGGGTGTTGGTCCAGCTGGCTCCGGAAGCTCCCGAAATCGGTGAGAGTAGGGGTCATCGACCATGTCGTCCATCATACGAATCGACGCCAGAGTTGGGACTGCGAGTCGTTTGCCAGGCACGAAGTGACGGCCCGGATCCGCACGTTCGGCTATGATGGTGAAATCGATCCGAAGAGATCCACACAAACCACCACGAGGAGTCTCTATGCAACGCAAGAGCTCGATTTTGCTCGCGGTACTGCTCCTGGTCGGCCTCGCGGTCGCGCTGGGCTTTCAGGCCACCGCGGACGAGGCGGTCGACACGTCGGCGGTAGCCCAAAGCCAGGGCCACGGACATGGCCACGGCCACGGCCATCACGCGAAGGGTCACGGCCACCACGGTCATGGGCACCATGCGGAAGGCCACGGTCATGGGCACCATGCGGAAGGCCACGGTCACGGCCATTCCGGTCATGGTCACGGCCACCACGGTCATTCTGGCCACGGCCATTCTGGCCACGGTCATTCTGGTCATGGGCACGGCCACGCTGACAGCGGTCATGGCCACTCCGGCCACGGTCACGGTCATGACGATGGTCACGGACATCACGACAACGACGATGGGGACGGCGACGGCGATCTCTGATCGCTCAGGTCGCGGGATCGCAGGCTTCGCGGTCCCGCTCCTCGACTCCTTTGGAGCGGCGCGGGAGAAACCGGGCCAGCTCGATGCACAGCAGAAGCGCGACGAGCCCCAGAACGAGGCGTTTGGGCGCGAACGGCGCCAGCAGAAGGTGCTGAAAAACCAGCAGACCGGCGATGTAAGACAACCGGTGTAGCGGCTTCCAGAGACGGATGCGAAGACGGCGGTTGAAGCCCGCGAACGACGTCGACAGCAGCACCAGGAGAACGACGAGGGCGGCGAGCCCTGCACGGAGATAGGGCCAGTAGCTGACCGCTGTCCACGCAGCGTCGAGGTAGACGACGAACGACCATGCGCCGTGGAGCAGGGCGAGCCAGGCCGACGAAATACCGAGGGCTCGGCGGAGAGCCGTGATCTGCGCTCCGGAGATCGGGCGGGCTGTCGCCCAAACGAAGGCTCGCGAGAGCGGCGTCATACTCAGGGTCAAGGCTAGCGCCGTGCAGGCTGCCCAGCCCGAGGCGCGGGAGAGCCAGAGCTCCCGCTCCGCGACCCAGGGGATGCTCCAGTCCACGGCCCAGATGACGAGGGTCGCAGCCGTGGCCGTACCGTAGGCGATCCAGGCCACGCGCCGGCGCGGTCGCTGGCTTCGGCTCGGTCGCGCGGGAGACGGGTCGGCGTTGGTCACAGCGAGCGCAAGAGGTGCAGCAGGGCTCTCTTCTCGGCGGCGTCGAGACGTTCTGTATCGCCGTGGCGGTTGCTCTCGTTGAACTCCTCGAGCACCGCTTCCAGGTCGTGGGCTCGGCCGTCGTGGAGGAAGTCCTCCTTGGTGTGGACGGCGAGAAGTGACGGGGTGTCCAGGAAGAGTGTGGGCTGCGCGTCGTGCTCGGGAAAGAGAGTCCGCGATCCGTGACGCGAGAGATTGGTGAAAGCCGGCAGGGTGTGGCACATGTCGCAACGCGCCCGCGCGAAGGCTTGTAGGCCTGCCCGCTCCGTTTCCAGGTCTCGCGGCTCGAAGAGCGCTGGATTCGTCTCGGAGACCAGCGCGTGGACGTAGGATTCCAGGAGCGTCGGACGGTTCTCCAGCCGCCTGCGATAGCCGCGATAGAGAGGTTCTGCCAGGTCGAAATGTAGGTCGCGGATCCGTGGAAAGCTACCGTCGCGCAGATATGGTGCTGTGCCGGCCAGACCCCTGGTGGTCAACGTGTGGAGAAGCGGTGCTTGGCCGATGTCGTGCGGCGCGAAGTCCGTACCGCCGTGCAAGTGACAACTCTGGCACGAGATGCCCGAGCGCGTCGTTTCGAAGAACGCCCTCTCTCCGGATCGCAAGTCGAGATCCTGGCGGAGGAGTGAGCCCGGAGGTGCCGCGGCCAGCTCGCCATCGGTGGGCGACACGGAGAGGTACTCGACGAGCAGGCCCTGGGAGTCGTAGGTCGCCATGCTGCCGCCGGCCGGTGACGTGGCGAGCCAGACTCCACCCCCCAGGTCAGCCACGCCGAAGGGTGCCACGAGATCGAAGTCCCGAAAGAACATCGTCGGTGGCTGAACCAGGTCGGTGTCCAGGAGCCAGGCCTCTTCGCTGCCCGCGAACACCACCAGCAGACCATCCTCGCCGAACGGCGCCATTCCCATGGGAGAGACGCCGCGATCGACGCCGCCGGGATAGTCCTGACGCTCGGACCGTCGGCCGGTCAGGAGACGGTTGACCACCTGCCACGTGCCGACATCGATGCGCAGGATCTGATCCTGGAGGAAATGATTGCCTCGATGCTCTACGCCGTCGGGACGATAGTCCGTGACCGCGACGTAGAGCGACGAGCGGTCTCGTGACAACGTCGAGGTGACCGCCGGACGGCCGAGGTAGAGCTCCGTTTGACGCCAACCGCCGGCGGCCGATGTATCGCGATCCAGGCGAAAGATCGCCCGATGCCGAGCGCTGGTGACGACGATCTGATCGGCTCCGGCGCGTCCGAAGTGCACCCCGTCGGGCTCCAGGCCGCCTGCGAAGTGGAGATCGAGCCCTTCGTCGAGCGGGATCCGTTCGACTACGGCGAGAGGATCCGTTGACAGCAACACGATGCCGGGTCGGTTTCCCGCCTGGGCCACGGCCAAGTGTGCGCCGTCTGCCGAAGCGGCCACAGCCACCTGGAACGGTCCGAGCTCCAGGGACTGCTCGGCTTCGGACTGCGAGGTCGGCATCACCTGCAGGAAGCGATCGTAACGATGAGAGACGGCGACCCTACCTTGCGTGAGAACGGCGCAACCGGACGGACCGTCGCCTACTCCTAGCGTCTCCATGGCGATCCGCTCGCCGGAGCGCCGAACCAGGAAGACCTCGTCGGTCTCTTCGCTCGGTACGACGGCCGTTCCTCGCTCCGGGTCGGTGCACGGCGACCTCGGATGGGGCTGCCAGCGTACGTAGCGGAGGGCGCGTCGCGAAGTGGAGCCGTCCACGACGACCTCGGCCTCGAGGCTGGAAGAGTCCGCGGAGGGGATGCCATGGCGTCTAGGGTCGTATTCGACCCGAAAGAGATCCTGCCCGAGAGCGATGCCGGCCAGCTCCGCGGTTCCGTCCGCCAGCCGTAGCGCTACTTCGCTCCCTCCCGGAGCATGAAGGTAGACGTTTTGGGGACGGTCGCCGGCGATCACCGGCGGGAAGACGGTCGGGGTCGTCTCGAGACGGATTCGATCTTCGAGTTGCACCTCCAGGCCCCGCAGGCCTTCACGGCGCGCGACGAGATCGGCGGAACGCCAGAGGTACGCGAGGGCGGGTGCGGCCAGGAGCGAAGCCAGGGCCACGGCGATCCAGGGTCGCACCTCGATCTTCACCTTGCGACCCGAGCCCAGCGTGTAGTTCAAGATGAGCCAGGCCAGGAAGTAGGCACCAAGCCAGGTCCAGAGCTCCGGCGTCGGCCACACCGAACACAGAGCCAGGGCCAGAGTCAGGATCAGTGTCTGGGGGCTCAGCTTCACACCTGCGGTCTCGTGTGGGTCAGATCAGCTCTGCGTCCGAGACGATCTCCACCAGGGCCGGCCCGGGGTGGTCGAGGGCACGAGCCAATGCGTCGTCCAGATCGGACGCCGCGATCACGCGCTCGCCGTGGGCTCCGCAGAGCGTGGCGTACTCGGCAAAGTTCGGATTGTGCAACGAGGTCTGCCATACCTGCCAGTCGCCGGCCCGCTGCTCCTTGGAGATCTTGCCCAGCTCGGAATTGTTGAGCAGCACGTGGGTCACGTCCATCTCGTACTTGACGGCGGTCAGCAGCTCGCCCATGTACTGGCCGAAGCCGCCGTCGCCGGAGATCGACACCACCTTGCGGCCTCGGTACGGGCCGTCCTCCTGGGTCGCAGCCCAGGCACCGAGCGCGGCTGGCAGCCCATAGCCGATGGAGCCGAGATAGCCGGACATGAGCACCGCCTGGGCGGTGCACTCGAAATAGCGGCCGAAGGAGTACGTGTTGTTGCCCACGTCCACGGCGAGGATCGCGTCGTCGGGTACCCGACGGGTGAGGGCGGCGAAGATCGAAGCCGAGTTGACCCCATGACCTCGGTCGTCGCCCAACCGGCGCTCCTTTTCCTGCCTCCAGATCTTCCATCGCTCGGCGATTTCGGGTCTCTGATCGACGGTTCCGCCGTGGTTGCGGAGTTTCTCGAGCAAGATCCCCGCGGTGACTCCGATCTCACCCCAGACCGGCACCTCGACCGCGTGGAACTTGCCGAGGGCCATGGCGTCGAAGTCGACCTGGATGATGGGCTTCTTCGGCGTGATCCCGGTGTGGTTGGAGAAGCTGGCGCCGAATACGAGTAGCACGTCGCTCTCGTTCATGAACCAGCTCGCGATCGGCGTGCCGCTCCGACCGAGCACGCCGCAACCGAGGGGATGACGGTCCGAGACCAGTCCCTTACCCTTGAACGTGGTGAGGATCGGCGCATTCAGATGCTCAGCCAGGGCGAGGACGCCATCCATGTGAAACCGTGCGCCGTGGCCGACGATGATCACCGGCCGTCGAGACGCCTCGAGCCGGTGCACCGCCGCGTCGACGGACTCGGCCGGTGGGGTGATTTCCCGCGGCGTGAGGCGACCCGTCGGACCGCCGGCTTTGGCGCGGTCAGCGGCGGGTTGCGTCTGTACCTCGTCGGGAAAGATGAGGTGCGACACGCCGCGGTTTAGGATCGCGCTCTTGGTCGCCAGATTGACCAGCTCGGCGTGGCGGGATCCGGGCAGCACCGTCTGGCTCCATTGCGCCACCTTGCCAAAGGCGGCCACCAGATCGACCTCCTGGAACGCACCCGGGCCGAGGACCTGCGTGTCCACCTGGCCGGTGAGTGCCAGTACCGGCGAGCGGTCGACGTTGGCGTCCCACAGTCCGGTGAGCAGATTAGTCGCACCGGGTCCGGCGATGGACAGACAGGCTGCTGGCCGGCCCGTCAGCTTGCCGTAGGCGGAGCAGGCGAATGAAGCAGCGCCTTCGTGGCGGATGCCGTAGTAGGTCAGGCCCTCATCCTCGGCCTGCCGGCGCAAGGCCTCGGCCAGACCCAGGTTGGAATGACCCACCATGCCGAAGACCTGTCGAACACCCCAGGCGACGAGGGTCTCCGCCATCACGTCCGACACCGTGCGGACGGGCGGCGCATCCTGCTCGATGCCGACATAGACGCCGTCCTCCCGAACCTCGACGGGGTAGGTGGCGACGCCATCGTCGTAGCCGCCCGGCGGCTTGCCCGTGACCGGGTCGAAGTCCCAGCCGTGCCACGGGCAGCGCAGCCAACCGTTCTCGATGGAACCTTCCCCCAACGGGCCGCCTTGGTGCGGGCATTTGTTGTCGAGGGCGGAGTAGTTTCCGTCGACGCGACTGATGCACACCGTGTGGAGTCCGCACGTCACGGGTTTGACCCGACCTTCGGGCAGCTCCTCCAGCCCGAGAGCCTTGTACCAGACGACGCCTTCCGCTGAATCCGCCATGAAGTCTCCGCTGCCGATGTTGCCTCGTCACGAGATGCGAGAAGTGAGTCGCGGGATGCGAGAAGTGATTCGGGTAGCCTACGGACGGGAGCGTGCTACGGATCCTACCTCGGTCTTCCCGAGGTCCCGTCGCGGCTACGTGCCGAGTGGAACGTGTGGGGTTCCATTCGTCGCCAACCTGTGATTGACGGAGAGAACGTGCTACTTTTCCCTGGCGAGCAGCTCGCTCGCTCCTCTCCTTTCCTCTCCAAGTTCGACTGATGACGCGAATCTCCTGGGCTCGGCCGTTGGAGATTAGTGCATTCTGAGTCAGCTGATCTCGTCAATTCGACTGAAATCGAATCGAGATCTAGCGGGGACGAATATCTCGGACCAGCGAGACCAGATCTTTTCGCCGTGTTCTCGAGATTATCGTAAAAACTAGAGTAAATCTGTTAAGATCAAAGAGATGAAATCCGATACCGCTCATCACCGCATCCGCTCCGCGCTTCGCGCCGAGCTGAAGCGTCGGCATGGGCAGATCGGACAGATCGAAGCCGACCTGGTTCGCAGCGAAGGCTATTTGAGCAGGTTCTGCCGCGGGGACATGGATCTGTCCCTCAAGGGGTGTCTCGAGGTGCTCGAGGCGCTCGAGATCCAGCCCGGCTCCTTCTTCGCGGAGGCCTTCGGAACCGTCACGGCTTCCGAGGACATCCTCCGTACTCTGGAGGGGCCTGGGCCCTTCGATCGAGGCATTACGGCGTTCGATCAGGCTGCCTTGGATCTCGAGATGACCGAGATCGAGGAGAGCAACCGTCGTCGACACAGGGTCAGCGTCGAGGAATTCGTCCAGGAGCCGGTGGAGGTCCAGCTGCGTCGCCTGCGTAATGGCCAGAAGTACCGCGACGAGCGGTTTGTTGGCCAGTACCTGGAATACCTGGAGCGTTTCCGTTTCGACGAGCCCAAGGCAGCATCTCGGTTGGTCGTCGGGTTGGCGGCCCATGTCATTCCGGAGCTGCCGTTGCCGGCTGCGGGACGCGCAGCGTGGTTGTGTCAGGGCATCGAAGTCTTCGGTTCTGGTTTGCGCTCCTTATCGGACTCGAAGTCCGCGGCCCGGTTGCTTCGACTGGGCGTCCGATTAAGCCAGCGGCACGACCTACCAGCGCATAGATCGGCCCTACTGCGGCGCGCTACATTCGTAGCATCCGACTCCGCAGAGTATGAAAAAGGTGTCTTTTTGGTCCGAGAGGCGCAAGCGATCGCTTGGGAGTTGGGCGATCAAAAGAACCTTGCGCTTGCGACGATCACCAACGCGATACTCAACAACCTTAGGGGCCGTCTGACCCCGGCCGAACAGGGCTTCAAAAGAGGCTTGGAAGTCCTTCGCGGTTTAGATGACACTGAGATACGCCTTTGGCGAGCAACCGCTTTCTCCGGCCTGGTCAACGTCTTCATAAAGCGTGATGACATCCACGAGGCATTGCGATGGATGGGACGAGCGACCCACGCTTTCCAGGACGAAGGCGGACTTGCCCTAGGAAAGCTCCTATGGCAGCAAGGCATCTTAGAACGAATGGTCGGCCGGTACGAGCAGGCGGTTGAGACACTGTCTGCTTGTCGCAGACTTCTCGAACGCGGTAACCGGATCGACTACGCCCTGATTTCTATTGAGCTGACTAGCTTGCTACTAGAGATGGGTCGCCGCGAAGAGGCCTACGAGGTTGCGAAAGGTATGGCTGCGTTGACAGGGGATCTGCGAGATAACAAGGTCGCCCAGGCCGCACTGGTCGAATTCATGAGAATCGTCCTGGCCGGGGGCCTAGGCCGAGACCAGCTTCAATCGCTCAAAGAGACCATCGAAGCGGGGCACTCCTAGCAGAGTGCCCCTGCTCCTAAACGTTGAGGCGTCCTCCGAAAGGAGCGCCCCTGTCTGAGAGTTGGTAGAGGGCTCAGCGTCAGCAGCCGGGGCCGTTGGGTTCGATGCCTGGACCGAGTTCACCACCACCAGGTGAGCAATTCGTCGCCATCGTCGGCGTCGGCTTCTTCTGCCGTGCCGGAGCCTCCGACGCTTCCTCGTCGCCGCCGACCCAGCTCTTGACGATTTCGACGAGGTTGGAAATCCAGGAGCCGGACGACCCGTCTGCGGCGAAAGCGGCGGGGGCGAGGGTGAGGCAGGCAACCAGGAGGATGGCGGTGGGTGTATTGAGTTTGCGGATCATCTCCGTGCTCCTTTCGTGGAGTGGCCGCCACGACCCCCATGGCCGAGGAGACCGTTCCATCCGTTCGTGCTTTTCGACAGGATATCCGCCCATCCTGGTGACGGACGCAGTCTCTCTGTCGATCGGTTCTTGTAGTGACCCTACTCGACTCGAGAACTAAGCTGCAGCGGTCTCGGACCCGCAACCACGGTGTGTCGGGTCGGTGGCTCACTCGATGGGACGTGACCGGTACGGCGATTTCCTTTCGCTGAGGTCTCCCGATCGTCCATCCGGCGTCGGTGAAGAAATTGCTATCTTCGGTCGTACTCCAGGGCAAACCAGGACTGACCGAGAGGAATCCACGTGGACGAATCCGCCCAAGCTTCGCCAGAACCCAAGGCGCCGTCTGAGCCCGAGCCCGAGCCCATCGCGATGGAATCCGTACCTGCGCCCGTTCGGGACGAGAAGTCCATCCGCGATCTGCAGGTACCCACATGGGAGCTGGAGCTACTGATCTCCGGTGCCGTCGTGTTCAGTCCCAGGCCATCCTTCACTTTCCGGAGACGCTGTTTCTCCTGGTGTTCCTGGGCGTCGTCTATCTGCAAACAGCCGCCTATGTGCTGATCGCCTCGTTCATCTTCCACCTGGCGGCTCGCGCCTATTGGATCGGGCTCATCGGGCTCTATTCGATCTTCCCTGACGGAGTCGGGTGGGCCAACGTGAAGACCGGGCCGCGCCTGCGAGAGATCTATCGCAGGCAGCTGCCTGAGACACCGATCCTGATCGAGCGCGCGGGTGCGGTGTGTAGCGGAATCTTCTCGTTCGCTTTCTCGATCGTCATCGTCATTCTTTCCTCGGCCTTCGGGGCGGGCATGCTCTTCATCGTAGGCCTGGCGCTACAGGCCACCTTGTTTCGCAACACCCCGCCGCATATCGTCTTCTACGCCATCCTGGCCGTGGTCTTCCGTCCGTTCCTGGGGCTCATGACCCTGGACAAGGCGCTGGCGCGCAAGACCCTGGCACCGCGATTGGAGCGCTTCCTGGAGCGTGGTTTGGAGTTCTACAGCAACTTTTTCGGCTCCAAGCTGGTGAACGCCATCCAGCTGACGTTCTTCTCCAACGTACGACGTCGCTACGTCTACCCGATCTTCTACGCTATCTTCCTGGGAAGCCTGGTCCTCACCTTCGCCCGCGTGACGATCGATCTGGGTCTGGTCGAGATCTCGGGCTACGACCACTTCCCGTCCGAGCGCGAGGACGTGGTGGCCCAGACGGCCTTCTACCGGGATCAAGCCCCGTCCGGGGACACTCGTGCCGCGCTGCGCCCTTCGATCCAGAGCGACGTCATCGAAGGGCCTTACGCCAAGTTGTTCTTGCCCCATTCACCGCGGCAGAACGATGCCCTTCGCGAGATCTGTCCGGAGCTCGAGCCGCTGCGAGGACAGAGCGTCGTGCGCTTCGTCGGCAATGATTCGGACCTGGATCCCGCGAGTGTCGAGGCTACGCGGCGGTGCCTGGCGGCGCAGTGGCAGGTCGAGCTGGACGACGAGATACTGGACGATCTGCAGTTCGAGTTCCATGTCCGGCCGCCCATGGCGGTGCGTGGCCTCCTGACCTACCTACCGGTCCGAGAGTTAGCACTTGGACGACATCTGCTGCAGCTGAAGCGTTATCAGGGAGCGGCGGACGCATCGGCCGGGGAGACTGCCGGCGATGAGGCCCCGGAAGACGAGTCGAGCGACGAGGATGTGACGACCTACGAGATTCCGTTCTGGATCTGAACGTCAGGTCAGGCTTTCTATCAGGTGATCCGCCAGTCGTAGCGCGAGGGCGACGACGGTGTTGGTCGGATTGGTGGCGCCCGAGGTGGGGAAGGTGCTGGCGCCTGCCACATAGACGTTGTCGACGCCGAACACTTTGCCGTGCGCATCGACCACGCCGCTGGAGGCGTCGCGCGCCATACGGCAGGTTCCCGCCGGGTGGGAGTGGAATCGCTGGTGGAACGCGGGGCCGGAGGTGTCGCCCAGTTGAGCGGCCAGGTCGTTGCCGATGGCCAGGCAACGGTCGATGGTTCTTCGGTCCCGCTCGGTATAGGCGGCCTGGACCTCCAGGGACGGCAGGCCCAGTGGATCGTCGTGGCGTTCCGACAGCATCACCCGATGGCTCGACGCCGGATCGAGCTCCGGTGAGATCCCGAGCTGGCCGCCACCGCTCTGGGTGAGCTGGAAGTTACAGGCGTTGAGCCCCTCGCTGCGGAGGAGTGGATCCAGATCGTGTGTGCGGTAGAAGCCACGTACGGCGCGGCCTTCGGGCAGCGCGAGCTGTCGATGGAAATGAGGGTGATGGTTGAAGTGGTGACCCAGGGTGGCAGCTCCGTCACCGAGTCCGTCAGGGAACCGCGACGATTGCGAACGTAGCAGGAGCGAGGCGCTCTCGAAGACTCCGGCGGCGACGACAAAGATGCGGGCGGTGATCTCGTCGTGTCGTCCGTCCGCATCGAGGGTCTCGAGACGTTCGACCTGACGTCCCATTGCGTGCAGCGCTACCGCTCGACGACCCGTGAGGAGTGTCGCGTGGCGGTCAGCCGTGAGCTCGGGGATCTCGCGATCCACCAGACGTAAGGGAGGCGGATTCGGTCGGTCTGGATCGCGACGGGAGAAGGTCAGCGGAAAGAAGGAGAGCTCTTCTCCGGTGCCGTCGCCTGAGCGATGGCGAAGCTCCGGAGCAGGCGGCGGAGGGTCGAGAGCCCATGGATACTCGCAGTGTTTCGGTGGTCTGTTCGGGCTCGGGTAGCCGATCGCAGAGAGCAGCGACTCGGATCGGCAGTAGTAAGGCTCGAGTTCTGGGTAGTCGAGGGGCCAGTCGACATGCAGCCCATATTCACTGTGCAACCGGAAGTCGTCCGGAAACAGACGGGTGACGACGCCGGTCCACAAACCGCTGGTACCCCCGAGGCCGATCCGGCGCGAAGCCTGGACGGGGTAGTCGATCTCCCCGGTGGATGCGGCCTGGAACGTGGAGGCGAGACCTTCTCCAGCTTCCACCAATGCGGTCTCGATGCCGTGCTGTACGAGCTCCAGCGCCAGGTAGGTACCGGCGAATCCAGACCCGATCACGCAGACGTCGAACTCGGGCCTGAATCGGCATCCCGCCAGTCCGGCGCCGAGGCCCAAGGCGGCGGAACCGGTGAGGAAGCGTCTACGCGTGAGCACGGAGGCCGTCAGCCGCCGAACAGGCCGGCGCCCCATGCGCCGGTGTCCAGATCTTCGACCAGGACGGCGACGAATTCGGCGTCCTGCGGAACTTCGATCGGGAGAGCCGCGCCGCTGTCCAGTGGACGCTGCTCGATCGGTCCCATCAGGCCATCGATGGCGGTACCCGCAGCCGTCGACAGGCGGAGTTGCGGCGACTCGAGTCCGGCCCCTTGGAGCGCGGCGGCCAGGTCGATCGAACCATCCTCCGTACGAGCAGCCGCCAAGTCGATCTCCCCGTCGTCGGCCGTACCGTCGCGGAGCTCGTCGTCCACGAGTCGGAGCAGCCGCGCCTCGCTCACCTCCCGGGGTGTCGAGGAACGGGTCCAGGCAGGATGAGCGATGGCGACGCGACCGCCGAAGCGTACTTCCAAGGGTAGTGCCTCGCCCCGCGGTTCCCCGGCGATCTGGAATGTCAGACGGGTTTTGCCGTGAAGGCGCGTGACGGCCCGATCGAGGCCTGCCGCGGTGCGCACGACGATGCCGGCGGTCGCGTCGATCAGTCCACCATGTCCGCGGTCTCCCAGTTTCACGCTGCCGGCGCCGCTGCGCTCCGCCAGCTCCGGATCTCGGTTCAGCGCCGCTTCGATGGCCCGTCGGGCACGCTCGTTCTTTCCGGCCGCGGCGAGGGCATTACCGAGCTGCACCATGGCGATCGTTTGTTGGCCACGTGTCTTGGTCGCGTCGGCGAAGTGGTAGAGAGCTTTCTCGAAGCTGTCTGCCGCTCGCTCGTACTTTTCCTGGCCGAGGAGGGCATTGCCCAGCTCGAGATAGCTCTCGGCCTTGCCGACGTCCTTGTTCTCCCGCAACTTGCCGCGGATACCACCGAGGAAGGACTGCCATGGATCGCCGTCGTCGACGTTCTGTCCTCCCGAGGTCGGCAACTCCATGTGTATTTCCAGTGTCGTCTTTTCGGGATTGTCCCCGCCGCTGGCTGGGAAGAAGAACCAATCACCGATATACACACCCGAGGTCTCGGTCTCTTCTCGGGTTTCCAGGGCGACGACGGTCCAGCCGTAGGACGCCACGATGCGCGACAGGGCGTCGTCACCAAGAGTGTCGGACGACGTCTCGAGTTTCTCCTTGAGGTACGGCCCATAGAAATCTTCGGGGGCAGCATGTCCTTGGTGAACCAAGAAGAGTGCTTTCTGTGCGCCGCCTTCTCGACGCAGGCCGTCGGTCAGGCGCGTCGCCAAAGCGAGACGGGAGCTCCGGATCAGATTCCGCTCGGCTTGCAGCGCCTCCCGAGCCGTCGCCGCCCTGGCGTCGCTCGCGGTGGCTTTGATCTTGGTCTGAGCTTCGTCGCGCAACAGCGTCAAGAGGTCGGCACAATCCTGGGTTCCGGTCAACCGACCGAGGACCGCGCGGACCAGCTCGGCGTCGTCGGAGGCCGCCAAAACGGTCGTGGGCGCCGGGTCGGCCACCACGACCTCCACCGTGCCGCGCTTCACCAAAGCTTCGGCCCGGTCTGCCAGCGCCGCCAGCGTCCACGTCGTGTGAGCTCTGGACGCCATGCGGCAATCGACGTAGATCAGCTGCGCCCAGCTCGCCGTCTCCGCTGCGTCTTCCAGCGCCTGGACACTGACCACTGACCTCTCCTGGCCGTCCACGACGACAGTGAAGTCGTCGGCTTCGAGGCCGGAAGGACTCTGGCGACTCCTTGCCCAGTCTGCCGCATCGGATCGTTCGAACGAGAGGAGGACGTCGATCGCGGTGACCCGCTCCTCTTCGGACAATCCGTCTTGCGACAGACCTTGGGAAACGGGCTGCCCGGTAGCGGGAAGCGCGATCAGCAGAAAAAAGACGATGCGCCGTAACGCCGGTCCCAGGGGGAGGTATTCCTTCCCATGAGGGAGATGACGAGACTGCGGGGTGCGAGTTCGGGGGGAAGGGGCGTCCGTCATGATTTCAGTGTATCCGAGCCGACCCGTCATGGGCCCCACCCACCGGGACAGTGCGGAGCGGTGTAGGCCAGAACCTGACCCCGCGGTGACTCGTACAAGAGAATCGAACGAAGGTCCATTCTTCCGTACCGCTCGGCACCGCTCCCGGACGGTCAGATCGATCGCGATGAACAGGGCTGAACCGTCGGAGGTCGCTATCTCCAGCCCAGGCCCAAGCTCCTCAGCCCGGACACCGGAATCCACGGCCGCATGGCCGGATGCAGAGAGCTTTGCCGGAACGGAGCGCTTCCTCGTCCAACGGCGGGTCGGCTCGGGCGCTTTCGGGGTCGTGTACGAGGCTTTCGACCGTCGCGATCGTTCCCGCGTGGCGTTGAAAGTCCTGCGCAGTGCCGAAGCCGACGCGCTCTATCGCTTCAAGAAGGGCTTCCGCTCCCTGGCGGATCTCCGTCACCCGAACCTGGTGTCGTTTTACGAGCTCATCACCGAGGACGGGATGTGGTTCTTCTCGATGGAGCTCATCGATGGCGTCGAGTTCATCGAGGCACTTTGCGGTAGACCGGAGTGCTCTACCGACGAATACGAGCGGATCCGCCGACTCGGCTGGCAACTGGCAGCTGGGCTCGATGCGGTGCATCGATCCGGCATCGTGCATCGCGACATCAAACCGCCTAACGTGCTCGTGACGCCCCGGGATGGCCTGAAGCTTCTGGATTTCGGGCTGATCACAGAGCTTCGGCAGCGGCCTGAGCTACGGTCCGACGATCACCAGATGGTGGGCACGCCGGCCTACATGGCACCCGAGCAGGCACATGGCGACCTGAGCAACCCCGCCAGTGACTGGTACAGCGTGGGAGTCATGCTCTTCCAGGTCATGACCGGTGAGCTGCCGTATTCCGGTAGCCTCATGCAGATTCTCACCCAGAAGCTCAAGGGACCTCCGCCCGACTTGCTGCGTCGCCGCGTAGCGGAGGTGCCGGAAGACCTCGAGGAGCTGGTGCTCGGGCTCCTGCGACCCGAGCCGGAGCACCGCTGGACCGCCGAACGGGTACTGGAGGCGTTCCAGGCAGGGAGTGCCGGGAATGGGACCCCCTCCACGGAGAGCCGCGCGAACGGCGATGGGGTGGATCTCCCGGAGACACGATCGGCGGCGACGTCGCGGGAAGGCGTGGCCACCCGCTCCGCCGAGAACGGATCTCTCGACGCTTCGCGGTCAGGTGGGCCACCCACGCCGAGCCGCTCGCCGACGCCGGCACCGGCGATGGTCGCCGGGCGATCTCCGCTGGCGGAGGAGTCCGGCACGGTATCCTTCTCAGCTCCTTTCGTCGGTCGTCGAGAGCTGTTGGACGAGCTGCACGATGCCGTGACAGAGAGTCGCAAGAAACCGGTCTTCGCCAGGCTTCGCGGAGTCTCCGGGATGGGCAAGACGGCCCTCCTCGAGCGGTTTCTTCTCGAGATCGAAGAGCGCGCGCCTCATGCCGTGGTCTTGGCGGGTCGTTGCTACGTGCAGGAATCGGTGCCTTACAAGGCCCTCGATTCCGTCGTCGACGCCCTCTCTCGGTACCTCATGGCTTTGCCGACCCGCGACGTGGAGGTATTGCTACCGACCCACACCGCTGCCCTGGCCCAGCTGTTCCCCGTTCTCCTCCGAGTCAAAGCGGTCGCGGCTGCGCCGAGGCCGACGGATACGGAGACCGACGAGGGGAGCTGGACGAGCCCTCAGGCCCGTCGCCGCCGCGCGTTCGACGCCTTGCGGGAGCTGATCGCCAGGTTGGCATTGCGTCACACCCTCGTCGTGGTGGTGGACGATCTGCAGTGGGGCGACGTCGATAGTTTCATCGTGCTGGACGAGCTCTTCGCTGCCGGCGATCCGCCACCGTTCTTGTTCGTAGGTAGCTATCGTCGAGAGGACACCGAGTCGAGCGCCTTCGTCTCTGCACTGGAAGAACGAATCGACAGCGGCGGGTGGCCGAAAGTGGCAGTGCAGACTCTGAGGGTGGGAGAGCTGTCGGTCGACGAGGCGAGCGAGCTGCTGCGCCGGCTTCACGGTGGTGAGTTGTCGATGGAGCACTTGGAGTCCGTGTTGGGGGAGGCGGCAGGCAGCCCGCTCTTCTTGTCGGAGCTGGCTCGTCACGTGCAGACCCTCGACGAGGCGGACCAGGTCGACGCGCGTCGGCGCAAACGACCCGGCGGCTCGACGGCCGAAGTCCATCTGCGCGACGTACTTCGGGCGCGGGTGGAAGCACTGGCAGCGCCGGCGCGCAGGCTGTTGGAGGTAGTCGCCGTAGCCGGTCAACCCTTGCCCACTGCGGTAGCCCGAAGGGCGGCTGGCATCGATGCGGAGTCTTCGGCGGCGATGGCCGACCTCCGCACCGGCAGGTTCGTACGTCTCAGTCGGCTCGCTTCCAAGCTGCAGCAGGCCGGAACGGAGGATCGGGAGCAGGTCGAGAGCTACCACGATCGGATCCGCGAAACGGTGCTCGACACGCTCAGCGAGGAGGAGCTACGCCGCCAGCATGGTCTCCTGGCGGAAGCCCTGGAAGCCAGTGGTGATGCAGATCCGGAAACGCTGGCGATGCACTTTCAAGCGACGGAGGAGGCCGATCGTGCCAGCTGCTACGCCGTCGACGCTGCGCGACGCGCGGAAAACGCTTTGGCATTCGCCCGGGCCGCTCGCCTCTACAGACTGGCCCTCGACCTGCTGCCACCGACCAGCGACGAGCGCTATGACCTCGAGGTACGTCTAGGGCAAGCCTTGGCCGGTGCTGGGCGCAGTCGCGATGCTGCCGACACGTTTCTGTCGGCGGTGCACCATTCGGGCCGAGCCGATCCGGTAGACGTACAGCGCCATGCCGCGGAGAGGCTCTTGGTATCCGGTCACATCGACCGTGGTCTCGCAGTGCTCCGTCATGTCTTGCGAACGACGGGCATGGAGCTGGAGACGCGGCGCTGGCGATCGTTGGCGAAGCTCTGGTATCTGCGTCTGCGTCTCCGTCTGCGCGGTCTCCAGTACGAGACGAGATCCGAAGACGATATCGACCCAGAATCCCTTCAACGGATCGACGTTTGCTGGTCGGTGGTGGTGGGTCTCTGTCTGGTCGACGTGCTCCACGCATCGGAGTTCCATGCCCGGCATCTTTGGCTGGCCCTGCGCTCGGGTGAGGCACAGCGCATCGCACGAGGCCTGGCGATGGAGGTTTTCTTCGGAGCCATGGAGGGCGGCGACGCCGACGAGGCTCTGGCGCGGGCGCGGGAAACGGCTGGCAAAGTGGAGGGCTTCTACGCCTCCAGCTTGACGGAGATGGCTTCGGGGATGATTTCGTGCTCGCGGGGACGATGGGCGGAAGCGGCGCGCAGGCTGCGGCGAGCCGAACGTCACCTGGCGGAGACTCGGCGCGGGGTCACCTGGGAGCTCGACACCGTGCGCCAGTTCCGCACTCTGGCTCGGCTCCATCTGGGACGCTGGAACGAGATCTTCGCCGAGCTGCCGATGCTGATGGATCAGGCTCGGGACCAGGACGACCTGTACTTGGAAGTCCATCTACACCACTGGGTCGAGCAGCTACAGGCGGTCGCGGCGGACCGACTCGACGAGGCAGAGTCCAGCCTGGCCACCAGCTTCGAGGGCTGGTCCCATGAAGGGTTTCACTACCAGCACTTCGGTCGCCTGGTAGCGAAGACGCGGCTGCTGCTCTATCGGGGATTGGGACTGGCCGCCTGGCATGAGGTCGCACAGTGTTGGCCGCGTCTCCAGGCTTCTATGATTCAGCGTATCGAGATGGTGCAGGTGCAGAGCCACGACCTGCGGGCGCGCTGCGCTTTGGCGGCGGCTGCATCGTCCGCCGACATCGATCCGATGGAGCTACGCTCCGCGCGGGCCGTCGCGGAGGCGGACGCCCGTCGATTGGAACGAGCCGGATCGAACTGGACCCTCGGTCTCGGACGTACACTGCACGCCGGGCTGGCGACCCTCGAAGGGGACCGGGATCGCGTCATCGAGCATCTAGCGGTGGCGCGGTCCGCCTTCGAGGCTGCCGAGATGAGCGTCCACGCGGCGATCGCTCGACGAAGGATGGGCCAAGTACTGGGACACGACGTGGACGTCCGCGCCGCTGACGACCTGCTCCGTCTAGGCAACGGGATCGTGCGCCCGGACCGCATCGCCGACGTCGGTGCACCGGGCCGTTGGGCCACGGTACAGCGATCGTCTGCCTGAGTCACCGACGCTTCAGATCGATGGGGCGAGCCGGCCTGGGTACCAGGCGCCTACGTCAGGTGCGCAACGCCGGGGGTGGACACCTCAGACGGTCGGCCGGCCGGCGAACCACAGCTCGTCATACGCCGTGACCGCGTCGTCGGTCTCGGCCGTTTCCTCGAGCAGACTGCGCGCGAAGGCGGAAGGACGGCGGGGTGGCACGAATACCGGTCCGGCTTCCGGAGTCGTCGGCCGGTCGATCGTGTTCGTATGGGAGTGGGTGCCGGCTTGGATCAAGACCATTGGGAGGCTTCCTTCTTCTGAGCTACATTGAATGAAATGCGGTGCTGGTTCCGGCCGCGGTGGCCGTCGCATTCCGTCATGTGATCGCGCCGAGATGGCGCGGAAGGCCAGGATTCAAGGCAACTTAGCGAACAATTGTGGCGGAAGTGTGGCGGCGGAAGTAGAGGCGGAAGTAGAGGCGGAAGTAACGGCGCAAGTGGAGGCGGAAGTAGCGGCGGAAGCGGCGGGTCGACCGAGACCCGAAGCGACGATGTCGTGATCGTGTCTCGCTGGTATGGTTCGACCCGAAACGGTTCCCATCCACACGCATCACCAGGAGCTCCCGATGGCAGTCAACATGAGCGGCGAGTATGTCGGAGGTTTGAACGTCCAGCTGCGCCACGGGCCCTCGGGACGGGAGATCACCACCGCCGCGCCGGTCGACAATCACGGCGATGGCAGCTCGTTCTCTCCCACGGATCTGGCCGCTTCTTCACTCGCCGCTTGTATTCTGACGGTGATGGGTATCGTCGCGGAACGAGACGGCGTCGACCTAAGGGGCGCGCGTTTCGAGTTGGAGAAGCACATGCGGGCCGATCCTCGGCGCATCGACCGCATCCCGATGAAGATCTATATGCCTGCCGGCCTGACAGCGAGCCAGCGCAAGAAGCTGGAGCGCACGGCGCATGCCTGTCCGGTGCACAAATCCCTGCGCGAAGAGATCGACAAAGACATCGAGTTCGTCTACCCGGACTGACCCTCGAGCCCACGCATCCGGACCCGCAGGTCCATATCCAACATGTCGTGATGGTCGAAGATGAACCGGCCGTCCACATGGTGCCCGGCGAGTGCGTGGGGAAGCCAAAAACGGTCGTCGGCCCACATCTCGTCGTAGGGAACCGCGTCTACCGGCGTCCACATGGGAGCGGCTTCGTCGGTTTCTTGTGCCGTGCCATCGTGGTCCGAAGCGAAGATGACGTGGACGTGAAGTGCGTAGCCGTCCAGAAATTGGAAGCGGAGCTCTCCGCGCCGGTCGAGGCGTGCGGGTGTCACGTGTAGCTCCTCCTCGACTTCGCGCACGGCGCATTCTTCAATCGACTCCTCGCCTTCGACGCGGCCACCAGGCGCGTTCACCTTGCCGGCTCCCAGCCCTCGTTTCTTGCGGATGAGCAGTACCTCGTTACTGCGCCGCACGAAGGTGAGGGTGGCGACGTCGTCCGCTCGCCACGCCGACCAGTCGACGTTCTCGACCCGGTCGGGAACGTCGTGCCGGGGCGGCCCCTGGCCGTCGGGCTTCGTTTCCTTGGACATGAAAGATGCTCGGTGGTCAGATGACGATGTTGACGAGACGGTCGGGAACGACGATCACTTTGCGCGGTGTCGCGCCTTCGAGGAACCTCTGGGCGGCTTCGGAGGCCAGGGCCCGCTGCTCGAGCTCGTCTCTGGCGGTGCCGGGCGCCACCTCGAGGCGGTCCCGTAGCTTGCCATTGACCTGCACGACGACTGTGATCGTCTCCTCGGCGGCGATCTGGGCGTCGTGCTCAGGCCAAGGCTGCTCCACGACAAGACCTGCGGAGTCGGCGCCGAGTCGTTGCCACAGCTCTTCGGCCAGATGTGGCGCATACGGGCTGAGGACCCGCACGAAGGTCTGGAGGATCTGACGCGGTACGGCGTCGGCCGCTGTCGCTTCGTTCACGAAGACCATCATTTGCGAAATGGCCGTGTTGAAGCGCAGGCCTTCGGTGTCGTCATGCACCTTGGCGATCGTTTGGTGCAGCGCTTTTCGTAGCTCGGGGTGGTGTTCCGGTCCGTCGTCTACCACCTTCTCTGCCAGCTCTCCGGTGCGTTCGTCCACCACGAGACGCCAGGCGCGTCCGAGAAATCGGTAGATGCCCTCTACGCCTTCCATCTGCCAGGGCTTGGTGGCTTCGAAAGGACCCATGAAGAGCTCGTACAGGCGCACGGCATCGGCACCGTACTCGGCGATGACCTGCATCGGGTCGACGCCGTTGAGCTTCGACTTGGCCATCTTCTCGACCTGAACGCTGACCGGGCTCTCGTCGCCCGGGACGAAGAACTGATTGCCACGTTTCTCGAGGTCCTCGCGGAAGTGGTACTTGCCTTGTGCGTCGCAATACGACGTCGCCAGGATCATGCCCTGGTTGAACAGGCGCTGGAACGGCTCCTTGGAAGCCACCATGCCGCAGTCGTAGAGCACTTTGTGCCAGAAGCGGGCATAGAGGAGGTGGAGCACGGCGTGCTCGACGCCGCCCACATAGAGGTCCACCGGCAGCCAGTACTTCTCCAGCTCGGGATCCCAAGGCTGTTCTTCGTTGTGCGGATCGATGTAACGGAGGTAGTACCAGCACGAGCCGGCCCACTGCGGCATGGTGTTGGTCTCGCGGACCCCCTTCCTGCCGTCAGGTAGCTCGACCATCAACCAATCGTCGCCCCCGCGAGCCAGTGGTGGCCGTCCGTCCGGGGTCGGCCGGTACTCGTCCACGTGGGGCAGGGTCACCGGCAGATTGGATTCCGGGATCGGCACCGCCGAACCATCGTCGAGAAGAACGATCGGGAACGGTTCGCCCCAATAGCGCTGTCGCGAGAACAGCCAGTCGCGCAACTTGTATTGCACCCGGGCGGAGCCCTTGCCGTGCTCCTCGAGCCAGTCGATCATCTTGCGTTTGGCGCCGGCGATTCCGAGTCCATCCAGGAACCCGGAGTTGATGGCGGGGCCCTCACCGACATAGGCCTTACCGTCGAATCCGTCTTCCGGCTGCACCGTGCGAACGATGGGCAAACCGTATTCCTCGGCGAAGTCCCAATCGCGCTGGTCTTGGCCAGGAACCGCCATGATCGCACCCGTTCCATAGCTCATGAGGACGTAGTCCGCCACCCAGATCGGGACCTCATCGCCGGTCACCGGATGGACTGCCGCCGCACCCGTGAAGACGCCGGTCTTTTCCTTGGCCAAATCCGTCCGCACCAGGTCGGTCTTCTGCTTTGCTGCCTCGACGTAGGCTTCCACCGCAGCTCGCCGTTCCTCGGTGGCGATCAGGCCTACCAGAGGATGCTCAGGTGCCAGCACGCAGTAGGTGGCGCCGAAGAGGGTGTCGGGTCGGGTCGTGAAGACCGTGAAGCTGTGTCCCGATCGTGCCGCGTCGCCGGCGATGTCGAAGACGATGTCGGCACCCTCGGACTTGCCGATCCAATTGCGTTGCATCTCCTTCACGGACTCGGGCCAGTCCACCAGCTCGAGGTCTTGGAGAAGACGCTCGGCGTACTCGGTGATCTTCAGCATCCACTGACGCATGTTGCGTCGCTCGACCGGATCTCCGGTCTCGATGTAGACCCCGTCCTTGACCTCTTCGTTGGCCAGTACCGTGCCGAGGGCGGGGCACCAGTTGACGGGAACGTCGGCCAGATAGGCGAGATCTCGTTCGAACAGCCTGAGGAAGATCCACTGCGTCCAGCGGTAGTAGTCGGGATCGGAGGTGGCGAATTCCCGATCCCAGTCGTAGGAGAAACCGAGGCGCTGGATCTGCTGACGGAAGTAGTCGACGTTCTGCTGAGTGATCTTCGCGGGATGGACGTTCTCACGCACCGCGGCGCGCTCTGCCGGAAGTCCGAAAGCATCCCAGCCCATGGGATGGAGCACGTTGTGCCCGGTCATGCGCTTGAAGCGCGCCACCACGTCGGTGCCCGTGTAGCCCTCGCCGTGTCCTACGTGTAGGCCCGTGCCGGATGGATACGGGAACATGTCGAGCACGTAGAACTTGGGCTTGGTGCGCAGCTGCTCTAGATCCTGGGAGGTGCGGTAGACTTTTTTGTCGTCCCAGACGGACTGCCACTTGGGCTCGATCTCAGCGGGGTTGTATTTCATTTCGATCTCACGGGCTCGAGAAGTTCGGAAGATCCGGATCCAGAGTAGGACCGGCAGGCGGTAGCTGGGCGTGCTACCGCAGAGCGAGGCCGCCTCGGGCTGGCGGACGAGAACGGGCAGGATAGCAAGGCCACCTTGGGGATTCCATGTCGGACTCGGTGGAGATCAGGCGGCCGAAGCGGCTGAGATCGCGATGGAGTGTCCCCTCACGAGGACGATTCGCGGTCCGGCGCGGCGGTGAGGTTGTGGGCGTCTCCGATGGGTCCCGGAGATGTTTAGCTGATAGGACGAGCTTTCTCTGCTCGGTGACCTCGATCGAGGCGTTGGTATGGGCTTTGCGAGGTAGGCTGTGGCGACCGCCCTGGGACTCTGAGCCGACGCGGTCGTTGGCAAGATGATGATCCAAACCCGCCCACCCATTTCACTGCTCGCTGTTGCGGCTGCACTTCTCTTCGGCGCCGAAGCCGTGTTGGCGCAGGAAGCGACCGAGCCCGCATCTTCGGCGTTGTTCGGAGAGATGGTGGATGTGCGGGTGGTGAACCTCGAAGCCGTAGTCACGCATGACCGAGGCCCGAACCGCGGCGAGCACGTCTCGGGTCTTCGGGCCGAGGACTTCGTGCTCGAAGTAGATGGCCGTTCGATCCCGATCGAGTACTTCACGGAGGTCCGTGGCGGGGTCGCCGAGGGTCCCGGCGGAGCACTCGAGGGTGCCAGCCTACCGGCTCTGGCGCTAGGTGAAACGGTACCGAACCGGATTCTCGTCTTTGTCGACAATTACTACTCGATCGCGGCTCGTCGCGATGCGGTGCTGCGGCGGTTGGACGAGCAGCTGAACCACCTCGGACCCCACGACTATCTCGCCGTGGTGACCTATGACGGCACGTCGGTCGAGATGATCAGCTCTTGGAGCCGTGAGCGTGGAGAGATCCGTCGCGCCCTGCGACAGGTATCCCGGATGCCGGCCTATGGCTTGCAGCGGCGGTCGGACTTCGCTCGCCTCCAGACGCTCCATAGCTACGGTGGCCTGTCCGACGGTCGAGGTGCCGTTGCCTCCACGGCGTCCAGCTTTTCTTCGATCGGGTTTCGCGGGGCCCAGCGTGAACCTCGACTCGGTGCCCAGCTGCACTCGGAGATGAGCGGGCAGGTGTCGCGGGTGGCGCTCGCAGCGACTTCGGCTCTGCGAGGCTTTGCACGACCCGATGGACGCAAGACCCTGCTGCTACTGTCCGGCGGTTTGCCTTCGTTCGGAGAGTCGGAGATGCTGGCGGAAGGCTGGCCGACAGGATTCGAGCTGGGCAACTACGGAACGTGGTGGTCGAACGCCCGGGGAGATCGTCGGTTGCTCGCGCCGCTGGTGGATACGGCCAACCGGCTTAGCTACACGGTCTATCCGGTCGATCTCGGAGCCTCGGCCGCGGCGGAGCAACCTTCGGCGGCCGATGCGTCGCTGTTCGACAGTCTCCGGCGCCGCAACCTTCAGCGAGATCTCGACTTCTTCAGTGAGGACGCGCTGTTGTTCCTGGCTCGTTCCACCGGTGGCGAGGCCTACCTCGACTCGTCGCGTTTTACGGCGCTCCAAAGGCTGTTGGAAGATACGCGCTCCTACTATTGGATCGGATTCACGCCCACCTGGCGCGAAGACGACGGCTTGCATCGAGTGGAGCTGAGGGCGAGGCAGCGTGACCTGGATGTACGGACGCGCGACAGCTTTAGCGACTTGTCCCGTGCGTCGGTGGTCAGCCTTCAGGTCGAGAGCGCTCACCTCTTCGACTCGCCGTTGCCCTCCGCAGCCCGTCTCGCGGTATCCCTAGGCGCGCCGGTGCGAGGACGCTTCGGCCGGATGACCGTCCCTCTCAGGGTCGACCTGCCGCTGGATCGCCTCACGCTACGCCAGAACGGTGAGGCATGGCTCGGCAGAGCCGAAGTCCGGATCGTGGCTTCGGACGACCGAGGGGATGTATCGCCGATTCCCGTCTTGCAGGTCGACCTCGCCTCCAACGGAAGACCCGTTTCCGGCGCGACCCAGCCTTTCGAGACCATGTTGGAGCTGCGCCGACGCCCGCACCGTCTGTTGATCGCGGTGCACGACCCGGCTTCGGGTGCTCTGTTCGGTAAGCGACTGAGTATCGAACCGTGAGCACATATAGAGCGGATCGAAGAATCCTCTGCTTTCCCTACGACGAACTACATGACGAGACGCCGAGCTCCCGCGGCATCTCAGACGATAGGAGAACATCATGAAGACGCTCGAGACCATTCTCCCCACCGGTGCCCGGTTGCTCGTCTTGTTTCTAGCCGCGGTGTTGGCCGCGACAGTTCCGGCATTCGCCCAGCAGGAGGCCGAGGTAGACACCCAGTTCTCTGAGGTGATCGATGTCCGGGTGATCAATCTGGAGGTAGTGGTCGAAGACGACGGGGTGCGGGTACACGGCCTGCAGCCACAGGACTTCGAGCTGACGGTGGACGGGCGTGAGGTGCCCATCGAGTACTTCACGGAAGTGGTCGGCGGGGTAGCCACGGCGCGACAGGGCTCGACGGCGGACGCCACGGTACCCGCTCAGGTGCCGGGCGAGGTTGTCGCTACCAGCTATTTGCTCTTCATCGACGACCATTTCAGTATCAGCCGCGATCGCGACCGCGTGCTCGATCATCTGATCGAGCAACTTCCCAACATTCGTCCGAGCGACCAGATGGCAGTGGTCGCCTACGACGGCAAGAAAGTCGACATGCTGTCCAACTGGAGCTCGTCGGTCAACGCCTTGACCCGCACTTTGAGGGAAGCCAAGGATCGGCCCGCGGATGGACTACTTCGCCTCGCAGAGCGGCAAGGCTTCCGCACCGACCAGGAGCTGATCACCGAGGGTCTCAGCTTTGGTAACTGGTTCTACGAGAGCAGCCTTGGGGAGCGCCAAATCACGGCCGAGGAGGAGTACTGGGTGCAGCGGACGGAGGCCAGAGTGAGGCGCGCCGTGATGGCCGCTACGGCCACCCTGCGGAGTTTCGCTCAGCCCCGCGGTCGCAAGGTAATGCTTTTGCTGTCCGGCGGTTGGCCGAGTGATCCGGTCAGCTACATCGTGGCAGATCCGAACCGTGTTTCGACGAACCGAGTCCTGCGAGGCAACGAGCTCGTCGGGCCGCTGGCAAAGACCGCCAACTTGCTGGGATACACGATCTATCCGGTCGACGTGCCGGGACTCGAGCCCGATGGCGTCGACGTCTCGGTTCCGACGACCGCGGCCGGCGATTTTCGTCGGCTAAACAGTGAGTCTCAGGAACGTGAGAATCAATTCACTCTCCACCAGCTGGCCAGCGAGACCGGCGGCAAGGCGATGGTCAACTCGCTCCGCGACGTCGCGTTGGAGCGTGTGGTCGCCGACCTGCAGTCGTACTACTGGATTGGTTTCACCCCGTCTTGGAAGGGTGACGATTCGGTGCACGATGTGAAGGTCAAGGTGCGAGATCGGAAGTACAAGATTCGTAGCCGCAAGAACTTCAGCGACCTGTCGCGGACGACCGAAGTCAACATGATGGTGGAGAGCGCGTTGCGTTTCGGAGGAGCACCCGGCGGCATTCCGTTGGCCGCGGAGGTTGGCCGCGGCAAGAAAGCCGGATGGGGAAAACGGCAGGTGCCTCTGCGCATTGCCATCCCGCTCGATGCGCTGACATTTCTGCCCACGGCGGACGGCTTCGAGGCCCGGGCAGAGCTGCGCGTCGCCGTGCTCGACGAGAGCGGTGGCACGGCCGACATTCCAGTGATACCCATCGAGCTGACGTCGCAGCGTCCACCCCGGCAAGGAGAGGCGTTGCCCTACGAGACAGCGATCAAGATGCGCAACCAGGCGCACGATCTGGTGGTCTCGATCTACGACAATGCGTCGGGGCGAATCCTGTCGGCCAAGCTGGAAGTGAAGAAGAACTGAGTCCCGGTTCTGGCCGCCAAGAAGCAAAGGGCGCTCCCGCGGGAGCGCCCTTTAGGTTTCCTGTTGGAATGTCAGCTGGGATGTCAGTGGAGGTCGGCCTCGTCGTCCTCCAGGTCACCGATCTGTCCCTCGAGGGCGTCGATCTCGTCTTGAAGCTGCTGCTGCTTCCGATTGTGGTCAAGGGCTGCTTGCCCCTCTTTGGCGTGGGCGATGCCTTGGGTGTCTCCAGCAATCTCGTAGTGAGGGATGGCGTCGAGGAAGCGCTGTTGCCCTTCGAGGGCCCGGCCCGCTAACTGATGGAGTCGAGCGCTGCCTTCTCCCTCGCCCTCCAGCCACGGGAGAAGAGTCTCTTCCGCCGCCTCCCAGTCTTCCTGCTTCAGCTGGACGTTCGCCAGATCGTAGGCCGCGCGCCAGCTAGGCTGGGCTTCGAGAGCCTGTTGGAAGTACGACTCCGCCCGGCCCAAGTCATCGGCACAGCGGTAAGAGCGACCGGCCAGAGAAAGGTGCTTCGCTCGGCCCGTGACAGCGGCCGCGTCGGCGGCAGCCTCGGCAGCGAGGTGGCACATCCGAGCCTTCTGCTCTGAAGATGCAGATTCGGATTGCGCCAATCGGACCTTCAACTGGCGCACCAACACGGCCTCGTTGGTCGGGCTCAGCTCGTCGGCCAGCTCCAGGTGTCGAATCGCTTCCTCGAGGCGGCCGGCATCCTTGGCCGCGTCGGCCAGACGTATCCTGAGGTGCAGGTCTTTCGGCGCCAGGTCCGCTGCAGCGCCGAGGTCGCGAAGCCGTTCCGCATGGTTCGAGGCGGCTCCGGCGCGGAGCCGGAACCAGGCGATCCGCTGCTCCGCGGAGAGCTGCTGGGGTGGACTTGCTACCAGTGTGCTGCGCACCAGGTTCTTCTGGCCCTCGTCGAGAGCGGTGCGGGCTAGCAGCAAGGTCACCTCGGGTCGTGTCTCGAGGGCGTGAGCCCGTTGCAGAGACGACAGGGCTCGAGCGGTGTGGCCTTGTTCCAACAGCACGCGGCCCAACATGAAGTGTCCGCCGTACCAGTCGGGCTGGGCCTCGGCGAGCTCGCGGAAGACCGTCTCCGCGGACGCGAAATCGCCCTTCTTGAAAGCCTCGACGCCGGTCTGCCAGTCGGCGAAGGTCGCCGACGGCAGAAGCGAGAGCGCCGCGACGATCACCAAGGAGCGGAAGCTGAGAGGAGGGGTGGGGAAACTGCGATGCTTCATGGGGCGAGCTCCTTTCCATTCGATAGGCCGGCCGCCAACGTCCGTCGGTGCCGGGCTGGTCCGTAGTCCTGTGACTCCGCGCTTTGGCGCACGGTTCCCGTTTGTGGTACTCGCTCGTTGACGCGGCCCTCACTTCCTGGCAGGCTCCGTTCTCCGCGACCGTTTTGGCCTGATTTCCCGGATCCCACGAGGATGCCCTCATGACCACGACCACCACGACTGCCCCCTCTGCTTCCGCCCGGACCAACCCTGCGCCTTGGAGTCCTGAATCGTGGCGTCGGCTGGACGCCGAGCAGCAGCCTAGCTATGACGACCCGGTCGAGGTGGAACGAGCGTTCGAGCAGCTCCGCAAGCTGCCTCCCTTGGTGACCTCATGGGAGATCGAGAACCTGAAGTCCCAGCTGGCAGAAGCTTCGAGAGGTCAGCGCTTCTTACTCCAGGGCGGCGATTGTGCAGAAGTATTCAGCGAGTGCGAGTCGAGCATCATCGCCAACAAACTGAAGATTCTCCTGCAAGCCAGCCTGGTCCTGGTCCATGGAGGCAAGCGCAGGGTCATTCGCGTCGGTCGCTTCGCCGGTCAGTACGCCAAGCCTCGATCCTCCGACACCGAGACCCGAGACGACGTCACGCTGCCGTCGTACCGAGGCGACTTGGTGAACGCCATCGAATTCACCGAAGCAGCTCGGCGTCCCGACCCTGAGCGACTGATCCGCGGGTACGAGCGTTCGGCGTTGACTCTCAACTTCATCCGCTCCCTGGTGGATGGTGGGTTCGCCGATCTGCACCACCCGGAGTACTGGGACCTCGAGTTCGTCCACCATTCGCCGCGGGCGCAGGAATACCAGGGGATGGTGGAGAACATCGGCGAGAGCTTGCGGTTCATGGAGACCCTGGCGGGTCGGCAGGTGGGCGAGATCAACCGGGTCGACTTCTACAGCAGCCACGAAGGCTTGCACCTGCTCTACGAGGAGGCGCAGACGCGTAAGGTGCCGCATCGGCCGGGTTACTACAACCTCTCGGCTCACATGCCATGGATCGGCATGCGAACCGCCGATCCTGGCGGTGCTCACGTAGAGTTCTTCCGCGGCATCGAGAATCCGTTGGGGGTCAAGGTAGGACCTGGGATGACCGAAGAGTGGCTGACCGATCTCGTCGATCGTCTCAATCCCGACGACGAGCCGGGACGTCTGACACTGATCCACCGCTTCGGTGCCGGCAAGATCGCAGACCACCTACCGCAGCTGATCGATGCGGTACAGCGCGCCGGAAAGAACGTGGTGTGGTGCTGCGATCCGATGCACGGAAATACGGTCAAGACCAGCTCGGGCCTCAAGACGAGACGTTTCAACGACATCATGTCGGAAGTGGAGCAGGCCTTCGAGATCCACGCCGAGGCTGGTTCGTATCTCGGCGGCGTTCATATCGAGCTCACCGGCGATGACGTGACGGAGTGCACCGGTGGCGCTCGCGGTCTCGATGACGAGTCACTGTCGGAGGCCTACCGCACCTTCGTCGATCCGCGCCTCAACTACGAACAGGCCCTGGAGCTTTCGATGTTGGTGGCGAAGCGGCTGGCGAAGGCCAATGCGGACGCCACGTCGGAGGGGCCGGTCGTCGCCTGACGATCGGACGGTACGACCACCCGCCATCATGCAGGCCAACCGCGCACGATTCGCGGCAGCCGGCATGCTGCTCTCGAAGCTCTCCGGGTTGGTGCGCGATCGTGTGATCGCGAATCTCTTCGGCGTCAGTGCTCTCGCAGACGTGTGGGGCTTCGCGCTGCGCGCAGCCAACAATCTGCAGAACCTATTGGGGGAGCAGACGCTGTCGGCCGCTTTCATACCGATCTACTCCAAGATGCTGGAGGAGGGGCGAGAGAAAGACGCCGGCCGGCTAGCCGGCGCCGTATTCGGCTTGCTTCTGGCGGTGGTTACGGCGCTGGTGCTGGTGTGTGTGGTGCTGGCACCCTGGATCGTCGCGATCCTGACTCCCGGTCTTCTGCAAGACGCCCGGGACGTGGCGGCAGGCTTGAAGGAGATCGATCGCTATCCGCTGGTGGTACGCGCCGTCCGCATCACCTTTCCCATGACAGGCGTTCTGGTGCTCTCGGCCTGGGCCCTGGCGATCCTGAATGGTCACCGGCGCTTCTTCCTCTCCTATCTTGCTCCGGTGGTGTGGAACGGTGCCATCGTCGCGACACTCCTGGCCGCCGCGTGGCGCAGCGGGTTCCTTTGGATGCCGGACGCCGCCGAACAGGGTCTCGTGGAGTACTGGTTGTTCGCTGGATTGTGGGGTGCACTACTCGGTGGGCTCCTACAGTTCTTGGTGCAGCTGCCGTTAGTCCTGAAGCTCAGCCGTGGTCTCGTACCGTCCCTCGACCGAGACGTACCGGGTGTCCGTGACACGCTACGCGCGGTGGGCCCTGCCATCGCCGGCCGAGGCGTGGTGCAGCTGGGCTTCTATATCGACGTCTTTCTTTCCAGCTTTCTGAGCGCCGGCTCGCCTGGGGCCGTCCGCTACGTCGCTGGGTTGATCAACTTGGTCATGGGCGTCTTCGGCATGTCGGTGGCAGCGGCGGAACTACCGGAGATGTCGAGGGAGGACGTCGAGACCGACCTGGCGAAGGCAGGGCCGCGCATCGCCGAGCGGCTGGATCGAGCCATTCGGCAAAGCCTGTTCGTGGTCGCTCCTGCCGTCGTCGGTTACCTGGCTTTCGGCTTCCTGGTCAGCGCGTTGCTGTTTCGGGGCGGGCGATTCGGTGGTGTCGACAACTGGCTGGTCTACCTGGTTCTGTGCGTCTACACGGCAGGTTTGCCCGCGTCCACTGTGTCGCGGATGACGCAGAATGCCTTTTACGCGTTGCGCGACACGGCCACCCCCGCTCGCATCGCCGCCATTCGGCTCGCCGTCGCAGCCGGCGTCGGCGCAGGGTTGATGGTGCCCTTGGACCGCTTCACCGTGGCCGATGTCGTGCAGCTGCCCGAGGGCACGGTCCAGGTGCTCTACCTCGGCGCGCTCGGTCTCGGCATCGGGTCGAGTCTCGGTGCCTGGGTGGAACTGCTGTTGCTCTCGAGAGCACTCCGCCGCCGGGTGCCCGCGTTCCGCTTGCCGTGGGGGTACGGACTCGGCCGAGTGTTCTTGGCGCTCGCCGTCGCGGTGCCCCCGCTCGCGCTCTGGGCGGCCCTGGCCGAACGTTCGATCTTCCTGCAAGCCGCCTTGGTCCTGCCTTCCTACATGGTCGCCTATCTAGGCTACGCCTGGCTGCGCCGACTGCCGGAGCTGGACCTCTGGTTGGGCCGAAAACGCCAGTAGCGGCTGAAGCAGAAGGTCGGCTCCGCGCTCGCAGGGGGATTGGGCCATTCGGTCGTCGCCTTGGCGGTGGACCCTCGACGTCGGCCTGCAGAACCGCGCACGGGTGTTCTACGCCGGGTCTGCCGAGGGTAGGCGGCTTGATACCAGACATCTTTCGGTCGAAGACGTGAGCTTCGGGTGGTCAGCTTCGGCAGGCAAGTGAAAGCCATCTGATACGTCAACGGCACGAACTTTGCTCATCAGGCAGGTATTCCCCCACGAGACGCTCGTCTGGCCGATGAGCCGAAGTCGCCTGCTCTTGCCTACTGGCTCGTGCTGTTTCTTCTTTTGGGAGGCCACCGAGTGTGGCTGATAGCGCAGATGTGCGATTACTCCGCCCGCCCATGGGGACGCCATTGTTCGAAGAAGTGGACGTAGAGGTGGTGGTCGAGGGCGAGCAGTCGGTCGATCGGGACGAGTTGCGTTTCGACGGCGGACGTGTCGGCGCATTGACCGAGCCGAAGTCAAGCCCGAGACCGACAGGTGAATCGAACGCCCTGAAGCCGGCAGTACGTCCCGAATTCGATGCCGAGTCACCGAACCCCGGGGCGATTCGGCGTAACCGAAGATAGACCGTAGTACGACGCGAGCTCAGGTGATGTCAGACCCAATCAGACTTTCGACAGCCCAGCCCGAGACCGGGTCTGGGCTTTTTTCCATAGTTCTCCGTAGGAAGGCGGCCAACTGGTTGGGGCTGATGTCCCTGGCGTTGGCCATGTCAGCTTGCGGTACCTGGGACATCGGCCACATGACACCCGCCGAGATCGCCTACACGCTCGAGGCTCGGGGCGTCGACGCGGAACAGGTCGTGCTGCCTTATTGGCTGAGTCCGGAGATGCGCGATTGGGCGCGGAAATCGGCGCCGAGGGGCGTGAGGGACATCGAGAAGCTCTATCGGCTGCGCGACCATCTGCTCGACAAGGATCAGATGTCTCTCGAGTACTCGTGGGGCTATACGGGTACTGCGGTAGAGGCCTTCCGTGAGCGCAGGGCGAATTGCCTCGCGTTCACCTATCTCTTCGTCGGAATGGCGCGCGAGGTAGGGGTGCGGGTCCACTTCCTTGCGGTCGACAAGGTAGAGAGCTACCGCCGTCGAGGAGACCTGGTGGTGGTCTCGGACCACATAGCGGTCGGATTCGGCGACGCCGGCCAACGCAAGATCTTCGACTTCTCGCAAGGGCCAGAGGACGATCTACGCTTCGTGCGCAAGATCTCGGACCTCGCCGCGATCGCCATGTTCCACTCGAACAAGGGTGCCGAGGCACTGCAGATGGGCAAGCAGGACGAAGCGGTGAGATGGCTAAGGCTCGCGGTGGGGATCGATCCGGGTCTGGCCAGCGCTTGGGTGAACTTGGGAGTGGCGTTGCGTAGGGGTGGCCAGCTCGAAGATGCTGAGATGGCTTACAAGCGTGCGCTGGAAAGCGATCCGTCGTTGCATTCCGCATATCAGAACTTGGCTTCTCTGCTGCGCAGCGAAGGCCGCATCGACGAAGCCATCGCCTATGAGCAGGCCTTGGCCGAGACACCGACGCGCAATCCTTACACCTTCCTCTCCCTCGGCGACATCAGTCTCGCCAGCGGACGTCTGGCCGACGCCGAACGCTTCTACCGCCGCGCCGTGCAGCTCAACGACAACGATCCAGAGGTGTTCGCCGCTCTGGGCCAACTGGCCATCGCAAACGGTAAAGACCGCCTGGCCCACCGCATGCTGAAGCGGGCACGGAAAAGCGTGCCCGCTGCATGGAGTCAGCGATCTGGACGTTTGGAACGATTGGAGAACGCGCTCCGCTTCGACGGCTGAGCGCGGGCAGAGCCTGATCGTAGTCGCTACCGGCGACTACCTGAGCTGGACTCTAGGTTGGGCCGAAAACACCGATAGAGGCTGATGTAGAAGGTCCGATCTGCCTCTAG
>JALCBJ010000103.1 GCA_028066595.1 Thermoanaerobaculia bacterium
AGTCCTGAGCGCTCCAGTCTCGATCCCGGCTGGTTATCCGCAACGCACTCCTAGGGACAAGCTACCAACGCAGGGTAAGGCCGTCAACCGACGAAGACAGGACCTCGATGTAACACGCTGGTCGGCGCCGCCGTTGTACAGCCAGAGCTACCACGAGGAGAAGCCATGGACACACTGTTGAGGGACGTCCGATTCGCGTTGCGAGGCTTGGCGAAGAGGCCAGGATTCACATTCGTCGCCATCCTGTCTTTGGCGCTCGGCATCGGTGCCAACGGCACCGTCTTCAGCCTGGTGCACGGCATGCTGTTCCGTCCGCTGCCTGGCGTGCAGGCGGGTGACGAGCTCGCACGGATCTATTCGCAGTCCAAGTCGTTCCAGTTCCCACTAGGCGTTTCGGCTCTCAACTATGAAGATATTGCCGAAGCCACCGACGAGATCTTCGTCAGTGTCGGAGCCCAGATGCCGGTCGGGCTCGGCGTCTCCCTGGAAGGTGAGCCTGCCAAGATGTCGTTCGGCTTGGCCGTGTACGGGGACTATTTCGAGACACTCGGCACCCGTCCGGCTGAGGGTCGGTTGATCACGGGTTCCGACGTGGCGAGCCACGAGCGGATCGTCGTGGTGAGCTACGACTTCTGGAAGACCCGACTGGGTGGCGATCCCAATGCGGTCGGCGAGGCTCTGGATCTGAACGGCTCGGCGTTCATGGTCGCTGGCGTGGCGGAGAAGGGCTTCAGCGGAACCGAGGTTCTCATCCTTCCCGACTTCTGGGTTCCGCTCACGGCGGCGGAGTCGTTGATTGCGCCCGGGCTCTTGGAAGAGCGCGGTTCGCGAGCCCTGCGCATGACGGCGCGACTCGCACCCGGTGTCGAGTCGGCTACGGCTGGTGCTGCCCTGGAGACGATCAGCACCCATCTGATCCGTGAGTATCCGGAAGAGAACCGCGGCGAATCGCATCGGCTGATGCCGGAGAACGATGCCCGCATCGAAGCTGGCCTCGGAGAGGCCTCCCGCATGTTTGGTTTTCTTCTGCTGGCGCTGGTCGGAGGCGTGTTGCTGATCGCTTGTGCCAACGTCGCGAATCTGATCCTGGCTCGAGCCGATGGACGCCGCAAAGAGCTCGCGGTCCAGGTCGCGCTCGGCGCAGGCCGAGGTCGCCTGGTGAGGCATCATCTGGTAGACAGCCTGGTCCTCGCTGGCCTCGGTGGTCTCACGGGCGTCGCGCTCGCCATTCCTTTGGCGCAGCTGATCGCCAACTACAAGGTCCCGAGCAGTCTTCCGGTACGCATCCTTGCGGATCCCGATCTGTCGGTCGTCGGATTCATGGCTGTCGTGACGCTCGTGGCTGGCGTGGTCTTCGGCATCCTGCCGGCCTGGCGGGCAGCTCGGACCCACCCCTCGGGCGCCCTTCGATCGTTGCCAGAGACGCCGGCGGGACGGTTCGGCAAGGTTCGGTTGGGCAGCCTCCTCGTGGTCGGGCAGGTCGCCGTTTCGCTGGTGCTTCTCATCGCCGCGGGCCTTTTCTTGCGAAGTCTCGAGCATGCAGGTGAGATCGACTTGGGATTCGACGTCGACAACATCGCCAGCGTCACCTTCGACGTCACCACCGCCGGCTACGACGAAGAACAAGGAAAGAGCTTTCTCGAGACGGTGGAGCAAAGGCTCGCCGAGCTGCCCGGCGTCGAAGAGCTGGCGATCGCCAGTCCGATTCCCATGGACTGGATGGCGGACGGCGTCAATCTGGGAGTCGGTCGCGATTTGGGTGGTGACGCAGGCGACGAGATGCTGTTGCTGACCAGTTGGGTCGGACCAGGCTACTTCGAGACCTTGGGCACTCCGATCCTCGAGGGGCGCCCGTTCGTGGCGACGGACGACACGGAGCACCCGAGGGTGATCATCGTCAATCAGGCACTGGCGAAGACCGTTTGGCCGGACGATAGCCCCATAGGAAAGACGTTACGGATCGGTGGTCGCAACGGCGAGGCTGCCGAGGTCGTCGGGCTGGTGCCCACCGGTAAGTACCGTCTGCCCGGCGAGGCACCTCGACCATATGCATTCATCCCGCTGGCACAGGACTTTCGTACGCGGTTGACGGTAGCCATGAAGACTCGCAGGCCGATGGCGGGACTCATCGAGCAGGCCAAGGCGGAGGTCCTGGCGCTCGACAGCAATCTGGCCATCGAAGAGGCGCGGCCCTTCGCAGAAACGGTCGAATCTCGTGTCCTGGGGCCGCTCAACCTCGTCGCGGCTCTGGCAGGGTCCTTCGGGCTCATCGGCCTGGTCTTGGCAGCGATCGGGCTCTACGGGGTGATGGCTCTCCAGGTGGTCCATCGAACCCGAGAGATCGGTATCCGCATGGCGCTCGGTGCCGGAGTGCGGCGTGTACTCGGTGAGGTGGTCAAGCGCGGCCTGAGCTTGGCCTGTTTTGGTCTCGTTCTGGGGACCGGCTTGGGCATGCTGGCCACGCGCGTCATGGGTAGCTTTCTGCTCGGCGTCGGCCCCCGCGACCCGCTGACGTTCGCGACGGTAATCCTTCTACTGGCCGTGGTCGCGATTCTCGCCAGCCTTGTACCCGCGATCCGTGCCACCCTGATCGATCCCGTGCGGACCCTGAGAGCGGAGTAGGGACCGGGGCGGTCGACCCGCTTCGGAGGTCGCCTCGGGCGCCTCGACCCAGGGGAAGGGGGCGATGAGAAGATGCGCCCGATGACGACCGCGACCGCGCCACCCGTCGATGCTAGCTCCGGTGCTGCCGGACCCCGTGACGCGGTGGAAGTGTCCGCTGCCCGAACCCACAATCTAAAGGGCGTCGACTGCCGGATTCCCCACGGCAAGGTGACGGTGGTTACGGGCGTGTCCGGGGCGGGCAAGTCGTCGCTGGCTTTCGACACAATCTACGCGGAGGCTCAGCGACGCTTTGTCGAGTCGATGTCGACCTACGTGCGGCAGTTCCTGGAGCAGATGGAGCGGCCGCCGGTGGATGAGATCCATGGCGTCTTGCCGGCGGTTGCGCTGGAGGCCAAGAACGCCATCAAGAACGCACGGTCGACCGTGGGGACGCTGACTGAAGTGCACGACGTGTTGCGCCTCCTGTTCAGTCATCTGGGCACCGCCCACTGTCCGGATCCCGTTTGTTCGAGCAACCACGGGCCGGTGTACGGGAGAGGTCCGCAGCAGGTAGCGGATCGCTTGTGCGAGCGTTGGCCCGGGGATCAAGTGCTACTGGTCGCGGCATTGCCGCGGCCGAAGAAGCAAGCGACTGCGAAGCTCCGCGAATTGGTGCGGCAAGGCTACTTCCGGCGCTACCTGAAGCTGGAAGAGCGTGCTGCTGTGGAGCACAACCGCGGCATCGCGAGAATGACCCCATCGGACGCCTGGCGCTCGGAAATGGACCCACTATTGGTGGCGCTGGGGCGTTTCGGCCTGAAGAGCGAAACCCGGGCCCGTCTGGTCTCTGCGGTAGAGGAAGCCTATCGGCTCGCGGGTGGCAAGGTCCGCGCCATCACTACTGGCGGCGAGGAGTTTCACTTCGGTCGAGGGCTGACCTGCGAGAGCTGCGGATCGCGGGTCGAACGACCGACACCGGCGCTCTTTTCGTTCAACTCGCCTCTGGGAGCGTGCAGCGAATGCCAGGGCTTCGGCCGCGTCACCGGAATCGATCGCGATCGGGTCGTGCCCGACGGCTCGAAGAGCCTCGAGGAGCACCCGCTGGCGGTCTGGAATACCGACAAACGCCGACGCTACTACTCCAAGCTACTTTCCGCCTGCCGAGCGGCGGGGGTACGGACCGATGTACCGTGGGCCGAGTTGACGGCCGACGAGCGCGAGTTCGTCTGGTCCGGGCCAGGTCGTTTCACCAGCTTGAACAAGTTCTTTGCCCGGCTGGAACGCAAGCGGTATCGGGTCCACGTGCGGGTACTTCTGGCGCGATATCGGGCCTACGAGACCTGTCCGCTCTGCAACGGCACGAGACTGCAGACCCAGGCGCGAGCCGTGACGATCCGAGGTCGGAACATCGCCGAGCTGTCTGCGATGTCCGTGGAGGATCTGCGTCACTGGCTTGCGTCGGAGGACTGGAGCGGTGACCGAGTCCGCGCCGCGGAGCATCTTCTAGAACATCTTCGACTGCGCCTGGACGTTCTGCGCCGGGTCGGCCTGGACTACTTGACGCTCGACCGGCAGGGACGCACGTTGTCCGGAGGCGAGAGTCAGCGCATTCACCTCGCATCGGCTCTTGGCGCCGGTCTCACCGGAACGATGTACGTGCTCGACGAGCCGACGATCGGTCTGCATCCGCGGGACTCCGACCAACTGCTCTCTCTACTGCGTGCGCTGGCAGAGCGTGGCAATACGGTCCTGGTAGTGGAGCACGACCGCTGCCTCATCGAAGGCGCCGACCACGTGATCGATCTGGGGCCTCGCGCCGGCGAGCACGGCGGGGAGCTACTGGCCGAAGGCACGCTCGACCAGATCCGTGCGTCGAAACGAAGCCTGACCGCGGAGTACCTCGGACGGGACGTGCGCATCGACCGCGAGGACCTGGTGGAGAAGGCGGCCGAGATCCGAAACTTGCCGCAGGTCCGGATCGTGGGTGCTCGTCAGAACAACCTCCGCGATCTAGACGTGTCGTTCCCCCTGGGCTGTCTCGTAGCCGTGACCGGCGTCTCCGGATCGGGCAAATCGACCCTGGTGGAGAATGTTCTCTACGGTACCTACCAGCGGACGAAGGGTGTGGTGGATGTGGAGCCGGGAGCGGTGGACGAGTTGCGTGGCCTCGACCAGGTGGAAGACCTGGTGCTCGTCGATCAGCGCCCTCTCGGCCGCTCGAGCCGGTCGAATCCCGTGACCTATGTCAAGGCCTACGACGAGATTCGCAAGCTGTTCGCCGCCACGCCCGATGCCGTGCGACGCGGAATCACTCCGGGCCACTTCAGCTTCAATGTCGACAAGGGTCGCTGCACGGTGTGTCATGGGACGGGCGAGCAAGAACTGGACATGCACTTCATGGACTCGGTAACCGTGACCTGCGAGGAGTGTCGTGGACGACGATTCCGGCCCGAGGTACTGGCGGTGCAGCTACGTGGGCGGAACATCTACGAGACTTTGAACTTGACCGTGGACGAGGCGGCCGCAGTCTTTTCGGATCGGGCGAAGCTGGTACGGATCCTGGCAAGCTTGCAGGCAGTCGGTCTCGGCTACCTGCGTCTTGGGCAGTCGACCTCGACTCTTTCCGGCGGCGAGGCCCAACGATTGAAACTGGCCAGCTTTCTCACGACTCCGCGTCGGAAGGGGAGCTCGAAGCCTCGGCTCTTTCTGTTCGATGAACCCACCACGGGCCTACATCTGGCGGACATCGATCTCCTGCATCGGACCTTGCGTCGACTCGTCGAGCGGGGTGACGGAGTGATCGTCGTGGAGCACGCTACGGACTTCGTCGCCCACGCCGACTGGATCGTCGACCTCGGCCCAGGTGGCGGCGTTCATGGCGGTGAGCTCAATTGGTCCGGACCGTTGCTCGATTTTGTCGACGGTGCACCCGGAGCCACCGCGGATTCCTTGCGCCATCACCTCGAGTGGCAGCCGTCCAAGCTTGAGAATCCTAGGAAAGAGCTTGCCGCGGACCCGGCCGGGTGCTAGTGTCCTGGCGTTGGGTTCGGCCAACGGGTTAGAGATGCTCCGCTTGCTGGAAGCGCACAGACCGTCGACACAGTTCAGACTCTGTTCCTTCGAGAGATCGCCGAGTTTCGCCCCCTAAGGCAAGATCCCGTGAACAGCAACCCCCGGCCAGGCCGGGACGACCCGTGGTCATGCCGATTGGTGGACCAGAGAGAGAAAGAGATCTGACACATGGCGAGCTTTAGACTCTACGTTGGTAACCTGCCCTTCAGCGCAACCCGTGACGAGGTAAACGATCTGTTCGCCGAGTACGGCACGGTGACCGATGTGCACCTCGTGATGGACCGGGAGACCGGACGCCCTCGTGGCTTTGGCTTCGTAGAGCTTTCCTCCGGCGGCGAAGAGGCCATCGAAGCTCTGAACCAGAGCGAGTTCGGTGGCCGGACGCTGAATGTCAACGAAGCCCGTCCGCGCAACAACGATCGGCGCGGCGGAGGCGGAGGCGGAGGTGGCCGCCGCTGGTGAGCAGCGCCGGATGGTGATCCGGACTGCCCGCCGAGGTCCGTGACCAGGAGGGTCGCGCGACTGTCTACCTAGAGGAAGCCCGCCGGACTCGAATCGGCGGGCTTCGTCGCGTTGGAGCGGCGCAATCAATTCAAGGAAATACTGCCCGTCGGCGCCGAGATTTCGGCTCGCAAGTCAGCGCGGGTCGCGGCTTGCACCTCTTGTGTCATGCCGAGGATGGCGAGGTGGTTCTTCAGCTTCGGTGCATCAGGCGACTCGATGGAGAGTGTCTGAAGCTCGCAGCCCGTAGGTGATTGCCGGCTCGGATGCTCGGAGCAGCGCCACTCGATCATGAACGGCATGAGAGGGCCGAAGTCGTGCCCCTCGACCTGCATGAAACGCCAGCTGAGGGTTGTGCCCGATGCCATTCGGCGGGACATCGACAAGACGACCCCGGGCCGCAGACCTTCGCGTTGCGCGACCTCCGAACGGGCTCGAACGTCGGTTGTTCGCAAGGCCCAGCTCAGTAGTTTCGGCTCACGAAGATCCCTTACCAGAGCACCGAAGCTGGAGAATCGAGTCTGGTTTGGGTCCGGAGCCAAGATCTCGAGGTAGGTACGGCCGCCCAATCCGAGAACGGCGTTGTGAGTCCCGACGCCGTGATGCCGGCCACCGTACGCAGCACGAACGCCTGTTCGTCTTTCGATCTCACGAATCCCATCGTCCAGATCGGGTACGCCCCAGATGAGATGATCTAACTCAGTATCCATCACTCCTCCTCGAGATCTCCGCATTCCGGCTCGCTTACACGCACGCCGACGAATGCCGGTAGTCTACTGGGCAGGGGCGTCAAAACCTCGCGATCTGTCTCGTCGAACGCCGGCTGGATCAATGCTCTTGGGTGCGCAGCCGTTGGCGTCGACTCATCTCGATACCTACCGTCCAGACCTTCTCTCCCCCAACGTAGGAGCCTCACTTCGATGCGACGCTGTGCCGAACTTTCGATTGCCGTTCTTCTATTGTCCTGCTGCACCCTGCGTGCAGACTCCGAGGCTCAGAACCCCTCCGACGTGTCTCGCGTCAAGTCATGGGTCGAGTGGTTGGCGGATGACGCACGGCAGGGACGGGGAATCGGTACGCAAGGCCTGGCCGAAGCCGAGAGCTGGCTGGCGGAGCGATTTCTCGAACTTGGATTGGAGCCCGCCGGCCAAGACGGCTATTTCCAGGCGTTCGACGTGCCTGTGGCGATCGAGGTGGGGCAGGGCACCAGCCTCAGCCTGGATGATGAGTCGGTCGCCGATGACGACTATGTCGTCGCCGCGTTCTCGTCGTCCGGGACAATAGAGGCGGAGGTCGTGCCGGTGGGCTACGGCATCAGCGCCAACGACCTGAGCCATGACGACTACGAAAGTGTCGACGTGGCGGGCAAAATCGTCGCGGTGAGGCGATTCGTTCCGGCGGGTGCCCGTTTTGAGGACGAAGCGAATCAGCGTCGCTACGGAGATCTACGCTATAAGGCATTCAACGCCCGCGAGCATGGAGCAGCCGGTGTCCTGATCGTCGATCTTCCGGAGCTGGCCGCGAGCGAGGAGATGCCCGATGAGGCCAAGCTGCCGAGCTTGAAGGTCGATGCGGACGGCGATGCCGGCCTGCCGGTGATGGTGATGCGGCGCGAAGTGGGCCGCAAGCTATTCGCCGAAGGCGGCGACACGCTGCGCGCGAGACTGCAAACCGAAGTCGAGGTGCGAGCCGTCGAAACACGCAACGTCATCGGGCGCCTCGTGGCGGACGAAGCGATTCGCAAGGAAGGTGCGATTCTCATCGGAGCCCACTTCGACCATCTCGGTATGGGCGGATCCGGCTCCCTCGAGCCGGACGTGGAGGCACCCCACAATGGGGCCGACGACAACGCGTCGGGCACCGCCGGGCTCTTAGAGATCGCCCGCGAGCTGACGTCACGCCGCGAGCAGCTGCGGCGCGATGTCTGGATCGTGGCCTTTTCGGGCGAAGAATCTGGCTTGGTGGGTTCGACCCACTTCACCCGTGCACCGACGGCGGGATTGGAGTTGACGAATCTTCTCGCGATGTTCAACCTGGACATGGTCGGACGTCTCGAAGACGATCGCTTCAGCGTGCTCGGTGGCGATTCCGCGGAGGAGTGGGATGATCTGGTACCGGAGCTTTGCGACCAGGCCGCACTCCACTGTGAGCTCGGCGGCGATGGTTACGGACCATCGGACCAAACTCCCTTCTATGCGGCCGGAGTACCGGTGTTGCATTTCTTCACCGGCGCGCACGAGGACTATCACCGCACCACCGACGATGCCCACAAGCTCGACTATGAGGGGATCGATCGCATCGCCGGCGTGGTCACGGAGCTGACCCTCGATGTGGCATCCCGAGCCGAGCCGCTGACCTACGTCCAGGCAGAAGCTCCGGTTTCGGGCGGCGACATGCGCTCCTTCGGAGCGTCGCTAGGAACGATTCCGGACTATGTCGGCGATGATCGCCCCGGCGTGTTGCTCGCAGGCGCGCGACCGGGGAGCGCCGCCGAGAAGGCGGGCATCCAGCGCGGCGATCTCTTGGTGGCTCTGGGTGAACGGGAGATCCGGAACATCTACGACTTCGTGTATATCTTGCGTAGCGCCAAACCTGGTGACGCCACCACGGCGGTCGTCATGCGCGGCGAGGAACGCTTGGAGCTACCGATCACCTACGACCAAGGCCGGGGCCGTTAGCGCGCGGATCGAGTCTGGACGGCCGCCGGACTCCAAGGTTGGCTGGCTGCCGTGACATGGACAGGGTGGGCTCTCGGAGCCCTCGCGTACGACCGGTGGCTCAGTGCACCGGACGAGGCGGACCGTAGACTCGTCCGTCGCGGAAACGAAGCCGGATCTCGAGGTCGCGATGTGGATCGCGCTTCGGCTCTCGGCGCATCGCGTCGGCGAGATCTTCCTCGTCGAGAGTCAGGAGATAGTGGGCGGACAGAGACGACGCCAGCTCCCGCATCCGCCATGCAGGAATGTTCCGGGAGTGAAAGTAGGCGCCTCCGGTGGTGTCGGCAAGCTCCAGGAGCCCGTGTCCGAGGTTTTGGAGATCCGTTTTGAGCGCACCCAAGACGAAGACCTGGACGCCGGAGTCGGCCAGCGTCTCTGTGGCCCGGCTGAACTGCAGGACTCGCGAAGCATTTCGGCGATTGAACTGATGAAGTCCCCAGCCGACGTAGATCATCGTCTCCGTTCCGTGGAGGTCGTCCAGGTAGTGAGCCATGGTTTCCAAGCTGTGCTCCGCCGTCTGGATGCGGCGTGCCAGATCGGGATCCCAGATCCGGCGTAGCGATGGCAGATCGTGCTCGAAAGCCGGTTGCTCACCGGGTTCTGCGGTGAAGCGACCCGCGACCGACACCACACGCTCCACCAACTCGAGATCCCGTGTGAAGTCCACCCAGAGCTTGAGCCGCGCGTCGAACGACACGACACTGACGGCGGCTCCGGGCTCCAGGCCATCGAGAAACTCCCGGATCTGTCGTTGGAGACGTAGGTGCGCTCGGCCGAAAAAAGGCTCGCGCCCTGCTTGAACGAAGAGCAGGAATCTCCCCGGAACGCCCCGTAGAGTGTCCTCTCCGTCCTCCGCTCCATGCGACGACGCGTGGACCCAAACGACGCGCTCCACGTTGACGAACTCGTCGCCCAACTTGACGTCGAAATCCCGCTTGCCCAGGCCCTCGATGGGTACACCGCGACGATCCACCGCCTGTACACGGTAGGTGCGAAGGCCCACTTCGATGGCGTCTTCGAACACGGGAACGCCATCGCCGCTCCTTCCCCGTGCGTGCAGGGGAATATCGACGTCCAGGTGGGGCGTCGGCTTGATGTCGAGAGCCGGTTCGGATTCCTGGGCGAAGGATGCCGGACTGGCAACGATTGCCGCCAGAACCATGAGGAGACCCCTGAGCGCAAGAGGACCGCGACGCATGGATGAATGCTACGACTTTCCGGACGTTCGGGCGTGCCGCCTCGTCCCAGCCCATTGGCCTTCGGGCCCGACCCTGCCAGAATAGGCTTCCAATCCACGTCGGAGGACCGGAATGTTCAGTAGCGACAATCGAGTCGGACGCTTGGTCGAGCTTCGCGTTCAGACACCGATGAACCTCGAGGAAATGGCCGAGCTGCAGCGCCGGCATCTGCAGGTGTTGCAAAGTCTGGAAGGATCGTTCGTCATCGTGACGGATCTGCGTCACGCCCATGTCTTTCCTCCAGACATTACCGAGGCGTTCATCCAGATGATGGGCCGGATCAATCCAGATCTCGAGAGATCTGCTGTGCTGATCAACGAGAGCGCGGTTCTCGGCCTCCAAGCCGAGCGCGCGATCGCTGAGGCGGGCAACCCCAACCGCCGTTCGTTTCGAGAGCCCGATGAGCTGATGGACTGGCTGTCGGACGTCCTCGATCCCTCGGAACGGACGAGACTCCAGGCCTTTCTCCACGAGGGTGAGTGATCGGGCCACCGGGTTCGACGACTTGACGATAGTTGTTTCAACGGGAACAATCGTTCGCCATGAGAGGGCTGCGTCACGAGATTCGGCAGGAGAGTCCGTTTCGATCGCCGGAAGAGGAGGCCTATCTCAACCTCCAACGAACCGCGAACATCCTGCTGCAGGGCCTGACCCGGCTGCTGCGCGACCGGGCGCCGGGCACCGCGGGGATGACGCCGAGTCAATACAACGTGCTGCGCATTCTGCGCGGCAGCCATCCAGACGCGCTGACCTGCGGTGAGATCGGCGAGCGACTGGTCACGCCCGGGCCGGATGTGACGCGTTTGCTGGATCGGCTCGAACAGCAGGCTTGGGTGGAACGGGAGCGAGATGTCGTCGACCGGCGTGTGGTGCGGTCTCGGATCACGGAGCAAGGCCTCGGGGTCCTGGCTGATCTGGACGGAGCAGTGGATCGCTGGCTGCACGAGCAACTGGGACACTTGGGTGGAGAGGATCTGGGTGCGCTGAGCGAGCTGATGGTGCGTGCACGTACGCCCTCCGACGGCCATTGACCGAGGATGAGGCGATCAACCTCGCGTCGACCCTCTGGAACCGTTCCGGTCTCGAGGTAGGTCTTCTCTGAATGAGCCCCACTTGGGCCTACTCGGTTCCGCTCCCGCGGACCTCGCCTCTCGGCCGGCGTCCGCTCAGGACGTCGACGATGTTGGCTGCGGCTTCGAGCGAGATCGATCGGCGTACGTCGTCGAGGGCGGATCCGAGGTGCGGCGTGAAGACGGTGCGTTCGGGAAAACGCAACAGTGACGGCAAGATCTCGACCGGTCGTCGCTCCAACGAGAGATCCTCGATTGCGAAGACGTCCGCGGCATACCCGGCCAGCTGCCCGTTCTCGAGGGCTGCTGCTACTGCCCGTTCATCGACGACGGAGCCGCGACCGACGTTGACCAGGGTCGCGCCGTTTCGCATTCGCGACAGGACCTCTTGGTCGAAACGACCGACGGTGGAGGGGACGAGCGGTGCGGCCAAGATGAGGTGATCACTCACCATCAACAACTCGTCGAACTCGACACGCTCGAGTACTCCCTCGGGCGGAGTGTCCACCTCGGGATCGCAGTAGACCAGCCGGACGTCGAATCCGGCTAGGCGGCGCGCAACCATTCGCCCGACCCGGCCGAGCCCGAATATACCGACCGTTTTGCCAGCTAGCCCCAGTCCATAGAGGATCGGCCGCCAGCCACGGAAGCGACCATCGCGCACCAATCGGTCGCCAGCTGCGACGCGACGTGTCAGCGCCAGAAGAAGGCCCACCGCCAGCTCAGCCGTCGGCACGGTCAACTGATCTTCCACCGCGCTGACCCAGACCCCTCTGTCTCGACACGCTTCGAGATCGACATTGTCGTGGCCTTTGAACGCCCCAGCCACCAAGCGCAGCTTCGGGCTCGCGTCGAGGAAGGCAGCGTCGATGCGATCGGGCATGAAGGCCATGATCGCCACCGCTTCGCGACAGCGGCGAAGTGTCTCTTCGAGACTCCAAGAATCTCGCGTCTCATTGCGATCGATGTCGCAGTGAGGCTGGAGAAGTTCGACGACTTCAGAATGGACCCAATGGGTCAGAACGACGCGCGGTCGAGGCATCTCGAGCTCGCTCATGCAAAGCGCCGGCGTAGGTAGGCACCGGTGCTGTCGACAGCTGTGACGCAGACCAGAACAAGGAGTAGAAGACCTAGCGTTTCTCGGTACTCCATGAGGCTCAGGGAGCTCATGATCATGAGTCCGATACCGCCGCAGCCCACGAGGCCCATGACGAGGGACGCGCGGAAGTTGTATTCCCACCGATAGAGCGAAACGTCGATCATCTGCGGCCAAACCTGGGGCAGCACACCGTGCCACAGCACCTGCAGCCGTGATGCACCAGTCGCCCGGGCGGCCTCGATCGGCTCCTCGTCAACGTGCTCGATCGCTTCGGCGAAGAACTTGCCGACCATTCCGACAGAATGAAACCCCAGCGCGAAGATCCCGGGGAGAATCCCGACGCCGAGCATGATCAGGAAGAGGATACCCATGATGAGCTCGGGGATCGCTCTCGCGAAGTTGAGGACCCCTCGGGAGAGCCAGTAGACCAGCTTGTGAGGAGAGGTGTTTCGCGCCGCGAGAAAGCCGATGACAAACGACAGCACGACCGCCACACTGGTTCCGGCGATGCTCATCATGAGCGTGTCCCAAAGGGGGAACAGCCACGGTACGGTTTTGTCGACGGCGGAGCCGAAGGAGCGTTCTCCTTCCTGCCATTGGTCGATGGGCTCTCGGGTCAGCTGAAACTCGGGCGGTAGGCTTTCCTTCACCACATTCTTGTAGAAGTTGGCGACGCCGTTCTCGTAGCGCTCCAGCTGAAAGGCGCCGCCGAACCAGAGGCTGGCGACGACCACCAGCGCAACACCCAGTGCGCCGAGGGCCTTGCTTCTCCAAGCTCGGCGTTCCCGATCGAGAATCGGCTCGAATGTGCCGGCTTCATGGTGCTCCATTGGATACTCCGTCGGCTGGGGAGCTGCGGCCGAACGACGGCCGCTGCCATTCCGAGCGGCGACCGTCCGTTTCATCGGCGCGATCCCTCTCGCCAGCTATTGCTGCAGAGCGGTCAGGTCTTTGCCCAGGATCTTCGCCGCGTGCCGAATCGACTCATAGTCGGAGTCGAGGATCGTTGCGAAACCTTCGGCTTTCAAAGGGCCGAGAACCGCTTCGTCTTCCAGGCTGAGAAAGGCTTGCTTGATCGACGCCTTGAGCTCGTCGGTCAGGTCGTTCTGTACCGCCCACGGATACTGCGGGATCGGATCGGATTCGGCGATGATCTTGACCTTGGACGAATCGATCTTCTCGTTCTCGATCAATCCGTCGAAGATGGGCCTGCTCAGGCCCCCGGCATCGATGTTGCCCGACTCCACGGACCGCGCGACGACATCATGCTTGCCGAGAAAGCTCTCGTCGTACTCTCCCTCAGCGACTCCGCCGGCTGCCAGCACACCCTTCGGGATCAGGTGGCTAGACGTCGAGGCCGGATCACCGTATCCCATGCGCTTTCCTTTGATCTGCGTAAGGTTGTCGATTCCTGCCGTCGTGTTGGCGATCACCACAGACGTATAGGTTGTGGCTCCGCCCTTCGTCTTGGCCGCAAAGGCCGAGACATCGGCATCCTTGTCGACGGCGATGCAGTAAGACAGCGGGCCGAAATAGGCGAGGTCGATGTGCTTGTTTCGTACCGACTCGATCATCGCCGTGTAGTTGGGGAGCACATGGAGCTCGACCGGCTTTCCGGTCTTCGCTTCCAGATAGACCTTCAGTCCCTCGTTGTCTTCGATGACCTTGGACGATTCTTCGTCCGGTAGCAGGGCGATCCTGAGCACGTCGGGGTCACGGGCGGAGGGCTCTTCCGCTGTCGGCGGCTCGTTTTCGGCGTTCTCGGCAGTCTCGGGCCCGGAGCAACCGAGTACCAGTGCGAGCACGAGAGCCACCAACGCGAGCAGGTCAGATCTTCTCCAACACAGTCTCTTCCACATGGCCAAATTCCTCATGGTTGCGGGTAAGGGTTGTTTTCGAAGCGGATGCGTGTGTCCAGCTTTCCTGCCCTGTCGACTGCTCCGTCGTGGGTACCGACTCCGGGGCTTCGGGCTCGGACCCGTAGATCCGTCGCACGGCCGTTGCATCGAGGCGGTCGGTGGGCCCATCGAAGACGACGTTGCCGTCGCGCAGACCGATCACTCGTTGGGCAAACTCCCGCGCGAGCTCGACCTGGTGCAGGCTGACGACCGCCGTGAGCCGATCCGAGCGGGAAACGTCTTGTAGCAAGGTCATGACTTCCCCAGCAGTGGCTGGATCAAGCGAAGCGACCGGTTCGTCGGCAAGCAGGATGCGCGGTTCTTGGCACAAGGCGCGGGCGATTCCCACACGTTGCCGTTGGCCTCCTGACAGCGAGTCGACGCGCGTTTGCGCTTTCTCCAACAAACCCACGCGTTCTAGGCAGCGCAGAGCGAGAACCTGGTCCGCTGCGGGCAGAGGGAACAGCGAACGCACTGTTCCGTGGTACGGGAGCCGGCCCAACAGAACGTTGTGCAGGGCGGAGTAGCGGCTGAGAAGCTGATGAAGCTGAAAGATCATCGCGGTCCGGCATCGATGACGGCGCACCGCGGGTCCGGAGACCAAGCGTCCGATCCCTTCGACCTCGATCGAACCGAACGTGGGCTGGACGAGAAGATTGAGACAACGCAGCAGAGTAGATTTGCCGGCTCCGGAGCGTCCGAGGAGCACCGTGAAGCCGCCCTCCGCAAGGGTCAAGGACAGTGGACGGAGTGCTTCGACCGCTCCGGGGTATGTAACCGAGACGTTGGTGAGAGTGATCATCCTCGTGCCAGAGTCGTCGGGGGAGTTCCTGCTCGACGCTTCGCGAGATTGTCGGCCCTCAAAGTGAAGTATCTGGGATCAGAGAATGAGATTCCGATGAAGGGCCGGCCCGGCGGAGAGCGATGCTAGTGTCGGTCGCCATGGCTGGAGGACAAATGCGACTCGACGAGCTGGAGGATGTTTTCGCCCGTACCCTTGCGGATCGCAGGCTGTCTCGGGCCGAGAAGCAGGCCCTGAAGGAGGTCTTCGAAGAGCTGGATCTATCTTCTTCCGCCAGAGCGGGCTACCTGCATCGGGCCTTTGCGTTGGCGGAGGATGCGATGTCGGAACGCGGCGACCGCCAAGTACTGGATTGGTTGCTCCAGGTGACCAAGACTCTGGCGGGTGCGGGACGCAGTCGTCGCAGCACGACGGCGGAGGTGCTCTTCACACCTGCGGACGAAGTACACGTGCGTCTCGCATCGTTGATCGGCTCGTGCCGCCAAAGCCTGTCCCTGTGCGTGTTCACCGTCACGGACGACCGACTCACCCGCCCGATCCTTGCGGCTCATCGTCGTGGTGTCGACGTTCGCTTGATCACCGACGACGACAAGGCTCGCGATCGTGGATCGGACGTCTGGCGTATGGTGGGGGAAGGTGTCGCGGTACGCGGTGATCGTCTGCCGGACCACATGCACCACAAATTCGCCTTGTTCGACCGTCGCCTGGCGGTGACCGGCAGCTACAACTGGACGCGCGGCGCAGCTCACCGCAATCACGAGAATCTCGTGCTCCTCGACGATCCGCAGGTCATCTCGCAGTTCGCCGATGAATTCGAGAGGTTGTGGACCCAGTTCGAGCCACTGTAGGAATCCAGATCTCCCGATGACCTATCGAATCTTCCCGCGTATCCACCGAGCTCGGATCGGCACGGTGCTCTTTGCTTTTTGGGGGTCGGCTCTGCTCACGGGAGCGGTTCTCCAGGCGCAACCAGGTGGTTCGAGCGCGGAGGACGTCTCCCGCGAAACGCACTCCGACGAATTGGCCCGCGTGCTACAGGATCGACTGCGACAAGCACGGGACGAGGTCTTTCCCGCGTTGGTGAGTCTTCGCATCGTCACCGCCCAGTTCCGCAGTGGCAAAGAGCTCAAGAGCCAGGCTGCGGGAAGCGGCACGATCATCAGCCAGCACGGACACGTCCTGACGAACGAGCACGTCACGCGCGACGGTCAGCGGTTCGATTGCATCCTGGCCGACAAGCGTAGAGTCGCCGCAAAACTGATCGGGGAGGACCCTTTGACTGATTTGGCGGTTCTTCAGATCGACCTGCCGCCTGAGGAACTGGCACAGCTACCAGTTGCCCGATTCGGCGACTCTGCGGATCTCGAGATCGGCGATCCGGTGATGGCCATGGGTTCTCCCTATGCATTGGCTCGCTCCGTGAGCCTCGGGATCGTGTCGAATACGGAGCGCGTCTTCGCGGGCGGTTTCGGCAATGACGACCTCGATGAAATGGAGTTCGGACGGGGCCAGCGAACCGGACTCTTCACCCGTTGGATTCAGCACGACGCCCAGATCAGTCCAGGAAACAGCGGCGGTCCGCTGGTCAATATGGCTGGAGAGATCGTCGGCGTCAACGAGCTAGGCGGCGGAAATCTCAGCTTCGCCATTCCGTCCAACCTCGCCTCTCGAATCGCCCGAGTCCTGATCGAGCACGGTGAAGTAGAGCGCAGCTGGTTCGGGCTCGGCCTTCGGCCGGTGGCTGAGGACGACTCCTCGGGAGCGTGGGTCAGTGCGGTCGAGCTGGATGGACCCGGCCATGCGGCTGGCGTGCGTGCAGGCGATCTACTGGTGGCGGTGGACGGCGAACCAGTGAATGTCCGCTTTGTGGAAGAAGTACCCGTCCTGCTGGATCGACTCGCCAGCTTGCCGGTAGGAACTCAGCTCGATTTGACGCTTCGCCGTGCGGAGAGGACCGATGCCGAGGGCGAGCGGGAAGAACGCGAGCTCACAGTGCGCCTGGAGACCCGCAAGCTGGAGCGCGACGTAGGCGAGGAGCTGAGCTTCCACATTTGGGGATTCACCGGACAAGACATCACACCAAAAATGGCCCGAGACGCCGGACTGGAGAGCTCGGAGGGTGTCGTCGTGACCGGGGTCCGGCGCGGCGGACCTGCGCAGAAGGCCGAGCCACCTATCGAGCGGGGCGACATTCTGTTGGCGGTGGACGGAGATCCCATTGCTGATTTGGATGTACTGGTGGAGCTCAACGAGAAGCTCTCCACGCCGTTGCCACAACGGCCGCTGCTGGTGGAAGTCGATCGCTCGGGTCGTCGCCAGTTGACGGTGTTGGAGCCGTCGGACACAGAGCCCGACGATCCGCCTCGTGAGCTGCCCAAGGCATGGATCGGTGTCGCGACGCAACCGGTCTTCGGTGAGCTGGCGAAGCTCCTTGGCCTCGGAGATGGCGGTGGTTTTCGTGTCACACGCGTCTACCCCGGAACCTTGGCGGCGAACTCGGGGCTAAGGGTAGGTGACGTCGTGCTCTCCTTCGAGGGCTCCGGCCTGGCTCCGGATGGGATGGAAGACTCTGCCGTACTCTCGCGGTTGATCCGCGGGCGCGACATCGGCTCCACCGGTCGTCTGGAGGTCTTCCGCGACGGGAAGCTGATCCCGATCGAGGTGGAGCTGGAACGGGCGCGGTTGACGCCTGAGGAAGCACGCCGCCACGCGGATACCGACTTCGAATTCTCGGCTCGTGAGCTCACGTTCTTCGACCGAGACCTGCAGGGCTGGGGCCCGGAGGTCGACGGCGTCATCGTCGAGAACGTCGATGCAGGTGGCTGGGCCGGGCTCGCAGGGCTACGCCCTGGCGATTTGCTGCAGTCCCTCGACGGCAGCCCGATCGGCGGGCTTCGCAGCTTGCGGGCGGCGATGCGCGAGGTCCGGAGCGCTCGTTCGGAGAACGTCGAGTTCCTGGTATTACGACGTCGCCGTAGTCATTTTCTGGACGTCGAGCCGGACTGGGCACCAAGCGATCTCGAGGAACTCAAGCACGGATCCGACGATGCTGCCGGGCTGGGAGAGAACGAGAGATGAGTCGGAGAATGATCTGGAAGGGAGCCATCGCCAACCTGCTGGTCTCGTTTCTGTGGATCTGTCCGCCTGCTGTGGCGACCGAGGAGGAATCGAGATTCCGCCCCTTTGTCGATCTGGTGAAGCAAGCCGATGCCATGGTCACCGTGCGGTTCGTCGTGAAGGTGCAAATGCCTGGTATCGACCAGGAAGCAGAGAGTGAGGTCACGTGCCTGTCGATCGATCCCGAGGGGCTCGTTCTGTGCTCGGCAACCGAGCTGGGAGGATATTTCAGCGTCATGGCCCGTTTGATGGGGAGGTCCGATGCGCCGATTCGTGCTGTACCCACCGACCTGCAGGTGGTTGTCGCCGAAGGCACGGAGTACGCCGCGGATCTGATGGCCCGTGACTCGGAGCGCGACCTGGCCTGGCTGATGCTCCGCGACCTGCCGTCCGACGTGCGATTGCCGTACTTCGACTTCTCTGCACATGCGGAGCCCGAGATCGGCGAGTCCGTTTTCTTGTTGCGACGCATGGATCCGTTCTTTGGGTCGGCCCCCGTCGTATCCGAAGCTCGGATTGCAGCTGTCATCGACCAGCCACGCCGTCTCATTGTCCTCAGCCGACCCGAGGGACGAATGGGGATGCCGGCAGTCGCGGCCGATGGCCGGATTCTCGGGCTGGTAGTCACCCAGGTCCCGGGTAGCGACGACGGTCAGGCTGTCGTCAATCTACGCAGCCGGTCGCTCCCCGGGCAACCCGGCCCGCAAGATGACATGCTGGCCGGCGTCGTGCTCCCGGCAGGAGACGTCGTTCGAGCTACGGAGTTGGCGCGTCAGGTGTGGGCTGAAGATCGAGCCGAGGCTCTGGAGTAGCGAGTCGGCGCTATTCCTCGCGGGCGACCGCGGTCGAGGGAAGAGCCGGCCGGCTCATCAGGCTGACACCGATCGCTGCAGCAAAGCCGGCCACCAGCGCCCAGAACGGCGGCAAGAACCCGAACAGCGGAAGCTTGCCCATCCAGCCGAGCACCAACACCAGGTTACCGATGACCATCGAGGCGAGGGCGCCGGCCGCGGTGAAGCGCGCCCAGCGGACACCGAGAAGCAGAGTGGGAAAGAGTGTCAGGTAGCCTTCGAACGCCTTTCGGGAGATGCCGAAGATCGACTCGTTCCAGGTGATCGCCAGAATGAGCACCGTGGCACCGATCCCGAGGGAGAAGAAACGTCCCAGCCAAACTTCCGTGCCCGCCGGAAGCCTCCGTCCTCGCAATGGTTCGAGCACGTCGCGCATCACCATCGACCCCAAGGTCAAGATCTGAGCGTCGAGTGTCGACATCACGGCAGAAAGAACCGCCAGGAAGCCCAGCGCGCCGAGCGCCGGGGGCAGATGGGCCGCCGTCATCTTTTGAAAGATCTCGTCAGAGTTCTCGAGATTCGGAAACGCTGCCGAACCCCAGACTCCGATCAGAACGGCGGGGATCCACAGCAACGCCAGCGCGATGGGGTAGTAGCGGCAGACGGTCTGTAGGGAGCGTTCGTCTTTGGCCGACATGAGGCGCACCAGCATGTGGGGAAAGACGATGACGGAGAGTGCGATCACCAGGCCCCACGAAGCCCAGGCTCTGGGAGCGAACAGCCCGCCCGTGCCGACGACTAGCTTCGCGGGATCCACCTGTTCCATGGCACTGCTGAGGCCACCGAGCGAGCTCGACATGAGGAAGAAGCAAGCGGCCATGAACACCATGAACACCGCGCCCTGAAAGACGTTGGTCCAGGCCGTCGCTCGCATACCGCCCAGACTGGTGTAGACCAGCGCGATCACGACGACTCCTACGGCGGCCATCGTCATGGACAGGGCACCGTCGCTCGACTCCGCGAGAATCAGCGCTGCACTTTTCACGCCTTGGGTCATGTAGGGAATCGTGTACAGCGTGAAGAGGAAGAACAGGAGAAAACCCACCGCCGGCGACCCCAGCCGTTTGGCATAGAGCTCGGCGGGTGTCAGCGCGTCGAGCTTCCGAGCCCATCGCCACGCGGGGGAGCCGATGGCCCAGAAGGTCAATGGGATGCCGAGTGCCACCACTGGTGCGTTGAGCCCGAACACTCCGAGGCCCAGGTTGTACGAGAGGCCCGGAATACCCACCAGAACGAACGACGTGTTGTTGGTGCCGAACAGGGCCATGAAGAGGACGACCGGGCCCAACGCGCGCCCTGCAAGGAAGTACTCCGTCGGTGATTTCGACGCCCTACGTGTTGCGACGAAGCCGAGGACAAGGACGACGCCGACATAGATCACCGCCGCCAGAATGAGTTGACCGAAAGTTCCGCTCATCGTGTCTCTCCGGTGTCGCGATCCAGCACGGCGTCAGCCTGGGCCTCCACCAACTCGTCCAGCTGCTCGCTGGACCAGACGCGGCGGGTGAACCACTCAAGGTAGGCCCAGGCGAGCAACATCCATCCCAGGCGATAGGCCAGCTCTTCGGGTAACCATCCAAAGTAGACGGTCGGGCGTTGTGGCCGCCAGAAATCCAGGTGGAGTAGCACCAGGATCGCGGCGAGGATCCAAGCGAGATGGACGAGGCTGCGTCGGGTCACGGGAGGCTCCCTGGTTCGTCGAATGCGGGCGCGGTCAGATGCGCTGCTGATTGTAGGCGATCGCGACGACAGGAACCCCTATGGTCGAGTTCGTCGACTCGAGAATCAAATATGAGTCGAAAAAACTAAGATCCGGAATAAGGGTCATGATCTGAGCGTTGTCGGCTCATGAGCGGGCAAGGCCGAGGCCCGAGAACGTCGGCCAGGAGCTCGATCTAGCAACACCGAACGATCACGACCCCAGGAGAGACCCATGTTGACCCGCTACCGCAAGACCAGTCCCACCGTCACCGCAGCCCGCGATCCGTTCTTCAGCTTCGTCGATCGCTTCTTCAACGAGGTCGGATTCCCCGCCGGCGAGAACGGTGCTGACACCTCCGATCGCTGGCTGCCGCCCGTAGATATTCAGGAGACCGACGACGCCTTCGTCGTCAGCGCCGATCTGCCGGGTCTGTCGAAAGACGACATCGATATTTCTCTGGAAGACGGTGTGCTCACGCTCGCTGGCGAGCGCAAGTTTTCGAACGAAGAGACGGAAGGCAAGACCTTCCGCCGCATCGAGCGCTCCTACGGTTCCTTCCGCCGTTCCTTCACGTTGCCCCAAGGCGTGGACGCCAAGAAGGTCAATGCCAAGTTCACCGACGGTGAGCTACATCTGACCCTGCCGAAGTCGGCCACGGCAAAGCCGCGGAAGATCACCATCAGCTGACGTCGGCCCTCGGCGAGGGCAGAACGGCATGACAAACAAGGGCCCGCTCCATGAGCGGGCCCTTACTGTTTCTGGCGTCTGCCTCGGGGCGATGCGGCTCGGCCCCTGCTGAGGTCGCCGGCCGCACCCTTTTCTGAGCCTCTACGCCGCCTCGTCGGCACGGACCAGCTTGCGTCCAAAGGGTAAGAGGGACAACGGAATGAGCTTGATGTGCTGCAAGCCGAAGGGGATGGTCACGATCAGGATGCAGAGGGCGACGCCGAAAACCAAGTGCGCCAGAACAATCTCCCAGCCGAACAGAATGATCCAGATCACGTTGAGTACGATATTCACGCAGCCGTCTGCACCGGGACCTTCGACCACCTTCTTTCCGAACGGTGCGAAGGTCGCGATGCCGAGCTTGATTTGCTGTAGTCCGAAAGGGATACCAATGATGGTGAAGCACATCGCCAACCCGCCGAGGATGTAGATCGCGCCGGAAAGAAAGCCGCCAAAGATGAACCAGATGATGTTGAAAATCAGGTGCACGTAGGTCTCCAGGGGTAGGACGGGAGTTGAGCGCGGACGTTGATACTACGACCGATGGTCGATGCTGATTCGGGCAGTCCGCCAGGGCCTTCGCCTGCTGACATCATGGCGTCGATGGACTCCGTAGAAATCCGCCGCCTCGCCCCCGATCAGGTCGACGCCTACCGCAGCCTCATGCTGGAGGCCTACGCCGACGCGCCCGAAGCCTTCACGGCGACGGTCGCGGAACGGGAGCCGGTACCAACGGAGTTCTGGCGAGCCCGCTTGGCGGAGGGCGACTCGGAGGAGCGGGTCTACGGAGCCATCAAGGGCCACGAGTTGGTCGGTGTTGCTGGGCTACGTTTTCGGAATCGCCCCAAGACCCGCCACAAGGCGTGGCTCTTCGGCATGTACGTACGCAGCGAGCACCGGAGCGTGGGCCTGGGCCGAGCTCTGGTGAATGCGGTGCTGGACGGCGCACGCTCACGCGACGGCGTCCTGCTGGTCCAGCTGACCGTGTCGGAAACCAACGATGCCGCAATCCGGCTCTACCGATCGTGTGGATTCCAGGCCTTCGGTACCGAACCGATGGCGATTCGCGTCGAGGATCGTTTTCTCGCCAAGGTGCATATGTGGCGACCGCTGGACCGGAGTTAGATCCAACCGCTACGTCCTCTGGTGTCTGGATTCGCGCTGCTATCCGCTGATCCGGCCCGTCACTACGTCACTTTCCGGGGACATGGCCTCCACGTGCAGATCGCGAGGGGCATGACCCTCGACGCCGTCGATCTGTCCGAAGATCGTGCCACCCCTGTCGAGGCGGATCTCCACGCCGCCAAGATCTCTGTCGCCGACGTCGATCTGCTGCCCGTGTGCCGACACGACGAAATCCGGACTTTCGGCCCTCAAGGTGTAGCGGCCCGGCAGCACGGGCGAGAGGCGGAATACGCCGTCTCGGGAGCTCGTGGAGACCAGCGCGTCGAGGTAGGTCTCCGGATCGACGAAGCGCAGCGCGACCAGGGCTCCGGCCACCGGCTGGCCCGACAGGTCCGCGACGCGGCCGGCGATCTCGTCGGAGGGCCCGGCTTCGATGGATCACTGCACAGACGGCGCCACCGCTGGTCAAGGCCGAAGTCCATCTGCCAGCAGCGGCGCCGCAATGGTTCTCAGGTGTGGCGAAGGTTCGCCGATCACCCGAGCATCAGCACTGGTACGCGCAGGTAAAGCCCTGGCAAGTTGCGGAAACGGCACGCGGGCAGTTGTTCTGGCAGTCGAGATCGCTGGAGCAGAACGCTGCCGGGCATCCGGAGCAGCCACTTCCGCCTCCTCCGCCATTCCCGTAGTCGCACTGGTAGTTCGCGCAGACGGCGTTAGGGGCCGACGGACAGTTGAGGCGGCAGTCCTGGTCGTCCGAGCAGAATGCCGCGGGGCATGAGGAAGCGGCTTGTGTCTTGTCGTCGAAGGCCGGTACCAGCAGGGCATCGAATTCCGATTGGCCGCATGCTCGGGACTCGCCTTGCGTCGAGGTCTCCGGCGAAGGGATCGCGGTCGAATCTGCAGTTTCGGGAGTCGAGGCGAAGGCGGACCAGGAGAGCAGAATCGAGATGAGAGCGAAAGTGATAGACGGAGTTCTTCTCATAGCTGTTCCTCGTGTGAAAGATGAATAGACGATACTGGCTTGAACTTGACGAGTATACGTCAAAAATTTGGCCAATAGAAGTGTCGACGTTGAAATTGTTAGATTCGAGGAGCTGTTCTCAAGGGTTGACGGGGCGGCAAAAAGTCGGCGATAGAATTGGTCATGATCACGATTCGTGA
>JALCBJ010000104.1 GCA_028066595.1 Thermoanaerobaculia bacterium
CGAATCACCCAGAGATCGGGCCGTTCCGTGCCGCGCTCCAATGCAGCGCGAGCGATCTCTTCGGCCCGTACGGACATCCCGCGCGAGAGCTGCGCCCTGGCCCGAGTACTGGCGGTGAACACGCCGTCGGGGTACAGCGTATGCAAGCGTTCGAAGAATACGTCAGCGCCCGCACGGAAGTGCAGGAGCTCGAGTGTGGCGGCGATCTGCAGGTCGAGATAGGGAACATTCGCTTCCGCGCCTCGAGCCAGCGCCGCAGCGGATCGAGCGTTGGTTGCCAGTGCCTCCGCCAAGTCACCTCGGACCTGCAGAAGGTGGGCAGCGCTCGCCAGCGCCCCCACCTGAGTCGAGTCGAGAGTGTAGGCGCGGCCGTAGGCCTCGAGCGCAGCAGTCACCTGGCCCCGAGCATCGTGGGACAGCCCCAGAGCAAGGTGTCCCCTGGCGGACTCGGGCTCCAGTTCCAGCGCTCGCCGGGCCAGGTCTTCGGCTCGCCGAGCATGTTCGATAGGGGCGGAGAACTTGGTGGCCCGCTGGCTGAGTGCGAAGCTCATCCCGACGAGTGCTTGAGGAAGCTCGGTGTTTCGTTTCAGCACCTGACTGTAGAGATCGATGGCCAGCTCGTTGTCTTCCGCCCTGTGCCGCCGCACATACTCGTCCGCGCGCCTGAGCATCTCGTCAACCGTCGCAGACGTCGGATGAACCGCGGCAGAACTCTGCTGGGATGCAGTCTCGGCGTCGCTCCGGCCGGCTGGGGCCCTGAGCCAACCCAGGACGACCACCGCCAGGAGGACGATCGCAGCGGTCGCGGCAACGACTGCGACGGCTGGACGGGAGATGCGCTCGACCGGGGAGGAGTCCGCCGTTCCACTCGATCCGATGCGTTCCGCCCGCAGGCGATAGCCGCGGCCTCGAACCGATTCGACGTAGCGCGGCGATCTCGCCTCATCACCCAAGGCTCGGCGGAGCAAGGACACGCGTTGAAACAAGGTTTCGTCAGCGATCGCAACGTCTCCCCAAACCGCGTCGATGAGCTCGTCGGTCGGCACCGGCCGCGGTGCCCGCCGCGCGAGTGCCACGAGCAGATCGAACGACAGGGGTGGCAGATCCACCAACGCGGCCCCACGCCGGACTTCCATCGTCCCCACGTCCACGGTCAGATCATGGATACGGTAGCGTTCCACTGGAGCATCGGTGGCACCGGCCATCACAGCTCCTGCGACGATAGTGGAAGGTGGATGCGAAACACGCTGCCTCGACCCGGTCTGGAGTCGACCGACACCTTTCCGTGGAGCGCCAGAGCGATGTGCTTGACGATCGCCAAGCCGAGGCCCGTACCACCGAGGGCGCGGGAGCGAGCCTTGTCGACGCGATAGAAGCGTTCGAAGAGGCGGTCGCGATGACGGGCTTCGATTCCGGGCCCATGATCCTCGACCTCGATGACGGCGAAGCCGGATTCTTCTCGAATCCTGACGTTCACCGATCTACCCTCGGGGGAGTACTTGATGGCGTTGTCGAGCAGATTGGTCACCGCTTGGCGGAGCGCCTCTTCCTCGCCGTCGACGGCCACCAGGCGATCGGGGAGCTGAGCGGCGATATCGATCCGTTTCGTTTCTGCCACGGGTTGCAGGGCACGGACGGACTCTCGCACTGGCTGGCGGAGGTCCAAGGGAATCAGTTCCAGGACGCTCGAATCCGATTGGAGACGCGACAACGAGAGGAGGTCCGACACCAGGTTCGACATGCGATCGGCCTGGGCCAGGACGCGGCCGAGAAAACGTTCCCGGAGGGCCGGATCGGCGTCCGGATCGTCGAGGATCGTTTCCACCATGCCGCGGATGGCGGTAAGAGGCGTCTTCAACTCGTGGGAGACATTGCCCACGAAATCGCGGCGCATGGTCTCGAGCCGTCGCAGTTGCGTCACGTCGTCCAGCACCAGTACGGCTCCCGCGAGGCCGTCGTCGGTGACCAGCGGAGAGCCATGCAGCTCCAGGATGCGATCCGGATCGCCCGGACGGCGTACCACACGGTGCACGGGACTCTCGCTGGCCATGACCTCGGAAAGGACGTCGGTGATCTCGTGCAGACGAGCGACTTCCCAGATCGGGTGACTTAGGACGGCGTCGGCATCGACGTCCAGGAGCTCGGCAGCGACCTGGTTCATGTGCATGATGCGCTCGTCGCGATCTACCGCCACGACGCCCTCCACCATGCTGCGGAGAATCGCCATCAGTTTGTTGCGATCGGCGGACATGGCAGCGATCGACCCCTGGAGCTCGCGATACATGGCATTGAAAGCTCCCGCCAGCTTTCCGAGCTCGTCGCGTCCCGGCGCCTCGATACCCTGGAGACCGTGGGCCTCGCCCGAGGTGATGCGTTCGGCCGTGTCGGCCATCTCGAGGATCGGCCGAGTCACCTGGCGGGCGAAGAGAAAGCCGAGCGCCAAGGCGACGACGAACGCGATGCCGGCTCCGGCCAGGACCGCCTGCCGAAGATCGGCCAGACGTTCCTGCAACAGGCCGAGGGGTAGTGCCGCTCGTACGACGGTTCGCGAGCCGTCGCCCGCAGGAAGAGCCAGATACCGCATCCTCTGACCCATGGTCTTGGAAAAGCGGTTCGTCGTTCCTCGGCCGTCGGAGAGCGCCGCCAAGACTTCCGGACGTCTACTGTGGTCGTCGAGGCCGTTCGGATCGTTGTCAGAGTCGGCGAGGACTTTGCCGTCGGCGCGGATCACGGTCAGCCGAGTGTCGATCGTGCTACCCAGAGCGTCGACACGGGATTTCAGGGTGTCCGAGTCGTTCACGTGCTGTATCGCCAGATCCCGAAGCAGGGTGGCGCCGGCGAAGAGCCGTCGGTCGGTTTCGGCGAGCGTCTCGTCTGCCACGCGCTGGGCCACCAACCAGCCCACCAAGCCCGTCGCCACCAGGATGAGAAGAGCGTAGCCGGCGAAGAGCTTACGGAGAAACGGCGAGCGCAGCATGACGGCGCAAGGCTATCCCGAAGCGAAGGACGGCCATGATGAAAAGCCCGTGAGGAAGGAAGGCGACTACGATTCCTCGAGTCGGCGGGCTCGTCGGAGCCACCGCAGGAGCGCGAAGAGTGCAGTACCTGCGGCCAGCAACACTCCGATCGTGCGCAACGCCGGCTCGCGGTCTGGCCCGTAGGGCAGCGAGGCCGGATCGAGGCGTTCCGCCGGCAGATACTCGTTTCCCACGGTGACCTTCAGACCGTGGTTGCGAATCCCCTCGGGTGTAAGTCTGGAAGCAAGCTCCTGGCGAGCCTCGTCGGGCAGAGGACGGACGTTCGAGAGGTGCGGCCAGGCGTTGAGGACGAGGAGCAGGAGCAGCGACCACTCGACCAGGAGGATCCTAGACGGCTTCCAGTCGCGGGCGATGCGGCTCCAGGCCAGCCCGGCCAGGACGGCGGCGCTGAGGGCCAGCGGTCCTTGGAAACGCCAAGGAAACTGAAACAGCGGCAGAAACGGTAGTGCCTCCCAGACCTGAGTGGAGACCGGGGTTTGTAGAAACAGGAACATCGCGGACGCTCCCGCCAGTGTCCAGGCCACGCGACCGGAGAGTCCCTTCGGTCGCGCCACGAGCATCCAGACGAAGCCTGCGAACAGTGTCAGCAGCGGCAAGTAGCCGACCGACGAGAATCCGCTCCAGCCGAAGACGGGCGTGAAGTTGCCGTGAAAATCGAGATGTCCCTTGGTCAGCTCGGTCTGGCGGATCAGATGGCGATAGCCGAGAGCCGGCAGCCAGAGCCAAGCCGAGAGCAGGAGACCCGATGCCGTGGCGAGGACGAAGCGGACCTGGTCACGCCTCTCCCCGTCCCACAGCAGAACGACTCCGAGGAGAGCGACTGTCGGCGCTGCGACCAGCGCCGTCAGGTTGTGGGCGAGGATCACCGCAGCCAAGCCCAAGGAAAGTCGCTCGGTACCGCCACGACCCCCCGTCGCTATGCATACGACCCCGGCCAGTGGTTGGGGGAGCAGACACAGCGCAGCGAATTCGGCGTTGGCGTTGCGCAGCAGCGCGTCGGTCAGGAAGTAAGGGTGGAGCACCAGCAGCAGCGCACCGACTCGGGCCCCGGCGCCTCCGGCTCCGAGGCTGCGGAACAGGTCGACCATCGAGAGGACACCTGCGAGAGCGAATCCCCAGATCGTGACGGTTGCCGCCGCGGGTACGGGATTCGTCAGGAACGGCGCGAGAAGAGTCGTTGCGGCCGAGGCCACTGCCAGAAACAGGGGCGAATAGAAGACGAAGACAGGTGCCCCTTGTCCGCCGTAGACGTTGGGCGCCCAAAACGGAGGGAGCTGACCTTCCGCCAGGGCGTGGCGATACTCCGCGATGCGAGTCAGCTCCAGTAGCCAGTCGTGACCGCGTGGAAATCCGAACCAAAGTGTCGGCAGGAGAAAGACGCCGAGGGCGGTGATGGGAGCTAGCCAGGCGAGCAACCGGCTGCCGGCGAGTGGCTTCCGCGACGGTTCGGTGCTTGCACCGGGTGAGCCTGGGGGACGTGAGTTCGAATTCGTCATGAGCGATCTGTTACCGCCGCCAGAATGACATCGCGAAGAGCGATGCGATGGCGTAGACCTCGAGTCGACCGAGCCACATCAGGAGCACCATGACCAGCTTCTGGAACGAGGCGAAGCCGGCGAAGTTACCGGTGGGACCCACGGCATGAAGACCTGGACCGATGTTGCCGAGGGTTGCGATGGACGCGGTGGCGGACGTCTCCAGGTCGACACCGCCGGCCGTGAGTAGACCCACACCGAGCCCGAAGGCCAGGAAGTACAAGATGATGAACCCGACCACGCTGCGGACTACGGGTTCAGGCACCGCCTTGTCACCGATGAAGACCGCGACCACTGAGGACGGGCTGAACATCAGCTTGACCTCCCGAGCCGCGGACTTGAGCCCGATCGCCAGCCGCATGATCTTCATTCCGCCCGCGGTGGAGCCGGCACAGCCGCCAACGAACATGAGACCCACGAGCAGAATGCGTGACCAGTTCGGCCACAGATCGAAGTCGGCGGTGGCGAAGCCGGTGGTGGTGACGATGGAAACTACCTGGAACGTTCCATCGAGAACGGCGCGGGAAACGTGGGTGTAGTCACCGCTCCACACGAGATTCAGCGCGATCGCCGAGGAAAATGTGGCGAGGAGCCCGAGATAGAAACGCAGCTCGCGATCGCGAATCAGGTTCCGCCAGCCCCGCCGCTGGTGTAGACCGCAGTAGAGAGAGAAGTTCGCGCCCGCCAGGACCATGAATACGATGAGGATCAGGTGCACCGAAGGCGAGAAGCCGGCGGCCGATGCGTTGAGCGGAGAAAAACCGCCGGTAGAGAGGGTCGAGAACGTGTGGGTGAGAGCATCGTAGAGATCCAACCCCGCCATCATCAGGAGTGACGTCTGGACGGCGGTGAGCAACAAGTAGAGTTTCCAGAGGACGCTGGCGGTGTCGTGGACCCGCGGATGCAGTGTCTCGGCGGTGGGGCCGGGAACTTCCAGTTTGTAGAGAAAGCGCGCCCCGGCGCCCAGCTCCGGCAGCAGAGCGACGAACAGCACGATGATCCCCATACCACCCAGCCACTGGGTGAAGCTGCGCCAGAAAAGAATGCCGCGACCGTTGGACTCGATCTCCGTGAGGATCGACGCGCCTGTCGTGGTGAAGCCCGACGCCGATTCGAACAGAGCGTCCACCGGATTCGTCACTGTGCCGGTGAGGATGTACGGAAGAGCCCCAAAGGCGGAGGCCATCACCCACCCGGCCACCACGATGAGAATGCCCTCACGGCGATAGAGCTCGGTGGTCGAGCTCTTTCCCCCGCGACCGAGCACTACGCAGGCGATCCCACTTCCCACCGTGAGAAGCGCAGTGCCGACGAATGCGAAGGCCGCCGTACCTTCGGAATAGGCGATGCACACGGCGGTGGGCACCAGCTGGGCCGCCCCGAGAACCAAGAGCAGCCGGCCGAGGAAGCGCAACAGCGGCCGGACGATGAGAGAAACGCCTTTCACGGGGCTCCTGACGCTGTCGGCTCCCGTCCAGGAAAGAGCAGGTGCACCGTGGACACGTGCTCCTCGGCGACGAAGAGGATCACGGTATCTCCCACCTCTAGCCGATCGGGCCCTCGCGGGACGAATACCCGATCGCCGCGCAGCACGGCGCCCACGATGATGCCCCGGGGCGGTTTGATCTCCGCCAAGGTGCACCCGGCGGCCGGGCTGGCAGGGGCCAGAGTGCGTTCGAGAATCTGGGCTTGACCTCGACGCAGTGACACGATGTTTGCGTTGTAGCCGCTGCGGACGTAGTTCTGGATCCGCTCCACCGCGATGCGCCGAGGCGACACGATGCGCACCAAACCGAGCTTGCGCCACAGGTGAGATGTCTCGGTCCGCTGTACCAGCGCGATGACCTTGCCGACCCCCAGTTCCTCGGCCAGCAGGCACGCCATCAGGTTGCGTTCGTCGTTGCCGGTCAGGGCGACGAAGGAGCGGGCATCGCCGATGCGCTCCGAACGCAGGAGCGACGGATCGGTGGCATCACCGTTCAGCACCTGAACCTTGGGGAATGTCGCCGCCAGATACTCAGCGCGCTCTCGATCCCTTTCGATCATCACCAGCTTGTCGACCTGGTTCGACAAGGCCTGCAAGACCGCGTGAGCGGTTTGGCCGCCGCCTGCCAAGACCGTCGTGCCGTGATCGCTGGGGCGTGCCGAGACCAATCTTTCGACGCGGTCGATGACCTCGGTCTTGCAGACGATCAGAGCATCGTCGCCGAACTGTGCCCGATCGTCGCCGGAAGGGATGATCAGCTCTTCATCTCGATAGAAGGCAACCACCAAGGACCCGGCTGGCATTTCTACGTCGCGGAGGGCTCTGCGGGTCAGTACAGTGCCCTTTGCGAGATGGACCTTGCGCAACTGCACCTTGCCGCGAGCCAGATACTCAACCGCCAGAGTGTTGTGGCCCAGGATGTGGTTCAGGATGCGGGTGGTAGACAGTAGCTGGGTTGACAACAGCAGGTCGACGGAGAAGACGTCTTCGTAGACCCTGCGGTGTGTCGTGACGTCCTCCGCCACCCCCACGCGGACCACCGAGCGCTGCGCACCCATGCGCTTGGCCAGTACGGACGCTGCCAGGTTCGACTCGTCCGACGAGGACACGGCCATGAAGAGATCGCAACTCTTTACTTTGGCGGATTCCAGCACCGGGACATGGGAGCCGTTGCCCGGAACCACTTGGACGTCGAGCTCCTCCTCCACTCGCTGGCCGGCCTCGGAATCGTTTTCGATGACCACGACGCTGTGGCCTTCGTGGGACAGGGTGCGAGCGAGATGGAAGCCGACCTCTCCGGCTCCCATCACTGCGAAACGTTGCTTCATCCGGTCGAGTCTACGCGAGGAAGGGCCTTTCCCTATTTGGGTTTACGCCGCGCTGCGGCTTGAACGAAAGCCCGTAGAATAGAGATAATCTGGTTGTTTTCCATCTGTTCCGCCGCGTTTGCGAAACGGAAACTCGGGCCGCCGGGAGACGTATCGTAGAGACGTATCGGAACAGGACCTCTACAGCGACATCTGGGAATTCCGGATCATCGAAGACACTGTAGACCCGGATACCTGACAGCCGGAAACACGAACCCGGACACAGAACCGCCGACATACCTCGGCGCGAACCGACGAGGCGGGACGTCCGTCGGCGAGGAGGATCGAATGGGTACCAAACGAATTCTTTGGAGCGGAGCACTCCTGATCTTGTGCGCTGCGATGTGTGCCGCGCCTGCCCTGGCACAGAGCGGTGGCATCGACGGCAAGGTGCAGAGGGAAGACGGCAGCGGCATCGGTGGAGTCACCGTCGTGGTCAGCGAGACCGGACAGGTGGAGATCACCAACAACGACGGCATCTTTCGGTTTGCCGGCGTTCCGGCAGGCACCTACAACGTGTCCATCTCCCTCGGCGACGAGGCCGATTCCCGGCAGGTCGACGTCACGGCAGGTCAGACGACCGAGGCCGACTTCTCGGTCGACTGGGACATCAGCTTCGCCGAGACGATCACCGTATTCTCCGCATCGCGTCGCGTCGAGCGGGTCGTCGACGCACCGGCCTCTGTCACCCTGGTCACCGAGCAGGATATCGACCGCCAGGCTTCGACGGGCCAGCTGGCCAAGGTCCTCGAGTTCGCGCCTGGCGTCGAGGTGACCCAGTCCGGCACTCACGACTTCAATCTCAACACCCGAGGCTTCAACAGCTCCCTCAATCGGCGTGTGCAGGTCTTGGTGGACGGACGCAATCCCCAGGTTCCGTTTCTCGGCTCGACCGAGTGGGCCTACCTCGGCAACATGGAAGGCTTGGAATCGGTCGAGCTCGTACGCGGGCCTTCGTCGGCACTCTACGGCGCCAATGCGTTCAACGGCGTCCTCAATATGGTCACCAAGTCGCCGCGTAACAGCCTGGGTGGAAGTGTGACGTTGGCGGGTGGCGATCTCTCCACCTTGCGTGCCGATGCTGCCTTCTCCTTCGAGCTGGGCTCCGGCTGGTATGCGAAGCTGAACGGTTCCTACACCGAGGGCGACTCCTGGTACCAGGAGCGGGTCACCCAAAGAGAATACGACGGCCTGCCTCAGGAGGCTGCGATCGGCGACGAGGCGTACGACTTCGCCAACTTGGTGGGTCGTGTCGACAAGTACCTGCGCGACGAGAAAGACGTCCTGACGCTCGAGATCGGGGAATTCGATGGATACGGTGGAGTGATCGTCACGGGGATCGGAAGGGTCAACATTCTCGATGCCGATCGCAGTCATCTTCGTCTCAACTACAACAACAGGAACTTCAACTTCCTGGCCTACCAGAACGAACGGTACACGCCCGATCAGTTGGCGTTGGCCTCCGGCAACGGGATCTTCCTGGACACGGAGCAACGTCATGCGGAGCTGCAGGGCAATGGATCTCTGAACGACGGCAAGATCCGCCTCGTCGGCGGGATCTCCTATTCCGAGGCGGAGATCGACACCAGGAACTTCCAAGGTGTCCAGACGCTCGTCTTCGAGTCGGTCGACTCTGACTCCCGGGCCGCCTTCGGCCAGGTCGATTTCGATCTCGGTGACTCCTTCAAGCTCGTCCTGGCAGGCCGCTACGACGAGTCATCACTGCATGACGATGAGTTCTCGCCCAAGTCCGCCATCGTCTGGAGCATCGGCGACAACCAAACCCTCCGGGCCAGCTACAACGAGGCGTTCCAGGTCGGCAACTACTCGGAGTTCTTTTTGGATGCTCCCACCGCGCTTCCGGGACCGGCGGGCCCGATCCCCGCGATCGATCTCAGTGGAATCGAAGCTGCATTCTGCACACCCTTGGGTATCTCGTGTGGCTTCGGATCTCCGACCCAAGTACGGGCGCTGGGCAACGCAAACCTGGAAGTGGAGGAGGTCGAAGCTTGGGAGATCGGCTACAGCGGCATCTTCGGCAACAAGGCCTATCTCACGGTCGACTATTACCAGAACAACCTCAGTAACTTCATCTCCGACTTGCTGCCGAACCCGCAGGGCCGCATCAACCCCGCCTTTGGCTCCTATCAGGCGCCGGCCGGCCATCCGGAAGAGGCTAAACTGATCGACGCGCTGCAGAATGCCCTGGGCACGGTCTACGAGTTTCTGTCGAACAACGTCGACGGCACGCCGATCTTCGCCCTGGCCTCCTACACCAATGCCGGTGAGGTGGACACCGAGGGTATCGACGTGGGCTTGAACTACTACGCCACTCCCGAGTGGCTGGTCGAGTTCAGCTATTCCTGGTTCGATTTCGACTTGGTCGATCTCGGCGGTCTCACCGATCCGATCTTTCCCAACGCTCCCGAGAACAAGGCCGCTTTCGGCGTGACCTATACCGGCGAACGTTGGGGTTTCTCTGCCAAGTACCGCTGGACCGACGACTTCTTCTGGGCTGCCGGTGTCTTCGAGGGTCCGGTGGATTCCTACAGCATCGTAGATCTGACGGGTAACTTCGAGATCAACGAGAACATCTCCGTCGGTATCAACGTCTCGAACGTCTTCGACGACGAGCACTACCAGTCCTTCGGTGGCGACATCCTCGGTCGTCGTGCTCTGGGCACGGTCAAGTTCACCTTCTGATCTAGCCGGCGCCAGGCCGTTCGGAGACCCCCGCACCCTCAGGTCGGGGGTCTTCGTGCGTCAGGACAGCACGTCCTGAGCCGGACCGGCGGCTTGGCGGCCTGCGATGTGCTCGAGCGCCTGTGCAAGGAGAGGGCCGCGGAGCGCAGAAGTTCTCGCGACGTCGAGATCGGGGATTCGGATTCGTGTCGGGAAGCTACTCGCCGGATGTCTCAGAAACTGGCCGCCAAACCCACGATGTAGTAGTTACTGTCGAACGTGTCGTACAGGACCCGCACCTGTGGCCCGGACGGACCGAAGGTCAGCTCCTGGCCGACTTCCACTTCCGACTCCACCTCGTGGTACTCCGCCTTGAGGGCCAGGTTGTGGCGCAGATGAAAAACCGTCCCGAATCCGATGTCCAAGCGGTTGCGGGACTTGGTCGACCCGCCCAAGAACAAGGGACCCACCGATTCGACCTCCGCGACTTCGGGCTGCAGATAGAACTTGAGCTTGTCCGTGGCCGACCATCCGATCTGCACATAGGCCAGATCGATATCGAGCTCGGTGAGCCCGGGGTTCTGGGCACCAAAATCGACGGTCACGATACGTGCCTCGGCGCGAGCGACAAAGCGTTCGAACTCGCCGTCGAGGGACACGTGCCAGTCTTCGACCTCAGCTTCGGGAAGGCCCACGCCGGTAGAGGTATCCCAGCGCAAGGCACCGAGGCCTACGCGTAGGCCGTGGATCGGCGTGTTCAACCATAGCTGCGTCCCGAAGACATCCGTCGCTTCCTCGACGGTGAGCGATGCATCGCTTCGCTGGCCCTGAAAGGTCTCGAATTCTCCGTAGTACGCATCGGCGTCCACGCTCCAAGGTCGATCCGCGCGAAACCGGTGAGAGATGGCAATACCATCGACGGTTTCGCTGAGCAGGGCTCCGTCACGGTAGAAGGTGTAGGCGGGCCGAAAGAACGGCAGCAGGATTCCGGCGTCTCGGATCTGATTGAAGATGCCAGCTGCCACAGGATGACGCCCGAGTCGCAGGCGTGTCCGATCGGAGAAGGTGAATTCATAGAAGAGCCAATCCAACTCAATGTCGTCGGTCTCGTCGTCCACCGGACTGTCTCCGATATCTCGAGCGGCGACCTGGAGCACGATGGCATGGCGTGGCGCCGGGTGATAGCGCAGAGTCAGCGCCGCGTTGCCGTAAGGGAAGCTCCCGTCTTCCTCGATGCCGAGGATGATCTCGTCGGTGGTCCGTTGACCCGTTTCCGATTCGAGATCGCCAAATGCCAGGGCGAAGTGGCCGTGCAGGGAGAAGTGTTCTTGCCAATAGCTACCAGTGTCCGGAGCTTCCTCATCTGAGTCTTGCGCCACTGCCGGAGGCACCATCCAAAGCAACCACATGGTGCCGAGTAGTCCATAAGCTAGTTCACCGCGAACACTATCGATATGTACCATCGAGAAATTATTGCACAAAAAAGCTGTCGAAGATGCTGTGGAGAGGATGAATTCTCGTGGGAGCCAGTGGTCATCGGTCAGATCGGGCAAACCTACTCCATGCAGAACAGACGACGATCTCGCTCGTAACTTCGTTGAGGGATTCACCGGCGCGGCACAATCGCCGCGGACGAAGCCGATTCAATCGACTGCAAGAGAGACCCTCCATGATGAAGCCGACACAGACCGGGGCGTGGATCGTGGCGGTCCTGAGTCTTCTTCTCGGTTACGGGCCAGCCCTGGCCGAGTCCAAGAACCGGATCGAGACCGAGAATCTGATCGTCGAGTGGATCGACGGTGCGTCCGCCGACGCGATCGCGGCGGCGCAACTGGAGGGTGAAAAGTTCTTCGCGGCCGTCGGCGAGATGCTCGGCCACGAGCCCCACCACAAGATCACGATTCTGCTGCGGGGCCCCGCTGAGCAGCCGGACGGTAGCTGGGGCTACCCGCACGTCGATTCCACCGGCCGGGTCCATCTGTTCCGGTTCGGACCTACCCATCACAGCTACCTCAGCTCTCTGGCGCACGAGTTGGTGCACGTCTTCCGGATCCATCGGCGTTCGAACGCCGACTGGTTCTTCGAAGAGGGATTCGCCGAGTTCGTGGCGCTACACGTCGATCCGTCTCTGTGCGGCTTCCCCTGGTATGAGTTCCCGGTCGCTCTGGCTGCCGGGCAGTGGTTCGCTCGAGACGAGGCCATTCCGCTCACCGTCCTGCGCCAGCAGCATCGTCGCTTGAACCTGCCCTGCAAAGCACAGAGCTACACCCTTCGATCTTCTTTCTTCTACTTCCTAGGTCAGCGGTACGGCGACGATCTGGTCTTACAGATGGCCCAGCAGTCGCGCGCCGGCGCGCTCGAGGACTATCGACGTTTCTTTGGAACGGACTTCGAGGCCTTGCTCGGGGAGTGGCAGGAGAGCTTGGTGAGTGAATACCGCGCTACGGAGGACGCCGAAGAACAAGCTCGCCGCTACCGCCAGGAGACGCCGATCCAGTACATGGAGATCTGCCAGTCCGGCACGCAGTTCTGATCTGAGGGGTCATATCGCAGGCGTCCCCACGCCGGTGCGCATTACTGGCTCCTAGAAGCCGGCTCCTACAGCTGCGATCGGAATCGAGGGAGTCACAGCTACACATGGTGTGACTCCTTGTGCTAGCTCGGCGATGGCGGTCGCGTTTGCTCCTTCTCGATTACGGGGCAAAGGCCCGTGACGGGATCGACTCGAAGCGGGCCTCCTTCGCAGTGGAGAACGGAGACATGATGCGGTTCATACGACAACTCAAGGAAGATGCATATCGACGACTTCTCGCAGAGACAGCCCGCCGTGCCGGCGTCCGCGAGATCGCTATCGCGCTGATTGCGCTGGCCTTAGGGGCTTCCGCCACCTACAGCCAGCTCGGGCCTGCTGGGTTCCTGCTCCTCGAGGGGTTGGACGAGTTCTCATTTACCGGCCGGGCCCTCGCCTTCGGCGACTTCAACGGTGACGGGATCGACGACCTGGCGATCGGGCTCCCGGGCCTTCTGGTCCTCCCAGGCGGACCTGAGGCCGGTGGAGTGCTGGTACAACTGGGGACGACCGGAGGGGTCACCCTCAGCATGCTACTCACCGCCAGCGATCTCGAGGATGGTGAAGAGCAGTTCCAGGCCGGGTTCGGCTCTTCTTTGGCGGTCGGCGACTTTGACGCCGATGGCCGCGACGATCTGGCCGTCGGGATTCCTGGCTACGCCATCAACGGCGAGGACGGAGCCGGCGCCTTCGGAGTGTTTTACGGCCGCGACGGCCTCTCCTTCCTCGGCGACGGCGAGCTCCGCAGCCAAGCGGGTCTCGTCGGACTGCCCGAAGAGTCCGATTGGTTCGGATCCAGCCTTGCGGCAGGGGACCTGTCGGGAGACGGGGTGGATGATCTGGCTATCGGCGTGATCGGCGAGAATCTCCTGGTTGGCGTCGCTCAGGTGAGCAACGCCGGGGCGGTCAACGTCGTCTACGGAACGGAGGGCGTTGGCCTCACGAGCATCGGCAACCAACTACTGCACCACCAGGTGGCCAACGTCGACGGCACAGCCGGCCAGGACGACCAGTTCGGTTTCGCGCTGGCGATCGGCGAGTTCACCGGTGACGGTTTCCAAGACCTCGCCGTCGGCATCCCCGGCATGGGCGACTTTCTCGTCGGGGGAGAGGACGGTTTCGGCGGCCTGCGCATCTTCCGCGGCGGCGACGGCGGTATCGATCTCAGCTCGAGCGAGCCGGTCTGGTTCCAGGGCTCGACGGGTATCCTCGGCAACCCGACCGACAATGACGCCTTCGGCACCGCCCTGGCGGTGGGTGATTTCAACGGCGACCGCGTGACCGATCTCGCTGTCGGCGTCCCCGGCGAAGACGAGTTCGGGCCCGATCACTCAGGGGCTGTGCAGATTCTCTACGGCAGGCAAGACATCGGTCTCGACGACCTGGGCGACCAGTTCTTCAGCGAAAGCCTGTTCGACGGCGACGTCGATGAAGACGACCGCTTCGGCGAGGCCTTAGCAGCCGGCGACTTTGACCTCAGCGGTCATGACGATCTGGCGATCGGGGCACCGCGGGACGACTCGCTCGGGGTAGAGAACGCCGGCGAAGTGAGCGTGCTCTACGGCACGGATTCCGGTCTCTCGGTGGCCGGGGCCCAACTCGCCAACATGCTCTTCTTCGACTCTCTCGACCCGGGGGACCGCTTTGGACAGGCGCTCGCCGTCGGCCGACACAACGGCGACCATGGTCCCGACCTCGCCATCGGAGCGCCCTCGCGCGAGGTCGACGGCGACATCCTGGTCGGCGCCGTGGTGGTTCTCTTCAGCCGCACTCTCTTCGTGGACGGATTCGAGACCGGTGACACTTCGGGTTGGTCTGCGACCGAACCTTGAAGGTCCACGGTCTTCGGCCGGGGGGATTTCCGAGAATCGAGTTTGTTGTCTGAAATCCCCCTCTAACTCCCCCTTTCTGTAAAGGGGGAGAACCAAGGCGACCCGGTCCCATCGCGGGCAGCGATCGCGAGGCTGGTGACATCTCTGCGCTGGAATCTGGTCGTTCGAGACCTGCTGGCAGATCGACGACGGTCCGACTCAGACCGGCCCTCGGGTCTCCGCTCACCTGGCAGCCTAACCAGCGAAGTAAGTCCAGGAGATCCCGAAGAGAAGGTCAGGGCGCAGTCGCAGACCAACCCGAAGTGTCACCGGTCTCGAATCCGTCGGCGAAAAGGGCGGACCTGACCACCAACACCGCACCGGCTGCCGGCAAGCCGCTGACGAGGCGGAAGGGGATGCCCGCGGCGAGCTCGCCACTACCGTTCCCGTCGAAGTCGCCAACCGCCACGGCGCTGCCGAAGAGGTCCATCGTCCGTGGCGGTCCATCGGAGACGTCCGGGGCATCGAGCAGGGAGATCCACTCGATGGTGCCGAGCCCGGTGGTAGAGCCGTGGATAAGGTGGACACCTCCGGCGTTGCTGATGGGGTCCTCTCCCGGTGGCTGGACGTCTTGCCCAGGAGTCCCCACCGTGATGTCTGCCAGGCCATCGCCGTCGACGTCGCCCATGGCCAGGCTGCTAGCGAAGAACTCGTGGTCTGAAATGCTGACAATCCCCGGTGTCAGCTTGTCGACGATCGCGTTGCCGATGACGCTCAGGCCATCGGGACTGCCGAAGATGATGTGCAGCTGACCGTCCTCGGTGTCTACGACGTCTTCGCCGGGTGTACCGACAGCTAGATCGGCGCGGTCGTCGCCGTTGAAGTCGCCGGCGGCGAGGGAGAGGCCGAAGTGATCGAAGGAGTCGCGCTCGCCTTGCATTCCGGCGAGACCTTGGGCCCAGAGCACGGCGTCGAGGGTGCTCAACCCCTCACTGGTGCCGGGGATCACGGTGACGGCGCCAGCCGCATCGGTGAAGGGGAACCCTTCGCCGGGAGCGCCGATCGCCAGGTCGTCGCAAGTGTCACCATCAAAGTCGCCACTCGCCAGTGCTCCACCGAAGAAGTCGTCGACTTCCGAAAAACCGATGAGGTCGTCGAATCCCTGGCGGAGTCTCTGGCTGCCGGGACCCACCAACCCGTCTGCGCTGCCGTAGATCACGCTAACGAGCCCGGCCGCCGCCTGCCCATCGACCGAGTCGCTGGGGGCACCGACGGCCAGATCGACAAAGTCGTCACAGTCAAAATCGCCGGCTGCCAGCGCATAACCAAAGCGATCACCGGTCTCCGCCGCTCCTTGGATGCCGGGTACGTCCTGGTGCCAGATCTCGTGATCGCCGAGTCCGCTGGGACCACCGTAGAACACGCTCACAGCTCCGGCCTCGAGGTCTCCACCCACCTCCTCCATCTGCGCACCGGCGGCCAGGTCGTCGTAGCTGTCACCATTGAAGTCTCCTACGGCCAGAGGGAGGCCCAGTTGATCTCCGTCCTCGAACCCCTCCTCCTCACCAGTCTGGCGCAAGAGCTGGGAGTTGGCAGCCACGAGACCCGTTTCGGAACCGTAGAGCACCAACACCGCCCCTGGGTCGTCGAAGAAGAGAAAGCCACGGCCCGGGATGCCGATGGCGAGGTCCTGGTAGCCGTCGCCGTCGAAGTCGCCGGCCGCTGTTGCGGACCCGAGTCGGTCGACGGCGTCGGGGTCGAATGTGACCCCATCCACGCCGAGGTACCAGAGTTGGTTGATGGTGGGTGCTGCCGGCCCGGGGAAGAGAAGTAAGGTGCTGAGAAACCAGAAGAATCGAGTGCGCATACTGGGCTCCGTAGACGTTGTCTCCTGCTCCAGCTATCGGAATCGACGCGCGAGCCCCGCCAACGGCATGACGATTCGATGGAGCGACACCGTACTCGGTACGGCGAGTCGCAGATAGAACACCATCGCACCCCAAGAGCGCGGACCGCCCGCCGGTTGAGCTGGCTCAGTCTCTGACCGACGCGACGCGCTACAACTTGGGAACTTCGAAGCGCTGCGCCTGAGGGTCGCCAGCGCAAACCACGAACACTTCGATTTGATGCCCCGCCGCGCCGTCGAACCCGGCCCGCCACCCTGTCGGAGTCCCGAGGGTCGCCGGTGGGGACGGCTCACTCGTCCGCAGGGTCGCTCCGGTGTCGCCCGGGTTCACTCGCGCCCCACCGCCCGTGGCGTTGTGTCCCGAAAGACAAGAGACCGTCACGAACGCCGTTCCGGCGTGATCGTTCGGCACGTTGAAGGTTGCCCGGTTGACGTACGTGCTGATCGTGCAGCCGCACATCAGCCAGCTGGCGAGACCGAGGAGGGTGAGTCGGCCCACCCTCCGCCTGCGGTTGTCTTTCGAGTTCCTTTTCACACTCCACCTCCAGTTGCGAACGTCGTTTGCGCGAAGTCGTGGGTCCGCATCTCGAGACGGCTCTGTGCTGGTTGGCCGCCGGCTCAGCGGACCCTCTGCTTTCATGCTCGGAAACCACGTCGGAAAACCGCCAACGGTTTCGGATTGCCTTTGAGCAGAGCCTTGCGCGGACGCCTGCTCTAGAGGCGTCCTGGTTGCCTCGAGCCGTGCACTGCACGGCCTCGGGCTCGCGGCTCCCCGGCCCAAGCCGAGTCGTTCGGCTCGAAGTGTTGCTGAGTGGGTCGGTGGCGGTTGCGCCTGCCGCGTTCCGATTACCGAGAGAGGCCCACCATCGCATCGACCCTAAGAGGGCCTCCTTCTCAATGGAGAACCAAATCATGAAGCTATTCAAGATAGATGGCTCGCGGCAGCAGCCGCGAAGAAATACCGGCCCCACCGGCCTCGCCACGATGAGTGTGATCCTGATCGCGGTAGCCGTCGGCTCCTCGGCGGCCTACGGGCAGCTAGGGGTCGCCGACTTCTCGTTCGTCGACGGGTTGGACCCGTTCTCATTCGCCGGTGAGGCCGTCGCCTTTGGTGACTTCAACGGTGACGGGATCGACGACCTCGCGATCGGGGCTCCTGGTCTGTTCGTAGACGGAGTCGGAGGGGAAACCGGCGGTGTTCTGGTGCTTGCGGGAACATCCGGTGGACCGACCCTCCCCTTGCTTCTGCGGGCCGGCGATCTGCAGGGCGGTGAGGACCAGATGGGGGCGAGGTTCGGCGAAGCCCTGGCCGTCGGCGACTTCGACGGAAACGGTCTCGACGATCTGGCCATCGGAATTCCGCGCTACACGGTCGACGGCGTGACCCACGCCGGAGCCGTCGCCGTGATCTACGGCGGAGTATCCCCCTTCGAGCAGGGCCAGTTCATTAGCCAAGGCACCCTCAACGGCTTGGTGGAGATGTCTGATCTATTCGGATCGAGCCTCATCGCAGGAGATCTGTCGGGCGACGGAGTAGACGATCTCGCCATCGGTGCCATCGGCGAAGGTCTGGTGGTCGGTGCCGTCTTGGTGAGCGACGCGGGAGCGGTCAATGTCGTGTACGGCGTCGCTGATGTCGGCTTGACGACTGCTGGCAACGATCTATTGAGTCACGAGGCTGCCAACGTCGACGGTGTAGCGGGCGAGGACGACCAGTTCGGGTTTGCGCTGGCGATCGGTGAGTTCACCGGCGATAGCTATCAAGACCTCGCCGTGGGCATCCCCGGCATGGGCGATTTCCTCGTCGGCGAGGACGGGTACGGTGGCGTGCGCATCTTCCGCGGCGGCGACGGCGGCATCGATCTCAGCTCGAGCGAGCCGTTGTGGTTTCAAGGTTCGCCGGGAATCCTCGGCACGCCGACCGACGACGACGCCTTCGGCACGGCCCTGGCGGTGGGCGACTTCAACGGCGACGGCGTGACCGATCTCGCGGTCGGAGCACCCGGCGAGGATGAGTTCGGTCCCGACCGTTCGGGAGCTGTGCAGATCCTCTACGGTAGGCAAGACATCGGCCTCGACGACTTGGACGACCAGTTCTTCAGCGAAAGCCTGTTCGACGGAGACGTCGATGCCTTCGATCGATTCGGACTGGCGCTCGCCGCTGGCGACTTCGACTTGAGCGGTCACGACGACCTGGCGATCGGTGCCCCGTTCGACGACTCCCTCGGTGTCTTGGACGCCGGTGAAGTGAGTGTCCTCTATGGCACCGACTCGGGGCTCTCGGTGGCCGGTGCGCAGCTTGCCAATATGATTCTCTTCGACACACTCGATGATGGCGATCGATTCGGAATGGCGCTAGCCGTCGGTCAGCACAACTCCGACGATGGTGTCGATCTCGCCATCGGGGCCCCGCTCCGCAACACCAACGGCGACTTCGCAGCTGGTGCCGTGGTGGTCCTCTTCAGCCAAACACTGTTCGTGGACGGCTTCGAGTCGGGCGACACCACCGCCTGGTCCGCGACAGTGCCCTGATGGGTCAGTGATTCTCAACCCGCGTGAGCCGAGCGACCCGCAACCGACGAAGAGAGCGATCGGCGCCAGGCCCGCAGGGCGCTGCTCCGTCTGCGAGCGGAGAGCGCGGTCGACAAATCGCAGCGAAGAGATTCTGGGTACCGACCGGAGGAGGATGGTGCGCCCGAAGGGATTCGAACCCCTGACCTACGGCTCCGGAGGCCGCATGCACAGTCTCGACACGGAGCGGGATTTCCCTTGAGATATCTGCGTATATGTACTGTTTGCAGGTATTTATGCGAATATTGAGCACCCGGGTTGGCCGCAGATTCTACGCTCATCGCCCTTGTGGATCGCTCTGGTTCGTGGTATTTAGGTGACCAAGTTGTTGACCGGTATCAGGGGAGTCGGATGGCACGAAACGCAAAGAAGCTCACTGTCGCGGATCTGAAGGGCCTAGCCAAGCTAGCGTCCGAGGATCCCTCTCTCAAGAAGTTCATGGCTGACGCGGGGCAGCCCGGTCTCTCGATCCAAGTCCGAAATGGTCGGGTCCGCTTCCTATTCACCTACAAATCGCCGACCTCGGGTAAGCGACGTCGGCAGCACCTGGACGACTTCGGCGCGATCACCTTGCACCAGGCCCGAGACATAGCCCAGTCGAGACGGGCCGATGTGGCTGCTGGGATCGATCCGCTAGACCAGGCGGAGGAAGTACGCAAGAGAGCGGAGAGGGCGGAGAGGGAGGCCGTCACGGTGGCCGACGCCGTCAGGGACTACCTAGAGGACTATGAGGCCAGGGCGACGAGCGACATGAAGGGCAAGCGCTCAGGCTTCTACTCGGCGAAGCGACGTCTCCACAACAGCGTGCTTACCCACCCAGTCGCTCGTCGGCGTCTTGTCGACCTGAGGAAAGAGCACCTCAAGGACCTGGTGGGCTCAATGAGCGACCGGCCGGTGGAGGCGAATCGGACCTACACCGCGCTCGTCTCGGCTCTCGTGCGGGCTGAGAAATCGCTACCAGAACCGTGCCCTAGACTGGACCGGAAGAAGGACCTCTATGTGGAGAGGGGAGCGCGGATCAAACTCACGGATGACCAGCTCCGAGCTCTCGGCGAAGTGCTCAACGAGGCGCAGGAAACGGGCAAGGTGGTGCTCCTGCGCGACAACAACGAGCGAAGCTACGCGATCCATCCCTCGGCCGTGTTCGCGCTCCGCTTCCTGGCTCTAACCGGATTCCGTCGAGCGGACTTGCTGGGGCACATGGCGAAGGCAAGACGCAATGGTCACGAGGGACTCCGTTGGAAGCATGTCAACTTGGAAGAGGCAGCGATATACGTCGAAGACCCAAAGTCGGGGATGCCGCAAGAGCGGACCATCGGTAAGGCTGCCGTAGAGATTCTCCGTTCTGTGATGCCGGAAGACGCCTCGCCGGATGATCCGGTCTGCCCGGGAGATGTGGCAGGACAGCCGTTCATCGGTATCGACCGGCCTCGCCGCCGGCTGTGGGAAGCCGCCAAGATCGAGGACCAAGTCGGGCGCAGGGTCGACCTCCACTCGCTACGCCATTCGTTCGCTTCGATCGCCGCAAATCTGGAGCATGGGCGCTACGTCGGTCACGTCTCTGCGTTGCTGGGACATGGGCACCAGAGGAACTCGATTACGGAACGGTACATCGACTCCGACCCAGAGGCGTTGAGAGCTTCTGCGGACGCGATCTCCGGTCGGATTGCCGACCTGCTGGGCCTGAGCCTAGGGACTACTTCGTGACCGACGAGGAGCTACGGCTGCTAGCTCGGAAGCTCAGGTTCTTGAAACCGCTTACGTGGGACGAAGCCCATGCTCTCGCGGACCATATCGAGCCGAAGGGCGTTGGTCGGCCAGCGACGCGAGCGGGGAGGGAAAGGCGCCTGGAGCTAGCGATGCTGGCAGAAGATGTCTACGATGGATATATCGAAGACCCCTGGGGGGAGAGACTCCAAAAGGAGGCGCCAAGTGAGTACCAGAAGCTCTTGGCGGGGCGAGGGAGTAGAGAACGGTCGGATCTGTACGTAGGGGAGCTTCTCAACGTAGAGCGCCGGACCATTGAGGGCTATCGGAAACAAAGAAGAGACCTCCCAGGCAGCATCTTTAACGCTGACACCCATCGGTCTCCCACAGCTTGGGCGGAGCTGGGCGAGGCGGCCCTAGCTCGATTCAGAAGGGAGAAGGACGTCTAGAGTTGCGAGGTTACTTTCTCCCTCTGCCACCTCTTCCAGAGTAGTCCTCCTCTGTCGAGCGTCAAGGCTTCCCTGCGGCTCGTCTCTTTGCTCGCTAGGTTTCGCTCACTCCGTTCGCTCTCCTCAGACGCTCGCGTCGGTCCTCGGCCATGGACTCTCTCCCTCGTCTGGACTATCTCTCAGAGGATGGCGGCGTTCGAAAAAGAAGCAGTGGAGATAGGAGGAGGAGGAGCAGGAGGTGAGGCATCTGACCCTTCCCCACCTCTTTCTTTTCGAACCGGCCGTGCCTTGGCTTTAGGTTGGAGTGAGGAGTTGTCATACCCCGAGGCGACGACGAGCGTCTGAGGAGAACGAGCGGAGCGAGTGAAACCTAGCGAGGAGGAGGGAGCCAAGGGGTAGGGTTGACAGGGACGAATGGAGACCTACAGTCAGAGGTCGGACGGTGAGGAGAAGACCTTCGGACATCGTCCTATATATATGCCTTCTCCTACTGTACGAAAACGCGCACACCGCGCACACCGTGGGCGGATTTCCGTTTCCGCACACCGCGCACACCGACTAGTTGTGCTGCCACAAGTCCAGAAGTGCCTCGACGGTTCTTGTCCGCCTGTCCAAGATCCTAAAGAACTGATCTCGGGTCTTCTTCATCGTCTGCGCATGATCCATACCGTGTTGCTCGGCCATGACCATCGACGTCAGAATCTGGACGACAAGATTCACCGTCACTTCGGCCTGTTCGGCTATTCGCCCCAGCTGGGCACAGAGATCGTCGTCGACTCGGATGTTTCTCTGCCGAGCCCGTCCGGTCATGGCATCGTCAATTTCCTGGAGCTCGAACATCCGCGCGTTGCGCCGCACTCGATCCAGATCATCTTCCGCGATGTTGACACCCGATTCGATGCCGACTAGCCTCTCTTGCAAGTCGTCCCACGCGCGCCACTCATTGCTCGCCAGGAGCCAGTTTTTGGCGTTGCCCAGGATGACGTAGTGAATCTTCCATTCGGTGGAACCGTGTCGTTTTGCGAGCTTTCGTAGGTTATCGATAAGGTAGTTAGGCGCGCCTCTAATGCTGGTTGTAATGATTTCTTCTTTCTCAGGCATTGTTGCCCACTTCATCGCTCGACCTAGATCGAAAGGCGTCTCTTTGTAGCAGGTGTGTGTCGAGGCGTCGAGGATGCTCATTGAAGGGCACCTTCGCCTTGACAGGTCGTTGAGTATAGGGTTAACGTTGCCATGTTTCAGACCTTTCGAGAGAGAGGGGCCGCCGCGCTTGAGGGAGCCGGCGGCCATTGTGATTTTGGGAGAGAAGTTAGGCGACGTTCGAAGTCGATGTCCGCTCTTGCGCTCGTAGGTGCTCGTCCAAGGCTCCCCTCCGATAGAGGACCCGGCCCCCGACACGCGTGAACGCTGGGCCACGTCCAGAAACTCTTAGCCCTTCCAAGGTCCTGGGGGAAATCCCCAGCATTCTGGCTGCTTCTTTGGTGTTGAAGGCGATTCGATCCATTCTGGATCCTCCTTTCGGTGGTCTTGTTTTTCGCTTCATCACGTCGCGACACGTATAGATTCGCAAACCGACTTGATCATGTCCACGAATGCAATTGCCTAATTAGTTGCGGATGCTGCTGAAACCCTTACTGTCATTGACAGCCTGTCAATGACAGTAAGGGTTTCTGGATGATCCGTGTTGAAAAAGTGTTGCGTTTTGAATCTGTTTCGGTATAATTGTTGTGTTATGGGCTTCAATGGGGATTTCATCAAGGAAGTGCGTGAGCAGGTCGGCCTCACTCAGTCCGAGCTCGGGAAGATCCTCGGCGTCTCACAATCGAGGATCTCTCAGGTCGAACGTGGTCGGACTGGAAGCTCAGCTGAATACCGCCTCAGAGTCGCCTCTTTGCTCGACTGGCTTCGGAGGGGAAGGTCATGACCACCACGACCCCAAGCGACGATGTGTCCTCCACGCCCAAACGGTCACGCGGAGAGTCGCTGACCGACGGCTATCAAGGCCGGAAGCAGATGGCCCTTGAGACTTTGGAAAGTCTAGGTACTGGTGTCGTGAAGCCTGTTGGTGGTCAACCTCATGATCAGCATCGAGATCCGATTGGCGAGGCCGGTATCTCAGACGGGCCCGATACGGAGGAGTGGCGATGTTCTTGCGGTGCACCAGTCCACAGCGAAGACTCCACCCGGTGTGCCCGTGGCCACGTCCGACCGGGGAACCAACTCGCGGTAGTCCACGGGGCCAGATCCCTGCGTTTCTGGCGTGACCACGACCTCCTGCGGACCGAGGTGATCGACTCTGTATTGGCGGACAAGGCGACAACGCGGGTGGACGCCCACCCCGAACACGAGCACCGTGACACCCGTGGACGCTTTACTAAA
>JALCBJ010000011.1 GCA_028066595.1 Thermoanaerobaculia bacterium
CCCTGGTTCGGGTTGAACGTGGTCGGACAGTTGTCGCAGACGTTGCCGACACCGTCGCTGTCGCCATCTGCCTGATCAGAGTTGGCATCGGCCGGGCAGTTGTCGACGTCGTCGGCATCGCCATCGCCGTCCTGATCGGTCATGAGGAACAGAACCAGGCCGTCGTGGTCGGAAGAGCGAAGCGGGTTGGATCCGTCGTCCTGCTCATTGTCCGGCGCGTCGGCATTGCCGCGGCCGAACTCCATGCCACGGACGAAAGGATCTGCCGCGGCGCTGGTGAGCGCGTGGTCGAGCACCTCTGAGTCGCCGCCGAATATGAAGGAGTAACGGTCAGCGGCAGGCACGTTCAGCGTCTGAACGGTCAGATTGGGATTGACCAGGTCCGCCGGATCCGTGACCAGGTCGTCGGCATCGTTGAAATTGCCGGCGATGCGGCCAACCACGTCGACGTAGCCGTCGGTGAACTCATAGGCATTGAAGTCTCCGATCGCCACGAACGGCACGTTCGGGTTGCTGGTCTGGAAATCCTGCACCATCTGGGCGATGGACTGAGCCTGCTCCAGACGCTTCAGGCGAACACGGTTCCCATCGACCGCGTCGTCGACGCCGTTCAGTGAACGGTTGTGAACCACCAGGGCCGCGAAAGGAAAAGCCACTCCATTGCCGGTGTACTCGGCTTCGAGCAGCAGCGGCGGCCGATCGTGGAGCAGGGAGTTGTCGAAGGTGAAGAGCTCGGCGGCGCCGAGCTGGCTCACCGAGACACTGCCGATGGCGCCGTCGACCAGGAACCCAACGTCGATGCCACCGATATCGTTGCCCTCGATCAGCTCTGCGGAGTAGCTGGTCGATGGTTCGTCGCTCAGGATCTGCGCCGCGAGTGCATTCAGGGTCGCGATGTCGTCGACCTCTTGAACGGCGAGGACGTTGGGAGTTCCCAGAACATCGCGGATATGGTCACTGAATTTGCCGATGCGATCCGTCTCCGCGACATCGAGACGCTCGAGGTTGAGCGACCCGATCGTCATCTCCCCGGAGACCGTCGAACGTACGGCATCAGGAAGCGTGGGCTCGGCGCCGAAGGTGAACGACGTCGGTTGGAGGACGTAGGCTCCGAACGAGAAGTTCAAGCAACCCTCGGCCGCAATCACCGGAGTTCCGGAGCGCACGTCAGGGGTCATCAGGACGCCGAGACCGTCCGGGTCGATATCGAAGACCTCCGGGTTGCCGTCCCAGATCGGCAGCCCGGGTAGACCGGGGAACGCGATTCCAGGCTCGCGGAAGACCCGACCGCCGAAGGCGACGGGGATGTCTCCGAACCGGTCGGTCGGACCGGCAGTTTCGAAGCCCGAGGCGAGATCGACCCGCATGCCTTCGAAGCGTTCCAGCTCGGCTGGATCGCTCGCCGTTGTCGACGGGATCGTGTCGTCCAGCGTCTGGAAGGAAGGCAGCGAGTTGCCCATGGAGTCGATGTTGACGATCAGGCCGGTGTCGCCGATCTGCGTCGAGTCGAAGAACTCCTCGACGGTCCCGGTGACGTCCACCTGGTCTCCGGCCGACACCGTCGGGCCGCTGTCGGTGAAGACGAAGAGGCCGTCTGAGGTAGTGGCGTCGCCGTCGCCGACGGGGTCCTGGACGTAGAAACCGTTCGTGTCGACGCAGGTGACTAGGACGTCCTCGATGGTGACCAAGTTCCCCAGCTCGGGCGATACAGCGCCATCGCCTTGCACCTCGGGAATCGTCTTGGTTTCGCTGGTCGGCACGCAGTTCATGGCGAACGCGGTGCCGTCGATCTGGGTTCCGGGCGAGAAGAGTGCACCGCCAGAACCGGTGGCCGTGGAATGGGCCGCAAAGTTGCCGGTGAGATCGGGATCGCGGGTCAAGCTCTGATCGCTCACTTCGCTACCGTAGGTCATCTCGTCGAGGGAGAAGCCGTTGTTGGACAACGTGACCGTGTCGCCGGCATTGTTGAGGACGAGACTGTTGGTGGAGGCCTCTTGTGTCAGGGCTCCGCCGAAAGAGCCGGTGATCACGCCGTCGGAGAAGACGACGACGGCGCAACCGGGAGGCAGCACGGTATTCGCCGGAAACACGTGACGATCGGTGGCCGCATCGGACAGGACGAAACCGGTGAGGTCGAAGGTGTTCGGCCCGTTGTTGACGATCTCGACGAACTCATCGCCGGTCGAGCTGACCGAGCCGTCACCGTTGGCGTCCCCACCGCTCGGGTCGGGATCGGCGTGGACCTCGTTGATCACCAGGGGATTCGCGTAGGCTCCGGGTGTCACCGCCGAGGCGACGGTCCAGGTTGCCGAGACGTCCTCGGAGGTCTCACTGGCGCCGTCGATGCCGTTGGAGCCGGTCTGGACCTCGCCGCCCTCGGAGGGATCGACGCGCGCGTAGGACTCGCCGACAGCGTGGGCGCTGTCGCTGATCACATCTTGGGAGCCTGTCGGTACGTCGTTCAGGTAAGCCGAAGCGTCCATGTCGCCATCCGGGCCGTCGATCATGACGCCGCTCTTGTCGACCGCTTCGGCACCGTCACCCCAGAGAGCGTAGTCCACGTCGACCACGAGGTCGCTGGCGCCGTCCCAGAAGTAGAGGACGATCACCTCTCCGCCGTTGGACAGGCTGCCCTGTCCGTTGATCGATCCGGCAAAGGCCTCGCGCATCTCGGGCACGCCATCGGCGCCTTCGATGACCACCTCTTCGAACAGCTCGTACGTGGGGTCGATACCGTATTCCGTGAAGAAGTCATCGGAGCCCGGCACGGCGACCGTCTGGGTCTCTCCGGCACCGATGGACGCGCCGTCGGGAAAGCGTGCGTGGAAGTCGCCGAAGGTGCCACCTCCGGCGTTCATGCCCGTCGGGAGGTTGTAGTAGAAGGTCGAGGGCACACCGGTGAACGTGGCGTCGGTCAGGTAGTAGTCGGAGAGGTCCACTGCAAAGTTGTTGGGGTTGTGGATCTCGACGAACTCTCCCGCGGTCGGCGTCAAGACGATCTCCGTCAGAAGGAGCCGCGCCGCAGCAGGCGGTGGGGGGATGTCCTCGCCAGGAGTGGCAGCTCCGACGTCCCAGGTGTTGGAGAGGTCTTCCGAGGTCTCGTCAGCGCCACCGACACCGTTCGAGCCGCTCGCGGTCTCGGCGCCTTCGTCCAGATCGGTTCGGCGGTAAGCATCGCCGTCGGAATGACTGCTGGGACTGATGACCTCCTGGGATCCTGTGGCCGTGTCGTTCAGATAGGGCGAGGCCACCATGTCGCCGTCCGGGCCGTCGATCGAGACACCGGTCTTGTCGACCGCTTCGGCACCGTCACCCCACAGCGCGTAGTCGAGATCGGTCACCAGGTCACTGCTGCCGTCCCAGAAATAGAGAATCGCAACCTCGCCGCTGTTGGAGAGTCCGCCCTGGTCGTTGATCGAGCCGGCGAAGGCCTCGCGCATGTCCGGGATCGCGTCAGCCGCTCCATCCTCGAAGAGCTCGTAGTCGGGATCGATGCCGTATTCGGTGGAGAAATCATCGGAGCCAGCCAACGACACGGTCTGAAACTCCCCGGCACCGATGGAGGCGCCGTCAGGAAAGCGAGCGTGGAAGTCACCGAAGGAGCCGCCTCCGGCATTCATACCCGTAGGCAGGTTGTAGTAGAAGGTCGAGGGTACGCCGGTGAATGTCGCATCCGTGAGGTAGACGTTGGACAGATCGACGGAGAAGGCGTTCGGATTGTGGATCTCGAGGTACTCGCCAGCGGTCGGAGTGACGACGACCTCGGTGAGCAGGAGACGCTGGGCCGATGCCATGACGCCACCCGACGCGATCGAGATGTCGTCGATGCCCACCCACTCGTCCGACCCCGAGGCGTTGGCGGTGAGGATGCGCACTTCGACCAGGCTCTGGTTCTCGGCTGCCATCGGCAGCATGACGCTGATCGGCGTGACCTGCGTCGCCGTATTGGCAGTCGTAGCGTCGGCTACGAAGCCGCCTGCCAGGTTGGTGTAATCGCCGGCTCCTCCGACGCGGTACTGCAGGGCCACCTGCTGCGTGGCGTCCGTTGACGAGCCTTCGACGTCGCGGACGTTGTAGGTGACGACGATGTCGCTTTCACCCGTCGTGTCGAGGTGGATGACGAGGTGCGGCGCGTCGGCGGTGCCGCTACCCTGAAGAGCGACGGACGGATCGGTGAGGGTGTCGAATTCGGCGACGCCACCGGTCGAGAAAGAGTCGGGATTCGTTTCGTTGGCGTTGACGTCGACCGGGGTCGAGCTGCCGTCCGCGACGATGGTCTGCGGATCGGCGCCGGTGCTGGCGAGACTGTCGCCCCGGTACCCCACGATGCCTGGAACGCCAGACCAATCGTCATCTGTGGTGATCAGGGTGGTGGTGGACCAGTCTTGAGCAAATGGGAGAGTCTGGGGCGTGGTGTCGGCCAGCGCGGCCGACGACATGAGCAGGAGGGCCAGCGGAACGCTGAACCAGCCGCGACAACATGATTGGTGTGACTTCATGAATCCGGATTTCCTCGGGTTGCATGCGCACCTGTGGTAGCGCTTTGGGGGGGACGAGCGACTCTGGTTACGCTCGATGAGCTTCGAGAAGACAGTTGGAGGGTCTTGTGAAGATCTCCCCCCACTCGTGCCGGCTACTCTTCGGAGTGATCCCCGACGGTAGGCCCGGTTGGCCGACACTTCAAAACGGATTGCCGAAGCTCAAGAAAAATACCGGACCGGCCTCTTCGAAGAACAGGCGGTCCAACTTCCACCCGATCTCTATTCGTACCGGCCCTACGGGCGAACGGTATCGCAGTCCGACGCCCGCGCCTACACGGAGGTCGTCGGCTCGGAGATCGCGCCAATCCGCCCAGACGTTGCCGACGTCCGACCAGACGACGCCTCCGAAGTCACCAGCGATCGGGAACCGATAGTCGAGGTTGAACAGTAGGAGGCCGTTGCCTCCCAACTGGAGAATACGGCCGTCTTCCGTTTCGAGGAGGCTCTGGCCCAAAAGGCCGAGGGCGTCACGCTCGTAGGCTCGGTGACTGGTTCGGCCACCGGCGAAGAAGCGCTCGGAGATCGGAACGCGCGAAGAGGGTTGGGAGGGATCGAGGAAAGGGTCCGAAGTGGGCATGGAGCCGATGGGTTCGATGGCTCCGAATCTTGCGCTCCAGGCCAGAACCCCGGCGCGGTGGAGCGAATGGTGCCAGGTTTGTTGTACGAAGAGCTTGGCAAAATCGGCCTCTGCGTCGAGGGCCGGGAAAGCCCATTCCAGTTGAAACGCCGTCGAGCCACCTTGACGGGGATCGAGAGGGTCGTCCCGTCGGTCGTAGAAGAAGTTCGGCGTGATGCTCGAGATCTCGACGTCCTGGTCCTCTCGTTCGAGTCCTGCGAGGTCAGGCTGGCCCGAGATCTCCACCAGACGGTAGTCCCAGGTCAGGCCCCAACGGAAACGTCCACGGTCGCGAATCAGCGCCAGCTGGGCACCGGTTTCTTGGACCGAGAACGTAGGCCGCTCCTCGTCACGCACGAAGAGCGACCACGTGAGGGGTAGCTTGCGGCGGAGCAGCGACGGGTCGTCGAAGACGAGGCGAGCCCGCCGGTCGTTCTCGCTCGCCCTGAGGTCGAGCTGAAACCGAGCGGCGCGGCCGGCGATGTGGCTGCGGGTGAGGCCGAAGAGACCACCGAGGCCGTCGTCGGAATGGAAGCTGAGTCCGTACGACACCCGCCATCGGCTACCTTCTTCGAGGTCGATCAGGACATCTCGACTGCGGACACCATCTTGGGGCGGCGTGGGGCCTGAAGGCGAGGGCTCGACCTCGACCTTCGAAAAGACGCCCAATCGATAGAGATCGCGCTCTGCGCGCAGCAGGCCGCGCCTGCGAAGCGGCTTGCCTTTCTGCAGGTCGGCAAACTCGCGAACGACTTCAGGGCGGGTCCGCACGAGCCCGCGCAGGACGAGGCGGTCGACCACGGTGCGGGGGCCCTCTTCGACGTGGAGCGCGACGTCCACCAGCGAGCGGTCGTCGTTCCAATCGAGCCGCGGCGTGACAAGGGCGACTCGGTAGCCTTCATCTTCGTAGAGAGCACGCAGGACATCCACCGCATCGTCCAGCAGCAGCGGGTGGAACGGACCGCCCGGCTGCAGAGTCAGGCGATCTCGAACCTCGACTTCGTCGAATGCTTCCACTCCGTCCAGATCGAGATTCACCACCCGCTGGCGCGGTCCTTCATCGATGGGTATCCGCAGGGCGAGGCTGCCCGGCCCCGACCGATCGCCGGGCTCCGAGAACGTGATCTCCGGAGGATGCACCACGACCTCGGAAAAGCCTTGCAGCAGATAGTAGGACCGGATGGTCTCGAGGTCCGACACCAACTGGTCGTCCACCAGACGGCCAGAGCCAGGCTCGAGCCAGCGCTTCACGCGGGTAGAGATCAAGCGGAGAAGGTCGTCGTCAGATACCGCTTCGTTGCCGGCGAAGTCGATCGTTCGAAGCCACCAGCGTTCTCCCGGCTCGATCTTGAGACGCCAGCGTTGAGACGGGGCGCTGTCTTCCGTTTCGTCCGATCGACGTTCCACTTGGACCCGAGCAAGCCGGTACCCCCTTTCCTGGTAGCGACGCCGGATCTCCTGAGCGCTACTGCGCAGCAAGTCCTCACGGAACGGGCGCTCGCCGAGGAAGGGTAGGAATCCGTGCCGACGTAGGGCCCGGGTCTCGGCGCCGATCACCTCCACTTCGATTCGCGGCCCCGGTTCCATGGGAAAGGAGAGGATGGCCTGTTTCGGTGTCGGGAACTCTGTTTGGGGATCGGAGACCTCCGCGGCCAGGTAGCCTCGCTCCGCCAGGTGGCGGCGCAGGTGCTCGCGAGATTCCTCGAGTCGATCCGGCCGCCAGGGGTCACCGACCTCGACCGGCAGCGCGTCGAGTAGCGTGCCGACTTCCGATGGCTCCAACCGGAGGCCATCGAAGCGGATCTCCGACACCACAGGCCTCTCGCCGGGCGTTACCGCGACCTGCAGGTCGACTTGATTGATCTGGCCCGTGGGTACGAGCTCGGCGTCGATGTGGACATCCCGGAAACCTCGATCGAGCCAAGCCTGCCGTAGCGACTCGAGGCCGTCCTGGAGACGGTCCTCGTCGAGGATCTGACCTTCACGCAGCCCGAGGTCGCGTTTGGTCCGACTTCCGCCTCCCGCTTCCTCTATCAAGAGCTCGATCCGCCGGAGCCGAAGATAGCCTCGCAGTACCAGGACGACACCCACACCGCCCGCATTGTCGTCGTCGAAGGTCAGAAGCTCGAGCTCTGCGAACAGGCCGCTGGCGTGGGCATTGGAAAGCGTCCGGCGCACGGCCGCGGGCGTCAAGGGAGCCCCTATTTCCAGTTCGAGCAGGCGGCCGAGATCGATGCGGTGAGCGAGTTCCTCGTCGGTGCGGATCTCGATGGACGTGACGAGCGGAGGGTCGGCAGGTGCCGCCATGGGGCTCACGAACGTTCCGACCAGGAGGATGATCCAGCCGAGACGCCACGGCAACCGATGCGCTCGTCGGGAGTCGGATCGGTCGCCGTTCGATGGGTCCACAGTCAAAACGTCGAGTCCCAGCGGGCATCCGCGGAGTACGAGTTGTCGCCGTTCTGCGTCAGCACCAGCGTCAGACCCTCGGCAACGCGCCACTCGATCTGCAAACGCTGATTGTCGTTCGACGACGGATCCACGGAGTAGGTGACGAACACGTCCTTCGACAGACGCTTGCCGACGGTGATCCGAGCCTTGGACAGATTGTCGCGATCCGAACCGGTCAGCGGATCGATGCGGAACTTGTCGAGGCCGAAAAGGCCCGACACGCGATCGCCGATGGCCGCGGCGGCCTGACCGTAGAGAAAGCCCGCAGCGCTGGTGCTCTCCTCGTCGGACAGACGGGCGATCCGTGGATCGAGGAGCTGAGCCTCGGTTTCTACGACATCGCCGCCTGCCAGAAGGCGGAACAGTTCCACGTCTGGAAGTGGTGGGTCGGAGGAGAAGCGCGTTTCGAGGCGCTCCAAACTGCCGAAGGCAGACAGGGTGACGTCGAAGTCACGCACGCGCGAGGTGGCCGAGAGGTCGATTTCGGCTTTCGAGTCGTAGGGATCGACGAACAGAATGCGGCCCCGGTCGACCACATAGTCGACGCCGTTGTAGACCAGGGTTCCGCCCTCGTCGATCGCCACCTCGCCGTACAGGACCGGCGTCGCCAGGTCGCCGCGCAGGAAGAGGTCTGCGGAACCGGACATCTGTGCGAGATTGTTGTCGACGAGCACGGCACCGGGCGCTGATAGCTGTACGTTGAGGGCAATGGCCGACAGGACGTGGTCGGCCGGTGACACCTCAAGACGCCGGCGTCGAAACAGCTCGCGTAGCAGCTCACTCACTTCGAATCGCAGATCCTGCCGCCATCCCAGCTGTCGCAGGTCAGCGCGACCGGTCACCTGGGCGCCGGAGGCCGTCGACGTCATCACCAGCTCGGCGTCGCCCGCCAGGCTCCAGCCGTCGGGATGCCGGAGGTCGACATGGTCGGCCTCGAGAGTCAGGCGGTAACTCGGGCTGTCGGTCGCTGATACGCCGGCCGATCGTTCACGGGGTGAGGCCAACGTCATGCGGCCCCCCAGGCGCACATCACCGCCGGCGAAACGGCCGCGGAGCTGGTCGATGCGCAGACGCCGGCCGTCAGCGTGCAGGCTACCTTCCAGATCGGTGACCGCCTGAGGCATGCCCGGCACGTCGAAGACTCCGTTCTCCAGACGGGCGACGCCGGATAGGTCGGGAGCCGTGGGATCTCCGGTCAAACGTCCCTCGACGCCCAGCCGGCCAGAAACTGGGAGCTCCGGAACGGCGAGCAGGCGCACCCACGAGGCGTCCAGCTCGGCTCGCAGCTCCAGGTCGGCTCGGGCCATTCCGAAGGCGTCGTACACCGTACCCGCCAGAGCCACGCGACTGTCTGTGGCCGAGTCCACCAGCTCTGCCGTTTCGATACGCAGGGCCCGCTCGCCGGTGGCTTCGGCGTCTGTCTCCGTGCAGCAAAGAACGACCACCGGATCCTGCGCTTTCAGCTCGACTGACCGCGGTTCGTCGTCGGGAGCGTCGTCACGGCCCGGGACGACGAGCCGCAGCTCCAGCGGGTTCAGCACAACGCGGACCTCGGGATCAGGCCACGGTCCCGAGACCTGGATCTCTCCGCCCACCCGCCCTCCGATCGTGCGATCCGGCGTCTCGTCTTCGGCGGCCCCGGTCTCCCATCCCAGTACCGTCAGCAGAGCTGCCAGATCGTCGGCGCGTAGCGCGAAATCGAGTTGCGCGGAGTGGAGATCGAGATCACCTCCTCCTTCGATGAGGAGGGAGTTGCCCAGGCCCGCCGCCGCCGCCAGCTTGCGACCATCCCAAACGACATCGAGCCGCGATGTTCCCGGCAGCGGACGATCTGCCAAACGCAGCCGTTGACTCGTCAGGCGCAACTCCAGCTCCGGCTGCCGAAAGTCGCCACCGAGGTGCGCTTCGAGCGCGAGGATGCCGTTCAGATCCTCGCGTGTCCGATAGTCCGACAGCGGCTCTTCTTCGAGGTCGAGGAAGGGGGAAGCGAGGCGTAGGTCCAGCAGACCGGACTGCCCTTCCGACCCGTCCCGCGAGTCCGACGGCAGAACGACGCTGCCCGCTCCGGAGATCACCCCCGAGGCCGACCGTAGGTCCAATGACCGGACGTCGAGTGTGCCGTCCTTCCAGGTCAGCCGAGTCGCCAACGCATCGATCGGTACTGGGCGCCCCGGCGTTTTCAGGACTGCGGGTTCCAGCGTCGCGGCGAGCATGCCGGAGGAAGGCGAGTCATGGGGTAGCAGCAGCTCCATGCGGCCCGAGATGTCACCATCGAGAGGCAGAGTTGGCAGGTCTTCCAGCCAAGGCTGGACGTCTGCCATGGGCCACCGGAAGGCGTCGAAGGTGAGATGTAGGGGCTCCGTTTCCGCGAAAGGCGCGTTGCCCTCCACGTGCAATGCATGATCCGGGTTGCCGAGGTCGAGCCGTAGGTTCCACAGACCGACGGTGTCGGCCGTCAAGCTGCCGACGGCGCGTTCGGTAACCAGCCTCGGGGTCTCCACGTTCTCGAGACGGAGAGTCAATTCTGTGCGCGGGTTGCCAGAACCGAGCTCGAGGTGGCCAACGAGATGTCCGGAACCGGAGATCGGCAGCCAACTGGGCACGATCTCGGGATCTGCCAGTGGTAGCAATGGCAGCAGCTCGCCGACGTCGGACGTCGCAACGTCGTAGTTCCAGCGACCCTCGTCGCTCTTCAGGTCGTACCAGCCGGCAGCCAGTGCACTCTGGGTAGAGTTAGCCAGGGTCAGTGAGTCCGCGTGCACCACGCCGCCTTCGATACGCAGAGGAAACGCGCCTTCGAGCGCCAGGCTTCGAGGATCCGGATAGTGCGGATCGGCGGTGACGAATAGCTCGCCGCGACCGTCGCCGCTCCGGCATGTTTCAGCAGTCTGCTGGTCGGAGCCGGCGGACCGAAGCTCACAGCGGTACCGGAGGCGGCCCGCCAGGCGCGAGGCCACTCCGGAGACCGGGATCTTCTGATCGGCCAGCAGATCGTCGAGCCGCAAGTCGTCGTAGGACAGTGCGACCGAAAGCGGTCGCGTTTCGTCCAGTATGTCGACCTCGACGTCGCCCTCCAGTGTCCCGTCGGCGTAGCGGGCGCGTTCCAGATCGAGCCGAGCGGCATATCGGTCGGCCACCAGCACACCGGACACATCCGCCAGGTGCCTGCCCCAGAGCCTCAGCTCGTCTGCGCGGACCGCGCTTCTCCAGCCGGTGGAGCCTGGACGCCAGATCAGCTCCCCGTCGAAGTCGAAGTTGCCCCGAAGCTCAGAGAAGTAACCCAGCTCCTCCAGTACCTCACCTCGAGCCCGGCCACCTACATTCCAGGTGCACTTGCGCTGCTCCCAGGTGGCCCGTTCGAAAACACATCGACCTCGTATGTCGGCCGCAACTCCGGGTCGCCGAATCCGGGCCGATTCCACGTCCAATCGGCCGCGCCGGATGCTGCCACTGGCCGCCACCGAAGCTCGGATCGGTCGAGCGTTAGGCAGGCGGACCTCCACGTCCTGCGCCACGGTCTGGCCGAACAGAAGCATCGGGCCGCGGCCGTGGAGGCGCGTACGTACCGTATCCGCGGTAACGGAGATCTCGACCCGGTCGTGATCGACGAAGACCCGCGCCTTGTCGACCTCCACTCGATCGATCCACAGCTCCCAGGGGCCCTCCCGACGTGGCCGCGCTGGATTCCGTTTGACCAGATTGTCACCGGCTGGCTCGTACCATTCCAGGTGGATCTCGGGCCGCTCGAGGCGCAGACGCTGGACCTCCGCTCGGCCGCGGCGCAACGACAGGAGGTCGAGATCGACGAGCGCATGGGGCACCAGTAGAAAGGGCTCTGGCGTAGTGGCCGACGGATCCGGACGTTGTGCGGAGGCGCCTGCGGCAGCTCCTCCGCCGGAGGGATCGGGGGCCGGGCCACCGGCGATCCGAACGTCCCAGGCCTCGAGACGGAACGGCATCAGTACGAACGACACCCGGCCCACGGAGACGGGGTGATCGAGCCGTGCTCGTAGCTCGGATTCGATCATGCCGCGGGCCCACTCTCGGCCGCGGGGCGAGTCGGTCCAGAGCTGAAGCAGGAACAGCGCGACCGCCGCCAGCGCGAGGCTCCAGAGCACTGGCCGAACGAGCCAACGGCGCAGTCTGCCGGGCCGACGCCGCCTGCCGGTCCGACACCGCTCGGCGGTGTCCTCGGCGTCCGTCATCCGCCCCAGTTGAGCTTCTGCCGCAAGCTGTCGTAGAACGTACGGTCAGCCATGCGCACCAGCCGCACGGTCACGTCGGCGCGCTGCACGATCACCGTGTCACGGTGGGCGAGATGACCACCTTCCTGGCCGTCGACGGTGAGGAAGACCTCCTGGCGTTGCGTCTTCAGAGTGACCTCCAGCGCTTCCGAGTCGGGTACCACGATCGGGCGCATGGAGAGGGCGTGAGGGCAAATCGGCGTGAGCACCGCGACCGGCAGGGTGGGATAGACGATCGGCCCGCCGGCTGAGAGGTTGTAGGCTGTCGAGCCGTTGGGCGTAGAGATGATCAGGCCGTCGGCTCGATATTCCGCCATTTGCCGGCCGTTGACCTGGAGCTCCAGCTCGATGATCTGTGCCAGGGCGCTCTTGGCGATGACCACGTCGTTGAGGGCGTGGAAGCGTGCCGCGATCCGGCCCCGGCGGTGCAGCTCGACGTCGAACATCGAGCGCTCCTGGAGGTAGAAAGCCCCGGCCAGGACCTTGACCATGCACCGGTAGAGCTCGGGCCGCGATACTTCGGTCAGGAATCCGAGCCGGCCGAGATTGACACCCAGCACCGGCGTGCCCGGCACCACCGAACGGGCCACCGAGAGGAGTGTGCCGTCGCCGCCCAAGACCACGACCAAGCTGTAGGTCTTCTCCAGATCGAACGCAGGGAACTGATCTAGGTTGCGCGCTCGCGAGATGGCCTCGTCCACCGACACGTCGACGTCGCGGCGATGCAGCCAGTCCGCCAGCTCGGCGGCCGTGCGCACGGCTTCACGGGTGCCGTGGCGGGCCACGATGCCGACAGAGGAGATCGGCTCCCTCGTAGGCTTCGAAGCGCCACGGGCCGATGCTGTGTCGGTCGCCTCGCCCGCGCGTTGAGTGGAATTCTTCGCCATGCTGTTGTGGGTCAGCTCAGTCGGAACAGCGCGAACGATTCCCGGTTGCCCTCACTGCCGTGTACCGGCGAATCGAAGGTTCCGAGAGCGTGTAGCCGGAGATCGTGTAGTGGGTGATCCGCCGACGGCTCGAGCTGTTCCAAATCGTGGACTCGTTCCTCGATGATGCGGCTACGAACCGCAGCGTCGCGAACGATGCCCCCTTTGCCAACCAGCTCCCGCCCAGCCTCGAATTGCGGCTTGACGAGGGGTAGAAGGAGGCTGTCCCGTCGAAGAAACACTAGCAAAGGCGGCACTACCTTCGTCAGTGAGATGAATGACAGGTCCAAGGTCACCAGGTCGAACGGGCCCGGTAGGTCGCCCGGGGTGAGGTGGCGAGCGTTGGTTTTCTCGATCGAGGTCACTCTGGGATCTCGGCGCAACGAGTAGTCGAGCTGGTTGGTTCCCACGTCGAGGGCTACTACGTGGACGGCGCCGCGCTGCAGCAGGCAGTCGGTGAAGCCGCCCGTCGAGGCGCCCACATCGAGGCAGCGAAGACCGCGTGGGTCGAGCTGGAAATGATCGAGTGCGGCCGCGAGTTTTCGGCCGGCTCGCGACACGAAGGGCTCGGGATCGCGCAGCAGGTGTAGCTCGGCGTCCATCGCCACCTGAGTTCCCGGCTTGTCCACTTTCTGACCGTCCACCAGCACCTCGCCCGCCATCACTGCGCGTTTGGCCTTTTCGCGGCTCGGAGCGAATCCACGCTGGTATAGCAGCTGGTCGAGCCGTACCCTGGGCATGGGTCTAGCAGCCCGTGGCGGAAGTCGTGTGCGTCCGCGCGCCTGGGATCTGCGGTCGGAGACAAGGCGGTCCGAGGACTGCGATGCAGGCCATCGTGGACGAGGACCAACGCGGTATCCGGCCGCAAACCCCAGGCGTCCAGAGGGTTCCGGCGGTTTGGGCCCGACTCCGGCGTTGCGCCTCCTCGGCGATGGCTCGCATCGCCTGCGTCGACGCGCCTTGGATTCGGGCCCAAGGCGCTCGGAACGCGGCTCGCAAGACTTCCGCCACGGGCTGCTAGTGGTCGCGGCCGACCAGGTAGTCGAGGAGTGCCGGGAAGTGACCCGGGCGCGGTAGAGCTTCGAGCAACGAGTGGGCCCGCTGGTGCTCATCGTCCCTGCGTCTCTTGGCTCCGGAGAGCCCGTAGAGCGCCGGATAGGTCAGCTTGTCCGCCTCGGCGTCCTTCCCGGCGGTCTTACCCAGGCTCTCGGACGTGCCTTCGACGTCGAGGATGTCGTCGCCGATCTGGAACAGCAAGCCGACGGTCTCGCCCAGCTCCGCCAGGGCACCGTCGAGCTCGTCCGAGACCTCGGCGTAGATACCCGCGAGGCGCAGGCACGCCACCAGCAGCGCGCCGGTCTTGCGACGGTGGATAGCTTCGAGCATCTGGGCGGGCTGCTCGGGTGGCCGCTTTTCCGCTTCCAAGTCGTCCACCTGACCACCGATCATGCCGAGGGTGCCGATGGCCGTTCCCACCATTGCGGCCGCCCGGCGACGGGCCCCGTCGCTGGCCGCCGAGGGCTCTGCAGCCAGCACCGTGAGACCCAGGGTCAGCAGACCATCGCCTGCCAGGATTGCGGTCGCCTCGTCGTACTGCCGATGCAATGTGGGACGCCCGCGCCGAAGGTCGTCATCGTCGAGTGAGGGCAGATCGTCGTGGATCAGGCTGTAGGTGTGGATCATCTCCAGCGCTGCTCCGCCGGTACGGCTGGCCTCGACCCGCACATCGTCACCCGTGATGTCGAGTCCCAGTGCGTCGGCCGTGAGGAGCACCAGGGCGGGTCGCACTCGCTTCCCTCCCGCGAAGAGGCTGTAGCGCATGGCCTCGTGGATCCGCGCGGGCTGTGTGTCCGCAGCCGGTACCAAGCGGTCCAGCGTCGACTCGATCTCGGGCCTTAGACGGTCGAGGAGGGCGGAGAACCGTGTGGAGCAGGACGTCATGCGGTGTCGCCTCGATCGACTTGAGAGCTCGTGTGCAGGCAGAGCGGCAGGGCCATGAAGAAGAGCAGCAGGCGACGTACTTCGGTGTCGCGCCAGTTGTCTTCGAACAGTCCGGCGATGCTGAAGCCCACGACCACCAGAAGCGCAGCTAGGTGCAAGTCGGAAGTCTCCGGGCCTGCGCGACGGTATCCGTTCCAAGCGAGATACAAAGCGGCAAGTGTCAGCCAGAAGTAGGCACCGAGGCCGAGCAAGCCCTGCTCTGCAGCCCGCTGCAAATAGGTATTGTGGAGATGGGGTATCTGGACCCTCGGTGCCGTCGGATGTCGGTAGATCGGATATCGATCCTCCACCATCTCGGGCCCGATGCCGAAGAGCGGGCTCTCCTGAACCATGAAGAGCGCTGCCTCGGCCATGCACAGCCGATCGTAGTTCGACGAATCCTGGAGATCGACGATGGAGGACACGCGCTCCGCTGCTTGCCGAGGGGCAGACGCCACCATGATCGCCAGAAGGATCGCCGCTACCAGGGCGTAGGCCGGGAACCTCCGACCGGCGCGCACCAGTCCAAAGCCCGCGAGGGCCAGCACGGCGGCCACCCAGGCACCCCGGGTGAGTGTCAGCAGCAGGGTCCAGATCAGCAGAGCCAGGGCCGGCCACAGCCAGAGGGACCGGCGCCCGTCGCGGGTCAGGCGAGCGACCGTGACCAAGAGCAGGATGAGCAAGATCCCCGAGTACGTCTGAACGTGGGAGAAGGGTCCGACGATGCGTCGATGGAGCTCGCCGTAGTCGGTGAAATAGAACTGGGCCAGGCCGACCGCCGAGACGACGATGCCGAGCCCGACGAGCCCGTTGCAAATCAGGCGCGCGCGCACAGCGTCATACACCAGCACCGGCGCCAGGAACAGCGTGCCGAAGGTCAGGATGTCGCGTAGCTCGTCGAGGCTGTGCAGTGGGTCCAGCGACGAGGCGATGGAGCCGACGTAGAAAACGAGATAGACCAGAGCCGGCACGAAGAGGACCGTGCGATCCGTCCAGCGCCAGGAGAGGCTGCGCCGGCGCCACCCGGTCCACAGCATCATCAGACCCATGAGGCCGTTGGACAGTGCCAGCCCGAAGATAGTCAGCACGTGGCCGGCGAAGAGGCCGAACCCGACTCGATCGTCCGTAAGCGACAGCTTCCTCGGCGACCCGTCCGAATCCGCGGCGTCGATCCGGCCCGGAGTCAGGTGCTGTAGACGTCGCAGCATAGGGAATGTGTCGGCGCTCGGTCGGGTAGGAGGGGGCGCGAGGACGGCCCGAGATCGTACCATCGCGACCGTCGATTCGGGCCTCGGTCGGCAGACCTTGGGTCTATACTCTGGGGCCGCAACGTGCAATGACTTACGAGGGAGACGTGATGCGCAAGCCAGTGGATACCTCGATTCGACCCACTTCCACACCTCGACCGGGTATGCGGTTCCACCGATTCGCGGGTGTGCTGCTGCTCGGTTTCCTGCTGACGGGCTGCGACTTCGTCCAACAGCTCAAGAGTCCCGAGATCTACGCTGCGCGGGATCGACTCGAGACCATTCTGAACGCCATGGTCGGCGGCGACCACTTGTCCCAGCAGCACGTGATCTGTCTCTTCTACAAGAGCTCTAAGATGCAATGCGACATGGATGATCTCGAGGTAGGTACCGGGAGGTTCGAGACATGGCTGCGCGAGAAGTATGTCTACCGAGGGATCGAGGACTACGAGATCGTCGACTCGTGGCAAGATCCGGGCAAGACCAACCCCGAGTTCTTCTTCCACCTCAAGATCAACGGTAAGAATGCCTACATCCGGGTGCAGCACCGCGGTTCGATCCAGTGGAGCCGAAAGATGGAAAAGCCTGCCGCGCCCGGAGACTGATCCTCCCGTCCGAACTCTCATGAGCCGTCACTTCTGCCGTTTCTGCGAAGCGCCTCTGATCGATACGTTTGTCGATCTGGGGATGTCGCCGCCAGCCAACTCCTATCTGGAGGAGTCGGCACTCGATGGCGGCGAGACCTTCTTTCCGCTCCACACCTACGTATGTCGGAAGTGCTTTCTGGTCCAACTGCCGGAGTGGCAAACGCCCGATGCCATCTTTTCCGACTACGCGTACTTTTCGTCGTACTCCGACTCCTGGCTGGCTCACGCAAAGAACTACACCGAGCAGATGAGGGAGCGCTTCTCCATCGACGAGGGGCACCTGGTCGTGGAAGTGGCGTCGAACGACGGCTACCTGCTGCAGTACTTCGTCGAGCGGGGGATTCCCGTCCTGGGTATCGAGCCGGCGGCCAACGTCGCGGAAGCGGCGGAGAAGGTGGGCGTACCGACGGAAGTGGCGTTCTTCGGTACCGAGCTGGCACGGCGACTAGTAGCCGAAGGCCAACGTGCCGATCTGCTCCTGGGGAACAACGTCCTCGCTCACACGCCTCTCCTCAACGACTTCGTCGCCGGGCTGAAGATTCTCCTGGCGGAGACAGGACTCGTGACGCTGGAGTTCCCGCATCTCCAGCGATTGATCGAATTGAATCAGTTCGACACCATCTACCACGAGCACTTTTCGTATTTCTCCTTCCGTACCGTGAAGTCCGTTCTGGAGCACCACGGTCTGACGGTGTTCGATGTGGAGGAGTTGCCGACCCATGGCGGTTCCCTGCGCGTCTTCGCCCGCCACGTCGAAGACCGTTCGAAGCCGGTGAGCGAGGCGGTGGGGAATCTGGTGTCTCGGGAGGAGCGCTTGGGTTTCCATACCCTGGAGCCGTATCGGACCTTCGGTGAGAAGGTCCGCGGGACGAAACGGCAGCTGCTCCGAACCCTGATAGACCTGAAGGCCGAAGGCAAGACGGTGGCCGGCTACGGTGCGCCGGCCAAGGGCGTCACCTTCCTGAACTACTGTGGAGTCCGTACCGATCTGTTGGATTTCACCGTCGATCGCAGTCCACACAAACAGGGACGCTATCTTCCCGGTGTGCATATTCCGATCCACGCACCAGATCGCATTCGCGAGACGCGGCCGGACGTGGTTTGGATCCTGCCTTGGAACCTCCGCCGAGAGATCAGCGAGCAGATGGCCGACATTCGGGACTGGGGCGGCCGTTTCCTCGTGACCGTTCCCGACGTCGAGCTCTTTTGAGGACATTGGCTTGATCTTTCACGAGCTCGAGATCGATGGCGCCTATCTGATAGAGCCTCAGCGTCACGAAGACCTGCGTGGCTTCTTCGCTCGCACCTATTGCCGCAACGAGCTGGAGGAGCGCGGGCTCGACCCCACGGTGGTGCAGTGCAACGTCTCGGTGAACCGGAGGAAAGGTACGGTCCGCGGCATGCATTGGCAGGATGAGCCGCATCCGGAGATCAAGCTGGTGCGTTGTACGAACGGCTCCATTTACGACGTGATCCTCGACCTGCGGCCGGATTCCGAAACCTACCGTCAGCACTGGGGCGTCGAGCTGACCCGTGACAACCGGCTCTCGCTCTACATCCCGGCGGGCATCGCCCACGGCTTCCAGGCTCTCGAGGACGACAGCGAGGTCTTCTACCAGATGTCGGAGTTCTACCATCCGGAAGCTGCGCGTGGCGTTCGCTGGAACGACCCGGCTTTCGACGTCGAATGGCCGCTGCCCATCTCGGTAATCTCCGACAAGGATCAGTCGTTTCCTGACTTCGAGGTTTGAGTGTTGCGGGGCAGCAACCGTTGGCTCGGTGTGATCGCTGGCGCGACTCTGGCTCATCGTGCCGTCCTTCATCTCGAGCATCGCGATCGCTGGCTGGATCAACTGACCGCCAACCCTGGTTGGCTCACCATGCAGTTCATGCCTGCGGAGTCTCTCCTGGAGCATCCTTGGGCATCTCTTTGGTATCTCCAAGGCATGCCTCCGGTTCCGAACGGGATCGTGGCCCTGGCGTTGCGCCTGGTGCCATCGTCGGATCTGTTGGTCGTTCCGCTACTGGCCTTCCAAGCACTGCTGACGGCGGCGGCGGCGTGCCTGACCGTCGTGGTGGGCCGGCGTTGGTTGCCCGCCGGATGGGCGTGGGCCCTCGGCATACTCTGGGCGTTCAGTCCCGACCCAGTGGTGCTCGAGGCAACGAACTTTGGTCAGGCCTTCTACGAGAACCTCACGCTGGTCGGCCTACTAGTAGCAGCTCTGTGCGTTGCAAGATGGACTGCGACAGAAGATCAACGTTGGCTGCTTTGGCTCGGCTTGGTCGTGGCCTTGGTGGCGTTGACTCGGTCGTCGTATGCCTACCTTTTCGTCCCTGTAGCACTGACAGTGGCGCTGGCGGCCAGCGGGGCCGTCAAGCAGCGGCTTCGGGCTGTCGCGCTGACCGTGTGCTTTCCGATCTTGCTCCAGGGCGGTTGGGCGCTCAAGAACGCGTGGGTCTATGACCACTTCACCTGGCCAGCCTCCACCTGGGCCGGTGCCAGCATGGCGGGCTCGCTACGTGCGATGGGTCTGGGACAGTCGCTCGAGAACGACATTCGTCTTCATCTGGACCGGCATGCTCCGTGGATGAGGCGCTACGTCGACGCCCACGGTACGGATCCTTGGGCCGATGGATGGGTAGATCTCAGCCTCTGCCCCGAGGCTCTTCGAGAGCTCGACGCCGAGATTCTTCAGCGCCTCGGCCGTCACAACCGGCATGAGAACACGAGTTGTCAGCGAGTAGTGTCCGAGGAATTCGCGGTAGCCAGTGTGGGCTTTCTTGGCGCGAGGCCGGACCTATTGGCGAGCAAGCTGCACTTGGGCTACTCGCTCTACTGGCACCCGATGAGGTATCACCACTACCTTGCTCTGGCGGGAACGGAGTGGCGTGTGGAGAGACCGCTGCGGTTCTGGCGTTCGCTCGGTCTGTTGCTACGCGGTGACCTACCGGAACCCCACTATTTGATCGGAAATCATCACGAAGAACGGCTGCAGGATGTCGCGCTCTACACTCTCGATCTTCCGGTGACGGTCTGGTGGATTGTCGAGGTGATGGTGTTGCACTTGGTCACACCGTTCGTCTTGCTCTCGGTCTTGGTGCGTGCTTGGCGCAGGCGCCGGATCGCTGGGCACGATCGCCTCTTCGTATTCCTTTCGGTCCTCTACGCATACGCTGCAACGGTTCACAATGCCGTCGAGTTTGGCGAGAACATGCGCTTTCGCTGGAATGTCGAGCCTCTGATCTGGCTGTTGGTGGCAGCGAGTCTCGTCTACTCCGTACGTTGGCTGCGGCGGGGTCGATTCGCCGACACCACATGAGAGGTCGTCACCACCTCTGGCTGTTGCCCGTAGCAGTGCTCGTGCACCGAGGCATGCTGTTTGTGCGCCACGGTGCCGACCTGAACGCGCTGTTCCTCGCCAACCCTAGCTGGATCGTGGTTCAACTCCATGCGCGACAGGCTCTGGACGACCAGCCGTGGGCTGCGCTCTGGTTCCTGCAACAGTCGCCGCCTATACCCAATGCGCTCGTCGCAGGGTTGCTCCAGATCTCGTCCTGGCCGCTCGGCATCGGCTGGTGGCTGGTGGCCTTTCAGGTTCTGTGCACGCTGGCGATCGCACTATTGCTGGCGGAGATCGGGCGCAGAGTCGTCCCTTCCTGGGCCGCGACCGGCCTGGGGTTGCTATGGATTCTCAGTCCGGACGTGGTGGTTCTCGAGACCACCGGAATCGGGCAGGTCTTCTACGAGAACCTGGCAGCCCTCGGTGTCCTGGCGAGTCTCTACGCCTGTTTGCGCTGGCACGAGAGCGCGCTCCTCCGATGGGCCGTCGGAGCCGGTCTACTCGTCGGCCTGCTGGCCTTGACCCGCTCCTCCTATGCATACTCGAGTCTGGTGCTCGTCGCGGCGATGTGGGCTCGGTCTTACGTCGTCGATCCCGTGCGTCGCCGCGCAGCGCTGCGGTATGTGGCCTGGTTTGCGGCGGTGGCTCTCTGTGTTCAAGGTGCTTGGGCCCTCAAGAATTTGCTGGTGTTCGGACACTGGACGTGGCCCGCTTCGACCTGGGGAGGAGCGAGTCTGGCGGCTTCGACGGACGGCATCGGCGCAGGCGACGATCTCGTGGCTTCGATCCTCGCCGAGTCGCACCGGTACGAGCCTTGGTTCGTCGAGTTCGTGGAACGGAACGGGGCACGTCCCTGGACGTACACCTGGCAGGACGAGAGTCACTGTCCGGCCAAGTATCGAGAGCACGACTCCCGGGTCACGGAGCGGTTAAACCACCACAACCGCCGGGATAACAGCCAGTGTCTGCGCGGGTTCAGTAAGGAATTCGGCAACGCATCGATCCGCTTCCTCTCTCGCCGACCCGACGTGCTGGCTAGGAAGCTGAAGCTCGCCTATGCCACCTATTGGTTCCCGATTCGATACCACGGTGGACAGTACCTCAGTCTTTTTTCCGTGGATTGGCGTGTCGAGCGCTCGCTTCGGCCTTGGCGCGGCGTACGCCAGCTGCTCTCGGGTGACCTCCCCGAGCCAGCCTATGTCACCATCGGGACCTGGCCCGACACGGTCCTCCATCCGGCCCGTCTCTTCACTCTCGATCGGCTGGCGGTGGTCTGGTGGATGGTCGAGCTCCTCGTTCTCCATCTGGTGACACCGATCGTCCTGATCGTCGTGGCGTATCGTGTCCTCCGTAACCGACGCCTCGCGGAGTCCCGCGATTTCCTCGTCTTGGCCATGGCCCTCACATACCTTTACTCGGCAGGCGTCCACAACCTCGTGGAGTTCGGGGAGAACATGCGTTTCCGCTGGAACGTGGAGCCGGTGATCTGGTTGCTGGTCGCCGACTCCGTCGCACGCTGCTTGCGAGTAGCCGTCCGTCAGCGTTCGACCAGGAGATCAGTCCCTGTGGACGGGCCTTCTTGACCCGGAACGACTTCCTTTGGCTTCTCGGGCCCGGCCTCGACCGCGATGGCATGGCCGAAGACCAGCTCTCCTCCGAGCCATCCGCCCCAGAGCGTCAGAGCGACGCCTGTCGCGGCGAGCACCACTGCGGAGATCGGAGTCGAGGTAGCGGGCGTCGCTTCCAGGAGCCACGCCCGCCTCATCAGAAGGCTGGCCGACTCCGCACACCAGGCCGAGACCATCGCCATCATGTGCAGGAAGGCCAGACGTTCGACCCTGGGGACTCTGGGTAGGCGGCCGAAATCGAGCAGCCCGGTGGCCAGGGCAGGCACCGCCATGGCGACACCGGCCGCCAGGGTCCACGCGGCGAGGCGGGGCCAGTGTTCGCCAGTCGCGACGATCCCGACCAAGTCCCAGAAGGACGCTCCTACCCAGAACGCCACCGGAAAAGCCGTCAGCATCGGATGGAGGGGATGTCCGAACAGACGAACCGCCGATACGGCGGAGCCGGCCGTGCCGGTCGGAGCTGATCTAGCCACGAATGTCCTGTGGCAAGGCTCGTTGTCCCGTGTTCTTATTTGCCATGCCAGCGTCGCGTCTACCGGAGGTTACTCGGTTGTTCTTCATCGCGCCTGGCAGGTCGATGAAGTCCTCAGCCGAGGCTCCGAAGGGCTTCCGTGCGGGATCCTAGAGAACCGCCAGAGCGAGGAGCGCGACTCCAGCTACTGCCGCGAGCGCATGAATCACTGTCGCGCTTCGTGGCGTTGCCTGGCCGCGAAGGTTGAACGAGACGAGGAAAAAGCCACCCAGGGCTGCGATCACGAGAAGGCCCAGGGCCCAGCCGAGGCCGGCCGTCTCCGTCGTCTGTACGTAGGCGAGCACTACCAGGACCAATCCGGTCGCTGCGAGAAGGCCGTGGAGGACAGTCACAGGCATCGGCAGACTTTCTCCTTGGAACACGCGGATGGCGAGAACGAGGCCGCCCACGGCGGCAGCGGCGAACAGGACGAGTGCGATCAGCAGCATCGAGGAACCTCCAAAGTCTCGGAATATCGACGAGTCGAAGGAAGCCTATCGGCATATCACTGAATATACAAGTGTAAATTTGGAAAATAAGAATCCTCTGAAAATGGTGACCGGAACAGATACACGAAGCGGCATCCGTTCGACCGTTCAACGCTCGACCAAGCGCTGCAGCCGTATCTCGACGCGGCCCAGTTTGTCCATCTTGCCCGCGAAACGAACCGGTGCACCGGTCTGCGGATCCACGTACATCCGGACGTCTTCCTCCAGGCCCAGGATCTCTAGCTGGTCCTGTTCGCTTCCTTGGAAGGATTTCGCAGCGAGCTCTAGCACCCAGGCGCGAACCGTCCCGGAGCGGCGTTCGGACCGCCCGTCGGAGTCCTCTGACTCGTACTCGACCCGGATCTCCTCCTGGCCGGCGACGTCGATCACCAGACGGCTGAACTTGCCTTGCGAGAAAGTGCACACAGAGTAGGGTGGCGCGCCGAGCCGCCAGGTCTTGGCAGCCGCGAGATATAGGACCACGGAAGGGTCTACGACGCTGGAGCAGCTGGCGGGTGGCAACTCGAATGTTTCGGACTTACGGCGGCTCCACGACGAGTCGTTACCGGTCGCTTCGTCGATATTCGCAGGCTCGCTACGCTCCATGGTCACACCATTCGGTTGGAAACGGTACAGCTTGGCGTAGGGCTTGTTGCCGTGTTTGCGTTTGCGGCGTTCCAGCGTCCGGGCATCGGCGAGCTGAAAGCGGACGGAGTCCGTCGTCTTGCGGCCCAGGGCCTTGGTTTCGAGGGAGACCTCCGCGACGCCCGGTGCGACCTGTCCGAGCTCCACGCGGGTGGTCGCCGAGACGAACAGTTTCGACGCCTTGAATTCCAGCTGCCTCCAGCTCACCCGTTTCGGATCCAGCTGGACCCCGTCGCCGTTGGGTGGATCGGCCTCGATCGCGCTCGTCGCGAGTACCAGGCAGGACGCCAAGCTCAGCATCTTTGCGACCCTCTGGACCCGCGCCGATCGCGTCACGACGGAGTTCCGAGGGCCTCGGCGAGGGCGCCGCGCGTCAACACCTCGCCGAACACGTGGGTGGCGCCGCCCGGGCGATAGAGGATGTAGAAGGGCACGGCAGCGCGACCGTGGCGCGCGAGGAATTCGGTGATCGTATCGTCACGATTCGTCCAGTCGCCCTTCATGACCACCACGCCATGCTCTTGGAACAGCGCCGCGGTGGCTTCGGTCTCGATCACAGCCCGTTCGTTGGCTTTGCAGGTCAGACACCAGTCCGCTGTGAAATCGACGAATACCGGCGTTCCGGCGGCCGCCAGCTCAACGGCTTGCGCTTCGTCGAACGGTTGCCAGGAGAGTAGCGCGGTGGCGTGCACTCCGTCCTGGGTGGCTCGGGCCGAGGATCCGGAGGCAAGAGAGACGGTGGCGACGCAGAAGGCAGCGACCGCGAGCACGGCCAGGCGGTGTGCCACCGGCCGGCCGCGTAGTCGCGCCATGGTCCAGACCGCCAGCGCCATGGCCATTAGGGAGAGCTGCACGAAGGCCAGACGCTCTGAGCTGATCTGGGCCGAGAGCACGTAGAAGAGCCACACGGCGGCCGCGGCGAGCAGAAATCCGAGGACTTGCCGGAAGGCGTCCATCCAAGCTCCGGGTTTGGGCAGGAAGTCTGCGAGACGAGGCAACACCGCCAGTGCCAGGTAGGGCAGCGCCAGACCGAGGCCGATGGCCGTGAAAACGAGGAAGATCTGAAGAGCGGGCTGTGCCAAGGCGAAACCGACCGCGGTGCCCAGGAACGGTGCGGAGCAGGGCGTCGCCATCAGCGTGGCGAAGAGTCCGGCCACGAAATGGCCGGCCAGACCCTGACGAGCCCCGCTCTGGTCTCCGATCTGTGCCAGGCGGCGAGGCAACGGGATCTCGAACAGACCCCACATGTTGAGGGAGAACAGCACCACGATCACCGCCAGAAACGCGACGAATCCGGGCTGTTGGAACTGGACCCCCCAACCTACGGCGGCGCCGGCGCGCGCTGCGAGGATGGCGGCCAGAGCCAACAGCCAGAACGACACCAAGATGCCAGCGGTCGTCGCCAGAGCGCCCGAGATCAGATGGGAACGTCCCTGGTGAGCAGCTTTCATCAAGCTGAAGATCTTCAGGGATAGCACGGGCAAGACGCAGGGCATGGCGTTCAAGATCAGACCGCCTAGTACGGCCAGCCACAGAACCCAGGTGAGGCTGTTCTGCTCGGCGCCGGCGTTCGTCTCGCCCGCGATCTGATCCTCGGAGGTGCCGAAGACTCGGCCGTGCTGCGGTTGGCCGGCGGTTCCGACGCGCAGGTCTAGGGTCGCTTCGGCGGACGTCGGTGGTGCACAGGACTTGTCGTCGCAAGCCTGATAGGTCAGGGAGGCTGCGAGGGGCAACTTGCCCGTCGCGTCGTCCGGGACCAGGATGTCGACGAAGATGTGAAATGTTCCGTCGTAGACCGCGACCGGCACATCCGGCGAAAAGCTAAAGCTCTGGAGCTCGTGCTCTGGGTAACGGACTTCGGGAGCCGCGACTCCGGCGGGCAATGCCACGTCGAGCTCTGTGGCGATGAGGTACTCGGCGCTTGGCCAGTGGCTGTTGATGTGCCAGCCAGGCACCACCGACACCTCTGCCGCGATCCGCGCCACCGTTCCCGGCTCGTAGGCGGACTGGTCGGATAGCAGGCGCATCTCCGCCTGTTGCAAATCGAAACCGGGTTGCGCCACGGCCACCATCGGAATCGAGAGAGCTCCGAGAACGAGGAGCAACATCCGAGTGCGAGGTGAGAGGGCGAGCGTTTGCCGGAAAGGAAGGGTGAACCTCATTGCGAGAGTTTATCGATACCGCGAATCAGCTCATCCACCGAGATCGAGAGCTTTGACGGGAGGATTACATGTGTCCGTTGGATGGGCTCGTCGGGCTTCTCCTGCTGTACTGACCTGTCGCATCGACTTATCCACACTTGAGTCTATGCTCGGAATTTGCTGACCGGGTCGACCCTGGGGCTGGCTCGGACGATGACTGACACTGGAGCTACTCTTGTCGGAGAGACTCTCCCGCTCTTCCCTTCCTATCTTCGCAGCCGGGTTCCTCGCGACTCTCGGCCTTCTGAGCGCGAACCCGTCCTGGTCCGGAACCATCGACCCGGTGCTTACGCCCCACCGAGCTTCGGGGGCGGGGCCGCTGGCCGTGGTCTTCGACACCACGGGGACCACCGCGTCCACCACGTCCCGGCCCTTCCACGAGCTCGACTATGCTTGGAATTTCGGCGACCCGGCATCTGGAACCTGGCAGACGACCGGGCGATCCCGCGATCGGGGCCGCGGGCCGGTGACCGGCCATGTTTTCGAACCCGACTTCGAGCCTGGTGAGGCGTCGCGAGACTTCTTGGTCACGTTGACGGTCCGCGATGCGGACGGTGACATGGCCTCCACGACGACGACCATCACGGTCTAGAATCCGGATCGATCTTCGCCGGGACAGCCACGGCATGCGTTTCCGTCAGCGGTGACTTCGCTGGCTGTCCGGCGGGTGCCGCGACGCGAACCAGCTCGAGCTTCCAGACCGTCATCGACGAGATGGTGGACGGGCAGCGAGTCCTGCTACGGCGCGGCGAAGTTTGGACCACGAGCATCGCCAACGTGTCATTGGACTCTACGCTGGGGATGCTCGGTGCCTACGGACCGTCCGAAGATCCCAGGGCCCGGATCGTAACTACCGGTGGCGGACGGTTGTTCTTCCTCGGCTCCCAAGGCGTGAGTGGGCTCGAAGACTGGCGCTTCTGCGATCTCGAGGTCACCGGCAACAGCAGCTTCCTGCACCACAACGGCAACGCCCCCGTGTCGCGGGATATCCTCGTGCTGCGCGTCGAACTCGATGGTCTCCCCGAGGGGATGATCCTGCTGCGCTATTCCAACGGTGACCTGCTGAGCGGTCTGGCGGTCGTGGATACGGAGTTCCGTGGCATGTCCTCGTCGTCTGCCTACCTCCTGGCGGATCTGGAGGATACTTTCTTCGCTGGCAACCGGATGACCGGCGAGCCGAACAGCCAGCAGCTACTCCGGCTTCAGACCACCCGCCGCGGCGCCATCGCCCACAATCGGCTCGAAAGGCCTGGACAGCGGGTGCTTCTGCGGCTGACCGCCAATGACTTCGTCTCCGATGCGGACGTGCTCCGCAGGGTGGCGGTGGTGGACAACATCCTGGACGGCGCCGACGGAACCTACCACTGGCTCGTCGAGATGGCGGGGGTCGACGACTTCGGTGACTACCGGCTGGAAGATGTGCTGGTGGAAGGAAACCGGTTCCGCTTCGCAACCGCCGCCTCCGGTGGGACGTCGCGGGGAATCCGTATCGCCGGTCGTGACATCACTTTGCGCAACAACGTCTTCGACTCGGGAACGCCGGTCCACGGCGGGCAAATGATCGCGATCTGGAAGCAGGCGCAGATGTGGACGAGTCAGCGGATCTCAGTGCTCAACAACACCGCTTACATTCGTCCGGACGCGAACGTCCAGCTGGACCTGGTCTTCTTCGGCGAGGCGACGATTACCGACAGCGAAGTCCGCAACAACCTGCTCTATAGCGCGTCGCTCTCTGCGGAGCTTCTCACCGGGGACGGTACCGCTATCGCCAACACGTCAAGCTCGAATAACCTCGATGCCAGCGGCTTCGCCTCCGGGGAGGTCTTCGCCGTCGCGGCGCCAGCGGATTGGGACGATCTCCGCCTCGGCCCGGAGAGTTCGGCTCTCGAGGCCGGAACGCCCGTATCAGTGTATCGGGACGAAGAAGGCGCGCCGCGACCCTTCGATGGCGATGGCGACGGCGCGGCTGCATGGGACATCGGCGCCTTCGAGTTCGGTCTGATCTTCGCCGACGGCTTCGAGTCCGGGACCGTTTCGTATTGGTCGTCGAACATTGGAGCGGTCACACCCCGGACCGAAGGTTGACTCGCGGCTGAGCGGGAACCCTGACTCGAGGTCTAGGTACAGATCGCGTCGTCGCCTCTTTCGAGTGCCTCGAGACGGCGCACCAAGAGCCTGTGATTCTTCGAACCGGGATGGCTGTCAAGGTATTGCTGCAGCGTCGATTTCGCCTGTTGGCAGTCCCCTGCGTCCTGCGCGATCTGATACGCGAGCAGGTCGATCTTCTCCGGCAGAGACGGGAACGCTCCGGCGAGCCCTTGATGGGCTAGCCTCCGAGCCGTGGAGGCGGTTTCGGCCGCTGCCTCGAAGTCTCGCGCCAGCCGATGAGCATCGGCCATGCGGTAGTAGAGCCAGGGTGCCTCGGGGCCCACCGTACCGGCGGCCTGGACTAGCCGGGCATAGAGCTGGGCCGCGCGTCCACCGTCTCCGCGCTCGTGTAGCTCCTGGGCCAAGCTGCGCTGCAACGGCGCCGAGCCCTGGTTCAAGATCTGGGGGAAGCGTGAGATCAGACGTTGCCAGGCTGCGATCTCGGCTTCGAAGCGCTCTACCAAAGCGCCGGCCGGTGCGAAGCCGGAGACTTGGCCCACGCGGGCCAGGGTGGCGTCGAGAATCAACGTCGTGGGCAAATTGAAAGCACGGTGGCGAGCCTGGAGCGCGCTACCGTCCGCCCCATCCTCGACGTCGACGTGCAGCAGGATCTTGTTCTTTGCGAATTCCCGAAACTCCGCCGCCGGGAAGACCTCGCGCTCCAGCTTCTTGCACCAGCCGCACCAATCCGCGTAGAGGTCGACCACGATGTAGGCATCCGCCTTCTCGGCCTCGTGCATCGCCTCGTCCAGGTCGGTCAGCCAGACCAACTCGTCGTTCTCTGCGGCGACCGGCGAAACACCGAGTCCGAGGAGACCGAGCGCGATCAGAAGGCGGGTGGTGACCTGAAGCACCCCTGCGGGTTTGGTCCGTCCCGACGTGTAGAGCGAAGCCGCTGACGGGTTCGAAGATTTCCACGGATACATGTTCGACGCTCCCTGGGTTCGGAGAGGCGACGGCGCGGTCAGGACCGGTCGAGAAGGAGGACGGGTCTGCTGCCACCGGCAGCGGCCGATGCTAGCATGCGGCCCATGTCCCCCTCCTCGGTCATGGAGTCCCGCGGTTCCGTCCTCCCCAAGCTGTCGCGGCGTGCCGGTGGCTTGGCCGAGTCGGCGACGATGGAGATAAACCGGCGCGCTGGCGAGCTTCGCGCGGCCGGTCACGAGATCATCGACCTGTCGGCCGGCGAACCCGACTTTCCCACACCGCCGACGGTGGTGGAGGCGGCGCGTCGTGCATTGTCCGACGGCCACACTAGGTATACCGCGGCTGCGGGACTTCCGGATCTACGCGATGCGGTCGCCGCACGCTACGCAGGTGCCTGGGGTGCGCCCTGGACAGGTCGGGAGACCGTCGTCACGGTCGGCGCCAAGGCGGCCCTGTTCGAGGTGATCCAGGTACTCGTGGACGAGGGAGACGAGGTGGTGATGCCGAGTCCGGCATGGGTCAGCTTCGAGGAGCAGATCCGCTTTGCCGGTGGCACGCCGGTGACCGTGCCGACCGACCCCAAGGAACGCTTCGCCTTGCGCGCGCAGCCCCTGCTCGATGCGATCACGGAGCGGACCCGCATGGTCCTGGTGAACTCCCCGTGCAATCCAACCGGCGGCGTGGCGACGCAAGCCGAGCTCGAGGCTCTGGTGCGCGGCTGTGTCGAGCGTGGAGTCTACGTGCTGTCGGACGAGACATACGAGCTGTTCGTATGGCACGGCGAGAAGGCGAGCGTCGCGGCCTGCGCTGCCGGAGCTCCCGACAACGTGATCCTGATCGGCTCCTTTTCCAAGACGTATGCGATGACGGGATGGCGGCTCGGTTGGCTCCTCGGCCCGCCCGAGGTCGTGAGCAAGGTCATCGCCCTGCAGAGTCACGCGACGTCCAACCCGACCACGTTCGCTATGTACGGGGCCCTCGAGGCGCTTCGCTCTGCACAGGACGACGTCGACGCAATGATCCGTGCTTTCGCCGAACGACGCAGTCTGGTGGCCGAGGCTCTGGACGCTCTGCCGGGTGTTCATTGCGCCCCTGCCGACGGTGCGTTCTACGCCTTTCCCGATGTGTCCGAGGTCTATGGTCACGCGGGAGGTATAGATGGCTCGATCGCGATCTGTGCTCGCTTGCTCGAGGCCGGCGTTGCTCTGGTGCCGGGCATCGCTTTCGGCGACGATCGCTTCGTTCGTCTATCGTTCGCCGCGTCTCAGGAGAATCTCCGGCGCGGCATCGAGCGGATGGCGGAGACTTTGGACACGTTACACGGCTGATCGTCGCTCGGTCCGGAGTCGGTCGCGGACGGGTCGATGAGATCGCTTTTCGAGTTCGAGGATCAGCCCTGGCTGCCTTCGTCGCTGCGCGATTACATGACCGACGCCCTGCGCGGGCTCTTCAGTTCGCTCTGCAGACGTACCCGGGTGGCGGACCGACTGGCATGCGTCCTGAAGCGTTGCAATGAGAACAGTATTGTCGACCTCTGCTCGGGAGGCACGGGAGCGTTGTGTCCCGTCATCGAAGATCTCGAGCTCCAGGGTCTGCGACCTAGTGTTCTCCTCACGGACCGTTATCCCAACATTCCGGCTTTCGAGTCGCTGTGCCGGGCATCGGACGGTCGTTTCGAGTTTCGTAGCGAGCCGATAGATGCGACGGCCATTCCCCCGGACCTTGACGGTGTTCGGACCCTGTTCGCAGCGTTCCACCATTTCGAAGACGAGGATGCCGTGACGATCTTGCGCGATGCCGCATCGAAGCGGTGTGGCTTGGCCGTCTTCGAAGCGTCGGAACGGCATCCGGTCATGATCCTGGCCATGCCCTTGGTAACGCTGGCCGTGCTGGTGATCACGCCGTCCTTGAGGCCCTTCCGGCTCGGCCGGATCGTCTTTACCTATCTCTTGCCCATCGTGCCCCTATTGGTGTTCTGGGATGGCGCAGTGTCTTGTCTGCGCACGCGCACGGTGGCTGAGCTGCGCTGACTCATAGCCCGCGCGGCGACACCCGGCTACCGGTTCGAGGTGGGACGGGATGCGGTGCGAGGTTTGCCGCTGCGCGTCACGTGGCTGGTGGGCTATCCGGTCTAGCACCACGGGCTGCTAGGCCGCTTCGAACGCCATCCGATCTACGAGAACCAGAGCCCCGCTCTGGATGCGGTACACCCCGACGAAGCCCCGCGTGACGTCGCCCGCGGCGTCCCAGTCGATAGGTGTCGTGGCGCCGTCGAAATCTACGTTGCGACCTTTGCGGATCGCGGTAAGCGCCCGGGCAACACCTTCCGCGCCAGCATTGATCCGCTTTCCGCCACCGCCGCACACTTCGAAGAGTGCATCGCGCAGCAGGGTGCCGTCTGTGCTCCCGGCGCGCTCGGCAGCGAGACACAGACAGACCGTGGCGTCGTAGGCTGCCAGAGCGCCCTGCCTCAGAGGCTTCTGTACACGTTCCTTCAGCTCAGCCAGGACGGTCGCATAACCCGGCAAGATGCCGCTCGCGCCGATGGGGATCGTACCCATCTGTCCCTCCAATCGCTCGGCGCCCACGGAGAGCACCACGTCAGGACCGAAATTGACATCGACGAAGAAGAAGCGATGGAAGAGTTCCTCGTCGAGCGCCTCTTTCAACAGAATGTCGGTCGCGCCGGGATAGGCGATAAGGAGAAGAGCTTGCGAGTCGCCGACCGCCGCTCTCCGCAGCTCGTCGAGGTAGCTGTCGGCCTCGGGGGACACGGTGATGGCGGCGGCAAGCTCGCCCGCAAATGCCGCAAATGCGTCCCGAAAGGCGCGGAAGAGCCCTCGACCGTAGGCGTCGTCCTGGTAGATCACCGAGACCCGTTCCAGGCCGTCGCGGACCGCCAGATCTGCCAACACCGGGCCTTGGGCGACGTCGGAGAGTGCGGTGCGGAACAGGTATCCACCGTCTCGGATCGACGATAGCTCGGGTGAGGTGGCGGAAGGAGTGACCGTGGGCACGCGAAGTGGGCCGCTGACCTCGGCGCCCACGCGGAGCGCCGCCTGGCTTCCCATGGGACCCACCAATGCGTCGATCCCTGAATCGATCATCTCGCGAGCCTTCGTCACCGCGGCGTCGGCGTCGGTTTCGCCGTCGGCGATGGTGACTTCCACCGGCCGACCCAACACGCCGCCTGCGGCGTTGACCTGGTCCACTGCGAGCTTGACGCCATGCTCCAGATCGGGACCGTGTACTCCGAGCCTTCCCGAGTAGTCGAAAAGCACACCCAGCTGTAGCCTTTGAATGTCGGCCTGGGTCGGGCCGGGAGCACCATCCTCCGACAAGACGTCGTGTGTCGGGGCAAGAAGCAGCAGTAAGCAGACGACAACGAGCCGGGCAGCACGCCGGCCGCTTAGATGCGAACGATTCATTCCGGGTCCTCCTCGATTGGATCGTTCGTGGGCTGTAGATTCATACGAATGGTGTCGCGACGGAGTTCTCATCCCGGGATATTGGGCGGACAAAGACACCGCTGGCCGGGATGGTCCGCCGGGACCACTGTGGTGATCGGAGGTAAGCTGCCCCCGCCAACGTCCACGCGACCGGAGATCTCGACATGCGCCCGCAATCTCGGCAGGTAGACCCTTCGGATCGAGTCGTTCCCGCTGTCTGTGTCAGCTTGATTCTATGGCTTTGGGTTGCGAGCGGCATTACGGCGCAGGAACCCGTAGCCAACAAGAGCTTCTCCGAACGGGTAGATGTCGACCTGGTGCAACTGAAGGTGAACGTGACCGATGGCGACGGGCGTCCGGTGATCGGGTTGACCCGCGACGACTTCCGAATCCGCTACGGTGGACAGAAGGTGGAGCCGGCACTGTTCTCAGCCGTGGAAAGGGCTGCTGACGAACAGACCGCCTCGGCTACCGACGCTGGAGAGGAGCCGTCCTTCGTCTTGCTCCTGGTCGACGAGAATCACCTCGACGGCGGTTTTGAGGAGGCGGGTGTGGCGGCGGTGGCAGATTTCGTCGCCGGACTGGGTGGCGAGGATCGCACCATGGTGGTTTCGGCGAAGGGCGACGAGCTATCCGTGGTGCAATCGTTCACACGCGATGCCGGGGAGGTTGCTAGCGCACTTCGCCGTCTTGATGTCGGACCTTCGCCAACCAGTTCGGCGGTCGAGTTCAGACGCCTCATGGACGAGATCCGTAGGGTCGAAGAACGCCCCGCTGGAGATGGCCCCGCCCGATCTCTGAGCAGCGACGAGCTTCCGATGGCGCTCAGGGGGCAAATCGAAGGACTGGCCCAGGAGGCGTATCGCGAGCTGGCGGCGCTCACCCTAGGCGTCGATCGAGCGATCACCGCGATGGCGGGCCTGCCGGGCCGCCGGGACCTGGTGCTCATCACCGGTTCGTTGCCCAACCGGGTCGCGCACGAACTGAACCTGGCCTGGAACCGTGCTTTCGGCTACGGCAGCGACCTCAAGAGCCGGCCGAGTCTGGTGGAGGAGTTCGGTGGCGTCGAGCGACTCGACAATCAAGCCGCCCAGATCGGGATCCGGGCCGCAGGTACGGAAGAGCTTTTCGGCCTTCTGGCCCGGCGAGCCAATGCTCAAGCCGTGACGCTCCATGTCGTGGGCTCCGTTGGGCGGCGTGACGGGGAGCGACGGGTCGACGATCCGGCGATCGCTGTGAGGATGGCGGAGCGTACCGGGGGCCGTGCGGTGGTCGGCCAGAACGCCCACCGAGTGCTCGGGACTGTATCTGGAGATCTACACAGCTACTACGTGTTGGCCTTCACGCCTCCGCAGCCGGCAAGAGCGGACTCTGGGGAGCCCCAGGACGGGGCCCCCGTCGATGTCGAGGTCAGATTGGCTCGGCGGCTCAAGAACCTCGCGGTGGCGTACCGCGAGTCGGTACGACCGATACCTCTCGAGGAGAGAGCGGCCCTGTCCGCAGTCTCGGAGCTGTTGCTCGGATCGGAGTCGGCGACGGAGACCGATACCGGAGGGCTGGGCCTGCGCGCCGAAGTACCGTCTCGGGCCGAGGGCCGAGATGACGTGTTGCGCTTGCCGGTCGTGGTGTTCATTCCCCTTCGGGGATTGACGATGGTGGAGACGGAGACGGGTGACCGGCAGGGCCGGGTGTCGCTCCACTTCACGACCGGAGATCTGACACGCGGTGCCCGTCCGGTGCAGCAGGTGGTCCTGCCGTTTCAGCTGACGCCCGATCAGCTCGAAGGGCTCGAGGAGCGGCAGATCGAGTACAACATCGACATCCCCATGGGCCTCGACTCGCAGAGGGTCGCGGTGGCGCTCCGCGACGACCTTTCGGGTGACGTGTGGACCGCATCCGCCGAGATCCAGAGGCTCCGCTTGACGCCTTGATAGACGACGACCCCTCGCGCCGAAGGCGGAGGGGTCGCAATTGCCGACCGGCGGCTCGACGCGATGTCGGTTCCGTCAGGTGCCGGAGCCGCCCTTGGCGGCCTCGATGATCGGCACAAAGGCCGATACCGGCTGCGCCCCGCTCAGCAGCTGGCCATTGACCAGGAATCCCGGGGTCCCCGAGACGCCCATGCTCTGGCCGAGTGACATCTCCTGTCCGACCTTCGCAGCGGCGGCTTTGTATTCGTCGGAGTCCGTGTCTTCCGCGCAGGCGGTCCAGGAGGCCATGTCGATACCCGACCCTTCCAGGTAGCCGCGCGTCTTCTCGAGCACATTCTCCGTATTTAGAGCCTTCTGATCTTCGAAGTACTTGTCGTGGAGAAGCCAGAAGTACTCGTCGGACTGGTTGGCAGCGCACTCTGTGGCGATGGCAGCCGGCCGGGCCCACGGGTGGAAGCCCAGGGGATAGTGCATGAAGACGAATTTGATGTCGTTGGGGTACTGCTCGAGCAGTTGCTCCACCGTGTCGGCACCACGGGCGCAATACGGGCACTGGAAGTCGGAGAACTCGACGATGGTGACCACGCCTTCGGCGTTGCCGCGGATCGGTTTGCCTTCGATGGCGGTGGCAAGGCGGGCAGCCCGCTCCGTAGCGGCCTCGGCCTCCTCGGCGGCCTTCTCCGCGAGCTGCTCTTCGATCTCTTCCGCCGATTTCGACACGTCCAGGGGCTCGAGATTGTTGACCATGTAGAACTTGGTGTCGTCGGCGGAGACGAAGAATGCCACGGTCTGGGTCTGACGGCCGGCCACCGTGAACGTACCCTGGTCCAGCCCGTCGAACTCCGTGGCCGTGATGTCACCCACGGTCACCTGCGCGTCGGCCAGCGGTGGGAAGTGGAGCTTCAGATTGGCGAGGATCTTTGCCTTGCGGGCCTCCTGGTCTTCACTCTGCGCGTCGGCGGCAGGGCCGAAGGCGAAGCAACCGAGGAGGAGACCGGCAGACAAGACAAAACCCATCGTCTTGTAGAGTCGAGGCATTGGCATGGTCTCCTGTGGACGAAGAAGTCGGTCGTTGTGATCGGGATCGCGGATCGAACGGCGATCGGATGGAATGCGCGCTGCGGAAGGGAAGGCGCCGAAGCAAGGCCGGGCATGACGCCGAGCCGCCGGAGCGGGATGCTCCAGAGTGGATGCGCAGTTTCTCCCATGGTCCGCACGTCGTCAACCGAGGCTGGGCCCAGCGTCCGAAGGGATGGCACGCCGAATCGGTCTGAAACGAAGGGCATGTTGATCGGTCGGAGGACCGCCGTAGGTCTTTTTCTCCTGCAGGCCGTGCTCCTGAGTGGTTGTGTTCGGCATCTCCATACGCCCTACGGCGGCGACCGGTCGCAGGAGAGCTCCGTTCGTACCGCGGCAGACACCGCGTCGATGCGACCTGGCCCTCGGGATCCGACCATCCTGACTCCGCGAAGCGATGCGCCGCGACCCTTTCTCCGTCCGCTGCCGGACGGCGAGCTGGATTATGGCTGGCACGACGGGTTCCTGGCATGGAAGCCCAAGCCGTGCACCGGCGCGGTGGAAGCGTCGGCCAAGGTGATGATCTCCCGTCGTCCGGGCCCGAAGCGTTGGGTGGTCGTCCTGCCGATCTGGGGGAGCTCCATCTACCCGCCTCGTCAGATCTCGCGAAGGTTGCTCCGGGGCGCAAAGGCTGCGGACACCAACGTTCTCTGGATCCTCGGGCCTGATGAGCTCTTCGATTGGCAGGCGATGGCCGAAGCCCGAACCGAAGCGGAGTACCTGAAGGTGGTGGAGCAGGGTGCCGAGTGCCTGGCTGCCTCGGTGCGAGATGCGCGGGAGTGGATCGACTGGATCGCGACCCGAGACGACTACCATCCGGATCGCCTGGGGCTCGTCGGATTCTCCATCGGTGCCATCGCCGCAGCAACGTTGGTGGCAGTAGATCCGAGGCCCGATGCCACGGCGTTGGTGATGGGTGGTGGCCGGCTCGAACACATCTTCGCTAGCTGTCGAGGTGACGCCCGGTTCGGTCGAAATGCCGCATCGGAGCGATTCGGCTGGACGAGAGAAGAGTTTCTCCTACGGATCGAGGAGCCTCTCTCGATCGTGGATCCGGTAGGGTGGTTATCACTCGCTGGTAACAAAGGTCCGGCGGTGGATCCATCGACTCTGTTTTTCGTTTCTGCGACCAAGGACACCTGCGTTCCCGAGATCAGTCGCGACAGTCTGTGGATCGCCCTCGGCCGGCCCGAACGGCTTCAACTGCCCTACGGGCACAAAATGTCATTCCTGTCCATGACGTTCCTCGGCTTGCACCACACATCTCACCGAGTCTTGGGGTTCCTCGATCGCATGGTCGATTCCTCGGATCGCCCGCCTGGACCTCCCGACCTCACGACACCGCAGGTGCCACCATGACACGACCTTCCGGAACCGCGGATCGCGGTGCTGACTTCCGTGAACAGGATCTACCCCTCAAGGAGGATGTGTCGCTCTTGGGGCAGCTGGTGGGTGAGGTGATCTGCGAGCAAGGCGGAGCCGATCTGTTCGAATTGGTGGAGGCATGCCGTCGAGCAGCCATCGATCGGCGCGAGGCGGACGAAGGCTCCGATGCGGTGGCCGAGCAAGATCCCACGGCCGAGACTCTCCTGGAGCTCGTCCAAGAGCTGGCTCCGCGGCGCGCAGAGCTGCTGGTCCGGTCTTTCCTCGCCTATTTTCAGGTGGTCAACCTTGCCGAGCAGATCCATCGCATCCGTCGACGCCGTGCCTACCTACGCGACCAGGTGATTCAGCGACACAGTCTGCTCGACTTTGTCGAGCAGCTGAAAGCCGAAGGCCTGGGTCTGGCCGAAGTCCGCGACCTTCTGGCCGGCGTCCGTTTCGAGCCTGTGTTCACTGCTCATCCGACCGAAGCGACGCGTCGCACCATCCTGGAAAAGGAGCTCCGCATTGCGCGGATGTTGGTTCGGCGTTTCGATACGTCTTTGACGCCCCCGGAGGCAGAGGCCGCTCTGGCTCGCATTCGCGACGAGGTCACGACCGCATGGCAGACGGAGGAGCATCCTTTCGTGCGCCCGGCGGTGGCCGACGAGATGGACCACGTGCTCTACCACATCACCGATGTGGTCTATCGGGTGATTCCACCCTTCTACGAGAGCCTGGCTGATGCTCTGCTTCGCGTATACGGAGATGACGCTTCGGACCTCGATCCCGGAGAGCTGATCACCTGCGCTTCTTGGGTTGGCGGTGACATGGATGGAAATCCGTATGTGTCCGCCTCGACCGTACGCTCGACGTTGGCTGAGCATCGACGTCGGATCGTCGAGTGTTACCGCAACGAGGTAGCGCGACTGGCCCGCCAGCTGAGTCAATGTGAATCACGGGTAGGGGTCGACGAAGCCGTCCACGAACGGCTCAGTGAGTATCGGGAGCGCTTCGTCGACGAGTTCGATCGCGTACCCGAGCGTCATCGTGACATGCCCTATCGCGTCCTGCTGCGGCTAATCCGCCACCGGCTGTCACTGGCGGCGAGCGACGGTGGATACTCGGCCTCTGAAGGTCTGCTGGACGATCTGCGTCGAATCGATCGCAGCTTGGGCCGCCATCGCGGGGACCACGCGGGGAGGTTCGCGTTGCAACGACTGATCCGTCGGGTACGGACTTTCGGCTTTCACCTCGCAACTCTCGACCTGCGTCAGGACGCCGCAGTGCATCGACAGGTCCTGGCGGAGCTGCTGGAGGACCCCGCGTGGCCAGAACGCTCCGCTGCCGAACGACTCGAGCGGCTGGTGGCCGAGCTTCCGACGGCCGCCCAGCGGAAGGATGTAGCTGCCGGCTCGCTGGCCGAACGGGCCATCGACGTGTTGGACGCCGTACGCGAGGCGCGGGAACAGGACCTCGGGCCGGGCGCTATCGGACCCTTCATCGTCAGCATGACCGAAGGCGCGGACGATGTATTGGCCGTTCTCCTTTTGGCCCGTTGGGCTGGCCTCGACACGGCGACATTGGACGTAGCCCCTCTGTTCGAGACCGTGGAAGATCTCGTGGCCGCCCCGCAGATTCTGGACCGTCTCCTATCGCTGCCTTTCTATCGCGACCACGTGGCGGCACGTGGAGACCGTCAGGTGGTGATGATCGGTTACTCGGATTCGAACAAGGACGGAGGGCTGGCCGCCGCACGGTGGGCGCTCCATACGGCTCAGTCGGCCATGACGGACACTCTGGCGCGACACGGGGTCCAGCCGGTCATTTTCCACGGCCGTGGTGGCACGATCAGCCGCGGTGGCGGCAAGACCGATCGCGCCGTGTTGTCGTCACCTCGTGGCACGGTGGCGGGCCGGCTTCGGGTGACCGAGCAAGGCGAAGTGATCAACGCGCGCTATGGCCTGCGTGGCATCGCACTGCGAACCCTGGAGCGAGCCGTCGGGTCGGTTTGCCTGGCGACGGCGCGCGAGGGACTGCCGACACACGGCGCCGATTCACGGGAGCCGGGATGGCATCGCATCATGGACACCGTGGCGACCACCAGCCGCCGGGCCTATCGAGACCTGGTGTGGCGCCATCCGGACTTCTACCGATACTTCCGAGAGGCTACGCCGATCGATGTCATCGAGCGCATGATGATCGGCTCACGGCCGGCGTCGCGGCGTTCGAAGGAGGGGATCGAGAATCTGCGTGCCATTCCGTGGGTGTTTTCCTGGACTCAAAGCCGCCATGTATTGCCCGGGTGGTACGGACTCGGCGATGGACTCGGGGCGGCGATCGGGGAGCACGGAGAGACGGCCGTGGCAGAGATGGTCTCGGGCTGGCCCTTTGTGGCATCCCTGCTCGAGGACGTCGAGATGGTGCTGGCCAAGTCGGATCTCGACATCGCTCGTCGCTACGCCGAGCTCGCGGGGAGCGTCGGCGCCGAGGTATTTCCGCGGATTCGCGAGGAGATGGAGCGGACGAAGCGCTGGATCCTCCAGCTCCAAGGTCGCGAGATCTTGCTGGAAGCAGATCCGGTGCTCCGTCGTTCGATTCGTTTGCGCAACCCCTACGTCGATCCGATGAGCTTGCTGCAGATCGACCTGCTGCGGCGTTGGCGTGCGACGGATCGGCAGGACGAAGAGCTTCTCCATGCGCTGCTGGCGTCCGTGCACGGGATCGCGCAGGGCCTGCGCAACACGGGCTGAATCAGCTGGATCGACAAGAACGCGTGAGGGAGCGGCTCCTGCAGGGTCTCATCTCACACCTTCCGCCTTGCGGAAGGTCTGGAGAGCCAGGTCGATGACCTGTCGTCCCTGACGTCGGATCGCGTCCAGGTGGTCGGCGTCGCCTACGACCAGCCGAGCCGCTTGCGCCAGCCGGGCCATTCGGTGGAGCGCCTCGACGGGCGCGCCCCGATCGAGATCTCCTCCGACGTAGGCTACCGCCCGCGCCTGGAGATGTGCCGCGTGCCGATTCAGGTCGAGGTACCGATAGGCCGGGCGCAGCACGTGCTGATAGAAGAGATAGCAGGGTAGACCTGCGGGGGCCATTCGTTTCGACCATTCGATCATGTGGTCGGTCACGTGTTCGAAGAACGCTCCGTGAATCGGCTCGGCCCGTCGGCTGAGGGCGAGGTGCGACCAGTAGCCACCGGCGCTGACACCCCAGAGATGGATCGGTAGCCCGTCCACGCGACGCGCCAGCTCCGCCAGAGCATCGTCTACGTCGCGGTCGTAGTAGCCCCAGGGTGCCGACGCGAGGTGTTCTTCCGGACCGAACCCACCGAGGTCGAATGTCATCACGTGGTAGCCGGCCTGCCGGAGAGCGGGGATCCGCCCACGGCGGAAGAAATAGGCCTGGCCGAATGGCAACCACGGGTGACAGAGGAGCACGGCTCCCCGAGGTTCGTCGTATCCCGGTAGACCGTTGGCCCGGAAGAACCAGCCTCGGAGTGCACCGGGATCGTCCGAGCGCGGTACTTCGATGGGCTCGAACGGCGCCAGGTCAGGTGGTGGCGCCGTCTCGCGGCACGCTCCGAGCCGGGGTGCGAGAGCCAGCAACAGGCGACGACCCACGCGTTCCATCCAGGGATTCGGGCGTTGGGGCGCTCCGACAATAGGAATCGGAAGAGTGCCGGGGCACAGACGGCTGTCATCGTCTGAGTCGGGAACGAAGTCACGGCTGAGGGGGCGGCTCATTTGGAAGTGACATCGGCAAAGAGCCAAGAAACCCGCCATTCCGGCCCTTTCGGGGCCGCGTACCGAATCTGGCCATGCCCGGCCATACGCTACAATCGGCGACCCTGCGGGCTTCCTCCTGGCCGCCGGACGGCGGCTCCCCCTCCCAGCCCGCGACGCTCTCCCGCCTTTCCACCGAACGCTCCGGCGCTCGCGACCTGCCGCGTGGTTTCGTACTCCGACAGATCGGCGCCTTTCGATACAGCAAGGACATCGCCATGGGATTCCATTGCGGCATTGTCGGCCTCCCCAACGTCGGCAAGTCGACGCTCTTCAATGCTCTGACCAAAGCCGGCATCGACGCCCAGAACTTCCCCTTCTGCACCATCGAGCCCAATACGGGCGTCGTCCCGGTTCCCGACGAGCGGCTCGGGTGTCTGCAAGACATCGTGGGACCGCAGAAGGTGATTCCCGCCACCATGACTTTCGTCGACATCGCCGGACTGGTAGAGGGCGCGTCGAAGGGCGAGGGTCTCGGTAATCAGTTTCTGTCGCACATCCGCGAAACGCACGCCATCGCGCATGTCGTGCGCTGTTTCGAGGACGAGAACGTCACCCATGTCGCGGGCGGCATCTCGCCGCGTGACGACATCGAGGTGATCCACACCGAGCTGGTGCTGGCGGATCTCCAGACCGCGGAAAAAGCGTTGCAGAAGGCCGCCCGTTCCGCCAAGAGCCTCGACCAGGATGCGATTCGTCAAAAGGAGATCCTGGAGAAGCTAGCTGGCCATCTGGAGACCGGGGAACCGTTGCGCGTGCTCGACCTGTCGGTGGACGAGAAGCGCCGTATCAAAGCGTTCGGATTCCTTACCCTGAAGCCGGTGATGTATATCGCCAACGTGGATGAGGGCGGCTTCGACGACAATCCGCACCTGGACACGGTGAGAGAGCTCGCGGCGTCCGAAGGTTCCGAGGTGGTGGTGGTCTGCGCCAAGCTGGAAGCCGAGATCGCCGAGCTCGAGGACGAAGAGAAGACCGACTTCCTCCAGGAGATGGGGCTGGAGGAGCCGGGCCTACACCGGGTCATCCGCGCCGGCTACCGCCTGCTGGGTCTCCACACCTACTTCACCGCCGGGCCCAAGGAGGTGCGCGCATGGACGATTCCGGAAGGCGCAACCGCACCGGAGGCCGCGGGGGTGATCCACTCTGATTTTCAGAAGGGGTTCATTCGCGCCGAGATCGTTGCCTACGACGATTTCGTCCGTCTCGGTGGCGAGCAAGGCGCAAAGGAAGCTGGGAGGCGACGTTCCGAAGGCAAAGAGTACGTGGTCGAGGACGGCGAGGTCGTGCACTTCCTGTTCAACGTGTGACGTACGCCCAGCGATGAGCACGCCGATCCTGAACCGAGAAGACGAACGACGGCTTGTCTTCGAGGCTCCGCGCATGGGCTCGGTCTTGTTCGGTTCTCTTGCCCTGCTGGTGCTCTTGGGCCTGTGGGCTCTGTTCCCGGATCGCCGAATGGCCCAAGGCGTATTGGTGTTGCTGGCGCTGGTCGGCTTTTCGGGGACGCTGCAGATTCACCGCCTCGCGTTGGATCTGGAATCGAGGCATTGGTCCTACCGTCGCGGCTGGGCATGGCGGCCGCCCCTGGCGGAAGGTACGTTCGAGGACTTGGGCTGTGTCGCGATCGAGGAAAACGAGCTGGCGGATGGGCTCGTGGCGTCGAAGTTGCGCAGTCGGTTGCTGTTCCTGGAGTTCGGGCGATTCGGCGTCGACGGCCACGATGGCAGATTTCCTCTGGGGTTCGCTATGGGTCCCAACGTCGCTCCGGACCGGGCGCATGCCGTGGCCGAGCGGCTCGGTGTCGAGGTCCAGGATCGTACGACCGATTCCAGCGCTAGCGATCCGCGACGAGAGCCAGAAGCCGACCATCCGGCGACAACGCAAGCCGGGTGACGTCTCCCGGTAGTTGATCCGTCAGGTCGTCGAAGAGCGACCAGGCGTCATCACCGGGTTTGCGGCGATAGATCTTGCGACCGTCGGCCATCCAAACGTGACCGTCGTTCGACCAGGTGAAGTCTTCGCGTTCGGGAAACGTGGCGAAGAGTGGCGTCAACTCGTCGTTCGATGCGTCCAGGCGGGTGATGGTCCAGCCGTCGTCACCCGCTTTGTGGACGAAGCTGAATGCGTCCTCGCCTGGAATGCGATGCAAGGCTCTGCCGATGTCTGACGCGACGGTGCGGCCGGTCGCCGTCCGCTCCGCTGGCGTGCGAACCAGCCGATGGGGCTCGTCCAGCACGAAGAGCACGAGCTCCTCGCGCCCACCGTCCGCCAGCCACGCGTGGTAGCCCACGGGCCGGATGTTCTCGAGAATCGGAGACGGATCGCCTGCCGTGCCGTTCGCCTCGAGGGGAAATCGCCACAGCCTCTGCCTTCCGCCACCCAGCTCTTCCCGAATCGTCGAGATCGCATCGGCGCCCGGGATCTGGGTCGGCGAATACTCGCTTTCCGGTGTCTTGGTGACCTGGCGCAGCTCGTCGGTGCTCAAGTCGTATGCCCATACGTCGGTCTGACGGGTACCGTCGCCCGCCTCGTGCATCGACGTGTAGTAGATGGTCTTGCCGTCGGCGGAGAAGGACGGCTGATTGTCGTAGCCTTCGCGATCCGTGAGGTTGCGGAGGTCGACGAGAGCGGTGCGGCCATCGGTGTTGCCGGCGATCTCCGCCAGGTAGATGTCGGTGCTCGGAGGTGCATCCTGGGCGGCTGCCGTGCCGGTCAGGACCAGAGCGAGAACGGGAAAAGCGAAACGATGCATGAGGTCTCCAAGGTCAGCTGCCGCCGATCACCACCACGTATTCTCCCTTCAACGACGGTCTCGACTTGAGCTCGGTGAGTACCTCGCCGAGGGATCCTCGCAGGATCTCTTCGTAGACCTTGGTCAGCTCGCGGCAGACGGCGACAGATCGGTCGCCGAGCTCCTCGTGCGCGTCGCTCAAGCTCTGGATCAGGCGGTGGGGTGATTCGAAGACGACGAAGGTGTGTTCCAGGTCGCCCAGCTTGCGAAAAAAGGCTCGGCGACGCTTGACACGGTTGGGTGGAAAACCGGCGAACGTGAAGGGGTAGGGCGGCAGCGCGGAAGCCACCAGTGCCGTCGTGGCAGCCGATGGGCCAGGGATGGGCTCGATCCGTACGCCCCTCGTTGCAGCTTCACGGATCAGCGGGAAACCCGGATCGGAGAGGAGCGGCGTACCCGCGTCGGAGACGACGGCGACGACCAAGCCCTGTTCGAGTGCACTCAGAATCTGTGGAAGGCGTTGCCTTTCGTTGTGATCGTGCATCGACAACATGCGCTTCTTCAGACCCAAGCCATGGAGCAACCGACCCGTCCGGCGGGTGTCCTCGCATGCGATCAGGTCGGCTTGTTCCAAAGCCGATCTGGCCCGCGGCGACAGATCGTCCAGATTGCCGATCGGCGTCGCGACAACGAGGACCTTGCCGGGGTGGGGGGATGCATTGCCGAGCATAGCGGCCCAGTCTTGCACACGTCGGAGGGCTGCTAGGCTGTCCTCGATGTTCGGACGATGTGTCGTACGCTACCTCGTCGGCTCGGTCGGCATCGCTGTCTGGCTCGTTGCCAGCGGCGCGACGGAGGCTCAGGAGATCGAAACGACGCCGGTCGTCGTCGACCGTCTCGTAGCCGTGGTGGACGACGATCCGATCTTCCTTTCCGATGTGGATCGCGTATTGGCTCTCGGGTTGGTGACGGCCAGCTCCGCGGCGGATGGCGTCGAGCGTCGGAGGATCGCGCTCGATCGACTGATCGAGGAGCGACTCCGCCTGCACGAGGTGGAGCGTTACGAGCTGGCCGCGGTCCCGTCCGTGGACGTCGACCGACAGCTGGCGCTGCTGTCGGAGTCGCTGGGTGGCGATGGTGCTCTGCAACGGCAACTCGGGTCGCAAGACATGGACATAGCAGCGCTCCGCTTGCTCCTCCGGCGGCAGCTACGGATCCTCGCTTACGTCGAGGAGCGCCTCGGACCTCGCGTTTCGGTGACCGAGGAGCAGGTCGAGCGCTACTACGAAGGTGAGTTTCGGTCCGAGATGGCAGCCCGGGGGACCACCTTGCCGCCTCTCGTGGAGGTCACGGGCGCCATCCAGACGGTACTGCGGGAGCAGGCTTTGAACCGCGAAATCGAAGATTGGACCGACGATCTGCGCCGCCGCGCCGATGTCGTCGACCTACTATCTCGACGCCGCCGAGATCTGCCTCCAGTCGTGTTCCGACAGTAGGCACCGGAGCCGCGCGCGTGCTGGTAGAGCAGCTACGGACCGGGCGAGAGCCGATCGTCGCTCAACCGGCAGGTCGTTGGTACAGCTCCAGATAGTGCTCTCGGCTACGCAGGACCTTCGCGAGATAGTTGCGGGTTTCGCGGAAGGCGACTTTGGTCAGGTATTCCTCGAGGCTGTCACCGACGCAGTAGCTCCGCCATAGCTCGGCCTGGGGTTCGCCGGCGTTGTAGGCCGATACGGTCTCCGCCAGCGATCCGTCGAAGCGTTCCGACAGTTCACTCAAATAGGCGGCGCCGAGCGCTACGGCGATCTCCGGTCGATGGAGGTCCCAGGGGTCGAGTTTTCCCATGTCGTGCTTCTGTGCCAATCGCGACGCGGTGGGAAAAACGAACTGCGTCAGACCTCTGGCCGAGGCACCGGAGAACGCCTCTGGGTCGAAGCGACTTTCCTCCCGCACGATGGCCGCCAGCAGGTACGGGTCGATTTCGTGTTTTCCCGATTCGCGGAGGATCAGGTAGCTGAACCGGAACGGATAGAGCAGCTGGCGATAGGCGAAGGGCAGCATCGCGTCCGGCAGACGGGACGGAATGCGCTTCGAAAGGACTTCGGCCACGTAGAGCGAACGATGGGTGGCGCCGGACTCCGCCAGCGCCAAGCTGCCAGCGAAGGCCAGCTCCGGCCGGGCGATGGGAAAGTGGCGCAGCAGCGCGGAGGAGCCCTCGGCGAAGAGCCCCAACGTCAGAAGCTTTTCCTCCGGGCTAGAGGATGTGCGACGCCAGCTGTTGACTCGCCACAGTGGCCAGCTTTCTGGAGGCGGAGCCTCCAGGCCGAGGAACGGTGAGACGCGCGGGTCGCCCTGAAGCAGATCGGTGAGGGTCCGTCGTGCACGTCGACCGCTGGCGTCGCCGTCGCCCAGTAGAAGCCATGCACTGTACAGCTCTTCCACGTTGCGTCCCGCTGCACGTCGCCTCGTTTCCACCAGAGCGGGATCCCTGAGCGCCGGTGACTCGAGCTGCCTATGGGCGCCGCGCCCGAAAGGGTGATAGGGATCGTCGACGAGTGTCTCGAGATACCATTCGACCGCCTCGGTTTGTCGTCCGCGGAGCTCTTCGAGGCGCCCATACCAGTACGAGATTTCTTGACCCTTCTCTCCGCGGCCGAAACGAGCGGCGTCACCGAGCCAGGTCTCGGCTCGATCACCCCGACCCGCCTCGAGGTCCGATGCGGCGAGAAACAGGGCAGCTCGCTCCGCGATCGACCATTTGCGCTGGGCCACGAGCTCTTCGTAGACCTGGAGCGCTCCGACCTCGTCGCCCGTGAGCCAGAGGAGCCGCAGTACGGCGATGGCAGCGGCGGCCGCCCACGGACCTCGCGGCTGCGCTGCCTGAGCGGTTGCGAAGAGGCGCACGGCCTCCGACCAGGACTCCGGCCCGGCGAGCTCGTTCGATCTCGCCTGCTGATACAGCGCCTGGGCCCGGCGACCCGGGTCAGGCGCCGTGGCGGCCACCGCGGAGAAGGCGTTCGCCGCCGTTTCCCAGCGCTCCAGCCAGAAGTAGCAGCGCGCTAGCGCGTAGCGCGCATTGTGAGCGTCTGCGGGGGTCATCGTCGGCGTCGATGGCATCTTCACCAGCGCCCCTGCCAGAAACCGCAAGGCCACGTCGAATTCCCGGTGGTCGTAGTAGGCCAAGCCGACGTTCAGCAACGTACGGGGTTCGGAATTGGTCAGATCCACGGACGGCGCCAAGAGGTGAGCAGCTTCGCGCGCCACGTCGTCGCCCGTCTCCGCCTGTAGCAGCGCCAGAAGACGCCGTCGTCCGGCCTCTTCGTCGCCCGTCCGCCGATCGCACACTGCGCGCGCCAGCTCTAGCCGTCGCGCATCCGGCTGGCGAAGCCGAAGGCGGTGGAGTCCGCCGAGCAGCCGACAGTCACCGCCCTGGCGGATGGTCCGGTCCAGAAGATCGACCGCCGCTCCCACCAGTTGTCTGGGAGGGTTCGACCCCAGAAGAGTTGCCAGCAGGCCCGCGGCCACTTCGGGGTGGCCAGTGTCCGCCTGCTCCCGCGCCAGACGCAGCCGCGACCAGGGCGCCAGGTCGGGCGAAGCACCCATGGCGTCGGCAAAGGCCTGGGTCGCTTCCCCACGCCGATCGAGCTCCAGCAGCAGGTGTCCCCGCAAGTAGAGGAGGCCGTGCCGACGTGCGATTTCCGGCGTCTGTTCGAGCAGCTGCTGGGTGAGCTCGAGCGCCGCTCTCTCGTCGCGCCGGAGCTGGTGTCGAACCAGGTCGATGCGCGGGTCGCTGGTGCCACTCACCGCTGCGTCGGGCGCACCCTGGGCTCCGAGAAGCGACAACGCGAGGGCCAGAAGGGGAAGACTCATGCTTCGGGACGACCTTGGCGGCCTGGCCACCTCGTTCGCCGAAGCGCTGGCCACCGGAATCTAGCGGGCCGAGCGTCCCGATCAGCTCGAGAGTCTTTCGACCCGTACGCCTAGGCGCTGCAATTTCGATTCCATTTTCTCGTATCCTCGATCGAGGTGGTAGATCCGGTCGATCACAGTCTCGCCGTCGGCCGCCAATCCCGCCAGAACGAGGCAAGCAGATGCCCGTAGGTCCGTGGCCATGACCGTCGCACCGGAAAGGCGGCTCGGGCCGTGAACCTGTGCGTAGTTGGCGCGAACGATGCGGATGTCCGCTCCCATACGCCCCAGCTCCGGCACGTGTTGGAAGCGATTTTCGAAGACCGTCTCTGAGATGGTCGCAGCTCCGGAGGCCTGGGTCATCAGCGCCATGTACTGAGCCTGGAGATCGGTGGGAAAACCTGGATGAGGCGCGGTGACCAGGTCGCGAGCCCCGATGTCGCCATCGTGACGGACCCGGATACTGCCGTTGTGTTTACCGTCCTCGGTGGTGATCTCGGCACCGATCTCCGCCAGCTTTTCCAACAGAGGTGCCAGATCGGCAGGGCGCGTCCCGACGACCGTGACATCGCCGCGGGTCATCACCGCACCTACCAGGTACGTCCCGGCCTCGATTCGATCTGGAATCACGCGGTGCTCGGCTCCGTGCAGGCTCCGCCTGCCTTCCACGGTAAGCGTCCCGTGCCCGTCGTCATCGATATGGGCGCCCATGGACCGTAACAAGGTCGCCAGGTCACCGACCTCGGGCTCCTGAGCGCAGTTCTCGAGCACCGAGGTGCCGCGTGCCAGCACAGCGGCCATGAGGAGGTTCTCCGTGCCGGTGACGGTCCGGGTAGCGAAGCGGAATCGCGCGCCTTGCAGACGTCGATCCGGCAGATGGGTGCTGCTTGCGTGAATGTAGCCGTGGTCGATGTCGACCTCCGCCCCCATCGCCTCCAATCCGGCCAGATGTTGGTCGACCGGTCGCACACCGATGGCGCAACCGCCGGGCAACGACACCTTGGCATGGCCCCGCCGAGCCAACAGTGGTCCCAAGGTGAGGACGCCCGCGCGCATGGTCTTGACCAGGTCGTACGGTGCCTCGTCGGGCGCACTACCGTGGCCGTTGGCACGTAGCCTCAATGCTCCCGGCTCACCGTCGGCACCCGATGGATCTTCGTCGCGCTCGACGCCGAGATGACCTAGCAGCTTGCTCATGGTGACGATGTCGCGGACTCGGGGCACGTGGCGCAGCACGACTTCGTCGCCGGTCAACAGGCAGGCTGCCAGGGCTGGTAGCGATGCGTTTTTGGCGCCGCTGGCACGTAGGGTGCCAGACAGTCTGCAGGGTCCGTGGATGCGCAGTTTGTCCATGGGTAGGTCTTTCGATTCGTCGGGCCGCCGTAGCGCGAGCGCCGGCGGAACGGTTGGCCTACGGTGCCGGAATGCGCGAACCGGAAGGGCCGCGCGAGCGGATGTGGCGGGAAGTGCAGGGACGGTTTCGGGGCGAACGACGACACTTTTATCTACCATGTGGACGAGGGTAGTGCGATCGTCCGACTCCGGCGGGGCAACAATGAGGCGATGCTGTGTCGAATCGAGCCGTATCAGAGGTCGGGGATGTCGATGACGACGTCCGATCTCGGAAGTGTCTGGCAACCCAGAACCCAACCTTCTTCGCGCTCGTCGTCGTCGATCAGATGACCCGTGTCCATCAGCTCTTCCACCTCGCCGCTGACCACCCGACATAGACACGTGCCGCAATCACCGGCGCAGCAGTTGTGCGGGAAAAGCACGTCGGCATCGAGAGCGGCATCGAGTAGCGGCTTGTTCTCGGGTGCCTCGACGGTTTCGTCCGTCGACTGAATGGTCAGGCGGTAGACAGCCTTCTCGTCCGCGGACTTGTTCTGGAAGAGTCGCTTCAGCATGGGGGCCCAGACTCTAGCAGTCAATGGCGCGTCGCTAGCGGAGCCAGCCCACGCCATCGTGCAACGGATTCTCAGCCAGAGCGACGTGTCCATTCTCCGCAAACGGATTCTTGCCCTGTGCCAGCTCGGCGACCCAGGCCTCCCGAATAGATCTCAGTTCCTCGGTCCAGTCTTCGGCGCCTTCCCCCGAGAGAGCAGATCGAAGGTCCGCGAGGGCTCCTTCCAGGTCGCCGGTCAAGGCCCGCGCCACACCCCGCGAGTCGAGAAAGGCGCTGTTGTCCGGTTGCTGTCCCACAGCCTGGTCGCAACTGGCGAGGACCGTCTCGGCAAACCCCCACAATGCACCCTGCCAGCAGAGATGGTTGAGCCGCGCCGCGCCCTGCGAAGTCATCGCGTCCGCCTCCCTCCGTACGATGGCTTGGGCCTCGTCTTGCTGACCCGACTCGCGAAGAATTCTCGCTTCGAGAAGGCGATAGTCGGTGTTGTCGGGCTCCAGGGCGACGGCTATCCGGCTTACCGTGAGAGCGCGGTCGGTTCGGCCACCATCCATACGTCGATAGACCTCCGCGAGTCGTGCTGCAGCCGGCGTGAAGCGGGCGTTCGTCTCCAGCGACGAGACGAGCCGCGATTCGAGCTCCAAGAGCAGCTCGGGCGTGATCCCGTCGGTTTGACGAGCCTGGTGGAAACGCATCACCGCCAGGCCGTAGTGAGCGAGAGCCGAGGCATTGGGTTGCTCTGCGGCCTTCGCGAAGGCGGCGATACTCTCGTCGGTTTCGTCCTTCGTCATGTGAAAGATGCCGCGTGCCTCCAAAGTAACGGGTAGATCAGGCACGTCGCTCTCCGCGGACCGGACCATTCCCTCCAGATCCTCGGGCCCCAGACTCGCGTAGAGGTGGCGAGCGACCAGCCCGGAGGCCTCACCGGTGGAGAGCTCTCGATTCAGGAGACTCTCCGCGGGTGGTTCGGCGGAACGGGAAGGCGGAAATAGGAAAACGTGAGACGGCGAACGTAGGCTCGAAGCTTGCGCTCCAGTGCGTCGAGATCGCCGAAGGCCTCCTCGGCGGCTTCCAAGCTGGATTCACCTCGGCTAATCAAGTTCAGATACTGGCCGAGAATCTTCTTCAGCTCGCCGGTCCCGTCGCCGATCATCATCAGGTGGGTCAGAGCCCAGGACTGGACGTAGAAGTCGGCCGCCTTGTAGCGGTTGCGGTAGTACTCCGAGCTGCGGTCGACCGTCAGCAGAGTCTCCAAAGGGATCGGAATGCCCTCGGCCAGGGGCCGAAGGCGGAAGGTGATCGCTCTTCCGACCTGGGCTTCCTTTCTGGTGAGCCGCGAGCCGCCACCCCAGAAGTCGGCGAGTCCTTCGCTCAGCCAGGTGGGAAGCTCCGCCGTGCCAGATTCCGCCACCAGATAATGAAAGTACTCGTGGTAGACGACACCGAAATCGTCGCCGCCGACCAGATCGGCGCGCAGCACGACGTATGGTTCATCTACGGAATCGGCGAAGAGGCCGGCTGGACGTGTGGCGTCGCGCTCGGCCCAGACCAGCGGCAGGAGTCGACCCATGGTGCGCTCGTTGGCTGGAGCAAAGACGAGAAGCGGAGGGCCCGAAGTATTGGCGAAGTGTGGCATCGCCTGGGTCAGTACCTGACGGATCTGTTCCAGGTGCGTCGCCACCTTGCGCACTTCCTTGGGCCTGGCATTGCTGACCACGATGAAGTGCTCGCTACGAACCTCGACCCAGCGTCCGGGAAGCTCACCGGAATCAGCGGATGCTTCCGTGGCGAGAAACGCGAAACAGACGACGATCCAGATCGGACTGCGAGGAGACATGGCACAAGGATAGCCGATACGCGTTGGCTATACCTGACGAAACCTCGAGATGAGCTGGAAGTCAGCCCGCTGTGGCGGTCTCCGGTCTGGGTAGGGTCGCCGGGAAATCCGGCAACGTCTCGGCGACATCGTGCCCCTTTCGCTGATCGATGAGCTCCGCCAACTCCTCGAAGGTGACGCCGAGTCGCTGGGCGGTTTCCGCGGCCAGTGAGGTTTCGGCGACGCCAGGGATGAACTGATAGGTGCTCGACAGGTCAGGCGCGACTTCGACCTGCAGAAACTCCATGCCTCGTACTGGCCGCTCGTCATGGAGCCTCTGGGCGTAGTCGAGAAAGTGCGTCGAGATCACCGCTTGCGTATCGAGTCGTTCCAGTAGGCGCAACACAAGATCGAAGATTTCGATGCCCTCCTTGGGATTGGTGCCCGAGCACAGCTCGTCGAGGATCACCAGAGAAGGAGTTCCCATCGTGGTGAAGAGTCGACGGATGCGCATCATCTCGCGGCCCAACCTGCCTTCACCCTGATGAGCGTCCTCGGTCTCGACCAAGGAAACGAAGAGTCCATGTACCAAAGGAAGCTCGGCCGCGGCAGCCGGCACGTACATTCCTGACTGCCCGAGTACCTGGATCAGCCCCAGACTCTGAAGCAAACGGGTCTTGCCTCCGGAGTTCGGGCCGGTGACGAGGGTGATCTGCTGATCCTGGGAGTAGGCGAGGGAGCAGGGCTGTGGAGGCTCCTCGGTGGCCAGCAAGAGCGGATTGAACAGCTGCTCGAGGCGCAGCGTCTTGCCTTCGCCCAGATCCGCCAGGCACATGTCGAGGCCTTCCTCTCCCATGCGCCGAGCAAATCCATGGGCTGTGAGATAGACCTCCAAATGTCCCAGGATCTGCACCAGAGGTACCAAAGAAGGCGCCACATCGACGAACATCTCGCCCAGCAGTCGGTGGAGGATTACCTTCTTGGAGACCTTGTAGCCGTAAAAGAATGCGCGAAAGCGATGCCACAAACGTCTCCAGTGAGGGAGGTAGTGGGGATTCTCCTCGTTGTCCCGGATGTCGAGGATCCTCAGATCTTTGATCTCCCCGTCGCCGCCGATCTGCACCGAGACCCGCAGGCGGGACTGATGCTGCTCATAGTCCAGGAGATCACTCATGCGACGGTAGGCTCGCGTGCGTCGCATCTGTTTTCCCGTCTCGGCCAAGCGGTGCAGGCCCGATGTCGCACCAGCGAATCCTTCGGCCATGCGATCGATGATGCCCTTTGCTTGGCGGAAGACGTCGAGGCGGTAGCTGTGGATGTCTAGACGCTGAGCGTGGTCTGGCGTCTTGAACATCGCCAGCAACTTCGAGACCTCCACGTAGAGTCGCTCGGCGCGCCGCAACAGCGTTTCGTCGGCAGCCAGCTCGCGCAAGATTTCTTGACGAAAGCGGATCGCCTCGATGTCCGTCGGTGGGGCCGAGAAGACTTGGAACAGGAACTCCTCGTTGACCGGGTAACGTAAGCCTTCGACGCGCAACTCGAAGCAATCGTGGATCAACTCCCGTACGAAGAGGTCCTCGGCGAAGAGATCGAGATTCCAATCCGCCTCCGGCGTCACCCCGGCCAACACACGATCCAGGTCCTTCGCCGCTTCCCGGCCCAAGAACGACAACTCCAGGAGGGTCTGGACGTTTTCCGGATCGAGCCCGAGACGGGCGTCGACGTGAAGCAGGTCAGGTGCGGCGGCGGGCGTCGCCGCGTGACTCTCCCGCGAATGCCCCGCAAAGGCGGCTTTGGATCGGCTCATGGGCTCATTATCTCCGGATGCTCGAGGCCTGGTCTCGGGGTGCCCAGAGGAGGACCTCGCCCGGTTTGGACCCGGCTCGCCGCTCCGGAGTTCCCGTGATGCTTCTCCCTCGTTCAACGAGTCGGGCTCATTTCCTCCGAGAGGTCGGCGGGCTCGAGAATGGACGGTTCGGCGGCTCGGTAGCCACGGGTTGCTAGCCCACCGCCTGGAGTGTTCGACCCGGAACCCGCCGCACCCTGTCGGTGTCCCGGGGCAAGCGCAGCTCGGGCTCGGTTTCGATCGTGACGGCGGACAGCTCCACGGTCTCCTCCAGCGCCTCGAGGTAGAACCGGCCCAGGTCTTGCCAAGGAGTACGGTCCGGGCTGCGATCTTGAACCATGGCGCGACGGATGAATGTCCGGGCCTCCGGTGTCACCAAGATCTGACCGTTGCGCGCGGTTCGACGTAGATCGGAGGCGACCCGGAGGGTTACTCCCTCGGCGCGGACGCGCAACGAGGCATTGGTCTCGGCGGCCATCAGCAGCTCGCCGAGGTGAATGGCACCGCTCGCCCCGATCCGCAACTCGCGGGCCGTCTCGAGGCAGGCCATGGCACAGCGTAGAGCGTGTAATGGCCGTGTGAAGAACAGTACGTTCTCGTCCCCCGCCAGCTCGCAGCCCTCTAGCTCTCTGGCCACTCGGCGGCGCTCGGCCACGAAGCGTGCGCGCCGAGCGGTGTCACCTTCGTCCGTGCCGAGGACGAGCACTGCTTCGACACGGATACCGCCACGCGGCATCGCGTCCTCGTCGGGGAGGTAGACCGGCACCTCCTCCGTGGCCTGGTGATCGGCGACGGCGGAGTGATCCGAGACGATGGGGATCTCCGCGGTGGCGTCGTCGTCTGGAAGCTCCGCAGGCTCGCTTTCCGCCACCGCCTGATGGAAGACGAGACGACGTCCACCTCGCCGGATTCCGGGCGGCTGTTCCGCCGGCGGCGCGGTCAGCGGGTCGATGTCCTCGAAAGCTGGAAACCGCTGGGGCTCACCCAGCAGATCGAGCTGCGTGGAAGGCCCGCCCCAGGAGTACGGACCACCCCATTCGGGCAGGCCCATCTTCTCGATCACCCGTAGCTCGACCACCACTTCACGGGCCGATCTGGGGCGATGCCCAGGATTCTTCTCCAGGAGTCGGTCGATCAGGTTGGAGAGCTCCACCGGAATGCGTCGATTCAGCTGCCGCGCCGGCGTGTGTGGAACGCTGCAGACCTTGGTGAGGATGTCGAAGGTGCTCGTTCCGTAAAACGGTTGTTGACCCGTGACCGCCTCGAACAGCAGGGTGCCGAAACTGAACAGGTCCGAGCGGGGGTCCACCTCCTCTCCCATGGCTTGCTCCGGCGACATGGCGCGACCGGTGCCGAGCACCGAGCCATGTCCCGAGATCTTCGGATCCGGCACTTGCCAGACGCTCTTGGCGAGACCGAAATCAAGGATCTTGGCGTGGAAAGAGCGCGTCACCATGACGTTTTCGGTCTTGAGGTCACGGTGCACGATTCCCTTGGCATGGGCCTCCGCCAAGCCTTCTGCCACCTCGCGAGCGAGGGTGACGGCCTGCGCCAAACCGAGGCGTCCCGACTCGATCAGCGATTGGAGCGTTCGACCATCCACCAGCTCCAGCACGATCCAATCCGCCGCTTCCGACTCGACGATGTCGTAGACCTGTACGACGGCAGGATGATTCAGGCCGGCGACGGCCTGGGCCTCGCGGAGAAGCCGCCGACGTGAGCCCTCTTCCATCAACTCGGGTAGCACGTGCTTGATCGCTACCGGTCGTTGTAGCCGATCGTCCCAAGCTCTATACACCGCTCCCATACCGCCCGCACCGAGAGCGTTTTCGATGCGATAAGGACCTACGTGACTGGGCAAAGAAGAAGAGCGGGACGCCGACACACAATCAGTCTATCAACCGATCCTGGCCGCCATCGATCTTGACTGGTTTTTGCTCGGAGTTGTCCTTTCGGTCGTGGACCGAGTGTGAAGATCGTTGTCGCGGTGCCGGATCCGATGGACGGCGGACCTCACTCGCCTTACACTCGGCGGACCGCGGTCAGCTCCACACCACGATGCCAGGGAGATCTTCATGGCCAAAGCCAGCTGGAACGGCGTGACTCTCGCGGAGAGCGATGCCACGATCGTCGTCGAGGGCAATCACTATTTCCCACCGGAATCGCTTCGCGACGAGCACTTCCGTGGATCGGATCATCACACCACATGCCCGTGGAAGGGAGAAGCCAGCTACTTTCACCTGGAGGCGAAGGGACAGGTGAACGAGAACGCAGCGTGGACGTATCCGACTCCGAAGCCGGCGGCCTCGGAAATCAAGGGATACGTCGCCTTTTGGAAAGGTGTAGAGGTCACGGCGTGACCCGGCGGATGGCGATGCCGCAGCGGGCACAAGCCTCCAGATCGACCTCGTCGGGAACCCTCTCGACCCGCTCGCCCGCGGTCGGCGCACGGCTTGTTCGCCATTTGGAACGGGTTGGACCTTCCTTGCCAACTGTCAGGAGACGGGATGACCGATCGTAGCTTCGTCGAGCCCTCGACCGAAGCGGAGAGGCTTACGATCGGCGGCCGCACTACCGAAAGTCACCGGCTCGACGATCAAAGTCCCGAGACTGCGGAGATACTCCGCGAGGTACTGGATGGTCTCCGTTCAAAACCGAAGTCGATCCATCCGAAGTTTCTCTACGACGAACGTGGCTCTCAGCTGTTCGATCGTATTACCAAGACCCCGGAGTATTACCCGACGCGGACCGAGCTGAGGATCCTCGAGCAACACGGCGACGACATGGGTCGGCTCCTCGGTCCGCGCTGCCTCGTCGTGGAGCCGGGTGCCGGGTCAGTACAGAAGATCCGCAGTTTGCTGGAACACCTCGACGATCCGGTGGCCTACATGCCGGTAGACATCTCGCTAGCACACCTGCGCAAGCATGCAGCGGAACTGGCCGCAGACTTCCCGGAGTTGCAGATCCTCACCGTGGCGGCGGACTACACCACCGAGTACGAGTTGCCGCGGCCGGCGACGAATCCGCTCCGTCGCGTGGTGTTCTTTCCCGGCTCCACCATCGGCAACTTTCCCTATTCGGAAGCGGTGGAATTCTTGGAACACCTGGCACAGGTGGCCGGGCCTGGTGGTGCGCTACTCCTCGGCGCCGATCTGGTGAAAGATCGAGACGTCCTACTGCGTGCGTACGATGACTCCGAGGGCGTGACCGCGCAGTTCATCCTGAATCTTCTGCACCGGTTCAACCGCGAGTTGGGCGCGGACTTCGATTCGAGCGGCTTCCAGCATCTGGCGATCTGGAACGCTGCCAGTGAACGAATCGAAATCTATCTCCGCGTGCTCCGTGATCAGATCGTTCGTCTGGGCGGTGAGGAGATTCGATTCGAGGCGGGTGAAAAGGTTCTGGCAGAGTACTCGCAGAAATACACGCGAACGTCCTTCGCCGACATGGCGGCTGATGCCGGCCTCAGGGTCGAACGTGTGTGGGCCGACGAGCGAGATTGGTTCAGTGTGCAGTACTTGACTCGTCTGGCAGATAGCTGACGACCTGGATGCGGCCGTCCGCCGTCGTTCGATGACGAACACGGGCGAGATGCGAGGCAACTCCCGCCACTCGGAGAAGTGCGGCCGGAGTGCTACGATCCTGGTTTCGGCTCCTCTGTGTCCGATTTTGTTTCTCCTTTGGACGTTCACTTCCTGCCCGCATGACGACGATCTCCACCCGGGACCTCTCAGCGCTTCCGGATCTCGAAGGGACTCGCAACGTCATGCGCGCACTCGCCATGCTCGACGCGGTGTTGTGTCCGGAATGGGAGTTCCGTTACTTCTCGTTCAACGACGACTGGGAGCCCGGAGAGAAGCTGGGGCTGATGCGCAACGGCGAAGGCGACGATTGGTTGCTCTTCTTCAATCCCCAGGGTGCCATCCTCAAAGGTTTTCAGCACGATGCCTCAATGGCCCGGAAGATGCCGTGGCCCGGACTCTTCGATGGTGTCCCCGGGGCATTCGAGAAGTTCCTCTCCGAGCCGGCCTTCACCCGGGAGCAGACCACTTTCTGTGCTTGGCTCCTCGACGATGACAGACGGTGGCGACGTAGTGAGACGATCGAGTTCCCGATGGGTGACGATCCGGACGGCTCGGCGAAGTTGATGCAATTCCTGGATGGCCAGCCCGATACCTACAAGGCATGGGCCGACGAGTACTACGGAGTACCCGTCGATCTTCGGGTGGTCGAACGGGTCTATCGGCAGGAACCTCTCCGTCTGAGCTTGATCCGTGCACTCAATCCCGATGCTCATCCCGAGATCGTGTACGAAGAAGCACGGGATATCGGCTACCCCTTGCGTTGATGTCGCTGCAGGCGTAAGCGTTGCGGTGGAGAAGTGGCAAGGCGTTTGCTTCATGCTGTTTACCATGAGCCATCACCCAGCCGTGCCTTGGAGGGTCCGCCCATGATTCCGTCTCTGCATTCTGGCGTCGTGTCATCTGTCCCGTCGCGGTGGGCCGATTTGGCACGTTTCCGAACCAGATCCGTACGGATCGCAGCCCTATTGTTCACGTCCTTCCTGGTGCTTGTTCCGGGTACCGCTACGCCGCAGGAGCCGGTCAGCGACACGAGTCAGGTCACGGTCTGGGCCGAGGTTCTGGACTCTGGAGGCTTCACGCCCGAGACATTGGCTCCCCAGGATCTGGAGGTCGTGACCACCGGTGGGGTGGTGCGGCGCGTCCGCCTACCGGAGGTCTCCCTGCGCCGTCCTGGCTCCACCGGCGGCGTCCGTTGGCTGGTCTACGTGGACCAGCCGCTTGCCAGTCCGGGGACGGTTCGACGTGCGATGGATTCTCTCGGTGAGGTGACTTCGGGGCTCACCGGTCTGGGAGAGCTAGAGATCGTGTCGGCGGCCTCCGACGCTCCGCCCGATCTGGTCTTGCGTACCGGCGATCCCATGATTTCCGCCGAGCGCTTCAGTCGTATGGCGTTGACCGAACGGGGCCAGCGCGGTATCCAGGAAATCCGGGAACGGGCTCTCGAAGAATGGGTCGCATCCGGTACCGGGCCCAACCCGCTGGTCGCCGAAGAACGCGCTGCCATCGTCATCGCAGCCGTCGAAGAGGAGATCGACTTGGTCCGGGAGCGGATTCGACAGATGGTCGGCTACCTCGGTCGTCTGCCCACCGAACCGGACCGGCCTCGTGTCGTGATTCCGGTACTGGACGGATTCGATCTGGAACCGGTGGACTACTGGGCCACGATTCTGGATGACACCGGCCTACGGCTGCTGCGCGAAGCGCGAGATCGCCATGAGGATCTCAAGGACGAAGTCACCGAGCTCGCACGGGGTTTGGCGGCCTCGGGGTGGATCGTCATGCCGTTGGCGCTGGAGCGGCCTCGCGGGCCCAAGGGTGCAGAGTTCAGCGGTGTCGAGTCGATGGATCCCGATCGCCCGGCGATGTTGCCGGGTGTCACGGTGCGGCCCGGACAGATTCTCGGCCAGGACGACGAAGCTGTAGAAGCCGAACCTACGACTGCAGAGCTGTTGGATCCGCTGGCCCCTCTCGAACAACTCGCGTCCGCTTCGGGCGGCGAGGTCTTAGTAACCGACGCGGGTCTGCGAGGCGCCGTCGATCGTTTCGCCGACCGCATCGCCGTATCTTGGTCGTCACCCGTGTCCTTCGAAGAGGACGTTCGGGAGGTCCTACTTCGTTCCACCCGTTCAGGCTGGACTGTGAGGGCCAGGTCGTGGATCGCACGCGGCATACCGGAAGCCATCTCCTCCCTGCGACTGGACCATGTGTTGGGTGGTCGGGAGGACGAAGGGGATCTGTCCTTGGCAGCGGTTCTGGAAGTGCGCGACGCGGGCGCTCAGACGGCCGATTCCACCGCCGCCGAGGCGATGTCCGCGACGCTGGACGCACGCCTCGACGTGGGTGACATGGAGGGACAGGCCGGGCTGGAGAACGTCGATCTCCAGGTGTCGGTGAGAGCTGTAGGACAAGACTCGAATGCCCGCGAGCTACTGCTGCGCGAAGTCGTGGAGAGCCAGGACCTCACTCGGGGACGGGAATGGCGATGGCGACGGGAGGTAGCGCTGCCTCCTGATGTCACCGCCGTTGCGGTGCTGATCGAAGATCTGGCCTCGGGGCGGTGGGGTGGCCGACGCGCCGCCGTCGTGCGCGCCGATACCTCGCTCGACGGCGGTTTTCTGCCCAGTCCGACGGTCGTGGAGATCCGCCGGCCCGAGGACGCGGTGCTCCGTGGGCGCGTGCGCTTCGACGTCGACGTCTGGGACTCACGTGTGGAACGGATCAGCTTTCTGCTGGACGATCGCGAGGTGGCGGTGCAGAAGCAACCGCCCTGGTCGGCGCGTCTGGATTTGGGCCGGACACCCCGTCGGCAAGAGCTGACGGTAGTGGCGTCGGACGTCAACGGCCAGGAGCTAGGTCGCGACTCCGCCGTCCTGAACGGCGGCGAGGCGGGCTTGGGTGTCGAGATCGTGCGTCCCGAGACTGCCCGCGGCACGGGAACCGTGGAGGTGGAGGCCGAGATCTCGATTCCTGTGGAGCGTTCGTTGGATCGTGTGCTCTTCTTCTGGAACAACGAGCAGGTGGCCACGCTCTACTCGCCACCCTTCCGCCAGCCCATCTACGTGCCCGAGGAACAGAAGGTGGGCTACGTGCGGGTCGTGGCTTTGCTCGACGACGGTTCCCTGGCGGAAGACGTGCTTTTCCTCAACGGACCGTCGGCGGGCGAGCGGGTCAACGTCGACCTGGTCGAGCTCTTCGTGGTGGTGGAAGACAAGGACGGTCGACCCGTCCGGGGTCTTGATGAAGCCGATTTCCGGGTCATCGAAGACGGCCGGGTGCAGGACATCGCGACATTCGACGATGCGGCCGAGCTGCCGCTGACCCTCGGCATGGCGATCGACTCCTCGGCCAGCATGTTCGTCAAACTGCCACAGGTGCAGAGCGCCGCGTCGAACTTCTTGCGCCGCACGTTTACGGATAGAGACCGCGCCTTCCTCGTCGACTTCGACAGTCAGCCGAGGCTGGCTCGGGGGACCACCAGCGATCTGGACCGCCTGGTGGGTGCGATCTGGAGTCTGGAGGCATCCGGACGTACGGCGATGTGGGAGTCGATCGTCTACTCCCTCGTGCAGCTCCAGGGCGTTCGTGGACGCAAGGCACTGATCGTATTCAGCGACGGTGCCGACGAAGACGAGCAGTTTCCTTTCCGCTCGGCCCTTCGGATCTCTCGCGAGATGGGTGCGCCGATCTACTTGATTCTCTTGAAGAAGGAGCCCCGAGAGAGCGCGGCACTCGGTCTGCTCCGACGTTCTTTTACCTCGCGCGTCGACCGCCTGGTGGAAGCCACGGGTGGGCGGGTCTTCTACAGCAAAGAGTTCGAGAGCCTGGATCAGATCTACGACCAGATCGAGGAAGATCTACGCAGTCAGTACCTTCTGGCTTACTATCCGAAGAGCGACGATCAGAATCGGGGCTGGCGCGACGTCGACGTAGAGGTCGATGTCGAAGGCTTGAAACCCCGGACCCTATCCGGATATCACCAATAGGAACTGTCGATGGTCGAGGGTCCTGACTTGGGCGAACAGCTGGCGGAGGCATGGCGGACCAACAACCGCATCAACCTTCTGCTCCTGGAAGAGATCTCCGACGAAGGCCTCGCCTGCACGTTGTCCAAGCGTGGTGGCCGCGACGTGGCAGGGCAATTCGCTCACGTCCACACCAACCGGGTATGGCAGCTGGAGAAGCGGGCCCGCGACTTGGCCGCGGGCCTTGCGAAGTTCACCGCCAAAGACAGGCCCAGCCGCGACGAGCTGGTGGCAGCCTTCGCGGCGTCGGGCGAGGCGGTGGAGTCGTTCTTACGTGCGGTTCTGGCCGGCGAGCCGAAACGTCGCGGGTTCAAGAAAGGCGTCTTCGTCACGCTGTCGTATCTGGTAGCTCACGAAAGTCACCACCGTGGCAATGTCCTGCTGACGCTCAAGACCTGTGGTCACGCCGTCGACAAGGCAGCGCGCTACCGAGTCTGGGACTGGGATCGGGTCTGAGACGACTCGGTTTCTTGGGCCAAAGTCAACGTACCGGTGCGGATCGGCTCGCCTCGGGTCGTTTCGGCGTGGTTACCTCGGAACTCGCCATTCTGAAAGCTACCCTCGAAGGTGAACGTGCGACGCTTGTTCTCGTTCTTCACCGTACCCTCTAGCGTTCCGTCTTCCAGAGAACCGGTGGCCGTGCCGCTGTAGACGTGAGGCTTGCTGCGGAAATCGAAGTAGAACGAGACCTCCCAGGTATTGTCTCCGGTCGGCTCGAAGACTGCACGGAGATCCCCTGAGGCTCCACCCTGGTCCCACTGATACTCACCGACGAGAGTTTCCTCTGCGAAGGCTGCTGGTACGAGAAAAAGGCTGAGCGCGAGGAGGAGGAATAGGCTACGTTGCATGAAGGCTCCCGTTCTGGCCGTTGATTCCGGAATCGATCTCGTTCTGTTCTTCGATACGGCACGCCGTTCGGATGGTTGCGCCGCCGGATCGACACCTCGCCGTATCCGCTATCGGGAGGTGTGGACCGGATCCAGACAGTCCGACTCGTCGAGCCACTGGAGGCGGCCGAGCTCCACCTCGTAGTCGCTCACGCAACCCGATCCTAGCCAGGTGACGGTGGCGCGCTCGACCACGACGGCATCGAGCAGTCCGATGTGGGCGAGATAAGGCGCGCTACCGAACCCGGTGCCGTTGTCCATGAGGTGATGGCGGCGGATCGGCTCTCCGTCGGCATTGCGCGCCTCGATCGAGATCGTAGAGCCCAGGCCCCAGCGATTGCTCTGCCGACCGCGAAGGCGGATTTTGGTCCATGCGTTACCCGTGTCACTCTCGTTGACCCAGAGCTGATTGGGCCAAGCATCGCCTTGCCACATGCCGCCGAGGCTGGAGTAGACGTCCTGGTCGCCGTCGTCGTCGAAGTCGAAGAAGACGATGCCGTGCCCTTTCTGGATCGTGCCCACCCCTTCGAGCATCGAAGCGTGTGCCATTCGCCCCACACAGTTCGTGGCGTCCCGCTCACCGAGATAGAGGAGATTCGGCAGCAAGTACCACGACTCCGGATTGCCGGTACCGAGGTAGGCGTCGAGGCATCCGTCGTTGTCGAGGTCGCCGAAGCCCGAGCCCATGGTTCCCGCCGCGATAGGTGGCGAGAAGATGTCCTTCGACACCTCGAACCCGTGCTCGGTGCGAAGGAAGAATCGAGCGGCGTTACGGCCGGGATTGCGCCGGAACACGGCCGCCTCAGCGGCGGTGCGGGCTGGTGACTGTCCGCCCTGGAAAATGTCGAGGCGACCATCGTGATCGATGTCGAAGAACGCCGTGGTGAATCCCGCCTCGGGCAAACCTACGAGGCCCGTGTCGATGAACGAGTGACCCTCGTGGTTGCGAAGCAGACGGCTTCTGCCGCGAGTGTAGGCCGAGAGCATGAGATCGACCCAACCGTCTCCGTCGAAGTCGCCGAAGGCTGCACCCATCAGCAAACGATCTTCGACGACCTCCTTCAGGCCATAGGACTCTGTCTGGTCGACGAACGTGCCGCCCTTGTTGAGATAGAGACGGGTGTGGGCATAGGGCCGATCGAAGATCTCGATGTTCTTGGGGAGCTCGACCCCGGCCTGTGCGACGACCAGGTCGATCCAACCGTCGCGGTTCACGTCCCCCCAAGCCGAAAGGGTGCTGGCCAAGCTGAGGCGGCTGGGTTCGTCCGGGCTCAGCAAGCCAGACGTGAAGGTGACGTCGTGAAATCTTCCGCTCCCATGGTTGCGAAGCAGCTGGAAGTGGTGATTCGGCCGCGACACGAAGAGGTCCATGGCACCGTCGGCATCGTAGTCCGCAGCGGTGACGATGAAAGGTTGTAGAACGTCGGAGAGGCCAGATGCCCCGGTGGCATCGACGAAGCCCAACCCACCCTCCGAATGACGGTTGAGAAAAAGGTGCAGGTGGCCGTAGGTACCACCGGTGACCAGGTCCAAGTCGCCGTCGCCATCGAAGTCCTCCACGGCGACACCTTTGCCCGCGTCCGGGAGGTCGACCCCGAGCTCGATAGCGCGGTCGTGCAAGCTCAACCAGGGGAACCTCTTCCTCGTCTCCACAGCGGCAGATCCGTAGAACATGTCCGTGAACTCGGTTTCGACAAGGTATCGTGGCGGCACCTCCTCCGGATATCTGCCTTGCGCCATATACGCGAAGTTGAGTAGCCAAAGGTAAAGAGGGTCAGCCGGAGCGTATCGGTCGAGTAGTGTCTCGAGAACGTGAGTCGCTTCGGCCATGCTGTCCGGCTGATGGTGATGTGCTGGCAGGGGCAGAGAACACATTCGCTGCCTCGTGTGCTTGTGGAACGAGCCGAGATGCTCTTCCGCCGCTGACGATGACGCCTCTCCAAGGCAGTTTTCGACCTCGGCTCTCCGCATCAACGCCTGGCTGAGCCAGAACAAACCTCGTTCGCTCGCTCCCTTCGCCTCGAGATGCTGGCGGAATCGGCTCACGGCCTGTCCGAACTCGCCGCGGTGGAACAGGACCATGCCCTGCTCGAAGGGTGTGTCGTCGACGTTCGGAGGAGGGATCTCGGCCAGGTTCTCGACTTTGCCTCGTTCGAAGCGGAGGCGATCGAGAGTATCTGCGTAGTAGTAGAAGTAGCGGTATCGCTCGATGGCCTCTTGCCATCCGCCATGACGAATGTCCGAGATCAGCATCTCTGTGAAGCCTGGATAGGCTAGACGGAGCCAGAGCGTCGCCAGCACGAGCGGAGCCGACGTCGCGAGGAAGAGCATGGTGAGCCAACGCGGGGAGCGAAGGCGGATGCGTGGCATGATCGTGCCACTCTACCTGTGAGCCCAAGGCGTCGGCGGATTCTGTGGTGTTGCTGTTGCTCGTGGCAAGGTCGAGCCTCGCACAGGTTCTGGAAGATCTGGAGGCGCGGCAGATCGTCCGCATCGTCGAGGGCGAGCCACCGAATACAATTCCCCGATGCCGACTGCCACCGACTCTTCGTCCGCCACGCGAAACCCGGCCTGTGCTGTTCCCGATCGACTCTTGGAGCTTTGGGGCGAGCTTCGAGATCTGAAGTCACTGGCCGAGTTGTTGGACTGGGATCAGGAGACGATGATGCCGCGTGGTGGTTCGGAGAACCGCGCGAAGATGGCAGCTTCCCTTGCCGGGGCGATCCATCAGAAGCTCACGTCCGAACGACTGTGGGAGACGATCCTCGCCTGCGAAGAGGAAGCCCGTTCCGCGGGTGACGAGCTGCTGACGGCTCAGGTGCGAGAGGCCAAGCGAGACGCGTCGAGGGCTCGGCGGATACCCGAATCCCTGGCCAAAGAACTGGCGGAAGCCTCCAGTCTGGGTACTACGGCCTGGCAGGAGGCACGCAAGGGGTCGGATTTCGGGATGTTCGCGGGGCATCTGCAGCGGTTGCTGTCACTGGCCAAGCAGAAGGCCGCGGCACTGCATCCCGCAGGCAAGGCCTACGATGCGTTGCTCGACGGTTTCGAACCTGGTGCGACCGAGGAGCAGCTCGTGCCGCTTTTCGACCATTTGGTGGCGGAACTGTCTCCCTGGGTTCAGCAGGTCGTGGAGTCTGGCCGTCGGGTGGACGAATCTCCGGTCCTCGGGAAGTTCGCCAAGGCGAAGCAGCGGGAACTCTCGCGCCACGCGATCTCGGCCTTTGGCTTCGACTTCGATCGCGGTCGGCTCGATCTCTCCGTTCATCCGTTCTGCGTCGGCGTCACCCCGACTGACGTACGTCTCACCTGGCGCTATCTGGAAAACGACCTGCGTTCAGCGCTCTATGGTGCTCTCCACGAGGCGGGTCACGGCCTGTACGAGCAAGGAATCCCTGAAGAGCTCTGGCGGACCCCGCTCGGTGACGCTGTGTCGCTGGGTGTACACGAGAGCCAGAGCCGGCTGTGGGAGAACCAGGTGGGCCGCAGCATCGGCTTCTGGCGCTGGCTGTGGCCCAAGTTCGCCGAGCTCTTTCCCGGCCAGGCGGCGAAGACGAGCCCGGAGTCTGTCTGGCCGGCGCTCCATACGGTACGGCCGAGCCTGGTCCGCGTCGAGGCCGACGAGGCGACCTACAATCTCCACATCGCTTTGCGTTTTCGGATCGAGCGGGCACTGTTTGCGAACGACTTGGCGGTCGCCGATCTGCCTTCAGCCTGGAACGACGCGTGTGAGGAGCTGCTCGGCGTTCGACCGGATCGCGATGCAGACGGTGTGCTTCAAGATATCCATTGGTCCCAGGCACTGTTCGGCTACTTTCCGACCTACACCTTGGGCACCATGGTTTCGGCCCAGCTGTTCCAGGCCGCCCAAGAGAGCCTCGGCCCGCAGGACGGGGCCTTCGCGGATGGCGACTTCGCCCCGCTCCTGGCCTGGCTGCGGAAGCATGTGCATCGCCACGGGCGTCGATACGGAGCTTCGCAGCTGGTGGAACAGGTTACGGGCCGTCCACTGGCAGCCGACGATCTGCTGGAGTACCTGCAGGCTTCGGTAGCTCGAGCGTACGGTCTCTAGCCATGTGTCGCCTGTAGAGGCATGGCTCGGACCGGATGATCCTGAAATAGAGCAGCCATTGTGGTATGTTTGGCGGACTGCTCAGAAAATTCTTGGGATTGTGCAGGCGAATAGATGAATATTGTTCCATGAGGGCTCCGCTCTAAATAGAGCATTTGGCCGTTCTGGCCAAGTCTTCGCCTGCTCCTCACATATCTTCGATGTTCCTCCGGCAACTGCCGGACCCTACGCCCGCGGTGACCGGAGTCCGCGGGCCTTTTTGTGCATCTCGTCTTCGAGCAGTCGTTAACCGTTCCTAGCTCCCGAACGTTCTACCGTCGAATTCGGGCGTGGCCCGACCGACGATGAAATTCAGGAGTAAACATGGACAACTGGCTGGTCATCCTCATCTCCACCAACATGGCTTTCTTTCTCGGACTGATCTGGATCGTCGTGCACTACAGGAGTCGACGACAGGAACAGAAAGCAGAGGAGCGGTCGAAGTTGCTCGACCGCTTCGAGAGCCCGGAAACCTTGCTCCAGTTCCTGGACAGCGAAAGCGGTCGGCGCTATCTGCTGCTGGCCGGGGCGGCGCCCACGTCGCGTACCGCCCTGGTCTGGGTTTGCTTTTTCGGACTGGTAGCTCTGGTCGGTGGCGCGAGTGTGCTGTTTCTGGCACAGGCCGGTCTTCTCGACGGGGGGGACGGGTTCTATATCTTGGGGGGGCTCCTGCTGGCGGGTGGGATCGGTATCCTGATCGGGACCGCTGTGGCATTCCAACTTCTGCAGAAGAACTGAGGATGAGTTTCCGTGGCCTCCGACAAGTTGTCGAGTTTTACGTCGGCCGCATCGTTGGCCGTTCGATGGTCCACGCCATCGGACGGCTCGGAATCCGTTTCCGATGTCGACTCACTGCCGGCCTTGGACCGAGAGACCTTTCAGGACTTCTATGACCGTACGTCGACGCCGTTGCGCCGGTACCTGCATCGAGTGTGCACCGACGCGGGCCAAGTGGAAGACGTCTTTCAGGAGGCCTACGTGCGGTTGATCAATCGACGGGGATTGAGAAGGGGTCCAGAGCTGAAGAGCTACTTGTTCCGAACGGCGACCAATCTGCTGCGCGATCACTGGCGTCGTAGGGAGCGAGAGCGGAGTGGGCTCTCGGAGTTCTTTGCCGTGATGCGAGATCGCGAGGCTGCGCCTTCCGCAGGCGAGGCAGTGGACTTGGAGTCAGCGCTGTCGGAGCTCGCTCCCCGCGATAGGGCCATGCTCTGGCTGGCATATGTGGAGGGCTACGCTCACCGCGATATCGGCGAGATGCTCGGAGTTCGACCTGCCAGCGTGAGGGTGCTACTTTTCCGTTTGCGCAAGCGGTTGGCCGAGCGACTCCTCCCCCAGACGAAGCAGCTCGAGGACGTAGAAGCCGGAGGTGTGTCATGACGGATCCGGTCAAAGGAATTCGCGTGGACGAAGACGACCCCTGGGACGAGATGTTGCGCGCCGGGTTCGCTCGCCTGGCCGAGCAGCCGGTAGATCGTGGCCCGGAGGCAGGTGAGCTGTGGGCACGCGCCGCGGTGGTCCGCCGCCTCGAGGCACAGTCGATCCTCGACCCGCAAGAGACATCGTCGTCCTTGGTGTGGGGGCCGTTGGTGGGCGCACTGACCGCGCTCCTGCTGGTCGCGGCGATCTGGTTCCTTTCCGGTGCCGGCCTACCGCAAGTTACGTCTGGCGGGTCTGGAGACGTGCTGTTTCTGGTTCTCGCGATCGTGGTGGGTAGCGTAGGTGTTGTCGGACTGGCGGCTTGCTCGTCGCTCGCATTGTTGTGGAACGACCTGTAGTGTCCTCGACGACACTGACCCGGGTCAGCGCAGACGGGTGCTGAGTCGAGTTCGAACGTCGGAAGCTCAGCGCACCCGATAACGCCTGCGAGGTTCGTCGACCCTGAGGTCCACCCGAACGTCGACCGCTTGATCGACAACGCCGAAGAACAAGCGTTGAGGCTCCAGCTCCCCGTGCTCCACCTCCAGGAGGTAGACCCCGGGCTCGAGAACGATGGACTCCGCCACCTCGCCGGCCGGACCCAACGGTTCGTCGTCGAGCCAGACGACAGCGTCGGCGGGCTCGATTTGCAGCGTCACGGTCTGTGGCTGCCGAGGTGGTCGAGGTTTGTGTACCTGATCCACTCTGGAAGGGGACCGGCCTCCCCCCCGGCGATCGCGGGGCGGTGGCTCGTAGGCGTAAGGCTCGGCCCCGTACTCGTAGGAGCGGTCACGGGTATCGGGCCGGGCCGACTCCGGTGGCACCACATAGACCTCGTCGGCCTCGACGATGACAGGTCGTGCGTTTCCCGCACCCAGCTCGGTTGGGTTCACCGCTTCCTCCGGTCCACTTACGTGGTGGTAGTCGAACCGGTCGGGGAAGAGCGGCGGCGCAACGTAGTACACCGGTGGTGCGAGGTACACCGGACCTGGATTGTGGACCGATCCGTCGTGGGACAGGTGGTGGTTGTAGAAACCGCGCGGTGTGTTGGTGGCGCTTCCCAGCGGCCGCTTCAGATAGTAGTTCGGAGGGAAGTGCCGATTCGGCTGCCGATTGGGCGTGCCGGCCGCCGGCAACTGGGTGTCGGCTCGACGAGGGGGCGTGTGTTGAGGCGCTCGCTTGGTCGAGCTGCGCACATTGTCACCTTGGCCGAGGGCAGGGGTCGGCGAGGTGAATCCAGAACCCAAAAGGGTGAGGATGGCGAATGGAAGCATGATCGTCTTCATCGCGGCCTTCCGGTCGGTGACGATCGTCGGGATGTCTAGTGTACGGCATCGGCGGCGCAACGGACTGCTGTTCGATAACTAGATGGTGCCCTAGACGAGTGTCTTCGTCATGGGTACGAACTCGATCGTCAAGCCGCCTTGGAGGGGATAGTCGACCCGTTCCTCTCCGACATAGCCGAAGCGGGAGTACAGACGGAGGCCCGGTAGCGTCGACATCAACTCGGTACGCGTGAACCCGGCTCGAAGCGCCTCGTTCTCGCAGTGCTCGAGGAGTAGCCTGCCGATCCCCTGCCGAGCATGGTCCGGGTCGACGAAGAAGGCGCGGATCTTCGCAGCTTCTGTGGCCGGGTCGAGGCGCTCGGGCTCTCGGTCCGGTCGGCCGTCGGCCCCGAAGAGAGTCTTGCGCAGGCTCCAGCCACCGCAGGCCACGGGCGCGCCGTCCTGTTCGACGACGAAGTAGGTCCCGTCGTCGATCAGCTGTGAGTCGACTCCGAACGCGTCGCCGAGCGCCGCCTCGACTTGCTCGGGCGTGTAGTCACCAAAGCTCAGCTGGTGTGCCGACCGAGCGATCAGTCGTTCCAGCGCGAGCACGTCGGCATGGACGGCAGGTCGGATCTTCATCGTAGGCCTCCGGGATCGACAGGGCCGCGCAACGTCGCCATCGAGTCGGCTCACACCGGAGAGTGGGTAACGCTCGGCAGGATAACAGGCAGGCTACTCTTCCTGGAGCGCCCTCGTCGGTTCGATGGATATCGCTCGGTGGGCCGGCAGAAAGGCAGCCAGCAACGCGACGAGCAGCGTTCCCAGGCCCACCAAGCCGAACGTGGTGGGATCGTACGGGTCGATCTCGAAGAGGAGAGTTTGCAGGAAACGTGTCAATGCGATCGCACCGGCCATACCGGCCAGCAGGCCGAATGCGGTCATCCGGATCCCTTGACCCACCACCAAGGTGACGACGCTGCGAGCGGTGGCTCCCAGAGCCATGCGCAGACCGATCTCACGTGTGCGGCGTGCCGTGGAGTAGGCGAGAATGCCGTAGAGGCCCAGAGCGGCCAGGAACAGTGCGGATACGGCGAAGGTGCTGAGAATCTGTGTGAGGAAGCTGCGATAGGCGAGTGTGCCGGCCAGTCGTTCGTCCATGGTGGAAGCATCTCCGAGGGGAAGCTCTGGATCGATCGACCAGATCGTGCTCCGTACTTCCGGCAGCAGAGCCAGGGGATCGGTCTCGGTTTCCAGCAGCACGGTCATCCCTGGTGTCGGATTCTGACGATGCAGGAAGTACATCGCCGGCTGGGGCGGGCTGGCTCTTCCGGAGAAGCGCACGTCGCGAACCACGCCGACGATCTCGAAGCGGTCGATCTCGCGAATCCACCATGAGCTCCGGAGGAGAGACCTCCCGACCGCCGGTCGATCGGGTGGCAAGTGCTGTCGGACGAACGCCTCGTTGACGACCACCACACCACCACCATCCGAACGATCGTTGCTGGCGAAGCCTCGGCCTTCCACCAGCGGGATGTCGAGGGTCTCGAAGTAGCCCTCGGTCACCGGCCGGAAGTTGGCTTCCGGGCGACGACCTTCTTCCGGTTCCGGCTCGCCCTCGACGGCGAAGCTCGTTCCCCAGCCGGGCGCCGCCGCATGCTGGTGCGCCGCCCCGACCGACTGTACGCCCGGCAGCGCTTCCAGCTCTCCCAGCAGCCGATCGTAGAAAGCTACGGTCTGCGGCCACTCGTCGGAGACATACGCTGTCGGCAGTTCCAGGTCGACCGCAAGCACGTGACTCGGGTCGAAGCCGGTTTCGACGTCGTAGAGCCTCATCATGCTGCGGACGAGCAGTAACGAGCCGATGACCAGGACCACCGCAAGCGCCACTTCCGTCACGACCAGGACACGCCGGACCCGGGCCGCGGAGGCCGTGTCCCGCACCCCTCGAGCACCCGCACCGAGGTGTCGGAAGAGGTTCCGTCCCATCACCTCGCCCGCTGGCACCACCCCGAAAACCACGGCCACTGCCGCCGACGCCCCTACCGTGACCAGCATCACCCGAAGATCGAGCCCGACCTCGGCCGCCCTTGGCAGGTTCGTGGGAACCCGTGTGAGGAGGAGACCGATGCCCGCCTTGGCCACGGCGATGCCGAGCAGTGCTCCGCCGAGGACCAACCACGAGGACTCGGCCAGGAACTGTCGCATCAACTGCGGCGACGAAGCACCCAGGGCAGCCCGGGTCGCTACCTCTCGCCGACGCTCCGCAGCACGGTGGAGCAGCAAGTTCGAGACGTTGGCTCCTACGATGAGTAGCAGGAATGCTGCTGCACCGAGCACTGTCAGAATCGGTGTTCGCACGCCGCCCACCGTGGCTTCGTGCATGGACTCGATGCGAGATCGACGAACCTTGTTGTCCTCGGGATACTCCTCGGCGATCTGCTCCGAGATACGCACGATCTCGGCGTTGGCAGCGGGGAGATCGATGCCGTTCGTGAGGCGTCCGATCACTGCCAGGTTCTGCACCCCTCGATGCTCGGTTCCCGGGAGCTGTTCCACGGGTAGCCACATCTGCGCACCCTCAGGCAGAGCGGCGCCAGCGACCACACCAACGATGGTCGTGGGAATCCCATCGATGCGCAGCGACCGGCCGATGGTTTGACGGTCGCCTCCGAAGCGCTCGCGCCAGAAGGTCTCGGCCAGAACGGCGACCGGCTCGGCCCCCAGACGGTCGTCTTCCGGCAGGAGATCGCGGCCTTCGATCACCTGCAATCCGAGTAGCTCGAAGAGGTCGTGGGAGGCCCAAGCGATGGTCAAGCGTTCGGGCCGATCACCGGCACCGAGTACGTTGGCGACCCGCGGCGAGACGACCGACAACCGAAGAGATGTCGCACGGTCGCGATAGTCCTCGAAGTCGGGATATGAGGTGTTCCATCGGCCTGCGCCCGAGTCGACGTGGTAGCCGAAGAGAGAGACCAGCTCGTCGGGATCCTCGTAAGGCAGTGGCCGGAACAGCACTCCGTCAGCCATGGAGTAGATGGCCGTGAGGCTGCCGATCCCGAGGGCCAGTGTGAGTACGACGACCAGCGTGAATCCGGGAGTGCGCAGTAGCTGGCGGAGCGCCAAGCGAAGATCGAAGAGCAGGGCGGTCATGGCATGGTCTCCGGTAGAGCGGTTTCTGTTGGGCTGGCGGGACCGTCGCGTTGGACGTAGCGCTAGAGCGGCAGCTGTGCGAAGTGCGTCGCGACGAAAACGCCTTCGGGCGCCACGCGGATCGATCTCGGCGCGATGGGCGAGCTCTTCATGCAGGTCGCCAAGGAGCGCCTCGCCGGATCTGCGGTCAGAAAACAGGCGTAGGGCAAGACGTAGGGTCCAGTGCGACACGCGCGGCGGGCTAGGCACCCTTGCTCCCAGAGGTACGGCTTGCAGCGTCAGAGGCTCTCTGGCGAAGGTCCTCGAGCACCTGTTCTAGCCCCTGGGCCATTTTTCGCTGGGCGTCCCAGGAAAGCGACAGGGCGCGCTCGCCCGCCGGTGTCAAACGACACAGCTTCTTGCGTCGGCCACCGCGCACCGCGGTGGGCCGACCCATTCGACTGCAGAGGAAGCCTTTCCCTTCGAGGCGTTCGAGGGTCGTATAGACCGCTCCCAACGACACTTCGCGCCCTGCGCGCGCTCGATCTCGCCGCGGATCGATACACCGTAGGCGTCGTCTTCGAGCCGTAGGGTGGCCAGCAAGACCGTGTACTCGAAGTCGCCCAAACGGTCTGTCACGCGTTCCTTCCTCGTCTCGAGTCGCATTTGTCCTGCATTGTGGGATAAATTACGGTGGGCGTTGCGGATGGTTGCAAATCCCGCAATCGGGGGATCGCTCCGAGGGGCTTCCGAGCATGATCCGAGGACATAGCGAGTCGATCCGAAGCGCCTTTTTCGCTTGGATCTGTGAACCTCTCTCCAGAGCACGCGGCCGATATGCCGCCCACTCTACGCAGCGCTCGCCCTCTCAGGACCGAGCGCGTTCCGACAGGCTCCGAGAGCTCCCAAGGGGTTGGGTTCTCACTCTCGGAGCCTCTTTTGCTTTGGGTCTACGTAGGCTGGTTCCAATCAGTCCCCGTAGCCCACCAGCTCCACATACCCTCGCCCTGATTCGCTGCCAATGCCCGTTACATCCACGGCGCCCTCCCAGTAGCGAAAGGCCACGTCGAGCTCTTGGTCCGCCACGACGGCTCGAATCTCGAGATCGAGTCCTTGCTTTGGCAGCTGCAACCTCCAAGCGATCGGGTAGGTGGTCCCTTTCGGGCTGGTCCAACGCTCCAGAACACCCAGAGTGAAGTCGTCGACCGCCAGGGGCGTCTTCTCTCCACTCGGCCCGACGAGGGCGCCGCTCGATGCCTGATCGATTCCGCCGCCTTCGAGGCGCAGGCGGTAGACCATGAGGTCGCGCCCGTCGTCGAGCTGGAGAGAGAACCAATCCCAGCCGGTCTGGTCGGGAGCCAGAACGCTGGTGGACCATTCACGGTCGAGCCAGGCAGTTCCTGTGACGGATTCGTGACGATCACCGATGCGAAGCACACCCCGTGCCGCCAGGCGGGTGAACGAGTAGTAGTAGGACGCGCCTCCCGCCATGGAGTTCTTGCGTGAGAGCCCTCGGTCACCTTGAAGCACGAGTGGTTTGCTCGGCCGGACGTCGATCTCGGCCGAGATGGTGGGTTCGCCTCCCGAGTCCCCCAGACCATTGGCTCGCAGCGTCCAAGGGAACGAGGCGGTGCCCTTCTCCGAGGAAGTCAGGCTCCAGTCTTCGAGCCAGACCCGCAGCGGTCCACCGGCTTCGAGCTCGGAGCCGGCCAGGCCAACGGCGCCCCGGGCCAGACGCTCGAAGGAGTGTTGGCGGCCCCTCTCCACATCTGTGATCGCGAAGTGACCCAGGTATACCTGACGGGTCGCCCAGGAGCTGTCTCGGAATGGCTGCGAAGGCCGTAGGGCGCGGCGAAAGATGGTCCACTGCAGGCCGTAGCGCCGTCCGTCGGTGGTCTCCAGGTTGGCGGTGAGGTACCACCACTCGGTCTGGAAGTCGGGGTGCGGACCGTGGTCCATGGGAAAGCTGAGCTCGACGACCTCGTCGGCCCGAGCGTAGCCTGCATCGGATCCGTCGACCGGTGCGGTCAGCGACGCGACGGCAGAGGGCGCTCGTCGGCCATTCTCCGAAGCCTCCGTGGGGGTTTGGCGATCTGTGGCGCAGGCAGCGAGGACGAGGGCGGGCAACAGAACACCGAGGATGGACAGCCTCATCATTCCTCCCGTAGCGCCAGCGCGGGAGAGGATCGTGACATCTTCCAGGCGGGGTAGAGACCTGCCAAGAGCGCGGCCACAAGTGCGAGACCGAGAGCCTGCACCAACGCCATCGGTGGCAATTGATAGGCCAGGGTCCAGCCGAAAGACCGCTTGTTGATGACGTGGACGAGAAGGGCAGCAAGTGCCGCGCCCAACGGGAGTGAGAGAAGACCGGCGATCGACCCCATGACGCCGGTCTGGAGCGTCACCAGCCCCCATACTTGACCAGGAGTCAGTCCGGTGGCGCGCAGGACCCCCAGCTCACGCGCTCGTTCCAGCTGTAGTGCCATCAGCGCCGACAAGACGCCGAGAAATGCCACGCCGATGGCCAAGAGCCGGAGCACACCGGTGATGGCGAAAGTGCGGTCGAAGATCTCGAGGGACAGGCGCTTCAGCTCGGCGTTGGCCACGACGCGGGGAAGGGGTTCGTGATTGGGGCGGTCGGAGTGAACTTCCTCCAAGCGCCGTTCGAGGTCGTCGACGAAGTCGTCGATATTGCGGTCCGATGCCAAGAAGAGGCCCAGCGAGTGGTTCCGTTCGCCTGCGACGCGGAAGTGCTGCTCGAAGTGGTCGCGATGGAACGTGACGATGCCGCGGTCGGTGGCGTAATCCGAGTAGACGGCGAGGATCGGGAAATCACCAACACCGTCGTCCGCCATCAGGCGTATCGTGTCCCCGACCCCTAAGTCGCGGTGGTAGGCGAAGGGCTCGGAGACGAGGACGCCATGGCCGCTTGCGAACTGCTCGTAGAGGCCACGTTCGTCTCCTTCGAGGATGCGGAAGATGTCGAACCCTCGGCGGTCGACCCTGGTAGCCGCGAGCCGCGCAGGAATCGGATCCAAGGTACCGTCGGCTCGTTGGACCAGCGCTTGTGTGCGGTACTGGCTCACCACGGATTCCACTCCCGGTAGATCGGAGACGACTCGTGTCCAATGTGCACCTAGGGTTTGCGCAGGCCCTCCACTTCTCAGTTGGGCTGCGACGTAGACATCCGCCTGGAGCGTCGTCTCCAGCCAGTCCACGAGCGTTGCTCGGAACGACAAGATCATCACTTGAACACCCAGAGTGGTCGCCACCGCCAAGGTCAGTGCTGCCATGGCGACGCCCGTACGCGACAGCGAGCCCGCCACACCCCTAGCGGCCATGCGCCCGAGGATTTTCTGGCCCACCAATCCGGCACCACGACCCATCAGAGGTGTTGCGAGATGGCTTGCGGCCACGGTCGCTGCCGGCACCAGTCCAGCGAATCCCAAGACGAAGACGAAGATGGCCGCGAAGGCAATGGGGAGGCTGCGGGAGGGCCAGGCCAGGAGTGCACTGGCCAGAAGACAGAGCAGCAGCCCTGCTGCGGCGAGCCGCGGCGCCGATCTCAAGGTCCTCTGTTCGAACTGCGACCGCAGCAGCGCCCAGCGGGGTGGCGACGTGGTGGCCTCGCGGGCGGGTGCCAGTGCCGCCAGCAGCGAGCCGCCGACGCCCAAGAGTCCACCCTTCGCCAGCGCCCGCAGATCGATCGATACGTTTTGTACTTCGACGGCGAAGTAAAGGTCGTTGATGGTTCGGACGACGAGACCCAGGAGTCCTTCCGCCAGCACCAGGCCGAGAACCAGGCCGACTGCCGTGGCGATGCCGCCGAGCACGGCGCCCTCCAGAAGTACCAGCGATAGGAGCTCGCGTCGCTGGACGCCCAGTGCCCGCAGCCGGCCCAACAGAGGTCTGCGTCGGACGACGCTGAAGGTCAGAGTGTTGTGGACCAGGAAAACGCCGACGAGAAGAGCCAGCAGACTGAGCGCTTCGAGATTGAGCCGGAATGCGCGGGTCATCTGATCCAGAGCGCCGGATCGCGCTGCGACCGGGCGGATCTCGATACCTTCGACGCTACCGGACCGCTCGGAAAGCCAAGATCGAATCGCGTCGGCCTCGCCGTCCACGAGACGCAGGTCGATGCGATCGAGCCGGCCGACCTGTCCGAGAAGCTCTTGTGCCGTCGCGACGTCTGCGACGAGCAGATCCCTGGCTGCGCGTCGCGCAAGCTCGTCGCGCGGCCGGATTCTCGACACCAAACGTACTACCGCGGTGCCGTTGGCGGTCGTGACTTCCAGGGAGTCGCCGACATCGACGCCGAGCTCGTCCGCCAGCGAAGCGGCCAGCGCTACGGTACGTGGCTCGACGAGGAGGTCTCCGAGCGCTCCGTCGTCGACGGAGAAGACATCGGCCCCTAGATCGCGCAACGCCGGCTCGGCGAAAGGATCGAGGCCCAGGAGGCGGAGTGAGCGCCTTGCATCTCCGATCGAGATCCTGCCCTCGACAACCGGCGCCGATCTGCGGGCCCAGGGCTCTCCCGAGGATCGCAACTCGGTGTAGAGCGACTCGTTCAGACCGTCCGGACCACCGATCACCTCGTGCGTCGTGCGGCCCGCGACGGCTTCGATCGCCAGGTCGAAAGCTCGTTCCGCGCTCGCGTTTGCCAGATCGATGCCGACGACGATAGACACCGCAAGGGCGACACCCAGCCCGGTAAGCCCGGTCTGCCATGGGTGACGTAGGAGGTGGCGCAGAAAGGTCCGACGAAGAATTCGGGTCACAGTGTCACCGAGTTTGGCTCCGTCTCCAGCTTGCCCCCGTGAACCCGGACGATGCGGTCCCCCAGCCCCGCCACTGTACGGCTGTGGGTCGCCATCACGAGGGTCTTGCCTGTCGCTGCCAGCGTTTCTTGCAGCAGGGTCAGTACACCCTCGGCCGTTTCTTCATCGAGATTGCCCGTGGGTTCGTCGGCGAGCAATACGACCGGATCGTGTACCAGCGCTCGGGCGATGGCAACGCGTTGCTGTTCGCCTCCGGAGAGCACGTCGGGAAAGCTGCCTCGTCGACCCGCCAGGCCGACGCGGTCGAGCAACTCCAGAGCGCGTTTGGATTCTCGAGTGGTGGATCGGCCGGCCAGCTCCAGAGGCAGGAGGAGGTTCTCCTCCACCGTGAGGGTGGGGATCAGATTGAAGAACTGGAATACGAAACCGACCCGCATCCGGCGCAGCAAGGTGCGCTCTCGCTCGCTCAACCGCGCCAGGTCGGCACCTTCGAAACGAACAGAGCCCGATGTGGCCAGGTCGATGCCGGAGAGGAGGTTCAGCAATGTCGACTTGCCGGAACCACTGCGGCCGAGGAGCACGAGTCTCTCGCCGGCTGCGATCTGCAAGTCGACGGAATCGAGGACTGTTTGGCGAGACCCACCTTCATCGTAGATTTTGGTGACCGCTTGCAGCGAGAGAATCGGCTGCTGGTGGCTAGATGTGTCGAGTGTGGATGAGTGATTCAACGGGCCTCCTGAGTTGACAGCACCACCTTCGGCCTTTGGACCGGAACGGATGCACCTGGCTGACTCACCGCGGTCCGGATCTCAACGATTTCATGAGTCCCACAGGAGTGATCTCGGCGAGTTCGTCAGAGGTCTCCGCATCCGTCCTGATGGACTCAGGGTCTGACATCATGCGCGCATGATCGAAGAACTCTTTTCCATCGGCCCATTCGCCATCACACCGTTCGGCCTGATGCTGGTGGCGGGTCTTCTGGCGGGCTACTGGCAGCTCCAACGCGGGATGAAGATCCTGGGAATCGGCGACGAGGACGACGCCAGCTCCATCGTGTTCGCCTGTGGGTTTCTGGGCATCTTGGGTGGCAAGATCTACTATGCCGTCCTGACGATGGATCCGGGAAGTCTACTGAGCCGCGCCGGCATTGTGTGGTACGGCTGCCTGATCGGTGGCTTCGTGGGTTTGATGCTGGTTCTGCGCATGCGCCAGCTGCCGGTAGGTCTGACCTTCGACGCCACGGCGCCGGGGCTCGCTTTGGGATATTCGGTAGGTCGCGTGGGCTGCCTGTTGGTGGGCGACGATTATGGTGTCCCTACCGATTTGCCGTGGGCCATGGAATTTCCCGTAGGTCTGCCGCCCACAACGGCGGGTAACCTGCGGGACTTTGGGGTCGACGTGCCGGCGAGTGTGCCCGACTACCAGCTGATGGCGGTACACCCGACGCAGATCTACTCGTCCCTCGCTGCCTTCGCGATCTTCCTCGTCGCCCAGCGCCTTCTTCGCTCTGGCAACTTTCGTCCCGGCGGCCTGTTCCTCAATGTCTTGGCGATGCTCTCGGTCGAGCGTTTCTTCGTCGAGTTCATTCGTGCCAAGGACGATCGTTTTCTAGGATCGTTCACCGTGGCGCAGCTGATCTCGGTGATCATCCTGGCTATCTTGGGAGTCCTCTGGCTGCGGCGCCGACGCTCTTCGACGCCGACCGTCGCCGAGTCCAGTCGATGAGCCAGCCGCCGCGGCTGTTGACCATCGCGGGTTCGGATTCCGGGGGAGGAGCGGGAATACAGGCCGACCTCAAGACCTTCGCCGCCCATGGCGCCTACGGCATGTCGGTGATCACTGCGGTCACTGCACAGGACACCCGGACGGTTCATTCGGTCCACCCCATACCGGCGGACGTCGTGGTGCAGCAGATCGACGCGGTGTTCGACGACTTGGGTGTCGACGCGGTGAAGATCGGAATGTTGGCGGACGAGGATCTCGTTCGCGCCGTGGCGCAGCGATTGCGCCACCACCAACCTAGGCACGTCGTGTTGGATCCGGTGATGGTGGCCAAGTCCGGAGACGCGTTGCTCTCGGATTCCGCCGTGACAGCGCTCACCGAGCACTTGCTCCCGGTCGCCACACTGGTAACGCCGAATCTGCCAGAAGCCGAGCGCCTCACCGGACTCGATCTGTCAGCGGAGGAAGGGTTCGAGGAGGCTCGTGCTGCCGCAGCCCGACTGATCGCAGCCATGGCGTCGCAGGAGTCGCAACCCGCGGTGTTGATCAAGGGCGGACATGGTCGGCAAGACGAGGTGGTCGACCTGCTGTTCGCCGGCGGCCAGCGCTTTCGTTGGGTCCACAGTCGCCAGCGAACGTCGTCGACCCACGGCACCGGCTGTACGCTTTCGTCGGCGATCGCAGCTCGTCTGGCGCGCGGTGACGATCTGCCTGCCGCCGTCGGCGGCGCCATCGGATACCTGCAAGGTGCGATCGCTGCAGCCTTTCCCATGGGCGGCGGTCACGGTCCGGTCAATCATCTACATCGACTTCTCCGGACTGCATCCGGGGACCCGTGAACGGCGCGAGTCCCACGCAGATCGCCTGAGCGACCGGCTAGTCCCTCAGGTCCCCTATAATCGAGGACCCGGCGACGCTTGACCTGTGCTCTCCTGCCATAGAGATCGAACTCAGAGAGATACCATGCTTCCAACTGCCCGTTTCTGCGCGACGTATCGCTCGGTCAGCGTGATCTTGTGTTGGCTGGTTGTTTTACTTGCAGGGCCGGCCTGCGCCGAGGAGAACGACGAGAGTGCCGAGCAAGAGTCGTTTTTCGGCGAGGTGGTCGACGTCAATCTGGTGAACGTAGAGGTCTACGTCACAGACAAGCAAGGACACCGCATCAGTGGTCTGACGAAGGACGATTTCGTCCTCGAAGTGGACAAGACGCCGGTCGCGATCACGAATTTCTATGCCGTCGAAAACGGGAGGCCGGTCGGAGTCGACGCCCACGCCGTCGTGGAAACTCTGGATCGTCCTGATCTACCGACGCCAGGAAGGCGTTTGGAAGCGGAAGACTCCCGTCCGGAAGATCAGCAGCTACATCTGATCGTCTACATCGACAACTTCAATCTCAAGCCGTTCAGCCGCAACCGCGTGCTGCGCAACACCCGCACTTGGTTGCGTCAGAACGTGCAGCTCGGTGACAAGGTCATGCTGGTGACCTACGAGCGTTCGCTGCACGTGCGTCATCCGTTCACTCGTGATCCAGAGCTGATCGCCAACGCGACCTACGAGCTCGAGGATATTTCTGCTCACCGCATCCACTACGAGTCGGAGCGGCGACAGATCATGGACGAGATCTACAACGATGCGGAGAACGCCCAGTCGATCTACGGTCGGGTTCGTCAATATGCCGAGTCGATCAGCAACGACATGGCGTTCACACTCGACGCCTTGAAGGATCAGGTCGATAGCTTGGCAGGACTGCCTGGGCGCAAGGCGATTCTCTACGTCTCGGAGGGACTGCCCTGGAGCCCGGCGGAGGATGCGTTCCACGCGGTAGCCCAGCAGTTCGACCAGACCTCGGTGCTGATGGAAACCCATCGTTTCGACCTGAACCGCAAGTACCAGGCTCTGATCTCCACAGCCAACGCCAACCGGGTGACGTTCTACACGATCGACGCTGCAGGTCTCCGTACCTACACCTACATGGACGCGGCGAATCAGACGGCAGGGGGCGGTGCCAATATCGACCAGATCCACTTCTCCAACATGCAGAACACGCTGCGCTTTCTAGCCGAGGAAACCGGTGGCATCGCCATGCTCAACACCAACAACTTCCTCCCCATGATGGAGCGGATGGGAGACGACTTTCGTAGCTACTACTCCTTGGGCTTTCCGGCCGTAGGGCGGTCCGGGCGCTACCACAGGATCCGGGTTCGGTTGAAAGAGGACCGTAAGGGAGTTCGCCTGCGCTATCGTGAAGGATTCCGCGACAAGCCGGTGAACGCACGGATGACCGAGGCGACCTTGGCGGCACTTCACTACGGCTATCAGAAGAACGAGCTGGGAGTAGAGCTCCAGGCCACCAAGGCCACGCGTCAGGAAGATGGTCAGTATCTGGTGCCCTTGGTGGTCAGCATCCCGATCGGTCAGCTCGCCCTTTTGCCCCAGGAAGGGATGCACCGAGGCCGCGTGAAGCTCTTCGTAGCCGCCAAGGATCTCGACGGCGGTGTCGCACCGGTCCAGGAGGTCCCGGTCCCCATCGACATCCCTGCCTCTGACATCGAACAGGCGAAAGGCCAGTACTATCAATACACACTGACCATGCTGATGCGCAAAGGCCGCCAGGTCGTGTCGGTAACGGCGCGAGACGAGATCGGAGCCACGGTTGGTGTTGTCTCCACCAGCGTCGGCGTCGGTGTCTGATCCTGCCGAGATCGGACGGTCGTCTGTTGAGAACTAGGTCCGAGCCGAAAGAGCGATCCCCACGATGAGTCGAACCACATGGATCGGTGCTTTCCGCGCTCTCGGCGAAGCTGTCCTCGGCCTCGTTCGCGCCGAGGTCGACGCCCTATTCGAGGAGTGGAAGAGAGCCGGCGTCGAGCTGGCCAAGATTCTTGCCCTCCTGTTCTTCGCCCTGCTGATCTTCGTATATTTGCCGTTTCTGGGCCTGTTTGCGGCGGTAGACGGCGTAGCCGCCTGGTGGGGCTGGCCGATGTGGGCTGCGGCACTGGCAGTGCTCGGCTTCGCCGTGCTTTTTCTGGGGTTGCTCGGAGGCATCGTCGCATGGATCTGGAACCGGCGGCTGGAGGCTCCTACCGCCAGCCTCCAGCGCCGTCTCGACGACCACGGTGAGTGGTGGCAGCGTCGGGTCTACTTCGAGCAGCAGGCCATGGAATCCACCGCGCAGAGCTCAGGAGACGAGGAATGAACGAAGCCGGCAGAGGTGGGAAGAAACAGCCACGCCACTTGCAGCGAGTAGAAGAGGCTCGTCGCGAAGTCGAGGCGCGCGTCGACGACCTGCGAACGGCCCTCGATCGGGAGTTGAAGTGGCTGCCCCGCGGCAGATCCTGGACTTTGCCGCTGGTGGGCCTGGCTGTCGGCGTGGTATTGGCATTGGGTCGGACGCGGGGTAGGGATTCTCGGCGTGCATCCGACGGATCCGACGCCGAGGCGTGATTCGGATCTCTTGCACGCCGCCCGGGGGGACGATCAGCACGTCATGACCAGTCGACGAGTTCCCATTCTGGCGCCGGGCATGGTAGAAAGCCCTCGCCATGAAAGTCCTGGGTATCTCCTGCTTCTACCACGACGCCGCCGCTTGCCTGCTGGTCGACGGGGAGGTCGTGGCCGCGGCCTCAGAGGAGCGGTTCACGCGCATCAAACAGGACCCCGAGTTTCCCCACGAAGCGATTCGTTTCTGTCTGGGGCGTGGCGGTCTCCGTGAATCCGATCTCGATCTGGTCGCCTTTTACGACAAGCCGTTCCTCAAGTTCGAGCGTATCCTGGAAACGTATATTGCGGCCGCTCCCGCGGGCCTGCCCTCGTTTCTTCAGGCGATTCCTCTCTGGATCAAGAAGAAACTCTTCATTCCGACGCTGATCGAACGGGCCCTGCCGGGGTTCGAGGGGCAGATGCTCTTCCCGGAGCACCACGAGTCACACGCGGCCTCGGCGTTCTTCCCGTCGCCCTACGAGTCGGCTGCCTTTCTGACCATCGACGGCGTCGGCGAGTGGGCTACCACCAGTTTTGGAGCTGGCCGGGGCCATGAGTTGGAGATCTCGCACGAGATCCATTTTCCCCACTCCGTTGGCCTGCTGTATTCGGCCTTCACGTACTACACCGGATTCAAGGTCAACTCGGGTGAGTACAAGGTCATGGGTCTGGCGCCGTATGGCGAGCCGAAATACGTCGATACCATCCTCGAGCATCTCGTAGATCTCAAGCCGGACGGCTCGTTCCGTCTCGACATGCGCTACTTCGACTATGTGTCGGGTCTGCGGATGACCAACGAGCGTTTCGACGAGCTCTTCGGCGGTCCACCGCGCCAGCCGGAGTCGGAGCTGACCCAGCGCGAGATGGATCTGGCCCGTTCGATTCAAGTCGTGTGCGAGCGCATCATGCTGCGCATGGCCGACCACGTTCACGAGACGACGGGTGAGAAGAATCTGGTGCTCGCCGGCGGTGTGGCGCTGAATTGCGTTGGCAACGGTCGGGTGCTGCGTGAGTCCAAGTTCGACGACATCTGGATCCAGCCTGCTGCTGGCGATGCCGGTGGAGCCCTCGGAGCAGCACTGGCAGCCTGGCACATGTATCTCGGTAAGCCGCGCGAAGTGCCGCCCAGAGGTAGCGCGAATGGCTCGTACTTCGGACCCGACTTCACCGATCAGCAGATCACCTCCATCCTCGATGAGTTCGGTGCGAAGTATCACAAGGTCGAGCTGGAGGAGTTGCCAGGCAAGGTCGCGGGTCTGATCGCCGACCACAAAGTCATCGGCTGGTTCCAGGGACGGATGGAGTTCGGACCCCGTGCGCTCGGTTCACGTTCCATTCTCGGAGACCCGCGTTCCGAGAAGATGCAGTCGGTGATGAATCTCAAGATCAAGTATCGGGAGTCGTTCCGGCCGTTCGCACCCTCGGTGCTCTACGACCGTGTCTCCGACTGGTTCGAGATCGACCGTGAAAGCCCTTACATGCTGTTGGTGGCGCCGGTGGCGACGGACAAGCAACTGCAGATGAGCGACGAGCAACATCGGCTCTTCGGCATCGACAAGTTGAACGTGCCGCGGTCGGAGATCCCAGCGGTCACCCACGTGGACTATTCGGCGCGCGTCCAGACCGTCCACCCCGATGACAATCAGCTCTACTACGACCTCATCCGGTCCTTTCATGATCTGACCGGCTGTCCGGTGGTGATCAATACCTCCTTCAACGTTCGCGGCGAGCCCATCGTCTGCGATCCGCGCCACGCCTACACCTGCTTCATGAGAACCGAGATGGACGTCTTGGTCTGTGGACCTTACCTCCTGTTCAAGAAGGATCAGCCGGAACTCCAGGAGGACGGCGATTGGCGTGACGAGTTCGAGCTCGATTGACGCGGAAAGTGCATGATGTCGATACGTGACGATTTTTCAGCTCTGCCCTCCGGTCTTTCGGAATGGCGTAAGTTCGGCCTGCTCGTGGGAGCGGTCTTCCTGGCCATCGGCGCCTTCGTTTGGTGGCGCGACGTTTCCTGGTGGGTCGTTCCGGTGGTGCTCGGAGCGCCGCTCGTCCTTCTCGGTGCGGTCTTCCCCCGCTCGCTGCGTGTGGCCTATCTCGGCTGGATGTTTCTGGCCGTCGTGCTGGGTTTCTTCGTCACACGTATCATTCTGACTGTCTTCTTTTTCCTCGTGATCACTCCCGTCGCTCTGTTCTTCAAACTGATCGGTCGCGATGCCCTCCATCGCAAGCTCGATCGCGAGGCAGAGACTTACTGGATCACGAAGCATTACCCCATCGCCGATCGTAGCCGGTTCGAGAAGTTCTTCTAGACTCGTTCCTGCTCCTCTGGAGATTCTCCTCATGTCCGTTTTCCTCAAGCAGTTCTGGGAATTCCTTCGTGTACGCAAGAAGTGGTGGCTGGGACCGATCATCGGCATGCTCCTGCTGCTCGGCCTGCTGATCTTCTTCACGCAGGGCTCGGCGTTGATGCCTTTTGTCTACACTCTCTTCTGAGCTCGGACCCTCACCTTCCGATTCCCGGGTTCCGGCCGAGGAAACGGGGAGCGGGGGCATGCGTGTCCTGATCGTCTCCAATACCTATCCGCCGGCCGACATCAGCGGTGTCGGTGCCCTGGTGTGGGAGCTGGCGCATCGGCTGGGCGCGAACGGGCACCGCGTTCGGGTGCTGACCCGGCGGGCTCCCGCGGACGATCCCTATGCCGTCGGTACGGGGGGCGGCAAGATGGGCTACCCGTTCCGCGCCGCCCTGCGTTTTCTGTCTTTGGCGAAACGGGAGCGCTATGACTTGGTGCACGTGCACGAGTCGGATGGTGTCTTCGTGGTCCTGGTCTGGTGGCTATGCAAGATCTTGCGTCTCGAGGTGGGGAGGGCTCGCCTGGTGTCGACGCTCCAGGTGTCGTATCGGCAGGAGCGTTTATCCGTTCGACCGATCAAGGACGGCACGGAGGTGGTTTCCACGCCTACGACCGACGAGAGGATCTTCGCCTGGCTACGCGCTCCGGCCCACGCGCTCTTCGGACGGGTGATCGCCCGGCTCTCAGAGGCGCTGGTGGCCCCGTCTCGCGTAACCCGTACAGAGCTGGTGACGGACTATGGTGGGCGTGACGTGTTCGTGATCGAGAACGGTATCGATCCTTCGATCGTGACGTACGACGACGACCTGGCAACGGGCGGAGAAGATGCCGTCTCGGTCACGATTCTCTACGTCGGAAGGTTGCGCACGCGGAAGGCTGTCGCCGTACTGCTCACGGCCTTTCAGCGGCTACGGGCCGAAGCGCAGAATGTCGAGCTAGTCGTCATCGGGGGTGGTGAACAGTTGGACGAGCTGCGCCAAAGGTCACGGAAGCTGCGGCTCGGCGAGTCGTGCCGCTTTCTGGGCCCGCTGCCGCGTTCCGAAGTGGTCGAGTGGTACCACCGTGCCGATATCTACTGTCTGCCGTCGATCTACGAGGGATTTCCCGTAGCCATCCTCGAAGCCATGGCCGCGGGGCTACCGGTGGTCTCGACCACCGTATCGGGTATTCCCGAAGCCGTAGCCCATGGCGAAACAGGCCTTCTGGTGCCACCGGAAGATGCTGCCTCTCTCCAGGAGGCATTGCGGCACCTGGTGGGCGACAGTGCTGAGCGACGTTCCATGGGACTCGCCGGACGCCGAAGAGTCTTGGACAGATTCACCATCGACGTCATCGCGCAGCGCTATCTGGCGCTGTGGCACAATCTCCTCGGCCCGGCTGCCGAGCCCGTCACCGAGCACACCTGATCGCGACCCAGCGTCGATTTCACCCGAGAAAGGGAGACATGAAAGCCGTGATTCTCGCCGGGGGTATGGGCACCCGGCTGGCGGAAGAGACCGTCCTCAGGCCCAAGCCGATGGTGCGGATCGGACCCCATCCGATCCTGTGGCACATCATGAAGATCTACTCTGCGTACGGCGTGCGGGATTTCGTGATCTGCACCGGCTACAAGGGCTACATGATCAAGGAATACTTCGCCAACTACCCGCTGCACGAGTCGGACGTGACCATCGACCTGCAGACCGGCGAAACCACGGTGCATCAGAACACCGCGGAGCCGTGGAGGGTGACCGTCGTCGATACAGGGCTCGAGACGGCTACGGGTGGCCGCTTGAGGCGCGTGCGCGAGTATCTCGATCCCGAAGAGCCGTTCTGTTTTACCTACGGCGACGGTGTGGCGGATATCGATGTCGCTGCAGTGGCGAGAGTCCATCGCGACGGCGGCGTGTTGGCGACCATGACCGCCATCCAGCCACCGTCACGCTTCGGCGTGTTGAGCTTCGAAGGAGACCGTATTACGGACTTCGAAGAAAAACCCCATGGAGAGGGGGGTTGGATCAACGGCGGTTTCTTCGTCTTGTCCCCGAAGGTGATCGACTACATCGACGGCGACTCCACACCGTGGGAACACGCACCCATGCGCGGTTTGGTGCAGGAAGGACAACTGAACGCCTACTTCCACCACGGCTTCTGGCAGTGCATGGACACTCTGCGAGACAAGAGCACGTTACAGAGCTTGTGGGACGGTGGTACGCCGCCCTGGAAAGTCTGGTAGGCGAGGAGGAATGTCGTCGAGGCTACCGAGGTGGGCGGATTTCAGGCTTGGGAACGACCACCTTGGCTCCGGCGGGCACATCTTGAGCCACCACCGCATTGGCGCCGATGAAGCTGCCGTCGCCGACCTGGATGTCACCGATCAGTCTGCAGCCCGCCGCCAGGAATACGTCGTCGCCGACCGTCGGCATCTGGTCCAACTTCGCGGTGGCGGGCGCCCCCAGGGTGACCTGATGCATCATGGTGCAGCCGGAACCGATGGTCGCCCATTGACCCACGACGATCCCCATGCCGTGGCTGATCAACAGACCCGGTCCGATTTTGGCGCCCGGGGCGATCTCTACACCGCAGAGCAAGATCGACAGACGGCCGAGGAGCGGCCCGAGAAGAGGGATGCGGCGGCTCTTGAACCAATGCGCCATCCGGAACAGCACCACCGCCTGGAAGCCGTTCTCCAACAACAGCGATTCGAGCACCATGAACGGATACGGTTTCGACTTGATGGCGCGGAGCCGCTGGATGTCTTGGCGAAGATTGTCGAACACGGCGACAGGCTAGCGAGAGCATGACGAGGACGCAAGCGCTCGCCGACACGAAGAACGAGAGTACGACCGATCGACCTGGGCGCCAGGAGTGGCTGGCGCGGCTGGCGCTGCTCGTCGGTTCAACGGTTTTCCTCGTCGCCTTTGCCGAGTTGGCCTTGCGTCTCGTGGTGCCGCCGGCGGATCCTCATCGGGGCGATGCCGATCGAGATCCGTTCACGTTCTTCGATCACCATCCCACTCTGGGCTGGGATCTGGTACCCGGGGCCGAGGATCGGCACGTCACGGCGGAGTTCGACATCGAGATCCGGATCAACGAACAGGGTCTGCGCTCGGACAGAGCCTATGGCGACGCGGCGCCACCGGGTACGCGCAGGGTCGTCGTGCTCGGCGATTCATTCTCCTTCGGCCACGGAGTCGCGGTGGAGGAGGGTTGGGTGGCGCGCCTCGAAGAAAGCTCGGATTCCTTGGAGGCAGTCAACCTGGCGGTAACCGGTTATGGCATCGACCAGATGGTCCTGCGTCTGGAACTGCGTTCCAGGGATCATCTGGCGTTCTCTCCACAGGTGGTGATCGCGGCCGTCTTCTTGGCCGATGTGTTCCGTGTAACCAGCGACGCTCATATCGGCTACCGCAAGCCCCGTTTCGTCTTGGCCCCTGCGGCTGTCGACGGTCTCCGTCTCGCGGGCGTACCCGTGTCGCGGCAGGCGGCCCCTTCGGCAGATCAGCGTGCGGGAAGTCTGTTGCTGCGAACGGTCCGTGAGCGGGGGCAGACGTTGGCAAAGCACCTCGGCAGGGGGGACGCGTGGCCGATCACCGAGGCACTGCTACTTCGGCTCCGTGGTCGAGTGGAACGAGGCGGTGCGAAGCTACTCGTGGTGCTGGTGCCCAAGGACGTGGCGGTCGCGGGACGCGGCGTGCGTCGTGACCTGAATCGGCGCGCGGTGGCGCGTTTGGCACGCATGCTCTCCGAGCTGGGAATACCCCATCTGGACTTGACCGACTCCTTCACCCGGCAGCTACAACAGACGCCCGGTGAAGCGCTCTACTTTCCTCGGGATGGCCACTGGACCGTCGCGGGCCATCGGTTGGCCGGCGAGCGAGTCGCCGCGTGGATCGCGAACCAAGGGCTCGGCCTCCCGCCGGAGCAGCCATGATCGAGCGCCTACCTCCAGGACTTCGCCAGTGGCTGCGTCTGCTACGTCCTTCGGCGTTCTTCCGATTGCTGCGGCGTGTGTTGCGTCGGCACTGGCGCAGATTCTCGGGCGTCGAACGAAGGCTCGTGGAGCTGCAACCCGAGAGCGGGGTAGAGGTATGGGGCGACGCGCTGGTGGCTTATATCGTCGATGCGGTTCTCGACATGGACGAGGAGCTGCCGGTCACTCATACTCACTTCTGGGAAACCCGTCAGATCGTGCAGACGTTTCTCGATCTCGGGCTGCGGGTCGACGTGGTGCACTGGACGAACTTCGAGTTCGTGCCCGACAAGCCCTATCGCGTGGCACTCGATGTGCGTCATCTGCTGCCCCGATGGCGAGATCACTTGCCGGACGATTGCCTTTGCATCTTCCATGGAGAGACGTCTCACGCCAGTTTCAACGATCGGGCGCAGGAAGAGCGGCACCGTGCGTTCGAAGAGCGCCATGGAAACCGCTTGCCGGAACGCAAAGCCATCGGCGACACTCCGGCCTTCGCAGCGGCCGACGCGGCGACGATTCTCGGGAACGAAACCACCCTCTCGACCTACCGAGACGTGCTCCGCCGGGGCGCGGTGAACGATGATCTCACGGGTCCGGAGATCTGGCCGGTGACCATCTCGGCTCCGGCCCAGTACCCGCGGCTCGAACGCGCCATCGAGTCCTGCCGACGTAGGTTCGTATGGCTGGGAAGCGAAGGACTGGTCCACAAGGGGCTCGACCTGGTGCTGGAGGCTTTCCGAGAGCTGCCCGAGCATGATCTGACCGTCTGTGGTCCCATCGAGCGAGAGCGTGAGTTCGAACGTTTCTACTGGCACGATCTCTACGCGGCGCCCAACGTCCACACCTATGGCTGGGTCGACGTCACCTCGGATGCCTTCCTGCGTCTGGCACAGTCGTCACTCTTCCTGATCTATCCCAGCTGCTCTGAGGGGCAGTGCGGCAGCGTCGTGACCTGTATGCACGCGGGCCTCGTGCCGCTGGTGAGCGACCGTACTGGGGTACCTATGGATCCCTCGTATTCCATGGAACTGGCGAACCCTTCGGTCGCCTCCTTGCGCCGGGCGATCCTCGAGATCTCCGAGAGACCCGCGGAGAAGCTCCAGACAATGTCCGATTGCGCCCGCGCCTACGCCCGTAGCCACCACAACAAAGAGCGATTCGCGGCCAACTACCGCGCGGCCATCGAGGAGATCTTCGCGCGCCACTTCCCACAAGGCGAATCCGCCTGATGGGCGGACTCGGCGAGGTGCGTCCCGACGTTCTCTACCTCTCGCCTCATCTCGACGACGTCGTGCTTTCCTGCGGTGGCACGGCATTCCGGCAAGCCAAGAGCGGCCTCCGGGTCGTGGTGCTTACCCTGTTCACCCGTGATCTCGAGGACGATCCAACGAATCTCGTACTGCAGCAGGTGTACGGCCGTATGGACCTGCGCCCGGCCGAGGCCATGACGGTACGCCGTGAGGAAGATCGCCGTGCCTGTGGACGTTTGGGAGCAACGCCGGTGCACTGGGGTCTCGATGAGGCCCTCGGTCGGCACCCGGGTCTACCTTCCTTGGCGGCACTATTCGAAGAGCCCCCCGGATCCGATCAGGTGGTCGTCGAACGGTTGGCGGACCGTTTTCGAGACCTCGAAGACGTCCCGGAGGTGGCGGCGCCGGTGGGATGGGGAGGGCACATGGACCATCGCCTGGTTCGCCGGGCCGCCGAAGCCGTCTTCGGCCAGCGTTTGCGCTTCTACGAAGACTTCCCCTATGTTCTGACACTGGACGAGGCTGATCTGGGGCCCGAAGTTCGAGGGCTAGAACCGGAGGTCGAGCGTCTCGATGCGGAGGATCTCGCGGCCCGCATCGAGGCCATCGCTGCCTATCGTAGCCAGGTCAGCTCGCTCTTCGGCTCACGTGTTCGGCGCCTGCTGGTGCCGGGTCGGAGCATAGCGGCGCGAGTGCGACGGCACGTCCGGTCGGTCGGCGGCGAGCGGTTCTGGGTGGCTGCTTCCTAGCCGGCGAACATATGGACAAGTCAGGAACTCAGAAGCAGCCTGGAACCCATGCGAGAGGATTGGTCCTAGCAGCCCTTGGCGACTCAGCTGGGGGCCGGTGTCACCAGCTGGCTGAGGCGTCGTCCGATTCGGTCTGGATCGCCGACTTCGCGGGCAGCGTTCCTCGACATGGCTGCGCGAGGCATACCGAAGACGATCGAAGATGCCTCGTCTTGACACAGGGTATAGGCACCGGCCGCCTTGAGCGCGGCCAATCCCTTGGCACCGTCGGAACCCATTCCGGTCAAGAGTGCCGCGACAGCTCTCCGGCCCACCGCGCGGGCGGCAGATTCGAAGAGCACATCGACCGAGGGCATGTGGGTGAGGTTCTTCGGAAACAGTCCCACCTCGGCCATCAGCCGTCCTTCCCGTCGCCGGATGCGCAGATGCTCCCCGGCGCGAGCGATGTAGACCGTGTCGGCCTGCAAGATCTCACCTGGATAGGCTTCGCGTACCACCAGCGGCAGGTAGGCGTTGAGACGCTCGGCGAAGGCCTGCGTGAATCCCAAGGGCATGTGCTGGACGATGACGATCGGCACCGGCACAGATTTCCCCACGACTTCCAGGATGGTCTGAAGGACCGGCGGACCACCCGTGGACGCTCCCAGAAGAATGATGTCGTACTCACCGAGCCGTCTGTCGTCTTCGAGCGCGGAGGCTTGGGTGATCGGGGTAGGCGGTGGCTCCTGAGCCACTTCTCCGCGCGGGTGTCCCGTGACCTGTAGGATCTTCTCGAGCAAGACGCTTCGGAGCGCACCGAAATCCACCAGGGAGTAGCGCTGCTTGTCGATGAAGTCCGTAGCTCCGCGATGGAGTGCCTCGATGGTCAGCGGTGCGCCCTTTCCCGAGTGCGTGGACAGGATGATCACCGGGAGCGGGCCGAGCGCAGTCAAACGATCGAGCGTCGCGAGGCCGCCCATGCCCGGCATGTCGAGGTCGAGCGTGACCACGTCCGGTGCCCATTCCTCGAGGTGGGTCAACAGCTCTTCACCGGAACCTGCCGAACCCACCACCGTCAGATCGGCCTCTTCCTGGAGCATGCGTGTGATCGCCTTGCGGATGAATGTGGAGTCGTCCACCACCGCGACGCGAATCTTGCGTCGGCTGTTGCGCTGACTGCTCGTCACACGTCTTCCTTGCGTCGGTATGCGATGCAGTTGCCCAGACGCTCCGCCTGAAATGCCTTGGTGAGACCGATGATCGACTCGGAATGTCCTAGGAACAACAAGCCGTCCTGCCGAACGATGCGAGCGAAGTTGTCGATCGCTTTCTTCAATGCCGCCTCGGTGAAATAAATCAGCACGTTGCGGCAGAAGACGGCGTCGTAGGCCAAGGGCGCGAACGAGAGCGGATCGAGGATGTTGCCCGAAGCGAAGTGGACGCCGCAGCGAAACGGGTCCTTGAGGCGGTATTCTTCTTCGCCGGTCCGGGTGAAGAGACGTTGCGTCTGGGCGTCGTCGAGGGCGCGCAGCGAAACGTGTCGGTACACGCCTGCACGAGCCTGCTCGAGGCGCTGGGAATCCAGGTCGACCGCGTCGATACGTAGCTCGTCCGTCTGCAGGCCATATCCCTGGTCTCGAAGCACGATATTGAGTGTGTACGGCTCCTCGCCCGACGAACAACCCGCCGAGAGGAAACGCAGACGGTCCTCCAGACCACCGGCTTTCAACTCCTCGAGCGACTGACACAGCGCGTCGAACTGAGTCGTTTCGCGGAAGAAGTAGCTCTCGTTGTTGGTGATGGCTCGGGTCAGCGCGTCGAGCTCCCGGTCTAGGTCGTACTGCAGCAGGAGGTAGTAGTCGATGAATCGCTGCAAGTGGTTCGCGCGGAGTCGCGGTAACAAGCGCGATTCGAGAATCTCTCGCTTGTGCTCGGGATAGTGGATCCCGAACTTGCCGGAGAAGAGCTCGTTGAAGAGAGCCAGTTCTTCCTGGCTCAGCGAAGGGGTCGCCTGCACCCTGCGACCCTCAGGCTTCGAGGAACGACAAGGCTCGCTGTGCGACGATCGGAACCGGGTCGGCCGCCAGCTGGGCCAAGGCCGCCAGATTCTCGGGCCGAGAGAAACGGCCCAGGACTTCGGCGCAGGAAAGGCGGACGTACCAGTCGCTGTGATTGGCAGCATCTCGGAAGATGGCGTCGTCCTCTTCCGTGGCGCACCGCGACAGGGCCCGGAACGCCATCCGCTCCCTCGGTGGGCGGCCGGACTGCGTCGCCTCGCGTAGGGCGGCACGGGCGTCCGGGCCGCCGATACGTCCCAGGCTCTCGAGGATCAAGGGCTCGAGCGGGGTGTCGGGTTCCACCAGATCGATCAATAGGGGAACCGAGTCGCGGTCGCCGAGCTCTCCGACCGTGCGGATGAGGTAGGGCTCGGGCTTCTCTTTCAACAGCTTGCGAAATGCCGGCGCCAACTCGCGTTGGCCCGTGCGTGAGGCGAACTCGGCTGCGACCGAGCCATATTGGGCCGGGTTCCGATCCAGCCATTGCTGCCAAGGAAGTAGCCGTACGACCTCCTCCACGTCGAGGAGCTCTTGGACTGCGCGAACCCTGTGCCCGGTATCCAGATTCCGGATTCGTTCCGCGATCGATTCGGGATCCTTGCCGAGCAAGGCGCCCAGGACGACGCGAGTGGACGATTCGATCTCGTCCCCTTCCTCCATCTGTTGGCGCAACGCCGGCTGGTGTAGCTTGATCAAGGGGTGCACCGAGGCTCGCTGCTCCTCCGGCAGACGCAGGTAGAAACCGAGCAGCGCCGCACCGACCTCCGGAACCGTGATCTTCTCCAGCGCACGCAATATGGGCGGCAGCTGATCGGCGGTGGGAGGTTGTGACAAGGCCTTGACCAGTGCATCGGTCGGCGCCGACTTGGGAAACCGGGCGGCGAGGAGGAAGCCCCAAGCGCGAAGCACTCCGCTTTGCGTGATCAAGCGCCCGATGAGGTCCTTGCGGTGGTGGAGGCAGGCGGGGAGTACCTGTGCTTCGCGATGGAAGCTGGCGACCTGAACCAAGGCCTCGTCGTCTTTTTTTCGGGTCGCCAGAACCAGCAAACACCGTGCGGCGGCGACCCGGATCGATTCGTTGTCGTTCGGCAGCAAGGTCTCGAGCTCTGGCTCGAGACCTTCGGGGACCGCGGGAGCCCTGGGCAGCCCCTCGAGCACGTGGGCGAGGAGCCCCAGAAGGGTCTCGGTGTCGATCTCGTTTCGGAAACGCAGAAAGTGGTTGGCCAGAGCCCGGAACGCATTCGGTCCGCCGATGCGTGCCAGGGCCTCGGCGGCCATCGGACCGGCCATGAAGTCGGTCAACAGCTTCTTCAAATGTGGAACCGCCACCGGTGAGCGCAGACTTCCCAGCGCTTGTACCGACGCCATTTGCAACCAGGAATCGGAGTCGAGGAACCCCAGGAGATCGGGAATGGCGCGGGCATCGCCCAGCTGGCCGATGGCGACGATCGCTTCCTGAATGACGTTGGGATCGGGGTGGTGTAGCACGCTACGCAGTGGTTCGAGCGCACGCGGGTCGCGGAGGTGAGTGAGCACGATGACCGCTTGCAGAACGACGTCCGGATCGTCGTCCTTGAGCAACTGCAGCGTCAAACTGAAACCGCGGTTGCCACGCATCTTCAGCATCTCGACGCCGGCATTGCGCAGAACGTCGTCGGCGTCCGACCGCAGGTATTCCTTGATGCGGTCGTCGGGGATGGCGGCCGCGCCCATACGCAAGGAGCGGCTACGGATACCGGGGCTGGGGTTGCGGATGAGACGTTCTATGGCCTCGACCCGCTGTTCGATCGGCATGGAGGGAAGCCGATCCAGCAACTCGATGCACTCCTGCCAGCCGGTGTCGTTCGGTAGCGCTTTTTCGGTCGACATCTGTCCTCGTCTCCCGGCTCCCCAAGTCGAGGGAGCACTGTCATGGGAACCGACTTGGCGCCGGTTCAAGTCTCTTCGTGCTGTAGGTCTCGGTCGGTGTCACGCTCGGACGGTGGACCGCCGTCCTCCGTGCCGTCGAAGTCTGTACCGTCTGCTCCGTACCCGTCACCTTCACCCAGCAGATGCTCCGTATCTCCCGAAGGCAAGACCACCATCTCGTCTCCGAAATCGTCGACAGTGAAGACCTCGGCCACCGAGAGAAGACGCTCTGCTTCGAGCGACAGGTTCTGGGTGTTCATCGACAACTGTTCGGCAGCGGAGAGGTTCTGTTGCGCGATCTGCGCGATGCGCTCGACGGCCTTGACCACGAGGTCGCCGCCCTGCTTCTGTTCCCTGCTGGCGTCGGCGACCTGTTGTGTCATGCGGTTCATCACCTCGACGGCTTTCATCATGTCGCGTGCGCCGTTGGCCTGCTCTTTGGCCGCCGATGCCAGCTGGCGGGTGACGTTCTGCATGTGGGTGGACGTCGAGAGGATCTGCGCAGCGCCGCCGGACTGCTCTTGGGTAGCCGAATAGACCTCGCGTACTAGCTCGGACGTACGGGTCACGGAGCCGACGATCTGCGACAGGATCTCCCGCGTGAGGCTGATGGCATCGTCGGTGGACTTCTGAACGTTGTCCACGACCTGGACGATCTCGCGGGTCGAAGAGACCGACCGCTCTGCCAATCGCTTCACCTCTTCGGCGACGACGGCAAAGCCGCGGCCGGCATCTCCGGCGTGGGCGGCCTCGATGGCTGCATTGAGCGCCAGCAGGTTGGTCTGGTCCGCGATGTCCTCGATGATACCGACGATCTTGCCGATGTCTTTCGAAGCGCTGCCGATGGAACCGATCATCGTCGATAGTTCCTCGCCGCGAGTGGTCGCGATCTTGGCCGCGTCGGCCGATACGTCGTCCACCACGCGGACCTTGGCCTCGATGGACTGGATCGACGCCGCCATCTCTTCGATGGTGGAGGACGTCTCGTCCACGGAGGTGAGGAGGTTGGTCGAGTTCTTCGCGACTTCCTCGATCGAAGCTCCCATTTCCTGGATCGAAGACGAGGTCTGGTCGACATTGACCGCGAGGGCTTGGGACGACTTCGCAACGCTGTCGATCTGTGCAGCGATCTCGACCATGGTGGATAGGGTCTCGTCGGCGGAGCCGCTCTGGGTCTCCGCGCCCTTGGTGATCTGGGCCGACGACACCGAAATCTCGTTGGCGGCCTGGGCGACGGCATGAGCCGCCTCCTTGACCCGGCCGATCATCTCGCGCATGTTCTCCGACATGTCCCGGATGGCACGGCTGAAGAGGTCGGCTTCCGAACGCGGTTCGATCTGCTGGCGAAGATCGCCGGTAGCAATGGCGCCGGCGAAATCGGCCATCTCGCGTAGATACTCGAGCATGCTTTCCATGGAAAGCAGCAGACGGCCGATTTCGTCCTTGTAGTCCTGGGTATCGACCGAAACTTCCATGTTGCCTTGGGAGAGCTGATCGGCCACGCTGACGGCAAGACTCACCGGCTGGTTGATCGAGCTGTAGACCAGGAACGCCATCGCGATCAGGGCCGCCATCAGACCCAGGCCGACCCCTCCCATGACCAGCTGAGATCTGTGCTGTCGACGAGAGAGCTCGTCGAGCTCGCCACGGAGGCTCTCCTTGTAGCCATCCGCGAACTGCCTCAACTGGGTGTCGAACTCGTTGTATTTCGGTCCGATCGGCTCCAGCAAGGTCTGATCGACGAGATCCAACTCGCCTTGGGCTGCAGTTACAGCCTCCTCGGTGGTGGTGTAGACGAATTCGAAGTAGTCCTCGAAGGAGGTCTGCAACTCCTGGAGCTTGTCCGGGTCGAACGTGGGGTTCTGCTTGGCGGTTTCGAATCGCTCCAGTGCTTGGTCACGGCGATCATCCGCCCAGAACGCAGCGTCTTCGTCCAGGGTCGAGATCCAGTCGATGAAGTACTGGTTCTGGATCAAGAAGACATCGGTCTGGAGTTCCTGGACTGTGACCAGGCCGGGTGCATAGAACTCCTTGACCTTGTCAGCAGACTCCTCCACGGTTCGACCGGTCAGAAACGCGACGCCGAGAATGATGGCGAAGCCGATCACGGCGATGGCGGGGCTGACCAGCACCTTGGTGCGCAGCTTCAACCAATTGAGTGACAGTAGGCGACTGGAATTGGACGTGGACATCAGAGAACTCCGGCGGTCACGGGGTGAGTGCCGTCATTTTTCGGTGACTAAGATGGTCTTGACGCCTTCGGAAAGCGCAGCGTCTGAGGAAACATAGCCGACGCCGCCCTCGTCTTCGGCGACTGCCTCGATCACGTCGAGGTCGGATTCGAGCTCTTCGGGCGGGACGTCTCGTCCGGAGAAGATCATTCGCTGCCAGTAGCTCTTGATTGCCGAGACGCTCTTGCCGTGGACCGAGTGCGTGAATGCCTCGCGTACCTCGGACAGTTCGAGCTGATCGAAGGCTTCGACGCCAGCCTCGCTATCCTGCCAACGCTTGATCTTTTTCAAAAACATCTTCGACAGGCGATCCTTGTCGACGCTGGTGGCAGGATTGTCTGCGTGAACGATGACGACGAAGGCGGGCTCGACCATCGCGAAGGCTGTTTCGGCCTGACCGTGAGAGAAACCGACCGTGCCGAATACCATCAGGGTGGCCAGAGCGAACTGGATGCCGAATCGCGAGGAACGGCAGCCCGCAAGATATCTCGTAGCCGAGATCCGAGCTTGCCGGGTGTCCGCGAACACCCAGGGGCAAGCACGGATCGACCGCTTCATGCTGCCTCCTCTCGCAACACGAGCGCTCGATCGACATCGAGCAATAGAATCAATGAGTCCTCCTGATGATATACCCCGAGAATGTAGTCACTTTGGATCGTCATCACGTCTTCCGGGGGTGGCTGTACCTGATGGAGATCCAGGTGGACCACTTGATGCACCGCATCGACCAGTAGGCCCAAGACGCGACCGCGCGACGCGACGGCGACGACGCGGCTCTGACGACCGATCTCGGTTGGTTCCAGTCCGACCCTCATTCTCAAATCGACTACCGGAATCACGCGGCCCCGTAGATTGGTGACTCCGCGAACCGGTCGCGGCGCGTGGGGCACACGTGTGATGTTGGCTACCCGCACGACCTGGCGAACGGGTTCCACGGGCAAGGCGAACGTCTCGTCTGCAAGGCTAAACGTGACCCAGGTCTCCCATTTCGCTTCCGGACCCTTGTCCTTCTCCTGTTGCTCCTGGCGATTCAGCAACTGATCCGCGAAGGAAAAGAGACGATGAGGATCGATGCCTTCGTCCGGAGAGCCACCGGCGGGTGAGTCCTTGGATTCGCTGTCTTCAGTGTCCGGTTCCGCGACGGAGGCCTCAGGCAGGTCGTCCGTCGCGGCGCCTTCATCCGCCGGGCCCTTTTCGTCCGCCGAGCCCGTTTCATCTGCCGAGCCCGTTTCATCTGCCGAGCCCTTCTTCTTCAGCAAATCCCCGGCGAATCCGAAAGCCGGCAGAGAGCGCTTCGGTTTGGGGGCCTCGGACTTCGCTTCCGGTCGGGAGGCACCCTTCGCCCCGTTTCCGTCCGAATCCGAGCTCTCGTCCACGACCCCGCTCCCGGACTCGCCCGTCGTCTCGTCGACCGTAGGGTCGGGACTCGCTTTCTTGGTTCGGCGCTTCTTGGAACTCATCCCTACAGGTTCATAATTGGCCGTTGGATCGCTTCAGCGTGACGCCGTGGCAGGCCGCTTGTTCCGGTCCGCTACGACTCACGATATTTCGTCGTGAACCGAGGATATGGCCGAAGGCGGAATCGTCACCAAGCCGGCCGGGTCGAGAATCATGATCACGCGTCCGTCGCCGAGAATGGTCGAACCTGAGATCCCTGAGGGTTGACCTACGATTCTGTCCAGTCCCTTGACGACGATATCACGGATGCCCACCAGCCGATCCGCTACCAGACCCCGCAGGCGTCCGTTGACGTCGACCACGATGATGAAACCTTTCTCTCGCACGCCGGTCGCCGTCTCGAACGCATCGCCCAGATCCAGGAGGGGCAGCACCTGATGACGCCATCGAACGACGGCCGCACGATTCATTTCGTGAAGCGTTTCGTTCTCGCGCAAGAGGGTCTCGGTCACGGCGGTGAGCGGCAGGGCATAGTCTTCGCCGTCGACCGTCAGGAGGAGAGACCGGAGGATCGACGCGGACACCGGCAAGTGAAGAGCGAACGAGGTGCCCATCCCGGGTTCAGACTGCACCTTGATGCGTCCGCCGTGGGCTTCGACGCTTCTCTTGACCGCCGCCATGCCGACGCCGCGTCCTGCGGCCAGATCGGCTGACTTGCGGGTGGAAACTCCCTCTTCGAACAGGAGCGCCAGGTCGGACGCTCCAGCCGCCAGTTCCGGCGCTACGGATCTAGCCTTCTTTCGGAGCGCCCCGGTATCGATCCCGGCACCGTCGTCGGTCACCTCGATGCGGACCTCGCTGCCGTCGACGGCGGCCGAGAGTTGGATCACTCCCTGTTCATCTTTGCCGGCAGCTCGCCGGGAGTCCGGTGTTTCGATGCCGTGGATGACAGCGTTCCGCACGACGTGTCCAAGAGCGTCGCCAGCGGCTTCCAGTAGTGTCTTGTCGATCGGCGTGTTGCCGCCACGAATCTCGAAATCGATCTTCTTACCCTCGCGGCGCGACTCGTCGTGGACGATGCGCGACAGGGATCGAAAGAGTCCCTGAAGGGGAACCATGCCCAGGTCCGTGACCAGCTCTTGCAGGAGACGCAGCGTCTTCTCGAGATTCTGGCGAGCGTCTTCGACGTCTTCCCAAGCCGAGGCTGCCACGTTGACGAATTCGTCCGGCAGCTCGAGTTGGGAGTTCTCGGCGATTCCCCGACTGTGTTCGATCGCGTCCGCCAGGCGGTTCCTGGCGATCAGAGTCTCAGCCTGTACTTCCACGAGCTGATCGATTTTGGAGAACGACACACGCACGCTGCCGGCGACGTCGCGAGCCGAAGCTCCGCGTTCGCTCGAGCCCCCTGGCTCGCCGCCGATCGGCTCCCCGAAACCGTCCACAGTCTCGGCGTCGGCCAGACCGGATTCCGACAACGTTGCCTCCGGGGCTTCCGTGCCAACCGGAGCGCCCGCCTGGGCGGATTCCTCAGGTGTCTGTATTTCGTCCAGCCCGCCACGCAGCAAGTCGAGGGTCTTGAGCAGACCGTCGACCTCCGGAGCGTCCAGGTCGAGCTCCAAGATGTCGTCTTCCATCTCATGGGCTAGGTGCTGCAGGTCGCTGAAGCCCATCATGCCCGCATTGCCTTTCAGGGTGTGGAGCTCCCGCTTGGCCTGGGCCAGGGCTTCCTGCCGCTCGTCTGCGTCGCCCGAAGCCATCTGCAAAAGCGTGGCTTCTACCTCGTCGGCCCGCTCTTTGGCCTCGAGCAGAAACTCCTCGAGAAGCTCCTGAAAGCCGGAGTGCATTCAGTCACTTCTCCGCTCGGTTCCAATGCCGCGCCGGACGAGATGATCGCCGCCGCGGGTGGATGGGCCATTCCGCAGCATTGCGGCAAGTCTGGTGCCAGCGTTCGGCGATGTCAAGGCGAATCGACACCCGAGCCTTGGCCGGGGGTACTGACTACGAGACGTGCCGGAATCGGTGGCCGATGGATCTTCTGCAGGCTACCTTCGGGTGGCTTCCACCGGTCCACCGAGGCCACCGCAAAGGGTGCCGCAGCGATGGGGATTCACTGTTCGGATCCGCGTGTGAAAGGACCGCTTCGCCTGTGGTCGAGGCTACTTGCGCTGGCTTGCAAGGCCCGAAGGCTTGGGCTAGGCTACTGTCTCAATGTGCCCAACGTCCGATCGTGCCCCACGCCGGGGCCTTTGAAGCAGCGGGCCCTGGCCACAGACGCGTCGCCGCCGGCCGAGGAGATCAGACGGCGATGCACTGTGTGGACACTCAGGAGGATGAGGTGCAACCGCGGAAGATACTGGTCGTCGACGACTCCAAGCTGATCCACAAGATGTTCGAGGTTCTCCTCCGGCAGTTCTCGTTGATCCATGCTCATGACGGCATCGAGGCATTACAGTGCTTGGGTAACCACGCCGACATCGACCTGATCCTCTTGGACATCAACATGCCGCGCATGAGTGGTCTGGAGTTTCTCAATCAGGTCAAGGCAGACCAGGCATTCCAAGAGATACCCGTGGTCATCATCTCCACCGAGGGCAAGGAGGAAGACACGATCCGGGGTCTGGAAGCCGGCGCGGCTGCGTACATTAAGAAGCCGTTCGGCAACCAGGAGCTTCTCGAAGTCATCCAGAGGCTCTGAGGGGCATCGGGGCTGGAGGTGCCATGAGCGAAAGCGAGGCAGGCGGGCTACTCAAAGAGCTCGACACGACGCTCGATCGAGCGAAGGATCTGCTGACGACGTTGTCGAATCGTCAGGACGACGCCGGCCTCGACGAGGAGTCGGCAGCCCGCATTCGAGATCTTGAGGTGCGCCTCGACGCGCGCGATCGCGACCGCGAGGAGCTGACGACTCGTTTGGTGGAAGCAGAGCATCAGCTCGGGCGACTGATGAACCTCTATGTCGCCACCTTCCAACTGCACGCCACCCTGGACCCAACCGAGGTGCAGGCAACGATCGCGGAGATCGCCGTCGATCTGCTTGGCGCCGAGCGCTTCGCCCTACTGCTGCGCGAAGAAGGATCTCAAGACTGCGAGATCGCCCTTGCCCGTGGCCTGGAGAACGATAACAGCGGTCTCTACGAGGGTGATCGTTACAGCGGCGGTGATCCGCTGGTAGACGCGGCACTGGACGACGGTGTCCTCCGCATGGGTCCGGACGAGTTCTCGGAGGTGATTGCGGCGGTTCCACTGCGAGTGCAAGATGCCATCGTCGGCGTGCTCGTGGTGCTCAAGCTGTTTGATCACAAGTCGATTCTCCGAGCCGAAGACCGCGACCTTCTGGATCTATTGGCCGCTCACGCCGCGTCGGCTCTGTTCGCTGCGCGGGTCTATTCCAATACCGATCGCAAGCTCCGGACCCTGGAGAGCTTGGTCCAGCTGGTGCGAAGCACCTAGCCCGAGCCAGACGGCGTGAGCCTCAACGGAAAGCTCGAGGATGTTTCACTCGCCGACGTGATGCAGTTCGTGCATCTCGGCCGGCGTACCGGGACGCTGTCGCTACAGCGAGGACACCAAGAGGCCGAGATCGGTTTTCATCGCGGCCAGATCGTGTCGGCTCGCGGACCGGGGACACTGCGCCTGTCGGAGCTCCTGGTGGAGAAGGGTTTCGTCCATAGCGACACCATGGAGCAGATCCTGCGCCAGCAGATTTCGGAGCAGCCGCGACGCTCGCTCGGGCAGGTGCTCACCACTTCTGGCACGCTCGACTTCGAGAACATTCGTGCCGCGATCGAGGAGCAGATCGAGGAGACCATCTACGAGTTGGTGGGTTGGTCGACCGGTTCCTTCGAATTCGCCCTGGATGAGCTGAAGCCCAACGAGGACATCGCGATGTACCCAGGCGATGTCATCCCCAAGCTCGATCTCAACACTCAGATGGTGTTGCTGGAAGCCTCGCGGATGATGGACGAGAACCGGCAGGCGGAGGCGGAGGGACGTCCGGTCGTCCGTCGTCGGGATCGGCCCGAAATCTCGGGTCCCGAGCCATCGGAGATGGTGGAGGTTGGCGATGAGCAGACTCCTCAAGAGACGATCCTCGGAGAGGAGCGGTCGCTAGATTCCGTAGCCGAGGTCATCGAGGGCCTGGACATCGATTTGGCGCTCGATATCGACGAGGACGACCTGCTCCCGGAGGCTGCGCACCGGAGACTGCAGGTCGTCTCGCCGGACCGAAGCCTGGCTGACGATCTCGATCAGATCATCCAACCGGAGATCGCTCAGGTGGTGCGCGTACCGCTGCGGGAGGCAGGGACCCGACTCCCCGGAGAGCCGACACCGACCATCGTCGTACTCGACATGCGGGAGGGCCATCACTCGGTGGATGACTTGCTGGCGATCCGGCGATCTCGACCGCGCTCGTCCCTGATCGCTTTGGTGGACACGCCGGAGCTCACCACGCAAGCGTTCGAGTCTGGCGCGGTGGCTGCACTGTCAGCCGATCCGGTAGCGATCGCCGCCTGTTTTCACAGCCTGATCCGAACCCTTCAAGACGCCGGGCCAATCACCGGACCCAGCTCCGGTTCCAAGCAGCAAAAGCAGGGATTCGCCCGCCTGCGCCGCGTGCTCGCGGACATTCGTTCCGGGCTCCTGTCGGCCACCATGGCTCTCAACCTGATGCACATCATCTCCGAGTCGGTGGAGCGAGCTGTGCTGCTGCTCGTTCGTGGTGACACGCTGACTGCCCTGGGTGCTTTCGGCTTCAGCGCGGATGGTCGGCCCCTGGCAGAAGTGACCCGCAGCCTTGCGGTACCGATCTCCAACGAGAACGTGATCGCACGTTGCATCGCCGATGGTCAACCCCGCTCGGTCGGCTATGACCAAGCGAGACTGCCGCCCGAGTTCAGCGAGCTCCTAGGCCGGCCTCGCAACGGACAAGTCGTCGTATTCCCGGTGATGGGCAGCGAGCGTGTCATCTCGGTGGTCTATACCGACAATGGCTCGTCCAACCGCGCCATCGAAGACATCGAGTTGCTCGAGCTCGCGACCGCGCAAGTCGGCGTCGCGTTCGAGAACGAGCTGCTGCGTCGACAAATGCAAGGTCAATGAGATCGGCGCGCGACTCGCTGCTCATCCGTGAGCGGCATCGGTAGTTGGATCGCCGGCTTGTTGTTGGCCGTAGGGCCCAACGGCTGGTGGATCGACGTGCGCCTCGCGGAGGCCGACCCGACCTACCGTCGGCTGGTACCGGTCGCATGGCTTGGTGAGACCCCGAGATCTCTATGGATCACATTCCATCGCCGCGACGAGTGGGTCGCTGCGGCGTACCTTCCCGAAGACGCCGAAGAAATGCGCTGGGCAAGGCATTTCGAGCGGGCCGCTGGACAGGAATTCGAGCGGTTGTTACCGGGTCTTCGAGTCCCCCGGCTAGTACTACGGGAGCAGGTCTACCGCGAAGGAAACGGTCTCGTAGAGCTGGAGTCGCTGGCGGTCGACTCGAGCGAGAAGTTCTTCAACGCGCTTCTCGAGGCCCACGTGAACCTGGCGTCACGACGCGGTGAAGCTTGGGCAGCCGAGATCGGATCGCGGGCCCGAGACGCGATGCCCGGCGTGCCGCCTGAGCACCGCGAAGAGGCGTTTCGCAACGCCGTCTTGGATTTCGCCTCCCACGTGATCTCGTTGGCGGGCGAGGTGGCGCGCCAGAGCCGTCGTCACTCGCCGCAGCGCCTCTGCGGTTTGTTGAATCCGCCACGGGCGCTATTTGCAGGCTGGCAAAGATCGCTCCGCCAGGGTCGGTTTCCCGGACGCTGGCAGCGAAGATCGACTGGCGGGACGACAGGGACCGGTGTCGTATCCGAGGTTCTGATCACCCGAGAGGTGTTGCGCGCCGACGACAAACGGTGGGTGTTGGAGGAGGTCTTGGGCGCTCGTTGGACCGGCGACCCGGAGGTCGACTTCTCGATTTTCTGCAACCGCTAGGGGCCGTGAGTACCTATTGCCGACGGACGGAGATGATCTCGATCCGTTCTGGGTCCAGGACGTCGGAAATGTAGACCAGACGACCGCCCTGACTATCGATGAGCCAGACGCCTTGGGTTCGGCCCGTCGAATCCTGGTGCGAGATCGGTGTCAGAACGCGCGTCACCTCGCCGATTCCCGGACGCAGCACCTGATAGAGATTCAGGGAAAGGAAAGAAAGGGAAGCGGTGTTGCCCTCCAATCCGTCGAGATATGCGAGTCTGCCGGTAGAGGTGTCGATCACCAGAAGGCGCGTGGTCGACGGACCCGATAGATTGAGAGCTACAAGTACGAATCGCGTCGGTGACGGGTTGTAGGTCTCAGCTGCGAAAGCTTCGTTCAGATCGAGCGAGAAAGTGCGTGCGCTGAGCCGGCTGAGTTGGGCCTGGGACACGTCGACCCGGGTGACTCGGCCGGTCGCATTGTCGAGTAGCACGAAGCCCATGGTTTGCTCATCGTTCAGCAGCTCCGCCGTAGAGACCCAACCTTCGGCCGGCGGCAACGTCGTCGCCGTGGCCACGGGTGGATCGTTGCGAAGCTCGCCGATGTCGTCCACGAAGAGCGTGGCGCCGTCGAGCCCGTGGTAAAGGTAGGCACCACGCGTTGCGCCGTTTCGGCCACGTAGCGGTAAGAGAGCGAAGTTCCCGTCTCCACCGCTGATCGGGCCGAAAGGACGGCCGATGGTGGTCCTCAGCTCTCCGAGCTCACCGTTTCGCCCGAGTTCCTCGACATACGCCATATACCCGGTGGAAGCTTCCACGAAAAGAGCGGAGCGCACGGTGCCGCCGGAATCGAAGATCGGCGCCAAGTGCAGGTCGCCGAAAACGGGCTGTACTTCACGACCGTAGAGTCCGAATAGATTTCCCGGTAGGGCCTGAATCCGGATCTCGGAGGGATCCCTCAAGCGATCGGCGATCCGACCGCGACCGTCCGCTTCGTCGAAGAAGAGGAAGCCGTTCGTCGCGTGACTCTGAAAGCGAGCGACCACCAGGTATGGATTGTCGACGACCTGGCCGGCGGCAGGTATCGCGGCCGTGGTCAATGCCAGGGCCAGCACGACCGCAGAGAGTGGGGGTGAGGCGGGTCGCCACGACGGCTTGCGTAGCGAAGGCCTCAGCGAGAGCAGAAAGCCTGAAGTGTCCATGATGTTATCGATTGATACTACGGGCCGGTCGGGAGATCAAGCCGACACATCGCTCTCGATATAGTCGACTCGCCGTGCGCACCACCGCCCAGCCACCTGGTTCCTTCCTGATCGGTTCGTCACGAATTCTGACACGAATTGCATCCGTTTCGTCGCGTCGTAGTGGGTCGAGTCTATTTTCGTTCTCTCTGGGCGCGTTCCGTGCCCCATCTGCTCGGCTGGTCGTTCTCACCACCCTCTGGCTGGTGACCTCGCCCGCGGCGGCCGCTGGACCGAACACCGCACCGACGTCGATGGAGCCAAAGGAGCCGCGCGTTGTGCACCTATCGATCGACTCTGCGATCCATGCTGTCGTCACGGATCGAATCGAACGTGCCGTCCGCCATGCCGAGGAGCTCGAGGCCAATGCCCTCGTGGTGCAACTCGACACTCCGGGTGGCAGCCTCGAGGCTACGCGCCAGATCGTCAAGGTGCTCCTGGGAAGCTCGGTGCCTGTCGTCGTTTGGGTCGGCCCTGCAGGTTCCCGCGCCGCGTCCGCCGGGTTTATTCTCTTGCTGGCAGCCGATGTCGCCGCGATGGCGCCAGGGACCCATACCGGTGCTGCCCATCCCGTGGCGCAGGGCGGTCAGGATATCGAGGGCAGTATGGGCGAGAAAGTGAAGCAGGACCTGTTGGCGTTGGTGCGATCGCTGGCCACCCAAGGGCACCGGGACCTCGAGCTGGCACAATCCGCGGTCGGCGAGAGCCTCGCATTCACCGCCGAGGAGGCGGTCGAGCACGGTCTGGTGGACGTATTGGCCGGTGACTTGGAGGAGCTACTCCGCGTCGTGGACGGTCGTACTATGCGGCGCGAGCCGGCACTGGCGAGTGGCGCCCTACGTACGAGGGGGGGCCAGATCTTAAACCTGGAGATGGGTCTGGCCAACCGCATGCTCGCTGCCCTCGCCCATCCTCAGATCGCCGGCCTCTTGTTGGCTCTCGGCATGCTCGGCCTCTACGCGGAGATCTCCAATCCAGGCACTCTCGTTCCCGGAGTCCTGGGTGCGATCTGCCTGATCCTGGCTTTCTACGCACTGTCGGTGTTGCCGGTGAATCACGCAGGACTGGCGCTGATCGGTCTGGCGCTCCTGTTTTTCGTCGGGGAGTTGATGGCACCTACGTTCGGCATCTTGACGTTGGGCGGGGGCGTCTCCTTGGTCTTGGGTTTGCTGATGACCTTCAGAGATGCCGGACCCGAATTCCGAGTGCCGACATGGCAACTCGTGGTTGCGGGCGTCGTCGTATTCCTGACCATGGGCTTCATTTCGCGTCGGACCCTGATGATGCGCAAGCAGACCGCGACGACAGGACGAGATGGCATGATCGGGCTCCAGGGCTCGGTGGTATCTGCCCGGGAGTCTGGCGACCTACGCGTTCGGGTCCGTGGTGAGCTCTGGCAAGCGAGGCTGGCGGAGACACAGCTTGCCCCTAGGACGCCCGGGACGGGAGCCCCCGCGCTCGAGACGGGGCAGTCCATCGAGATCATTGACGTCGACGGTCTGACTCTCCGCGTCGCGCCCGTGTCGCAGGCGCATGACTCGTACTCACGGAGCACCACATGAACTTCGTCGTTCCGATCTTCCTCGGCCTCGCGCTGCTCGTCTTCTTCAGTCGGAGCTTTATCGTTCTGCTGGAATACGAACGCGCCGTCACGTTCTGGCTCGGCAAGCTCGCGGACCTCAAGTCGCCTGGTCTGCGTTTCGTTTTCTGGCCCTTCGTTACCTACCAGAAGATCTCGCTACGCACGATCGTCCACGACGTCCCGCCTCAAGATGTGATCACCCGAGACAATGTGTCGGTGCAGGTGAATGCGGTGGTGTACTACCGTGTCGTAGATCCCGAGAAAGCGGTGACGGAGATCGAGGACTTCCATTTCGCTACCAGTCAGCTGGCCCAGACGACGTTGCGCTCGGTGCTCGGCCAGGCCGACCTCGATGAGTTGTTGTCCGAACGCGACAAGCTCAACGAGCAACTCCAGGAGATCGTCGACTCTCAGACTGATCCATGGGGCATCAAGGTGACGGCGGTCGAAGTGAAGCACGTCGATCTTCCTCAGACAATGCAGCGGGCGATGGCCAGACAGGCGGAGGCGGAGCGCGAGAAGCGCGCCAAGGTGATCCATGCAGAGGGTGAGCTACAAGCGTCGCGTACACTGGCAGAAGCTGCCACCGAGGTGTCCAAGAACGCCGTCACCCTGCAGTTGCGCTACCTCCAAACGCTTTCCGACATCGCTACCGAGAGAAATTCCACGATCATTTTCCCTTTGCCGATCGAGTTGATTCGAGCCTTTGGTTCCAAGATCGGTCTCGATGCACGAAACGCGGACGAAGGTGACCGGAATACGCCGGGCGAAGGTAGCGGCGAGCCGATAGAATCTGTTCGGGAAGAATGCGCATGAGCGACCACGAATCGAGCTACTACGAGATTGCCTTGACCCACCGCCAGGTGGTGGTCTCATTCGTGGTCCTGCTGGTTTTCGTGGCCGGCGTCTTCTTGTGTGGTGTTTGGGTCGGGAAGAACGATGCCAGAGAGCCGGATCGGCCCGAGGCACCGCAGGTCGCGGACGGCAACGGACCCGAAGTCCCCACCGACCTCGAAGGCGTCGAGGAGTACAGCTTCGATCAGGGAGCGGCCGGGCCTGAAGAGTCCGATGAAGGGCTCGACAAGCCTGATCTTTCGTTGTTGGAGAATCCTACGCCGCAGACGACTCTGGCTCAGGATCTCGGCCGAGATCCCGAGACGCCGGTGCGCGAAGCACCCCCTCCGCCTCCGCGCCCTCAAGCGTCGTCGTCCGGAGCTGAGGCGGCCCCGCCCGAGCCTTCGCAGGAGCCGCCGCCGGACGCCACGCCGACACAACCTTCGGAAGGGCCGCCACCGGTGACGAGCGACGACGGCCCCTTCCGACCCACGGCAACGATCCCGGCACCCTCGCCGACACCCGCCGGCCAGGAACCATCGAGCGGCTTTGTGGTGCAGGTCTTCAGCGGCCGCGACGAAGATCAGGCCAAGAGAGTGGTCCAGACGTTGAAGAGCGATGGCTACCAGGCTTATCTGTCACCGGTCCGGGTCGGGAGCCAGATGCGATACAGAGTACGCATCGGTCCCTACGACGATCGCGAGGACGCGGAGGGCGTCGAGCGAATGGTGCGCCAGAAGTACCGCTACGAGACCTGGGTCACGTCCGCCGAGAACTAGCGCTACGACGATCTGACGCACGCTTCCTGCGACCAGATCGAAGGTGATGAGGATGTCGAAAGCTCGAGGGATGTGGGCCGATCTCACGATCGCCGTCGTAGGCGGCCTCGCCTGGGCAGCGTGCTTTCAGGCGGAACCGTATTCGTTGCTGCCCTGGATCGCGCTGACGCCGCTCGTAGCGCTGATGGGCCGACCGCGGGCAGCGCTCTGGGGAGCGCTTTGGGGCCTCGTCGCCTGGCTGGCTATGGTGCACTGGATCGCGCCGACCATTCAGACGTTCGGTGGTCTGTCGCCGTGGCTGTCCTGGATGCTGGTGGTACTGCTTGCGGTCGTCCTGGGCTTCGAAGGTGCCTTGCTGGCCTGGCTCGGGGCGCGTTGTTGGCGGCGTAGCGATCTATGGCCGATTTTCGTACTGCCGTCGATCTGGGTCCTGTTGGAGCTGGTGAGAGGTTTCTTCGCCAACGGTTTCCCATGGAATCTGGCGGCGTACGCCTGGATCGATGTTCCTGGTGCTCTGGCCCTGAGCTCGTGGATCGGAGCTTGGGGCGTTTCCTGGTGCGTGGTGGCGGCCAATGTGGCACTGACTCTTGGCGCCTTGCGCGGGCACTGGAAGACGAGCGCAGCGGCCGTGCTGTCCCTCGGTATCCTGCTGATCCTCGCTGGGCGGTTCGCGGTCCTCGACATGCCCCGCGCCGGAGGTCGTGAAGTTTCGGTGTTCCAGCCAGGCTCCGAGATCACCTACGATCCGGGGCAGCTGTCGCAGGACTACTTCGATTTGATCGAGATGTCCGAAGCGGAATGCGGCCTCGGTCCGCGCCTCTTGGTCTGGCCCGAGAGCGCCGCGTTTCCCCACTCATGGCACGGCTCACCGCTGCTCCGGCGGGATGTCGAGCGATTCGCAACGCGTGGTTGTCCCGTCCTGTTCGGTTCGCCGGTTCCAGCCGGCGAGTCGGAGATCGGCGAGTCATGGGGTGGTGTGCACAACGCAGCTCTCATCGTCGGCCCCGACGGTGTCGAAGGTCTCTATGCCAAGCGGCGATTGGTACCGTTCGGCGAGTACGTTCCCTTCGAAACCTTGCTTCCGTTCGTAGGCAAGCTGGCCCGAGAGTCGGGCCGTTTCGTCGCGGGCGAAGAACCGGGGCTCCTTCCTTGGGCGGGCGAGCGGCTTGGCGTGGCGATCTGCTACGAAGTGGTGTTTGCCGGTGCTGTTGCCGAGCAGGTGAGAGAGGGAGCGACGCTGCTGGTGACGATCACCAACGACGCCTGGTATGGCGACACATCGGCACCTTGGCAGCATCTGCGTGCGGTTCGGTTCCGCGCCGCCGAGAACCGACGTCCCATGCTTCGAGCTGCGCTCACGGGGGTCTCGGTACTGGTCGATGCTCGAGGACGGGTCACGAGCGAGCTGGACCTCGACGAGTCAGGAGTCCTGCGCGGCCGTGTCCGAGGAACTCGTGAGCTGTCTCCTTACAGTCGCGCTCCTTCGGCCAGCCTCTGGGTGTGTTTCTTGGTGGCCGCGATCGGTATCGGGCGCTTTGGTATCATCCGGCCCCGTCGCTCCCGCCGAGAAGGTGTCTCGAACACCGCTCCGAGACGGTGACCGCGAGTGGAGACGATGGACCTTGCCGAGAGACCGCTCGGCCTTCCTAGAAAGAGCATTGCGACCTCATGAGCCACGCATTCGAACTGAACGAGCGCTTCGACCGCATCTCCGAGCAGATCCAAGACCTCCGGGGGTTCCTTTGACCAGTCCGGGGTAGAAGAGGAGCTGTCGGAGCTCGACCGGGAGATGCAGGCACCCGATTTCTGGGACAACCCCGAAGCATCGACCCCGGTCTTGCAGAAACGGCGGGCGGTCGAGCGGAAGGTCCAGTCATTGAAGCAACTGCATCGCGATGCCGAGGACCTGGAGGCTTGGCGAGAGCTGGTAGCCGAAGGCGAAGGGGACGAGGAGCTGCTGTCGTTCTTCGACCGCGTAGAGCGAGATCTGGAAAAGTTGGAGCTGGAGATCAAGCTTTCCGGACCCGACGACGGCCGAAACGCACTCGTGGCCATTCACCCTGGGGCAGGCGGTACAGAATCACAGGACTGGGCCGAAATGCTCCTGCGCATGTATCTGCGTTGGGGAGAACAACACGACTTTCAGCTCGAGACGATGGATTTGCAGGACGGTGACGAGGCGGGCATCAAGTCGGCCACCTTCGCAGTTCGTGGGGACAACGCCTACGGTCTCCTGAAAAGTGAGAGCGGCGTACATCGCTTGGTGCGTATCTCGCCGTACGACGCAGCCAGTCGCCGCCATACCTCGTTTGCGTCGGTCTACGTCTACCCGGAGGTCGACGATGACATCGAGGTCGAGATCAATGACAAGGATCTGCGGGTCGACACGTTCCGCGCGTCGGGAGCTGGAGGCCAGCACGTCAACAAGACCGATTCGGCCGTTCGCATGACTCATTTGCCGACGGGTATCGTGGTGTCGTGTCAGAACGAGCGTAGTCAGCACAAGAATCGGGCGTCCGCGCTAAAGATCCTGAAGGCTCGTCTCTACGACCGGGAGATGAAGAAGCGAGAAGAGGAGCGCGCGAAAGAGGAGGATGCCAAGATGGAGATCGGCTTCGGCAGCCAGATCCGGTCCTATGTCCTGCACCCTTACCGAATGGTCAAGGATCACCGGACCAGCACGGAAGTGGGGGACGCCGACTCGGTGCTCGACGGCCATCTCGATCCGTTCATCGAGGCCTATTTGCGCGGTCAAGTAGAAGGCGGTTCGGTATCGGCCTCGTGAGGAAACGTCACGTGAGATGTGTACTGTGACGCGCCAGTCTCGGCCAGACCGGGTCGCTCCAGACCAGGTCGCTCCAGACCGGGTCGCTCCAGACCGGGTCGCCGTCGATTGGGTATCCCCGTTGCCACCGGTGCGATCGGGCATCTCGGACTACAGCGTCGATCTCTTGCCGCACCTGGCGCAGCGCTGCGATCTGCGGGTCGTACACCTTCCGGGGCAGCCGGTGCGGGACGATCTCGTGGAACGATGGCGTCCGGTGATGGCCGCGGATTCCGAGCCAGGTCGCGTCCCGATTTATCAGATGGGAAACAACCATCACCACGTAGAGGTCTGGAACGCGGCTCAGCAGCAACCGGGCTTGGTGGTCCTGCATGACCTCGTGCTCCATCATTTCTTGATCGAGCGTACGGTCAAGGAGGAGGACTTCGAGGGATATCGCCGGCAGCTGGCGATCGATCATGGGTGGATCGGAGACGCGGCGGCGCTGCCGTTTCGTTGGCCGGGGGGAGCTGGCAGTTCGGCGCAATTCGCCTTGCCGGCCCATCGCTCCCTTCTCGCTAGGCAGCGCGGTGTCTTGGTTCATTCCCAATGGGCTCGGGATTTCTTGCGAGAGGAGCTGGGTGGCGACTACCCTGACCTGCGCGTGCGTGTCCTGCCGATGGGGATTCCCTTGCCGCCAGAACCGGCAGCCGACGCCGGTGACGACTTCCGCCAGCGTCACGGGATTCCGAAGGATGCTCCGGTCCTTGGCTCATTCGGATTCCAGACACCCATGAAGCGGACCGAGGAGGTGATCTGGGCACTGGCCGAACCCGAGCTCGCCGACACCCATCTGATGGTGGCCGGCGAGGTAGCGCCGATTCTCGAATTCGATCGGATCATCGCCGAGGCGGGCGTCGAGGATCGGGTCCACGTGCTCGGCTTTCTCGATTGGGATGAATTCGCCGCCGCGATAGCTGCTTGCGATCTGGCGCTGAATCTTCGGTACCCAACGGCAGGCGAGACCTCGGCCTCACTGTTGCGCATCCTCGCTCTGGGCCGGCCGGCAGTGGTCTCGGATCACGCCCAGATGGCAGAACTGCCCGACGACGTCGTCATCAAGATCCCGGTCGGGGAGGGCGAGAGGCGAGCCCTCGCGGAACGTTTGTCGGTGCTCTTGGCGGACCGAGAACGTCTCGCGCACCTGGGCCAGTGTGCGCGTCGACATATCGCCGAGCAGCACCGTCTCGAGGACGCTGCCGATGCGCTGGTGGCCGCCGCCGCCAATTGGGGCGACCTTTCCCCACTCGCCGGAAAAGCAGGGGAGATCGAGGCGATCGGTTCCGTTCCTCGGCCGACCAGCTTGGCATGGCATCGAATGACCGGCCGCCTCGATGTCGAAGGTACCGAAGATTGGCAGCCCGGGGAGCGGCGGACCGTCCGCGTGCGCCTCACGAACGAGTCGCAGGCCGTGTGGCTGGCCGGCGAACGGCCCTCGGGCGGCGTCGCTCTTCAGGCCAAGCTGTGGGTAGATGGCGTCGATCTCTTGGCCGACCGGGGTTGGCGAGGTCTGCCTTACGATCTGGAGCCGGGGGCCGCTGCCGAATTCAGCTGGTCCCTGCGTCGTCCTCCGGCTGGAGATACCGAGCTGGAGATCTTGCCTCACGTGCTCGATTTCACGGGTTTTCCGGATCTCGAAGGCCCCGCATGGCGCCGGAGTCTGTGAGACTTCTCTCGTGAAGACATTCGAAACCAGCACCTGGAGGCGCCTCGCCTGGGGCTCGACCGCCGTCCTGTGGATCGTCCTGATGGGCGGAGCTCTCACCTACCAGCGGGCACCGCTGCATCTCTTGCCAGGTGAAGCGACGGTCTTGATGCAGGCGCAGAGTCTGACGAGGGATGGCGACCTACGGTACGAGCGTCTCGACTTCGATCGTGTTCTGCTGCAAATCGTTGAGCCTCCCGACCTGGAGCTAACGTCGGGCACGGGAGGTCGGGAGGTCACGTTCGACCGGCCCTTCCCGTATTCGATGTGGCTTGCACCGTTCGTCTTGTGGCGTCCCGAGACCGGGTTCGCCGTAGCCAATGTTCTGTTGCTTGCGGCCGCCGCGCTCTGGGCGTCGTGGACGTTGGCGTGTAAAAGCGGACCGCTAGGGCCGTTCTGGGTCACAGCTTTGATCTTCGCTACACCTATGTTCACGTCAGTCTTTCGGGCGGACGGTGATGCATTCGTGGTGGCTGCCGTTTTCGCGGCTGTCGGTTTCGCGCTCCGTGCCGGCCAAGACGATGGAGATCCACGTCCGGGACGGGTCGGCCGGTCAGCAATGGCTGCGGGCGTCTGTCTTTCCCTGGCCGGGCTCTGGAACGTCTTGTGGCTGGTTCTGCCCCTGGCGTTCCTCTGCTTGTGGCGCCGAGCTGCGCCGCGAATCTCCCTACTGCTAGGGGTCGCGCTGGGCGCGATACCTCAGATGTTGACGCAGTGGTGGGTGGGCGGTGGTTTGCACCTCTTCGGCGCCACGCGCTATCGCTTTACCACCGCTACCGGATTTCCTGCCGTGGATTTTCCCGCTCAGGACTGGAGCGATACGGTCCAGCGGCTGTCAGCCCTTCATTTCGAAGGTGCTCCCGTACTGTCCTGGGGCTTCGATTCCGCACTTTGGCTTTGGAATGGCCTTTTCCTTTTGATAGGCCGTCACATCGGACTGCTGCCATATGCGGCCGTCGTATTGGTAGTTTGGGTCGCTCTACCGACTCCGGCGCGGCTGGGAGCTACAGGATCGCGCCGCGGCCTCTGGGCGTGGCTCGCGGCGCTTTGTCTCGCCGTCCTGCTCCTTCTGATTTTCCGTCCTTTCCAGTTGTTCGAGGCTGGAGCTCTGGGACCCACGACTCTTCTGCCACTCCTTGCCCTGGCACCGCTGGTGCGGATTGCAGCTGAGCCAGGTTCGATGGCACCACTTCGCACGACAGTGGCTCTGTTCGCTTGCGTCGCACTGAGTGCTCCTGCCGTCTTGCCTCTCTGGCAGGCGCCGCGGTCCGTAGGAGAAGCACGGTTGGAACCCAGTCCGCTGGTGGCCCCTTACTTACCCTACGAAACGAGCCAGCAACGTCTTCCAGGTGGCCCGTGGGATGACATCGCGGGTCTACGGGTTCGGTTCCTCGGTGGAAACGGCTGGGCAGAGAGCCAACGAGAGCGACTCGTCATGGAGGCGGACAAGACCGCCCGAATGCTCATCGCGTCGTCGGTACCGTTGGAGGGCCTCGTTCTCGACTTCGACGACGAGGCGTCGACACGCCTGGAGGTGACCGGTGGTCACCTCGACGAGCTGTTGTTGCGGCCTTCGGGAGGAGTCGGCTTTCAAATCCTTCTCGACCCCGGCCGTCGGCACGTCATGTGGTGGAGCCCGAGTCCACGCTGGCTCTACTTTCTCGATCTTTCCTTTCTGCCGAGCGACGACGGCTCCAGAGTGGATCCAAAACCCCTACCTTTCCGCGTCGGTTTGCTCGTCGCCGGCGAGACGGAGGGAGCGAACGACGCGGCCAGCGGAGAATCCGATGGAGGTGTAACTTGAGTCAGAACGGACAGTCTCCGGATGCCAGCGCAGACGGCAACGGTTCGGGCTCCGCTGCGAGCTGGATTCTCCAGGTACGCAGCCAGCTGGAGCGCCCTGCGCCGAAGCGGTTGCCACCGTCCGACGTGCGACAGGCTGCCGTGCTCGTTCCGCTCTACGTCGATGCTGGTCAGCTCTGGACCGTCCTCACCAAGCGAACCGACCACCTGCCCAGCCACAAGGGGCAGATCGCCTTCCCTGGCGGCAAGCTAGAAGACGGTGAAGATCTATGGACCGGCGCGCTCCGGGAAGCTCAAGAGGAGATCGGTCTCGATCCGGAGAGAGTCCTGCGGCTCGGTCAGCTCGACGAGGCGGGAACACCGTCTGGTTTTCGTATCGTTCCGTGTGTAGGAGCCGTTCCCTATCCTCTCGAGACGAACATCAACCAAGACGAGATCGAGGATGTCTTTCCGGTACCGCTGCAGAATCTGTCGAACCCCGACTTGGTCGAGGATCGCCGCGTGTTGATCGATGGTGTCGAACGAGAGCTGCGTATCTACCATGTAGGCCGGCGGCAGATTTGGGGTTTGACGGCGCGCATACTCCAGACTTTGTTGGTGCGCCTCGGCGTCGAGGACCCTCGGATCGGCTCTTGACGGCTCGTTGACCCACCCTGATCGATGCTCTACCCTCGTGCTACCTTTTTGATCTGAAGCAGGATTGACGATGGACGCCAAAGAATACGATCTGATCCTGGGGCGCTTGGCCATTCACTTCAATGTACTCGACAAGAACCAGGTCGCGTCGGCGCTGAAGTATCGCAAAATGGCCGGGCTCGAGAACACTAGTTTCGGCGAGTACTTGGAAAGCGAGAGCTTCATCGATCCGGCGACGCGTCAGAAGCTGGAGAAGGCGAGGACGAACTACTTGGCGAAACAGGGGCTGACTTCTCATTCGACGGAGCCCGAGGCAGCCGTTCCCTCGCAACCGGTCCCTCCCGAGCCAGCTCCGGATCCGTTCGCCTCCGAGCCAGCCCCAGATCCGTTCGCTTCCGAGCCGGCTCCGGATCCGTTTGCCCCCG
>JALCBJ010000105.1:0-14899 GCA_028066595.1 Thermoanaerobaculia bacterium
GCTCCATGCCCCGAGCATACTGGAATCAGGTTCACTTGTGTTAACACGCCCTAGTCGAACCGGGATATCGCATGGGAAGTCTGTAAGCTCCAATGTCAACACATAGTCGTCTGCATCACCTTCAGTCTCGTTGAGGCCGCTCATGGCATAGCGAAGCATCGTCACATCGTCGTGAGAAAGGGAACGAGCTTCCGCCTGTATTCCGGTCTGCGAGTACATGATGGCCTTCGTGTTTGGGTACCCGAGAGACTCGGCGACCGCGGGTGTTCCGTTGGCTGTGTAGCGGTCATCCGGTGGGAGGTCGGCCAAGTCCCGCGTATAGTTGGTTTGGTCGTAGGCAGGCGGTGGATTGGTCGGCAGAGCGAACGGGTCGTTGTTCATCTTCCGGAACCAGAACAGATTCACGTCATCACCTCGACGATCGTCCGCTGATCCCCAAAAATTATCGGCACCAATGAGGACGAATGAGTAGTCCCCGTCCGGGCCCTCGGTCGAAAAGGTGGCATCGCCGAAGAACAGGTCCAGCGGTTCATCTAGAACGGTTCTGAGATCGCCGTGGTGGAGCCCAATGCAGTGCAAGATCTCGTGAAGGATGATGGACTCTGCGTCCACGTGTCCCGCCGGTACCTGCGTACTTTCGCCTGGAGGCACGTAGTTTCCCGTCGTCGGTACCAGGTTGTTCAGGGTCTCGATAGCTTTTTCTACGGGGGCCACGAGCTCACCCGCGGATGGGCTCACGGGGTCGATGCAGAGACTAACGGTGACTGGGCCACCGGTACCATCATAGGTAACGGCGTGTGCCACGGCGTCGGGCATAGTGTTTCGAATCGGTGGCTCTAAGAAGAACACTCCCGCCTGAGCCGGTATCGCGACGACGGTCACGAGGATCACTAGAAAGACTGAACTGATTTGTCGGATCATGCTTCTCAGGGCACCGGTGGTAGAAAGATAGAGATCTCATCGCGCTTGGACGCCTCGATCGTGGCATCTTGAATCGATTCGAGTACGTCAACGAACTCTTGGAATCGTGCAAGAGCTTCAATTCCTGGATACCAGGAGACGACATCTGACAACGCGCGCCAAGAGATTCTTTTTTGGACGCCCTCGGTGACGACCTCACTTCCTGCAGGAGCGTACTCCGCGAGCTGGATCTGGAGGATGGTATATCCGGCATCCGCGACTCCTGGAACTGAACCGGTTGTTTGTAGCCTGTCGCGTGCCTCTGCCTCGTGCTCGTCTTCGACCGCTTGACGGTCGAATTCCATGAGTCCCTTGCTCGCACAAAGGGAGAGCAGCGACCGTAGGTCAGAATGGCTCAGATACGCCTCGAAATCCCCAGGATCGAGGCGGACATACGAGGGCCGCCTCACATGAACGCGACCATCACCGTGGATGCGGACGAAGGGACGTTGCTCCGTATCTGTGATCAGAGTGCCGGTCCCGGTGAGTTCTAGGACCACAAACTCGGAAGAGGCTGGGTATTCGATGTGTGGCTGCGGTGCTGCCTCCTCAGCATGAGCAGCGCCGAGCCAGCAGAACAGCGCCAAGGCCAATACGATGAATCGGTGGAGGGACATGGTTCTCTCTCCCACTAAGTGTTGATAAACGTTAGGCACGACCATACCCTATCGGGTCCGTTTCGCGGCGATCAGCCGAGGAGATGGACAGTTGGAGATCACAAATTGCGACCTCCAATCCCGGCTCGCCTTTGATATCGCAGATTGCGACATCGAAGGCGAGCCACGGCAGCTGGCGCAACCACCGTGGGCCTTCCCTGAACAGGGCGTGGCCATGCTCTCGCCCGTCCTGTGGAGCGTGAGCGGCGGACGTCCACCTAGCCATCTGACTGACTGTAGAGATCGAAGAGCAGGACGAGCCATCGTCGCACCGACGGTACCGAGAATCAGCGACAGGACAGCGAGTGCCGTGGCGACCGCAACGGTGCGATGACGGCGTACCAGACAGGAGAGCCGGTAGCCTAGTGTCGGTGGGCGCGCCTCGATGGGTCGCCGATGGAGGTAGCGCTCTACGTCGGCTGCCAGGGCGGCCACGGACTCGTAACGCCGCTCGCGATCTCTTTCGATCGCCTTCATCACGATCCAGTCGAGATCACCGGTCAGCGTACGACGAGCCTCGTCGAGATCGATCCGGCGACGACGGGCCGCCAGCTCACGGGTTCCGTCGTCGAGTGAGTTCCATCGTGTGCTCGGGCGCTGCGGCTCCTGCTCTACGATCTGGCGCATCAGGACAGATGGGGAAGGTCGGTGTCAGCACCCGCGGCGCTCGCGAGCCGCCGCAGCGCCGGCTCTAGAAATGTCTCCGACTCCTCTTCGAGCAACGCCAGGGCCTCTTCCACCAGCTCATCGTCCGCTTCGGCTTCGCGAAGCGCTCGAGCTCGCTCGTCCGGAGGCGTATCCAGGCCGAGCCCAAGAAGCTCCTGGAGTCTGCGTTCCCGGTTCTCGGACCAAGTTCGGGCCTGTGAACCTTCCTTCGTCTTCAGATCGTGCGTTCGTTTCATCGCGCGGGTCCTCGGGCTCAGGCTCAGTCTAAGGCGGAGGGCCGAAGGAGAGCTGTCCGATCCGTCTGGCGGGCTGCAGAGCTCCTGGACGGTCGGACTCGAACTCCTGCGAGAACTTCCAGGGCAGGTGAGTCCTCGACGCAACAGGCGCAGGAATCCAACGCGATGCCTCGTTGGCAGGCCGAATGGCTACGTTTGTCGGAGGAGATCTCCGAGAACCGCGTGCTCGGAGCCGCTAGCCCTCTCTCGGAGCCGCTAGCCCTCTAGAGAAACGTCCGACCGACAACCAGGTCGACTTGGTCGTCGCGTCGCCGGACTCGAATCCGTCCGAGCTAGGCGATACCAGACGTTGTACTTGCGTCGGAACGGAGGTGACGCTTCAGCATCATGCGCGCCACGCGCCAATCGCGCGATATCGTGGCGCGGGACACTCCCAAGACGTCTGCCACCTCCGACTCCCCGAGACCGGCGAAGTAGCGTAGCTCCACGACCTGAGCTTGGCGCTCGCTGGTGGAACGCAGCCGATCCAAGGCGCCGTCGACCTCCAAGATCTCCAGCAGCGTCGCCTCTTCCTCACCACCGGAGATCTCGTCATCGAGGGGAACGGCGTCCCTCGAGGAGGGCCGCCGTGCCGCCCCGTGATGCCGCGCATGTTCCACGAGAATCCGCCGCATGGCACGCGCAGCGACGGCAAAGAAGTGGCGGCGATTCTCGTCCAGAGCCACTGCCGAGTTGTCCCGCCGCATGCGCAGGAAGGCCTCGTGCACTAAGCCGGTGGGCGGCAATGTGTGGCCGAGGCGCTCGTTTCGCATATACGATGCGGCGAGACGTCGAAGGTCGTCATAGACCGATTCGAACAGCTCGTCTTGCGCGCGTGCATCGCCAGCACGCCATTCGCGGATCAGGCGCGTGACGTCGCCACTGCTGCGCATCGTGACGTCGTCTGATTTTGGGCGCGGCATCGACTGGAGACTACCAACCGTCGTCGATCGAACTACGCGGTGGTTCTCGACGTTCCCGGCCTACTCGCTGCGCAATACCTCCATCGGCTCAACGCGCGTAGCTCGATCGGCCGGTAGGGCGCTGGCCGTCAGCGACGCCGCGAGCAGGATGGCCGCCGCGACGGCGAAGGCGCGCGGTTCGGTGGGCTCGACTTCGTAGAGCAGCGTTTCGACGAGACGGGTGAGGGCGAGGGCGGCAGGAATTCCGACGGCGAGACCGGCGAGGCCCAGTGTCAACCCCAATCGGCTCACCTGCCGATGGATGTCGCGACGTTTGGCTCCGATCGCCATACGTACGGCGATCTCGTGGCGGCCTCGGTGGATCAAGTAGGCCAGCAAGCTGTAGATGCCGACCACGGCCAAGACTAGTGCCAGACCGGCGAAGAGGCTGAGAACAGAGGCAGCGAAGCGATGGCGCGCCATGGCTTCGGCTACGACATCGTCCTCCATGTCGAATCGATAGAGAATCGCGGCGTCGGGATCGACCTCGCGCACCCAGGTGCGTAGGGTCTCGAGAGTCGGCCCGGCTCCCTCTTGGGTCCTCAAAGCCAACCAGTTGAACGACGTAACCCTCATCCCGATGTCGTCGAACTGGGTATACGGCAGGATGATCCGAGGCGCGATCGGCTCGTCGATACCCTCGTGGACCGCGTCCGCTACGACCCCGACGACGGTGAGCCAGGGCGTCTCCTGTTGTGGGATTCGGACTCGTTGTCCGACAGGCCGATCTTCTAGATATTCGGCCAAGGTCTCGTTGATCAAGGCCACCGGCACCGCACCGCGCCGATCTTCCTCGGCGAAGTCGCGACCCTGGATCAGGGGATAGCCCATGGCTTCGGCGACTCGCGGCGCCGCCCGTTCGATGGTGACCCGCGGCAACTCGAGCTGCGCGGCGCTCATGCCCTCGATTTCGAGCCCGCGGCTGAGAACACCGGAGCGAAACGGCAAGGACATCGTCGTCGAGGCGACGTCGATCGCCGACTGTGAGCCGACGTGGGTTCTCAGGGCGTCCCAGAAAACGACCTTCGAGGCGTTATCGCGAGCGTCTCGGGGCGCGGCTACCGACGCGACGGTCAGGCCTTGCGACTCGAAGCCCAAGTCGGCTCGGGCCAGGTTGCGCAGGGTGCCTACCAGGAGCACGGCGCCCGCGAGGAGTACCGTGGCCAGCGCGATCTCCGCCACCACCAGGGTCCTGCGTCCCAAGCTCGGCCGAAGGCCCGCCACCGCCGCGGCTCGCTGGCGGCGGAGCGCAGGTTGCAGGTCGCCACCTGCGGCTCCCAAGATCGGCACCAGACCGAAGACCAGTGGTGTGAGAAGAGCGACTCCGAGCGCGAACAGAAGCACCGTCGGGTCGACGGAAACGGTCTCGATACGCGGCAGATCACCCGGCTGTATTGCGAGCAGGAGCTCGATGGTGCCGAAGGCAGCGACCAAGCCGAATACACCACCGGCGAGCGCCAGCAGGAGAGACTCGATCAATAGCTGGCGCGCGATGCGGAGGTGGCGAGCACCGAGTGCGCAGCGCAGGGCGATCTCCCCTCGACGGCCGTCGATCTGAGCCAGCAGCAGGTGGGCTACGTTGGCGCAGGCGATGAGCAGAACGAAGAACACCGCTCCGAACAGCGCCAAGATCGGCGATCGGACCGGACCCAAGATCTCGGCGTCGATCGGCGAGAGCTCTGCTTTCCAGCCTGGTGGGTAGACCGAGGGATGCTGGCGTGCCATCTCGTTCATGGCGCGGTCCAGCTCGGCGCGGGCTGCTTCCAGGCTCGTCCCCTGATCGAGTCGAACCAGTGCCGGGAACATGCGGGTCTCGCGAGGCCATTCGTTGGCCCACCCGAGCGTGGTGCCGATCCACAGATCGGTGCGCTGGCGGTTCTTGAGCTCCTGCGGAAGGGAGATTCCGGGCTGCATGATGCCGATGACTTCGTGGGACCGCCCTCCGACGTCGATGGTCTGACCCAGGGCCTCTGCGTCGCCACCGAAGTACCGGTGCCAGGCGGCGTGGCTCAGAATCGCGGTTCCAGGTCCGCGGAAGAGGAACTCCTCGTCGTGGAAGGATCGACCGAGTATCGGCTTCGCTCCCAGGAACGACAGGGTCTCCCGCGTGACCCAGGTCACTTGCAACGTGACGTCGCGATCGTGAATGGAGAGCGTCTCGTCGTCGGTGGAATAGCTTCCCACCTCGAATCCCTCGGCCATCTCTTGGAGGTCGCGGATCTCTCGCAGCGACAGGATGAGCCGATCTGCGCTTCCCGGTGGACGGTTCCAGATGGTCGCTAGCCGGTCACTTTCCGGCCAGGGCAGGGGCTGGAGGAGCACCGCGCGGACGACGCTGAACATCGCCGTCGTACAAGCGATACCCACGGCTAACGTCGCCACGATGAGCAATGAGGAGCGCGCGCGGCGGCGAAGACTGCGAAGAGCGAGGCGGGTGTCGTCTATGAGTGCTTCCATCCGGTCCTCGCTCTAATTCCGGTCGTTGGTTCCGGTCGTTCTGTTCTCGGTGCAGGATCGACTGATAGGCATCCACCGTTGATACGGGATTCATGCGGGTCCCGTTGCAGTCGGCAGACGTCGGGTACCTCGAATGGCGTTGCCATTCGTCGTCGACGCCTGCGCCGGAACGCGAACCTACGGACCTGGCTGGATCTCTCCAGCCAGGTCCTACGCTAGCGAAGTGCCTCTGCCATCGCGGAAAGCGTTCGTCCGAGCGCGGCTTGCTTCTTCTGTACGGTGGGGTCGTCGCCGTGTTCCAGCTGGGACGCCAGGGAGTCCAGCTGTTCGGCGAGCGAGCTGTCGCCGGACCCGCCTTCGACCTGGTCCAATGCCTCGCTGACGGTGGTCACCAGCGACTCCGGCAACGCGCCGCCCAGTTGGGCGAGGTAGACCCGAGCTACCACCGGCTCCGCCGGCCAATCGACGTGGAATTGCTGCTGGGGGTTGAACACGCTTTGGTCGGCAACCGACGCCGCGGTGATCTCTTGTTCGGTCAAGTGCTCGCTGGGAAGCAGCTTCAGCACGTCGAGGCCCCGCGCGATCTCGGTGCCGTAGATCCGGCCGCCGTACCAGTAGGTCGACCAGTATCCACCGAGGGTCAGATCCTTGGCGTCGATGGGGCCGCGATCGAAATAGGCGATCTCGACAGGATTGGAGGAATCGGTGAAGTCGATCACCGAGAGACCGCCCTGGTACCAAGCTTGAACGAAGATGTCGCGTCCCGGCACCGGAATGATCGAGCCGTTGTGCGCGACACAGTTTTCTTCTTCGAGCTGTGGAGCCGACATCTTGAAATAGCCGCGGAATTCGAGCTTGTCGTCCCGGATGTCGTAGATGGCGTCCGCACCCCACGTCAGCGGATCCCAGGCACGACAGCGGGGCCGCGTTCCACCGCCCCACTCGTCGGTGAAGATGACCTTCGTGCCGTCGTTGTTGAATGTCGCCGAGTGCCAGTAGGCGAAACCAGGGTCGACCACCGCGTCGATCCGTTGGGGTTTCAGCGGATCGGAAATGTCGAAGATGATGCCGTTGCCCGAGCAGGCTCCGGCTGCGATCTTGCGCTCGGGGAAGACGGTGATGTCGTGGCAGTGGTCGGTCTGGTTGGTCTCCTGCGTATCGTCGCCGTGGTCGCCGCCTCGCCACAGACCCGCCAGGAGGCCCGTTTCGGAATCCGCGAACACGGCCGGGCTGTCGACGATGCGTGCCTTCGACGGGTCGCTCACCGGAATCTCGATGACGTCGATACGAAACAGAGCCGTGCGCTGATCACCGGGCTTTTCGTCGATGCAGCCCTCCAACTCGTCCTCCTCGCGAATGGAGGAAGTGCCCGAGTTGTAGACGATGATTTTATCGGCGTCCTCGGGAGCGCCGAGGCCGGGTCCCGACACCACGGAGTGAGTATGGGACCCGCGGCAGGTCTGCACCGCGCCAACCTGCACGGGGCGGGTCAGGTCGCTGATGTCGAAGATTCGGAGCCCGCGGAACCGATCCGTGCTGACGTCCTCGTTCACGCCTTCGAGTCCGCAGTCGAGGCGCCCGCGGGTCTGCTCTACCGACATGATCAGCAGGTCGCCGACGACGGAAACATCGCCTTGTCCGCCGGGACACACGACGGAGCTGAGCAAGTTGGGAAGACCGTCGTCGTCCAGGCGGTAGACGTTGAAGCCGTGGTAGTTGCCCGCCACCAGCACGTCGCCCGCGAAGGCCATGTCGGTGTTGGCGAAGCTCAGCAGCGGCGAGCGGCCGTCGCTGTCGTCGTCCTCGTCCTCTTCTTCTTTTTCCTTGCCCTCGGCTTCCGGATCCTCGTCCTGTTCTCCGTCGTGGCCTTCCTCTCCATGCTCGTGATCGTCACCGTGCTCGTGACCTTCGCGATGCTCGTCCTTGTCCTTCTTCTCGTCCTTCTCGTCTTCTTTCTCGGGCTCACCCAATACCCGCTCGCCCGACAGGCCCGCAGGATTCTTGGGATCGAAGAAACCCGGCGGCTTGGTCAGTGATGCCACGAGCTCCATGTTGTGGATGGCCTGGCCGGCGTCGTAGAGACCGGGCGACAGCGAGGCACGCGGATCTTCGGACAACTTCACCAGCAGCACGTTCATGCGCTCGATCTCAGTCGTCTGGCTGTTGGTGACTTCGTTGGTGAATTCGAAGAGCGTCGGATCGTAGGCGGAGCCGGGTTGTTCCATCAGATCTTCCACCATGGTCACTGCACCATCGTGGTGGGTGATCATCAGCTTCAGGAACAGGCGGTCGAAGTCGATGCTCTTGGACGCCGCCAGCTGGGCCATTTGTTCCGGTGTCGCCATGCCCGCCATTTCGTGGCTCATGTGCATGGCGTCGTGGGCCGTGGGGTCGGGCACGTGCTCGCCGCGTTCGCGTAGCCACTGCTGCATGAATTCGATCTCGTCACCCTGGGAACGCTCGATTCGACCTGCCGCTTCGATCAGCTCGGGTCGGTTCGTCCGTTCCGCGACCAGCGCCGCCATCTCCAGAGCCTGGTGATGGTGCGGAATCATGTCGTGCATGAACCGCACGTCGGCCGGCGAATATGTCGAATCAGCGATTTGGATCGCTTCGTCGGGGCTCAGTTCTCGCGATGGCTCTCCGGGCGGTCCCGGATGGATGATCGGCGGGTCCGCCATGCTTGCAGCGGCAAATGCGGTCAGTGCGGTGCCTATGCAGACGTATCGAAATCGTCGAATCAGGGGTCGGGTCGTTACGCTCATGAGTTCGTACCTAGGTCGAGAGCAAAGTGGGGCATGGAGTTTGGGACTGCAGCGGAATCTAGCAGACGACGCAGGCTGGACAGGCTCGAGGTGGCCGGCGACGAGACGAGCTGGCGACGGACGATGGCTCTGCTTGCTACGACCTCGCCGGAACCGCTAGTCTCACACCGGTAGCCGGTCAACAGTCACACCGTGTCATGACATCGTCAGGAGCCGCTATGCTGAGCCGTCTCTCTCTCCTCGTCGCAGTCCACGTCTTGTTCGCCTGCGCCGCCTGGGCACAGTGTCCGACAGGTACGACAGCGATCTTGTCTGATCGCGACAACACGCTGATCGAAGACGCGGCCGGAGCGTTGAGCAATGGCGCGGGTCTTTATTTCTTCACCGGCCGAACCGGGCAAGGCAGCGATGACATTCGGCGCGGACTGATTCTATTCGACGTTGCCGGCGCGCTGAGCCCAGGCTTGACGATCACACAGGCGTCGTTACGGCTGATTCTGGACCAGCCCCGGGACAACGGTGCGCATCCGGTCAGCCTTCATGTCGTGCAAGCGGACTGGGGCGAAGGCGGGAGTCAAGGCGCGATGGGCGAAGGTGGAGGCGCGGCGGCCGACACGGGAGACGCGACGTGGCTCAACTCGTTCTTCGGCACGACCACCTGGACTTCCGCGGGTGGAGACTTCGTGGCCGGCGCTTCGGCCACGACGACGGTCAACAGTGGGGTGAACGGTATCTACTCTTGGGCCTCCGAGGACATGGTGGACGACGTGCAGTCGTGGCTCGACACTCCCTTGGGAAACTTCGGCTGGTTGGTGTTGAGCAATGAGGCTTCGCCGAACACTGCGATGCGTTTCACCACGCACGAGAACACCGGCAACGAGCCGGTCCTCTGTGTCAAGACCTGTGGTGGCGCCACGCCATGCACGATTTTCTCCGACGGCTTCGAGTCGGGGAACACGTCGCAATGGAGCTCGACGAGTCCCTGAAACCGGGCTCCGACACCACCTGAGACCTCAGTGAAGGGGGTCGAGATGCCGAGTGATTTCGGCGCCGGAGGCTGCCCCTCGTAGCCAGGAAAAGCCTCCGCGCTGCAGATCGTCTGCAGCGGAGAACAGACCACCCAGGGCGGCTCGCGCCAGCGCACCGCCGACGCTGATCCTCTTGGCTCCAGCATCGGCGAGCTCATCGACCGAGGCGTTCTCCACCATCGGACCGAGCACGTTCAACGGCCGGGTGACCGACGAAACGACCTGGCGAACCTCGTCCAGAGTGCGTAGGGCCGGAGCGTAGAGCGAGTCCGCACCAGCCTGCTCGAACGCTTGCAGCCGGCGGATCGTGTCGTCGAGATCCGTTTTGCCGCGGAGCAAGTTCTCGGCACGTGCGGTAAGGAAGAAGGGTGTGTTCAGGCCTCGTACAGCTTCCACGGCCGCCTGTATCCGTTCGACGGCCAGGTCGAATTCGTAGATGTAGCCGTCCGCGCCACCCGAGTAGTCTTCGATAGAGCCACCCACCAAACCAGTCTCGGCCGCATGACGGATCAGGTCGGCCACTGCATCGGGCTCGTGACCGAAGCCGTTTTCCAGATCGGCGCTCACCGGTACGTCGACGGCGGCGCAGATCGCGCGGCAGTGGTCCAGCTTCTCGTCACGGGACACCTGCCCGTCCAACCGGCCGAGTGTCCATGCGAAGCCGGCACTCGTCGTGGCCAATGCCTCGAAGCCGAGTCCCGTGAGCATGCGGGCCGATCCCACATCCCATGGGTTGGGAATGACGAAGGCACCGTCCTGTTCGTGGAGAGTTCGGAACCGTTGGGCGAGTTCGCGGATGGTGGTCATGGAGTCCCCGGGGGTAGTCGTCTAGAGTTCCTGGTTAGCGAGTCCGACCACTCTAGCCCGCCGACGTGCGACACCCGACGCCATGGAGATCTCGATGAACGTTTTGCAGAGCTTTCTCGCCTACGCCGAAGAATTCGAGTCGACGTACAAGGACGACGATTGGACGCGGCTGCGCAAGTACTTCGCCGACGATGCCGTGTACGAAGTGAAGAACGTCAGCTACGCCTGCCGGCTCGTGGGACCGGACGCCATCTTCGCCGGAATCAAGAAATCCATCGACCAGTTCGATCGGCGCATGGACAGCCGCCGGATCGAGGTTCTGTCACCTCCTGAAGTGGACGGCTATACCTTGGACGTGAGCTGGGCCGTGACGTATTCCCGAGCCGGGGCTCCACCGATCCGGATCTCGGCTTCGACGACCTGCTCCATGGACGAGGGAAGAATCACCCACTTGGCGGACAGCTACGACGAGGGGCAGGAGGAAGAACTGCGCACCTGGCTCGACCAGCATGCGCCGGATCTCGATCCCTCTTATATCTAGTCTCCCTTGAGTGCAGGTACTGGATCCACGCGAGTGGCTCGGTGGGCAGGCAAACCACAGGCCACCAGACCCACCAGGGCCAGTGCGACGGTCACCGCGCCGAAGACCCAGGGATCGTTGGGTCGTACGTTGTAGAGCTGGGAGGAGAGGAAGCGTGTGAGGCCGACCGCGCAGATCGCACCGAGCACGATGCCGAAGGCGATCACCCTCAATCCTCGGAGGAGGGTCAGGCGGATGAGGTCCCATGCAGTGCCACCCAGGGCCTTACGCAGGCCCAGCTCACTGGTCCTCGCGTGGACCGAGTGGGAGAGAACGCCGTAGACGCCGAGAGTCGACAAGATCAGCGCCAGCAGCGCGAAACCAGACATCAGATAGAACGGCAGGCGATGGAAGATCAACCGCTCGGCGGCCGCACCCTCCATCGTCTGTACCCAGAAAAAGCGTGCATCGGGGTTCATCGACCGGAGACGCTGGTGAACAGCCGGGGCCAGGGACCCGGGCACGGAGCTCGTTCGTAGAGCGATTCGGAAGAAGGTCCACCCCGAGTCTCGGAAGGGCAGATACACCGCACCTCGGGTCTCGGGCGACGTCACGTCGTTCTGGACCACGGAGCCCACGATACCCACGACAGTCCACCACGGACCAGACTCGTCCAAACGCAGACGTCGACCGATGGCATCGCCGTCCGGGAAGTGGCGTCGCGCCAGCTGCTCGTCGATCGCGAGCACTGGATCACTCGCTCCGCTGTCGTCCTGGGTGAACGCGCGCCCGGCGAGGAGCGGGATGTCCAACGTGGCGAAGTAACGCGGACTCACGACGGTGATGAACGGAGTGCTGGTTTCTACGCTCCGATCCGCCCCTTCGACCGTCAGCATCACCTGGTTGGTTTCGCCGGACAGCGGCAGTTGGCTGGCGATGGCTGCCTCCTCGACACCGCCCAGGCCACGGAGGTTCTCCAGCATGTCTTCGACTGCTTGGTTGCGCGCCGGCATCGTGGAGTAGCGATCCCACGGCAGGATGGTCGCACCGGCCAGGACACCTTCGGTCTCGAACCCTGGATCCACGGCCTGCAACCGCGCCAGGCTCGCCGACATCAAGCCGGCGCCCACGAGCAGAAGGAAGGCAACGGCGATCTGCGCCGCTACCAGTCCGCCGCGCATCCGTTCCAGGCGAACTCCACCGGAGTTGGGCATGTTGCCGCTACGCAGGACCTGATGAAGCTCCCGCCTGGACACGGTGAGCGCGGGCACCAGGCCGGCGACGACGCCCACGACCGTGGTCAGGCCGAGGACGAAGAAGGCTGCTTTGGTATCGAGTCCCACGGAGTCGACCCGTGGAATCTCGTAGGCCTCGAAGGCTTCGAGGAACCTCAGACTCCAGGTACCGAGGAGCAGGCCCATGCCGCCTCCCAGCGCCGCCAGCACCACGCTTTCGGTCACCAGCTGACGTATGACCCTGCCGCGGCCCGAACCCAGAGCCATCCGGGTCGCGAGCTCTCGCAGGCGTGTCGTGTTGCGGACCAGCAGGAGAGTAGCGATATTCACGCAGCCGAGGACGAGAACGAAGAGCACGCCCGCCCACAGCAAGAGGAGGGCCGGACGGATCTCTCGTACCTGCTCTTCGTGCAACGGAAGAACCTCGCTACGGTATCCACCGTCTTGCCACAGCCGACGGACCTCCGCCGATGCCGTTTCGAGCCTCGTCGCGTCGAGCGTGTCGACCTGAGCTTGCGCGCCGGCCAGGGCCCGGCCCGCCGTCAGGCGAGCCACCAGGTCGTAGCCGTTGGTTTGGCGCAGCTCCTCGACGGTAGCGTCCGCTCGAATCTGGATGGGAACCCAGATGCGCGCTTCCCAGTCGCCGAGCAGAAAGCCCCGGTCCAGGACTCCGATCACCTCGTGCGGCTCCTTGTCGAGGACGAGCTCGCGGCCCACGACGTCGGTCGCGCCGCCGAAGTGCTCCCGCCACAAGTCGTAGCTGATCACCACGGTGGCCCCGCTTCCGGGCTCGCCGTCGGTGGCACGGAACGTCCTCCCGTGAAGAGGTCGTACTCCCAACACGTCGAAGAACGTGGTGGTGACAAAGGCCGAGAACACGTTCTGGGTATGACCGGGCTCGCCGAGCCCGTGGGACACCTGGTTGTGGAGCGCGACCGAATCGAAGGCCGATACTCCATCGCTGAGTTCGACGAAGTCTGCCAGGCTGGCAGAGATCTGGGAGTTCTCGTCGTCCGGTGTGCCGCGGACGATGGTGACCAGCCGATCGGGTTCCGGGAACGGTAGGGGACGCAGAAGGATGCTGTGGACCAAGCTGAATACGGCCGTGTTGGCTCCGATCACGAGTGCCCAGGTGGTGAGGACCACGAAGCTCAGCCCAGGTCGCCGACCGATCTGGCGCAGTCCGAGACGCAGATCCGACATCAGCGCGGCTCGAGTCTCCGTTGCTCGTCGACGCCAAGCCACCCATGTCGACTCACGTCGGCATGCGTCTCGGATCTCCGGCAACTCGCCAAACGCAGCTAGAGCAGCACGTTCCGCCTCGATCGGATCCAGGCCCTCATCCATGAGCTCTTGGACACGCATCTCCAGATGGAACGCGATCTCTTCGTCGACGTCGCGCCCGACGTCTGTCTTGTGGCGGGTGATTCGAAAGGTCCTCTTCACGACATCTCCTCAAACGGGTGCATCAGGACTGCAAGACGGCCGTGACCGCTCGTGCATGTTCGTGCCATCGAGCACTGTCCGCTTCGAGCTGGCGTCGACCTTCGGCCGTCAAGCTGTAGAACTTGGCTTCCCGGCCCGTCTCGGTCCGTCCCCAGTCGGACGCCAACCACCCCTTGCGCTCGAGTCGATGGAGCGCGGGGTAGAGCGCACCCTCACCCACTTCCAAAACACCGCTCGACCGGTCCTGGATCCAACGGCCGATGCCGTAGCCGTGGCTGGGGTCGCGGCCCACGGCACGCAGTATCAGCAGATCCAGCGTTCCAACGAAGATGTTGCTTCCCGCCATCGTCTCCCCTTGTGGAGCTGATGCCTCAGTCGTCGAGGCATCAGTCAGTGAGGGGATGGTAGTGGAGGGATACCTCAGTGGTCAAGGGGTGGTGCGCGGGGTACTCGACTCTGGGCTGTCCGCCGCTTCAGATGGCGGATCCCCATCCTCTGGGTGGAAGGCTGCTGCCCGAAGTCCGATGACCACCTGGCGAGAGGTGCGGCGATTACGTGCCAGTATGGGTCAGTTCGGCGCGCTAACTGTCGGCTCCAGCGAAAACTTGATCTACTGACCAACTCGTCCGCGGCTGCGAGGGGGCACTGATCGGACCCGTATGTTCCCCTCGCGATCGTGCCGAACGGTGAGAAAAAATGGAGGGGCAACCTCTTGATCCTTCAGTGCGAGAATGCTTCGAAGGAGTTTTTCGGCGTCTAGAATCCCAGGTCGTAGGGAGATGACTCCGAAGTACGCGACCTGCTTCTGGAAGGCGAGCTGTCCGAAGTCCTGGTCTTGGGTGACGAATACCCAGCGCTGATCACAGGCGTACCGGAGAAGGGACGAGTCGTCGGAACCCACAAGACCGACACCTTCCACGGTTCGAACCTCTAGCCCTTGCCCGCGGAGAAGCGACGTCAGGCCTGCGGGCAGGTTCTCGTCCAGCAGGACAGGAAGATCGAGAGGAGTCAGGCCCCGACCGGAGTCGGAATCGTCGCCTCGCGCGCCACCGATCGGGCCGCGTGTCGCAGCGCGGCGCTCAGAGCTTCCTCCGAAAGCTGGGGATACTCGCGAAGAATCTG
>JALCBJ010000105.1:14999-23365 GCA_028066595.1 Thermoanaerobaculia bacterium
CACCTTTTCGAGGATCGCGTCGATTCTGAAGGTGTAGTACGGCCTGCCGTACTTCTCGACTCGGTCGGATCGGCAGCGAACCGCGCCGAGGAAGCATTGCTCCGAGGGGTGCAAGACGGAGTGATCCATCTGCCCGACCTCCTCTTGGACGTAGAGGGGTATGGCGAGGTGTCGACGCTGCAACTCCCGCATCGCTGTTTCGACGCCTACTTGCGAGAAGGTCTCCTCGACGGTGAACCGTTCCCGACCTCGGCGATAGGCAGCTCCCTACAACACGCCACGATGCGTGACGCCACCGCAATCTATCGACACTGTCCGGTTTCGCTACTCTTCGGCGCCTGGAACTCCCACGGCATCAAGGGCGGCATGGGCGCAAAGTTCGCTCGCGTGCTCTCGGCGGAGATCGTGGGCTTGGGTGTCCAGAAGGGGGAACGTCGGGCTCAGAAGACCGATCCGCTGGCACAGAAGACCAAGGAGATCGCTGCCTATGAGGCAGACGGACGGTCGTTCACCTTGCACAGAGTCAAAGGCAGCAAGGCGAAACAGGTCAAGCTCTCGGAATTGGGTTTTGGCTCCGTTCCGGCAAAGCAGGCGGGAGGAGTGACGGTGGAGTACGCCGAGCAACACGTGGTGCTCTCTCTAGGGCAGTTGCGTCGGCTGTGTTTCCCGATAGACGGTGAAGACGACGAGGAGCGCAATCTCGCGGGCCGCGCGGTACTGGCGACCCTCGGCATCTTGGCGATCGAGCTGCAGCGCGATCACGGCTTCTCGCTCCGCTCCGGGTGCGAGCTGGCGCTGGAGAAGGAACCAGCCTGGGAGCTCGTGGGTCGCACTCTGGAGAACCTCACGACGCTAGAGGTAGGTGGCAGCTCGGGTGCTCTACGGCTCTTCAAGGAAACTGTCGATCACGCAGCATCAAAGGGCCTGACGTTTGCCGAACCACTGCAACTGACGGCTCGTGACGAGTTGGTCGAGCTGGTCGAGCGAGCTCGGAGCGTGTGATGAGCCGCGTGTCTGCGGCAACCGACACAGAGTTCACCTCCTTTTCGATCCGCGTCGACTTCCTGACCCAACCAGTTTTGGCCGACGTCACTGGACGCGGCCGGCGAGTGGAGTGGCCTCCCCATCCTCATCGACTGTTCTGTGCCTTGACGGCCGCCCACTACGAAGCTGGGGTGGGTCGACGGGAGACCCTCGAATGGCTGGAGTGTCAGAGCCCGCCGGAGATCGCGACCACGGCGGCCATCTCCGAGCGGAGCACAGGCACTGTTTACGTGCCAGTGAACGACAAGATCACCCGAGACTCCGTCTCCGGCGGCCCGCCTGATCGTCCTTTGGGCGATCGAAGAAAGCGTCAAGAGCGCACGTTCGCGGTTGGCTCGCCGGTTCCTCTGTTGTCGAACGCCGTCGGCCACTCTCACCGGTCCGTGTACTACACCTGGCGGGTTTCGGAGAGTCCTCCGAGAGACCTCGACGACATCCTCTTCGAGGTCACTCGTTTAGGTCACTCATCCAGCTTGGTGGCTGCATCCCTCTGGGCTGGGGAGGTGCCGGAGGCTGCCTGGATTCCGGGAAGTAGTGGATCTCGAGAGATGCGAGTACCCGCACCCGGGACCCTCCGTCGGCTGGACCAGGCACACGAGATCCGTGGGCTTTCGGCTCGTGAGCGAGACAGGAGAGAACCTGCGCTTCCAGGTCCGTCGTGGGCAACCTATCGACGTGCCGACCGATCGGCGGCAGTGCTGGGGCCTTGGAGAGAGAGCTGGGTGTGGGCTCTCGAACCGCGCGTGACCGTCACGGCTTGGGTGCATCTCGCCGATCGGATCCGCGGCGCACTTCTCGTGGCGTTACCCGACGGCGACGCTTCGGAAATCCTCACCGGGCACCAGCGAGGAAATCATCTCGCCGTGATGCCGCTTCCTTTCGTTGGCCACCGTCATGCCAGTGGCGACGTGTTGGGTTTCGCCATTGCGGTCCCCGAGCTCGACGCGGCCGATCGCTCCGAGCTTCTCGAAGCGTTGGCTGAACTGGGAGAGATCCGCGCTGGCCGACTCGGGGTCTTCAACGCTTCGCGCCTTCGATTCGACGATTCGCGGCACTCTTTGCGCATGAGCACCTGGACCGGCCCATCTTGCTATTGGGCGACGGTGACACCGATCGTCTACGATCGATTTCCCAAGGGCAATCTCCCAGCCGTTGAAATCGTTGCGGAGAGTGTCGAGCGGCTCGGCCTACCGCGGCCTGCGGAGGTGATCACCCGCCGCGATGGTGCGGTCCCGGGAACTCCGCCGAGCTCGCAATTCCGGGTTCGCCGACCCGGGAACCCATATGGCCGACGAGCCCAACGGCCGTGGAGCCATGTTGTACTCCGTTTCGATTGTCCGGTAGAAGGACCGCTACTGATCGGCGCCAGCCGTCACTTCGGCCTCGGTCTCTGCAAGCCTTTCGATCCAGCCAGCATGGCGCGATGGCGCGGAACGAGGGTCGGAGCATCTGGTGGTGAGGCAAGGCGATGAGTACGTCCTTCGCTGCTCGATACCGCGGCACTCACGATGTGGATCCGTTTCCCTGGCAGACCCGCCTCGCCGAGGGCGGGACACTGCCGGAGCTCATCGACATCCCGACGGGCTGCGGTAAGACGTCGGTGTTGGACGCCCTTCTCTGGCGCTCGATCGAGCGTGGAGAAGCCAGGAGGATTGTCTGGGTCGTGGACCGGCGTCTCGTAGTGGACGACGTGTTTGCACACGCCGAAAAAGTCGCCGCGAGCTACTCGGTGCGAGCCGTGAGATGGCGTGGTGGAATCACTCTCGACGAACAGTGGCTTCTCGAGCCCCACGAACGCGCACTGATCGTCTCCACCGTCGATCAGGTCGGCTCCCGTATTCTCTTCCGCGGCTACGGCGTCGGGTGGAAGAACCGGGCGATTCACGCGGGTCTCCTGACACACGACACAGTCGTCGTGCTCGACGAAGTGCATCTTTCGCGCCATTTCGCGCGCACCTTGGAGCAAGTGACAAAGCTAGTGCTATCCAGCGCTGGAGAAGGGTTTGGCCTTCCTTCCCCGCTCCAGGTGATTCAGATGTCGGCGACGCCGGGACAGGCCGAGTACGCGCGAGTTCTGCGCCTCGAAGAAGACGACCTCAGCAACGAACTGCTCGCGAAGCGAACGGCGACACGCAAGTGGGCCCGTCTCATGAAAGCCGAAGGCACGAGGTTCGCGAAGCACGTCGCGGACTCCGCTCTCCGGCTGGCACAGAACGAAGGCGTTGCAGTGGTCGGTGTTGTACTGAATCGAGTGGATGACGCTCGCCGGGTCTTCGAGAAGCTTCGCTCCGGACATGACGCCGTTTTGCTGACCGGATTGATCCGACCCGTCGATCGAGACCGACTCCTCGAGAGTCCGGAGATTGCTCGAGCTCGACCGAACCGGGACCGAACCGGCGTGGATCGCATCCTATTCGTCGTCGCCACACAGGTCGTGGAAGTCGGTGTCGACCTCGATTTCGATGCGCTCGTCACCGAGGCAGCGCCGATCGATGCCCTGCGCCAGCGATTCGGGCGTCTAGATCGGATCGGACACCATGGTGCTACCGAGGCCGAGATCATCCTACGCCCAGACACGCAGCGTGAAGATGCGATCTACGGTGAGGAGCTCGGGCGGACTTGGAAGTGGCTCTGGAAGACCGCCAAGGCGCGAAAAGGACATCGAGTGATCGACCTTGGGCTGGCGGCCGAGGAGGATTGGCCTCGCGAGCTCGACACCTTCACTGGCGAGGAACCTGCCCGTCCTACGGCACGTGAGGTGAGGATCCTCGCCGAGACCCATCCCTACCTCGATACCGACGTCGACATCGTGTCGTTACTCCATGGGGAAAGGGATGACCATGACCGGGTTTCACTGGTCTGGCGGTGGGAGCTGAACGAGACGAGTGAGGACTCGTGGGGCGAAGTCGTCGATCTTTTCCCACCGGTGCGTGCCGAAGCGCTGGCGATCTCGTGGTGGCGGGCGAAGGATTGGATGTCCCGGCATGGGGTCCATGCCTTGCGCTGGCGTTCCGACGAGCCGGGTGCGGTCGTCAGCTTCGAGGACTTTGAGAATCGGGAACAGATCCAGCACGAGGACGTTCTGTTGGTGCCAAGCCGCTACCGCGCCAACGATGCGTTTGGCTGGAATCCAGATCGGACGACTGAGGCACTTCGCAGGCAGCGATGGCCCCTTCGCGCAAGCGACGAGTATCCACCGAGGTACTACAGGGAAGACGTAGGCAACGAGGTCTACGAGGGGAATGATCGTTTGCCGAGGCAACGCCGTGTTTTCAAGGAGCCGGAGGGCGGGCAAACGCGGTTCGAGCCCTATCCGCCGGAGACGGCGCTCGAAAACGGCCGACCCTTGACCGCAGGAGTCGTACACTGTGATCCGCCGGACAGGACTTCGCAGGTAGTTCCCGAAACACTGGCAGAACACACGGCGAGGGCCTGTGCAGAGGGCTTCCGCATCGTCTCGCCTCTAGATTTGCCGTCGGACCTGGAGGGAGATTTGGTCCTCGCCTTGCAATGCCATGACCTTGGCAAGCTCGATCCCCGTTTCCAGATCATGCTCCATGATGGCGACGAGATCGACGCGATTCGGGCGATTCGCGAACGCAAACCGCGGGCGAAGAGCGGTGTGGATTGGTGGAACTTCGCAGCGCGCCGTCGGGCCTGGCTTGCGAGTGGCTTACCTGTCTCCTGGCGCCACGAGGCCGAATCACTCCATCGAGCAGATCTGTCCGCGGCAAACGACAGCGAGCTGGTCCGTCATCTGATCGTGACGCATCACGGTAGAGCTAGACCCTGGTTGCCGTCGACGGACGGTGAACAAGATACTGGGTCCGCTGCGGACATCCTGGAGACGACGAATCGGTTCTGGAGGCTCTACAGGCGTTTCGGGCCCTGGACGCTGGCTTACCTCGAGGCGCTGGTCGTGGTCGCTGATCGACGGGCGTCGGAACCCCATGATTCCAAGGAGCCAGAGGCGCCGGAGCGCCTCCGTCTGTTGATCGCTGGCGCCTCGAGCCGCCAGGAGCGGCGGGCGAAGGCCCCGGAGGATCCCGTCGCTGACACGGGGCTTGACGGGACGACGTTCCTTGGGTTCATGGCGGCAATCGGAATGTTCCGCCTGCTTGCCGAAGCGGTTGATGCGGAGTCCGCGGACCCCAAGGTCTGGCTTTCCTGGGTGAATGGTCGGGCTCGGCTCCACGGAGTGGATCGTCCTGGACTACTCCGCACAGTAGGCCGGCGGCTGGCCGAGTCGGAATGGGAGGAGACACGAACCTTGGATACAGAGGGACAACGGCTGCGTTGGGACCTCTGCGGTGCGGGTCGAGTGCAGCTCCGAAGCACGCTGCCCGGCCTCCGTGAGGAGCTCATCGCGGATGAGGGGCGCCTCGAGAGGACGATCTTCGCTCCGTGGACCTGGAGCGACAAAGGAAGCTCCTTGGGCTGGATCCCCTCGATGCGCGACCACGCTCTGCGAGCTCGTGCGCCGACGAAGGACCAGCCGTTTCGCGAGAACGGTGCACTCTGGTTAGCTTGGGAAGGAATTCCGGTCTTCGGGCGCGAGACCAGCCGTAGACGCTCCGCGGGATGGCGACGCTATGGCAGTGACCCCTGGAGACTGATCTGGCCGCTTTGGAGTGAGCCCGCGACTCTGGAAACAATCCGGTCCCTTCTTCGATCCATTCCCGATCAAGAAGGGGATCTAGGCGTGGAGAAGTGGTGGATGGTCAGCCGATTGCCTGGCAGCGGCCGATCCTCCGAGATCTCAGAACCGCGTCCGCTGCCAGTCCCGGAATGGCGGGACCTCCGAACCTCTGCGGGTCGGTAGTGGTGGCCGTTTCGCCGGGAGGCTCGCAGATTCCGCAAGATCTTCTGTATCAGCGTTTGCAGCGGGAGTAGGGAGTTGCTCGTTGTGCTTGTGTGTCAGGATGGGAGGACCCGCAGATTTGATCTTGTAGATCATTGACAATTCAAGAGTTAGAGTTTCGCGGTTTCCTTCCGCGCGCGCGGCCGAGTTGAAGGACTTCCTGCACCGTGTCTGTTCCGATCGCGTAGACCGTTTCCTTCCGCGCGCGCGGCCGAGTTGAAGGTTCCTGATCGTGTCTGAGATCCTCAGGCCGTCCGGGTGTTTCCTTCCGCGCGCGCGGCCGAGTTGAAGGATGATCCGGCCCATAGCGTGGCGTCTCTTGTCCAGTTTCCTTCCGCGCGCGCGGCCGAGTTGAAGGATCCTAGGAGTATCCTGGGAGGGTGCAGAGATTTGTTTCCTTCCGCGCGCGCGGCCGAGTTGAAGGAACCGGGAGATCCAACTCGCTGAGGCGGAAGCCAAGATGGTTTCCTTCCGCGCGCGCGGCCGAGTTGAAGGTCGACGATACCCTTACCAGCGCTGTTCCACTTGGAGGTTTCCTTCCGCGCGCGCGGCCGAGTTGAAGGTTCTCCTGCAAGGGTCACCGAGACTTGAGTCAACCGTTTCCTTCCGCGCGCGCGGCCGAGTTGAAGGACTACTAACGACGAGATACGCTTTCCGAGCGGCTCCAGTTCCCTTCCGCGCTCGCGGCCGAGTTGAAGGGGCCCGGGAGGCGACGGTCCCGACCTGGCACCGAATCTCCTACCGCGCTCGCGGCCGAGTTGAAGGTTGAACAGTGCGCCGACGACCGCGCCCACGACGCCGTCTTCTTCCGCGCTCGCGACCAAGTCGAAGGAATGCCTCGCAACCTCCCGTCCATCGCATCCCGATGTTTCCTTCCGAGCTCGCGGCCGAGCTGGAGGATCAATAGGAGAGTCGATGAGTTTTTGCGAAGTCATTGCCTTCCGCGCGCGCGTCCGAGTTGAAGGGTGATGGAGTCCAGCGAGCAGTACACCGACGCGTTTCCTCCGCGCGGGCGCCCGAGTTGAAGGCCGGTGACCTGGGAAGAGATGACCGAAGTCGGTATCGTTCCTTCCGCGCACGCGGCCGAGTTGAAGGTCCACGTCGACCGCGGCGAGATAGCTGCCGCCCACCGTTTCCTTCCGCGCGCGCGGCCCGGTTGAAGGTTGAAGAGGGCTCCCACGACGGCGCCGACGATACCGTTTCCTTCCGCGTACGCGGCCGAGTTGAAGGACGACAATTGCCGAGCTTACTGGTGATATGAACGTATTTCTTACCGTACTCGTGGCCGAGTTGAAGGAAGATGGTCCCAGCGGTTACCGATCGCCACATCGCCCGTTGCCTACTACCGGGTACGCGGCCGAGTTGAAGGCGCGTGCGCTTGCGGTCATCATGCTGATCAGTACGTTTCCGTCCGCGCGCGGCTGAGTCATAGGAGGCCTCGGACGCGTCTCCCGAGCTGCAGAGCTAGTTCCTAACGCGAGTGTGGCTGAGTTGAAGGGTCGGCTGGGCTGTTGAGGCAATGCCTCAGACCGAGTTTCCTACCGCGCACGCGGCCGAGTTGAAGGTTCACCGCCGACGGCTTCGATGTCGACCCCGTGCTCATGAGTACGAACGCCCTCGATGTGGGACGCCCGCTAGCATGTCCCCATCCTGACGAACTCTCCCAGATACGACCACCCTCCCATCATGAAGAACAACTCATCACAAGGCCTTCTCTCGAAGCTGTGGACCGGATTCACCGATTCGCTGATTGACGAGTGCCTGGAGGCCGATCTACGGCACCCAGGTTCCGATGCGGAGGAAGGCGAGATCAGCTTCTACCGCCATTCCAAGGGATTCCATTCTTTCTTGATCGAGCTGCCCGGCTCGCTCGATTTACCGAGCGGAGCCGGGCTCTCGGTGTTCGTGGATGATGAACGGCTGCGGGACCTCGTCTACGAGGGCGAGAAGATCCGTCTTCGGGTCAGCTCGCGGGACGAGTCATCCTTGCCGGAGGCACGCGTCGGTGACGTGGCGGAAGTCCGGCACGGCGACGACGTGTTGTTGAGCGGGGTGTTCGAGGAGGACTGAGAAGTCCGTCCGGGGCCGGGCCGGTAGGCCGCGGTTCCCGAATTGCGCGTCTTACTGCCCGGTGCCGTCCCACGGTAGAGACACGGAGAACGAGATCTCGGGCCCGGCGGCCGAGAGGTCGCGGATCGTGATGCCGGTGGCGCTACCGTCGACCCAGCGCAGGATCGTCCTCCCAGCCGACGCGGTGGCGACGATGTCGTATCCGGTCGCCGGATCGCTTCCGTCCCACAAGGTATCGCTGAGGCCTGTTCCAGCGGTCGGCCGCACCAGCCGGAGCCCCCGGCGGCCCCACTCGTCGGCTCCGACGATCTGCCAGTCCATGGCCGCGACTCCAGGTGGGGCGGGAAGACCTCGGTAGATTTCGGGATCCTCGACGATGTGCCAGATGGCG